>JBAQQB010000060.1:0-30039 GCA_049306275.1 Saprospiraceae bacterium | reverse complement strand
GCAGATTCTGCCCGTCGGCGTAGACGTTCCCCAGATCATCAACCTGACCGCCCTGGCTGCTGTGGATGCACAAGAGCTGGCCAAGCGGGATAAGGGAGAGCCGAAGATGGAGGAGTTGATGGTGTAGTGAGTGAAGGGTGAAGAGTGAAGGGTGAAGAGGTGAAAATGATGCAAATTGGCTTTGCCAATTTGGCTTCTCTTTCACCTTTTCACCCTTTCACCTTTTCCCCTAATATGAAAAGGTTTATATTTGCGGCTCGAAAGGGGCGAAAGAGCCTTTTTGGGAAAAATGGTCCCGTAGCTCAGCTGGATAGAGCATCTGCCTTTGAGTAAAAGGAGCCTCGCGGCGGGAAACAGAACCCTGCGAGTGGATGCCGCTGTATCGGGGAAACCTAAGCCTGTCGGAAGATGGGTAGGGCAATCCCGAGGAAACCGATGATCTTCTGAATATCCCGTTTTGCGGGAGGGTAGGAGGGGAGGGATCCGTAGAGACTATACGCGGCACGCCTGAGATGGCGAAGAGATAGTCCAGACCACAAACTCCGTTCTATGGGCGGGGGCGGCGAAAGCCGTAGGGGGTAAGCTAAGCAGACGGTCACAGGTTCGAATCCTGTCGGGATCACAGGACAATGATTCTTTTTGAATCATTATGTTTCAATACGTAACAAACCCGCTGAAAAGTCAGAGGGATAGAGAGGGTAGGGGAGTAAACACCCTTGTTTCAAAAGCCCTCCAAAATGTACCAAAAGATTGATTTTTCGTACCCGGATTCGTACCGAAATGCCTTGCCGACATTTTTTCACGTAAATTTCGGTATCATGGGTAAGCTGAAAAGAATCAAATTTTCATTGGTATTCAATCGCAAAGGCCAAATTCCCAAGGATGGGCGGGCTTTGGTGCAGGTGAGAGCCTATCAGAACGGAAAGGAACGGTATTTCTCGACCGGGGTTTATGTCGAGCCGGAGCACTGGGACGATCGCAATAAGCGGGTTTTGTCTTCTCATCCGCTTTCGATGGCCCTAAATGATGAGGTATTCCAGTTTGTCCGGAGCCTGGAGGAGTTTGAGACCAGGATGTTAAACCGGTACCGGTTCTTTCCCCTCGATCGGCTGCATGAATTCCGGGAAGAAGAGCTCAACCGGGACCACTCCAGCTTTTCGGAGTTCTTCCGGCACAAGCTGGAGAAAGAGCCGATGAGGGAGGAGAACCGGAAGAATTACCGGCAGACCTTCAACAAGCTCACTGCGTTCCGGAAGAACGTGTACTTTGAGGAGCTGTCCTTCTCCTTTATCCGGGACTTTGACCGCTTTCTTTTAAAAAAGGGGCTTGGTCAAAACACCATCTATAAGCATCACACCCGCATCAAGTCGATGGTGAACCGGGCGATAAAGGAAGATTTGATGAGGTTGGACGAAAACCCTTACAAATCGTTCCAGCTTCGCAGCGGAGAGCCGAACCGGCCCTACCTGATCGGGGAGGAGCTGACCAGGTTGGAAGGGATGGAATTCCCGTCCGGTGAAGACCATTTGCGCCGGATCCGGGATATCTTCCTGTTTGCGTCCTACACAGGTCTTCGATTCTCCGATGTTTCAAGGGTATGCCTTGACCAGGTGCGGCACACTGAAAAAGGCATGATACTGGAGCTCCAGGCGCAAAAGACCAAAAAGGCCCTGCAATTGCCGCTGTACATGCTGTTTCCCTCCCTGGAGGGCGCCAGCAGGCCGGAAAAGATTCTTGAGGCCTACACCAGGGATTTAACCAGGTGGAAGGATTCGGAGGAGGCCAGGCGGTACCCGGTGTTCAAGATCACCAATCAGTATTTCAACAGAGGGTTGAAGATCATCGGGCAGCGAGCCGGGATAAAGGTAAAGTTGAGCTCACACGCTGCGCGGCGTACCTTTGCCAGCATCATGGCCACCAAGGTCAAGGTACCGGTGATTCAGAAGCTTTTGCAGCACTCCACGCCCAACATGACGAACATTTACATACAGCTTGGAACCCAGGTGATTGAACAAGAACTCAAAAAGGTAGAATGGTGAAAGAGCCCAAGATAACGGTCAAATTTTTCTTGCATAAAGGGGTAAAATCTCGACTGTCAAAAGACGGTGAAGAGCTTTTGCCTGTCTACTGCAAGTTGACTTTTTTACGGAAGAATAACCAACTCCCGATGCTTAACTATGCAGGGCGGGAAATCTACTGTACAGAACAGGTATTTAATCCCTTCTCAAGCGATGTAGAACAGTTTGGAGATATGGCAACTCCCCATTGGTGGAGGGATCATTGGTGGGAACTTCTTTCAAAAAGAATGATCTTAAAATCAACCGTTGAACTGATTTACCAGGAAGAGGGGGAAAGTATTGAATTGAAAGAGGTCGTTAAACGCTTTAGAGCCTATGAAAAAAGCATCTGGAACATGGTAAAGCAGGTTGGGGTAGATGTTCTGGAAAGCCAGGTTAATGGAGACAATGGATTTACTCCGGAAAAGTTAGAGCCAATAATTTCAGGCTTAAGCGCAGATGATAAAAGGAAGTTAGGCCTTCATACAGCCTATACCTCATTCATTAATTTCTACCGGGAAAAGACCAGGTGGGCCAACAAAGACGAGGGATACGGATTCATCCCGCCTTCAAAAATTGGAACCGTTTACTCTTGGCTTGTTGACAATGAAAGATCGGACTTCTTCAACTACCTGAACGACAAAAAAAAGGATGTCGTTTTTGGCCAAGGGGGAATTACATGGGGAATTACTCCCGAATTTTCCGAGGTTCTATCTCCTGATTTAGAGGATATTATTGAGTATGTTTCCATTATTGACGAGATTGTGAAAAAAGTGATGGTGGAAAAAAGTTTCTCATAATTTGCATTTCTTGGTAACAGTGCATAGATTTGCAAAACCCGGCAGGGCTTTTTTTTGTACGAATCTGTTACTCATAAATGTTAAACTAAAGAAACTATGGCAAAAAATGAAATTGCTGAATCATCTGAACTGCTGAACAAGAGACAAGCAGCTGAATTTTGCAAGGTAAGCGAGGCCACTATTCAACGCTGGATGGAAGCCAACAAAGTAACCTATATCAAGATCGGCGCCCGCGTCCTCTTCCGTAAAGACAAGCTTATTGACGACCTGAAAAAATTTGAAGTACCCGTACAGAATTAAAAAAGCGCCTCCCGGTGTCAGCCGGAGGCGCTTTCATTATTAACCAAATAATTGAAAATCAATGGCAAATCTACAAATTTTGCCCGAACTGGTCAAGTCAAAAGACCACTTTGAGACGGTTTTACTTCCCGTCGATGCGCTGGAGTTCTTCCAGGCGCTCAATTTTGCCCAATCCTGCATTGATCCTGTCCAGATGAACGGCCCGAAGGTCCTGGATCACCTGGAGCGCCTGAACCAGCTCCAGGCCTTCTATGCGCTGTACTATGCTGACTATATGGATGACAGGATCAATGAGTTGAGGGAACGTGTAGGAAAGTAAGTGATTCGGGGGCTGTCCTGAGAGGGGCAAGCCCCCTTTTTTTCAATCAAAAACCATGGACATGGTTCAAACCAAACAACTGAGCACAATACGAGCCAAGGCGCCGGTAACGCTTTTTAGAGGCGCTACGGGCAAGAAGCCTTTTAAGGTTGCAACCTTCGCCGATCTCCTGGAGATGATCCGCCAGGAGAACCAGGAAACGGCAAAAATGCTTCAGAAATTGAAGCAGGAAGACCCCGAAGCGTACAACCGGGAAAAAAAGCGGCTTACGGCGTTTGCATCCGGGAAATTCTCCTATGCCAGTACTGAAGGCCTGGAGGAATACTCCCCCCTGTTGTTCTTCGACCTGGACGGCCTGTCTTCCGATCTGGTGCGGTACTTCCTGCACGATTGCAAGCAGGATTCTTTCATTCATGTTGCCTTTCCCAGTCCCAGCGGGGAAGGGCTTAGAATAGGGGTTTGGACCAATGCCACGGCAGACAGTCACAAAGAAGCCTACCAGGCCATTTGCGAGCATCTTTCAGGCGTTTTCCGCATTCCTATTGGGAGGCCAAAAGATGACAGAGGGGAAGGGTTTATTGATCCCACCACCAGCAACATCAGCCGGATTTGGTTCTTTACCTACGTCGAGCCAAAAAATTTTTACATCAACCCTGATAGTAAGGTCTTCAAAGCCGCGGCGCCGGGGGGAGCTCCTCTCCCAGCAGCGCCGACGGCCAAGAGGCCAGAGAACCAGGTGAAAGGGAAATACAAGGTCGAATTTTCCCACCGGGAGAAGGTTGAAAACCTTATTTCCAGCCTGGAAAGGAACGGTTTGGACATTACCCAGGGCGTTGAGGCATGGTTTAAGATTGGCTGTGCTCTGGTGTCGGAGTTCGGGGAAGATGGCCGGTCTATGTTCCACCAGGTCAGCCGGTTTCATCGCGCCTACTCTCCGGAGGAGTGCGACAGTGAGTTTAACCGCTGCAAGGTCAAGCAGCCAAAAGGAGGAATAACCCTTGCCTCTTTCTACGAGCTCTGCAAAGATCATGGCGTTTTGGTTGATTATGAGGCCTTGAAAGCATTGCACCGGGCGCCGGCTGCCGGCCGGTCGGCGCCGCCGAAGATCAAGACTTTGAAAACTCCGGAAATCGATGTTTCAAAGGAAATCACGCTGCCGGATGGTACTCCAACAAATTTAACGATTGAGGAAGGTGGGTATATTTGGAGGGGCGATAGGTCGGAAAAGCCTATCAGCAACTTTTTAATAGATCCGCTATACCTGCTCAAAGATTCGAAGAATCCAAAGCGGATATGGAGGATCAAAAACCGGTTCGGACAGGAGGCAATGATTTATGTTCCTGTCAGGAGCATTACCAAACCCGCCGAGCTGGAGGCGGAGATTGAGGGAAAAGGAAACTTTATACCCAACTGGAACAAACAGCAGTTCAATACGCTCAAAGAGGTTCTTTACTCCCAGGAGAAAGAAGCCCAGGAGATCCCGCTACTTGGTTTCCAGCCGGAAACCGGGCTTTTCGCCTTCTGTAACGGGGTGATTGACGGAGATTCCTTTGTCGAGATCAACCGGTTTGGGATCGTCGAAACCTCCAAGGGGGTATTTTACATTCCGGCATTGAGCGAGGTCAATAAGGATGACAGAGGGGAATACACCAACGACCGGAAGTTTTGTTTTGCCCCTTCTGCCCTCTCCCTGGAAGGATGGTCCCGCCTGTTCTGCGATGTCTACGGAGATAACGGAAAGATTGCCCTTTGCTTTGCCGTGGCTTCCCTCTTTCGGGATGTCATTTTTCAGCACGTCAACTCTTTCCCGATCCTCTACCTGTTCGGCCCCAGGGGAACCGGCAAAACTACGCTCCGGGATGCGCTTCTTTCCCTGTTCGGCATTCCTCAGACGCCCATCGCACTGGGGAGCGCCTCTTCTCCCAAAGGCTTTGCCCGGAAGATGGGGCAGTATAGTAACGCCCTGATTTCATTTGAAGAGTACAAAAACAAGATTGATTCAAAGCTGATTGAGATGCTCAAGGGGATCTATGACGGCATAGGCTACGAAAGGGCATTGATGACCAATGATAACAAAACTCATTCGTCACCTGTGCTTTCTTCGGTTCTTATGGGCGGTCAAGAGTTGCCCACAAAGGAAAACGCTTTGTTTTCAAGGGTTTTCATTCTTGAATTTTCAAGACAATCATGGGACGATAAGACCAAATACGATGAGTTGACCTCATGGCAGGAAAAAGGCTTGGGAACCGTGCTTTTTGAACTGCTCCAGGACCGGCCAATCATTGAGAAGAACTTCCAAGCAGTGTTCAGCGAGGTTTTGAGGAGCTTCAAGGAAGATTCCAGGCTTCAGACAATCAGCGACCGCGCCAGGTCGAACGCTTCCGTTATTCTGGCGCCGTTTAAGATCATCGCCGGGCAGAGGTCTTTCCCGTTCAGCTTTGAAGAAGTGCTCGAGCTGGTCAAACGGCAGATGATGGAGCACGAGGTTATCCAGGCCAGAACCACCGAGGTAAACCAGTTTTGGCAGGTCTTCAATTATCTGGTGAGCGAGAGCAAAATTTTATCCAGGGATTTCAAGATCGACGGCAATATCCTTTACCTCGCTCCTTCCACCGTTTTCCCGAAATATGAAGAGTTCGCACCTAAGCAGGGTATTCAAACCGTGGACCGGGAAACATTGATGAAATACCTCAAGCAGCAGCCTTACTTCATCAAGCCAAAAGGACAACAGGGAGGGAGGGACCAAGTTAAAAAGAGGCTGGGAACTAGCGGGGAAAAGAGTGCATGGGTTCTCCAGTTTGATTACCAAATGGTTTCCCAATTTTCTGAAATGGATGCTTTAGGCGAAAGTACTGGGAACAACGAGGAGGATATTTTTTAACTAATTGATTAATAGATTATTTCATGTTCCCACTATGTTCCCACTACGTTCCCACCTGCAAAGCGAAAGCCAATAAAAACGGGCTTTTGGAAATTGGCAAATGTTCCCACTACGTTCCCACTCCCCCCCTACTGTCATCCTTCAAAGGCACTGGGAACATGTGGGAACATGATTTTTTTTTGCAAAAACCTGAATTTCAAAGCGATACAAAAAAATGTTCCCACTGTTCCCACTGTTCCCACTGTTTTTGCAAGAAAAATATTTTTGACACTACCCCACCCCAGGGGAGCCGAACCGACCGACGACAAGCGAGGAATAAAAAACCCCACCCGGCAACGTTAGACCGAACCAGGCGGGGAATTTTCAAAACAAAAATTTGTGCAATATGCAAAACATTCACGATCGTTCAAAATTGGCCCAGGAGGAGGAAAGCCGTTTCATCGAGCAGTGCAAAGATGAGTTCGTTGAAAAGAGCCTGGCCGCGACCAACAGCAAGCAGGTAAAAACGCTGTCAATGATCTCCTATCTCCCAAACCTCATTTCAGCCATTACAGCCGGTTTTTTTGTGGTGTTCCTGCTGGGAGGCTACCCCCGGCACATTGCTTTCATCCTGGGCGCGCTCATGCTGTCCGTTGTGCTGGCCGTCGAGGTCGGGAAACGCGGCTTGATCGGGAGCCTGGCCAAAGGCCATTTCACGGCTGGAAAGTTTAACGCACTGGCCGCAGTTGCCCTGGTGGTACTTATCGGCGTTTCGATGACTGCCAGCTACCAGGGAGGAAAGCAGCTGATAACAGAGACGGCCACCCCTCCCCCACGGGAATCAAACCCGCAAATTGATAGCCTGAACCGGATACTTGCCGACCAACAGGCCACCATCGACCGCCTGCAGCGGACCACCTGGAAGGGGAAAGTGACCAGCGAGGCCACCAGGGGCATTACCCAGGCGAAAAAGATTCAGGCCTCATTGATCGAGCGGATCACCGCACTCCAGGCGGCCGATGATTCGGCGTACACGGAGAAATTGACCAAGCAAAGCGGGCAGCGCCTGAACTTCGGGTACATCCTGGGCGCCCTGGGCGCTCTGGCAGATGCTTTTCTGCTGGGCCTGTTGTGGACGGTTAAACGCTTGCGGTATGAAGTGGCCGCGATCCACTACAAGGGCGCCAAGTCGGCCAGCGTTCCGGGATCGGCCTACCTGACCGGCACTAGTGGAGTCGGCGTCCCTCCTGCATCGCTCAATCAAGCCGAAAAAGAGCGCCGCCGGATTGGCTTCCACCGCGACAAAGAACCGGACAACGATAAATCGTATAACGATGAATCGTATAACGATGAATCGTATAACGGTGAATCGTATGAGCCGGAAAGGGAGGTTGTGACCGTAACAGAAAGGGAAGTTGTAGAGCTGACCGACAGGGTAAAAACCTGCGCTCACTGTGGTGAAAAGTTTGTGTATTACTCCAGCAAGGCGAAGTATTGCAGCGATGCATGCAGAATAGCCGCCTGGGAGGGTAGGACGGGGAAGAAATGGAACTTCAAACCGCAAAAAAATTGAGACATGAAAGCAACATTCATTTTTCTCTTCCTGCTGCTGTGTGTCGCTGTGCTTGGCGTGTTGGCCGTCGTCTCGTTCGGATTACTCAAGATGCTCGATAAGGCAGATGAGTTATTGGAGATGAAGAGACGCGACGAAGCGAAGCGGGCAATGAGACACCTTCGAAAAGTCACAAGAAAAAACAATTCTTAACATCAAAACCAATAGCCATGTACCTGGTAATTTTTCGAGGATATCAAATGAAGGCCCGGACGGAGAGAGAGGTTAAGGCCTGGTTTAAAAAGTACCGAAAACACTACGTTTTCGACTGGCGAAAGCTCCGGAAGTACGGAGAGACACAAAGCACCTTCGATAATGTCATCATTGAGCGTGTGCGCACTGAGAAGATTGAAGAACATGAAAACCTGAATAACTACGCTTACAAAAAGACTTTGATTTTCAAACCCTTAAACAACGACCTATGAACATTGAAAAAATCAACATCGAGCAGATTTTGAAAACTTGGGCGAAGGTGCGCAGGGAGGACGAAGAATCTTTTCTCTTGATGTCCTTCAGCATGAAAGAAGATTCCTTCACGTTAGCCAGCTGGTCCAAGCCTATCGACCTGGTAGAAGAAGAGGACGAAGAAGGGGAGGAGGGCGACGATCGGGAGGCGGGCAATCCCAGACACCCTCCAGGAACTTCAACTTATGTAGATCATAGATCTGTAATGAGGGCATCTCCTGGAAGGCCTCCACATGAAGAAGAGGAGGAGGAGATTCATATAAAAGGGGCAATTCCCGGCTCTTTTATGGATATGAAAATTAACTGGGATTGGTTAAATATCCCGAAAAAAGGCCCAAGGGACCCCCAGCCACTAAGGGGTAGGCGTTTTACTCCCCAGGCACTTAGAGAGATGGATTTGTATAAAGATGATGATGCTTTAGACTAGACCAATGCGGCGCATAATAAATTAATAATCAATCATTTGTAAAAAGCAAAAACCCTCCAATGCAGCGCCAATGCAGGGGGATTTTTTCACAATGCGGCATAACGGGGTGAAAACACCTCCAATGCAGCGAAATCAAACAGCTCGGCCATGAAAAAAAAGACCTCACCTCCATATCTGCCCCCGCGCCTGGTGAAAGCTGCCCAGGGCTGGTATATCGTTTGGTATGAGACAAACCCGGCAACGGGCGAGCTCCAGCGATTCAGGAACACATTTTCCCTCAATCGGATAGAAAGCAAGGCACAGAGAGCCACCAGGGCCAAAGCCATCATTAACGAAATCGATATTTCCCTGAATGCGGGCGGGTACATCTTCGCCGGTTCCCTGAATGCGGGGCTTGGAGTTACGCCACTACGTGAAGCGATGAAGATAGCCAGGCAGTTGAAAACACAGAGTAAGAGCCAATCAACCAATGACTCCTATTCCAGCCTGATTTCAATCTTCTCCACCTGGTTGAAATCGGAACGGCTGGAGGCTCTACCGGCGAAGGCCTTCACCCGGTTCCATGCAATCCGGTTCCTGGATCATGCCAGATTAAAAAGGAGGGTAGGGGGGAGGACCTACAACAACAACATCACCCTTCTTCGATCTATCTGGAATTCCCTTCTTGAACGCGGCTACGTAGAGGTAAACCCCTGGATGCAGGTCAGGAAGGTAAAACCGGAGGCCAAGGAGCGCCGCACCTTTTCAAAGAAAGAGGCGGCCGCCGTGGCCAGCTATACAGCAAGGGAAAACCCCGGCCTGTTTGCTGCAATCCTGCTCCAGTATTATTGCTTCATCCGTCCGAACGAAATCCGGCAGCTCCGGCGCCGGGATATCGATCTTGAGGCCGGGCGGCTGGCGATCCCTGCAGAGATTTCCAAGACGAATAAACCGAGGTTGGTTACTTTGCCGGAAAAGGTCCGGCAATTCCTGTCTGACCGGTTCGGCAATGTTCAGGAATCCTGGTATCTGTTCGGCCCAGGCATGGCGCCCCACTCCAGGAGAGCCCAGGGCCAAGATGAATTCTATAAAGCTCACAAAGCTGTCTTGCGCCACCTGGTCACGGCAAAAACTTTGGGAGATACCAAAGGCCTTACCTTCTACTCCTGGAAAGATACCGGCCTGACGGTCCATTCTCAGGAAATCGGCCTGCTCGATCTCATGCAACAAGCGGGACACCATGACCCCAAAATGACTATGGTCTACATCCACCAGGGGAAGGACAACCCGGCATTCCGGCGCCTGGAAGGGCCGTTGATCGGGGAGTAGGTTTGTTAATTCCCCAATATCGCTCTGACAAATGTCCTTTATTTGATAATCAATGAATTGCAGTTTATTTTTGGAGAAAATGTTCAAAATGAATGGTATAGCATTTCAAAATCGTCAGATTCATTACAGCGAGATTCCGGACCGGTCACAGCTCGTGCCAGGTCAGAACCTCATCGATTATTCAGCCTGGACGGAAGGGGAAACCCGCCTTGCCCTGCTTGCTGAACAGCTCAACATCATTGCATCTTTCTACCCCGAAGACAGGGAGGTACAAAAGGCAAGGGGAGTGCTGATAGACACGCTGCACAAAGGACTTCACCTGGCCAGCCTTCCTACCGGGATACTCTCCGGAAAAGTTGGCCAGGTTGCCCGAGAAATCAAGAAGGCCCGCCGGATGATCAACCCGGCCAACGGGGAAATGATCTACGGCCGGCAAAATGGAATAGGGGCAGGGATCAGTAATCCGCTTATCCCCCTGGAGGATTGTGAACCCCTCATGCAAGAGTACTACCAGACCAACAACATGGCCACGCTAGAAGCCTACAAAACCTGCAGGAAAGATAACGAGATGAAAGGCCTTTTGAACAATCATCTTGAGAAGTCTTCCCACCATCTTCTTTATGAATTCCTGACCCAAAAGGAACGGGCGCTCTCTCCAACTGTGGTAACAGTCAAATCCATAAACCACCGGATTGGAACGGATTTGCTGAGCCAGTCAAGCAAGTTATCAAGGGAAAATATCCGGCTGTGGATGCGTAACGGCGTGATGCGCCACAACGCTTTGAACGGCCTGGAACCATTGCCCCCGGAATACTCAATTGATCTCCTCCGGAGTAACCCCAAAATTACGCAGGGATCCGCGGTCAATGGGGTAGGGATCGGCGTTGAACCGGTATCGGCTACCGTCGCTCTTATCGTAGCCATCGCAAAGCTGGTAGGCGCGATTGCAGCGGCCATTTCTGCCGCTGCCGGATTGATCTACTTACTCAAGTCAAAAGACCCATCCGGCGCCGCTGCGTTTATGCAGCAAACCCAGGGCATAGGAACGGAAACTTGGGGACCACAAGAAAATGACTGGTTTGGAGGAGGCACCCCGCCACCTTCCACAACTCCCCCCGACAGCTCCAGCCAGGACCAGGATAAAGCTTTACCATTCATTATTGCTGGTGGAGTGCTCGGGGCTTATCTCCTTCTCGATTGAAGAGGGAGAACCAGGAGAGAAGGGGTTCCTAGCGATAGGAGCCCCTTTTTTTTCATACCTTTATTCTTACTATCATCAAATCCAGCTCACAAAAGATTGAATATCAGTGCTGAAAATCAATCCTGTCGGGATCACAACTCGGGAAAAAGCTCACTTCAATGGATTGGGGTGGGCTTTTTTTTGTTTGGGTTGAATGTATCACTGCCCTGTTTTCGGGGGGCATTACTTACGAATTTATCCACTTCATCATGCATTCTATCTCCTCTTCCAAACACCTGCTCTGCGCCTTAACTTTTTTACTGTTGCTGAGTATTGCTACCGGATGTTCTGATTCAACCAACAATGATCATAAGCCAGATACATCTCCATACACCTCCTCCATATTTGGTAAAAACGTCCTCGTATTTGACGATTCCATGGATCTGGATAGTATCAGGATGACGCTTCAAGCGTTACACGAGCAGCAGAAGTATCATGAATTTGGCTCAGAGCGATACGCCCTTCTATTCAAGCCGGGAACCTATGACCTGGATGTCACGGTCGATTATTATGTTCAGGCGCTAGGTTTAGGAAGATATCCCGAAGATGTAACCATCAACGGAGCGGTACAATCCGTCACAACTACCAGTAGCCATAATAATGCGAACAATGTTACCACCATGTTTTGGCGTGGTGCGGAGAATTTCAAAATTGTGCCCAGGGATGGGGAAATGATTTATTGGGCAGTATCACAAGCCGCTCCATACCGGCGCATGCATGTTGTGGGGGATATTAATTTTGATAAAGGCGGTTGGGCCAGTGGTGGAGTTCTTGCCAATTCTCTTGTAGAAGGTAGGGCAGGATTAACATCCGGACAACAGTGGATGACTAGAAATTCAAGCATCGGGTCGTGGGAAGGTGGAAACTGGAACAGAGTATTTATTGGTGTGGAGGGCGCACCGAATGATGAATGGCCTGATAAACCAACAACCATCATTGGCAAAACACCTGTAGTTCGTGAAAAACCGTTTCTCACCTATACGGAATCAGGAGATTACGCTGTATTTGTTCCTGCACTTCGTCGGGAAACTTCTGGTCCTTCCTGGGTGAATCGTGAAGAGGAAGGCGAACTACTACCGATGGACTCTTTCCATATCGCTTATCCTGATCAAGATAACGCGGCTTCTATTAATCAAGCCCTGGCTGATGGCAAGCATATTCTCTTTACCCCCGGGATCTACGAGATTGATGAAACGCTTACGATAACAAAAGCCAATACCGTAATGCTGGGACTTGGGTTACCAACGCTCATTCCTCAAAACGGAGTGATTGCAGTTGCTACCCATGATATCCCCGGAGTGAAATTAGCAGGTTTTATGGTAGATGCGGGGCCAGCGCCATCTCCGGCACTTATTCAAATTGGGTCAGCAATTTCTGATGCTGACTATTCCGAAAATCCCATTTCTCTTCATGATATCTATTGCAGAGTTGGAGGTGCGGTGGTCGGTCAAGTAGAAACAGCCATAACCATCAACAGCAATTATGTGATTGGCGATCATTTTTGGTTGTGGCGAGCCGATCACGGTGTAGGAACGGAATGGATGGACGGCCAAAATAAACATGGCCTTGTTGTGAATGGGGATCATGTAACGATCTACGGATTGTTCAACGAGCACTTTCAAGCTTACCAGACGCTCTGGAAAGGAGAATATGGCAGAACTTATTTTTATCAATCTGAAATCCCCTATCATCCACCGAGCAATGAGGTATGGAATGATAACGGAAGGCCCGGCTATGCTTCTTATAAGGTTGCGGATCACGTTCAAAATCATGAAGCCTATGGCCTGGGGATCTACAGTTTTTTTAGTGGTGAGCCAACGATCTCCAATAAGGTCAGGTTGGAAAACGCCATGGAAGTCCCGGACCATTCAGGCATAATAATCACCCATATCTCCACATTCGCCGGACTTTACGGAGGAATGAATCATATAATTAATGGGTTGGGACCGTCAACTGAAGTCGGCGAATTAAAACATTACAATGGATTTAAAGGGGGCGAATAGGAGGCGTTTTGGTCTCGGTATGTTTTTTAAAATAGAGCATACAAAAGGTCGTGTTACCCTACGGACATTTTTCGATATGCGCTTTCAAATTCGCGTTGAAAAAGTTCCGGCCTATTGCATGGGTTTTCCCATTCGCCGTTTTTATTATTGGAGAATTACCCGGGTTGGTCCAGCAGGAATTGACAACGGGAACGGCGATGCTTCCGGAGATATTCCATAGCTCTCCTTTTGTCATCTGGATGCAACCCCACAAAGAATATTGAGCGTATTCGTATCCACCGTCCGTTAAGTAAATGAGCACTCTTCCATTTCCCTCTACTTCCCCGTAATCGATTTTCTGTAGTTTGTAATACTTCTGATGAAGTGATGGAGGAATTTTAGCAGCATACGTTTTTTCAGCCGGACTACTGTTTAAATGTTCTGGTCAACACTTGATTTGGCGACTGGAAAACCTCAATATATAGGGCATTTCTGCCGGGAAAGGCTGGTGGGGACCAATATCCACTCGCCCATTCGGATCGTTGTCGTCAATGCGGACAGGGGATTGAATGCTGACTGTCAGATCAAGTCTTGACTATTCCCTCAAAATCCCAAACAATTCCTCATTAATAAAAAGCGTCTCCTTTGCAAGATTTTGGGATTTCAGGAGGCCTATGCTCTCCAGTTCTTTTAGATAGCGGGAACTGGTTTGCCGGGTTATTCCCAACTTATCCGAAACCAATTCAATTCGGCAATAGGGTTGAACGAAAAGCAGTTCGATCAGGTCCTTTGAATACACTTTGGGTTTTTCCTTCTTCGCCTTTTCCTGTACTTTTTCGAATAGTGCATTGATATGGTTTATCTTTTCGATGGTTTCCAAGGCAGTTTCCTCCACTCCTTTCGTCAGGAAAAGCACCCATTCTTCCCAGGTTCCATCTGTTCGGACCGATTGCAACAAGCGGTAATAATCTGACTTATGGTCAATGATGTATTTGCTGAGATACAAAATGGGCTTGTTAAGCAGGTTTTTCATTACCAGAAAAAGGACGTTCATGATCCGTCCCGTGCGTCCATTGCCATCATAGAATGGGTGAATGCTCTCAAATTGGTAATGCTGAACAGCTAGCTTGATGAAAGGAGACAGATCGTCTCCCTCATTTAAGTAGTCCTCCAGATTTTTCATGAGTCGCAAAATGGCGTCATAGTCATCGGGAGGCGTATAGATGGTCGTTCCTGTAGCGGCATTCTTGAGCGCAGTGCCGGGCAGGCGACGAATACCCGCGCTGTTCTCCTCCAATGTTTGCTGGATTCGCACAATACCGTTGGTATTCAAAAATCCCCGTTCTTGAAGGATGTGATAGCCCGTTAATAATGCTTCCCGGTATCGAAGCACTTCTTTGGTAGCAGGATCTGCCTGGATGACTTTTGATGAAAGGGCCTTGTAAAGCTTATCTTGTGTTGTGATGATATTTTCTATTTCAGAGCTGGCACTTGCTTCCCGCAGTACTACTGCATTCAGCAAGATATCGGGGTTAGGTAAAGTGTTGGCCAAGCCCTTGAGTTCGCCAATCGCAGCTCCTGTATTGCTTACTTGCCGAAGCACAGATACGGTTTCGAGCGCTTTCCTGGGAGGTGGAAGTAAGGGGAGATCGTTGTATGGTATTTCAGGTTTCATCATGGACCAAATTTAAACAATTGCAGCCTGTCATGTTAAAAAAATGAGTTTTTTTTAACACGACAGGCCGCTCATGTTAACGCATGTAACATGAGAAACCATAAGGATGGTTTGAAATTTCAGGATCACAACTACCCCTACCCGCCAGCTTTCACCACCCTGCCTCGCCCAACCGCCACCCCGTCGCGCAGCAGGATCAGTTCGTAGAGGCCGGGCGGCAGGTGAGAGACCGGAATGGAAATATCATTGACCTCTACTGTTTGCTCGTGGACGGAATGCCCGTTCAGCCCTATGAGCCTCAATTGGTAAGATCCCTTTTCATCGGTGGTGAAATGCACATGCAGCATATTTTCAACCGGATTGGGGTAGGTTGATAGCCCTGTATTCAGCAGGGGCGAAAATGTGGAGGTGGGGGGAGACAAGGCTTTGTACTGAACACCGGTTACCTGGTTTTGCTCCGTATTCAAGGTGCAAATGGCAATGGGCTCCTTCGATTGATCGTTCAGAAAATGAAAGGTCGTTATTGTGTCTGTCCCCAAAGGGAGGATCTGCTGTCCGCCTATGGTTGAAATATCGATCCACCCGAGAGGCGCCACCTTTACATCTACAGCGGTTGATTTGTATTCGGTTTGTTTTTTCCGCAACACATCAAAATTCCCACCGGGTATGGTCAGCGTGCCGTAGGCATCGATGGTGCTAATCAGTTGATAGGTGACCCGGATGCGGAAGGAATCGGCCGTTGGAACAAGGTTTAGTAACACAGGTGGCGCAATCGGCGCATCAAAAGCGGTTAATACGTTGGAACTACTTTGTTTGATGTCAAAGAAGTCGGCCGGCGCCCAGGATACTTCGTAGCCCGGCGACTTAACAAACAATAAATTCAGGCCCAAACCCAAAGGGTCCAGGCCAAAATAGCCCAGATCTTTGACCTGATCACCGGTGACCTGCCAATAAACCTCGGAATTGGAGTTTAACGGATTGAACATGACCGATGCTGCGGGGAAGGAAGCAGCAGCCGAGCCCGTTTGCGGGTTTTGCATGATCTGGCTCCAGGATTGGTCCGCCTGAAGGTTGCTCAAATCCCACACCTGGCCGCCGCCGGGCGGCGTGAATATCTGGTTAATGGCCCCGGGCTGGTTGCCGGAAAGATAACGAAGGGTATCGCCTGCCGCCGGAAAAACCGAATTGGTGATGGTGATCTGCGCCGCTACCGGATGGAAGAAACCCCAAAGGAGGAGGCTACTAAGTATCAGGGACTTCACAAGTCTGAAGGAGAGGGCCGGCATACAAATGCCAAGAGGAAGATTGCTCATAGCTGGATTGGTTTTAAGGGGTACTTTTGTCCTTTTCCCTACTTTTCAAGTAGTAAACACTTACGCAAATTACGATATTTGCCGGTAGTTGAAAACATAACTCCAATGTCATCAAAGAAATCAATAGCGGTACTCACCAGCGGCGGCGACGCCCAGGGCATGAATGCCGCCGTCAGGGCCGTGGTCAGGGCTGGCATCTGTCAGGGATTCGACGTCTATACCATATATGAAGGATACAAGGGGATGATCCTCGGGGGCGACCACATCAAAAAGGCCGGGTGGTCGACGGTCGGGGGCATTCTGCACAAAGGCGGTACGGAGATCGGGTCTGCGCGGTCCGATGAGTTTCGTACGGCGGAAGGCCGCCGGAAAGCGGTGTTCAACCTCGTCAGCCTGGGTATCGACGCCCTGGTCGTGATCGGCGGCGACGGCAGTCTTACCGGCGCCAACCTGCTGCGCCAGGAATGGCCGGAGCACCTCGCCAGCCTGGTCGAAGCCGGTGAGATCGACGCCAAACTGGCAGAAGAGCACCGCGCTGTCTTTTTTACCGGACTGGTAGGCTCTATCGACAACGATATGTACGGCACCGATACGACCATCGGTGCGGATTCGGCCCTGACCCGCATCACGGAGGCCGTTGACGCCATTATCAGTACGGCGGCGAGCCACCAGCGCACTTTTGTAGTCAAGGTGATGGGGCGCGATTGCGGCTACCTGGCCCTGATGGCCGGATTGGCGTGCAGCGCCGACTGGGTGTTTATTCCTGAAATCCCGCCCAAACCCGGGGAATGGGAAGATCAGATGTGCGCCTTGCTCAAGAGCGGCAGGGAGTCGGGCCGGCGCGACAGCATCGTGATCATGGCCGAAGGCGCCCGGGATACCGAAGGCCACGTCATTTCCAGTAACTATGTAAAGGAAGTGCTGGAAGAACGCCTGGGCGAAGATTGCCGGGTCACCATCCTGGGGCACGTGCAGCGGGGCGGCGCTCCAAGCGCCTACGACCGGTATATGACGACCATCCTCGGCTATACGGCCGTCGATAAGATACGGACGAGTTCGCCGGATGATGAACCCTTGCTGATCGGCGTTCAGGAAAACGAAATCATCGCCGCTCCCCTGATGGAGTGCGTCAGACAAACCCAGTATGTAAAGGGATTGATCGAGAGCGGCCAGTACGCGGAGGCCATGAAGATGCGCGGCTACGTCATGGAGCAAGCCTACGACTCCCTGAAAGTGATGATCCGCTCCCTGCCCAGCGAACCCAAGCCCGGCCAGCGCCGCCTGAGAATCGCCGTACTGCACGGCGGCGGGCCGGCTGCCGGCATGAATACCGCCGTGCTGACTGCCGTGCGCCTGGGGTTGGACGGTGGCCATATCATGCTGGGCGTACAGGATGGCTTCCAGGGCCTGATCAACGGCAATATCAGGGAGATGAACTGGCGCAGTGTGGCCGGCTGGACCACCATTGGCGGAGCTGAACTGGGCACGACCCGGAAATTTCCTACCGGTACCGACTTTTATGCCATCGCCCGGCAAATCGAGGAGCACAAGATCGACGCCATCCTGATGATCGGCGGCTGGACGGGGTATCAGTCCATTTACGACATGTACAAAAGGCGGGGCGATTTTCCCGCATTCAATATCCCCATGGTCTGCCTGCCGGCAACGATCAACAACAACCTGCCCGGATCGGAACTCAGCGTAGGGTCGGATACGGCATTGAACAACATCGTACAGGTCATCGACAAGATCAAGCAATCGGCGGTGGCTTCCAAAAGGTGCTTTGTGGTGGAGGTCATGGGGAAATACTGCGGTTTCCTGGCGCTCGTCAGCGGCATTGCCTCCGGCGCCGAGCGCGTGTACCTGCATGAGGAAGGGGTCGGCATCAAGGACTTGCTCAAAGACCTGGAAAATCTGGTAGAGGGCTTTTCCAAAGGGAAGCGCCTGGGTTTGATGATCAGGAATGAAAAAGCGAACCACCTGTACGATACGCGGTTTATGGCTGCGCTTTTTGAAGAGGAGGGAGGTCCGCTGTTTGACGTGAGGCAAGCCATCCTGGGGCATTTGCAGCAAGGCGGTAACCCTACGCCGCACGACCGCATTCTGGCGATCCGCCTGGCCAAACTCTGTTTGGAGTACCTGGTGCAGGAAAGTCTGGCCGGCAAAACGCCCGCTTCCTTTATCGGCATGCAAAAAAGGGAAGTGACGTTCGTGAGCATGTCGCAATGGCCCGAGCTGGTGGATGAAAAATACCAGCGTCCCAAAGTACAATGGTGGATGAACCTGCGGGAGATTGCGAGGACGATGAATAATCCGCCGGAGGGGGTGGAGTTTTAGGGTTGTTCTCCTTCAGCAAAAAGCGGCGCTCAATATGACCATCTTATTCCTTGATGAAAACCTGTTGATAGGTCATGCCGTTTTGTTGAATTCGAAGGAAATAAACCCCCGGCGAAAGCTCGTTCAGGTTAAGTTGGAGTCTGCCGTTCCCGGTGGCAATCGGATGAACGGATTGAGTGCTTACAACCTGTCCCAGGGCCGTGACGACTTCAATGCTGAACGGTTTAAAGGAAACCTCTTCTGACCATTGTGCAGTCAATTGCCCGGATGCCGGATTAGGATAAACTGCGAAGAATCCCTTTCCCCTCGTTTCCTTCACATCTACTATTGTTGCACATGATTGGGCGTCTCCTGCAATGTCCTTGACCGTAAGGCAAACACTGAATTCCCCGCTTGCCGTGAAGGTGTGTACGGGATTTTCCTCATCGCTGGTGTTGCCGTCCCCAAAGTCCCACTCAAATTCCACCGGATTGCAAGCGGTTTCCTGCCAGTTAGAATTATTGGTGAATTCTATGGTCGAGCCATTTTGCATCATGGAGAATGAAGCGGTGGGCAGGGATATGCAATCGGTGATGCTGGTATTCTCGTAATAGTACGAATCGCTAAACATATCCGGATCGCCATCGCCGTCCATATCTCCAAGCGCCATGGGGATAAGAAGTCTTTCGGTGGAAATGCCATTGGCAAAAGCAGGAGCTGTTGAAGTTCCAATATTTTCATGGAAATAAAGTCTCCAATTGTTGTGGGTTCCTCCCTGCAGCCAGTGGGCATTCAGGATATCCAGGTCGCCATCGCAATCCATGTCTACAAATTGCGACCATTCGGAAGAATTTGAAAGGGGAATGCTCAAACCAAAAGGATTGCTGACTGGGGCTGCAAAATCGAAAGATTCCGGAGTGCCGATATTTTCAAGGTATCTGAATACGGCAGGCCGGTATCCATTGACCAGGGCGTCGAAATCGCCATCGCCATCCAGATCGCCGATAGCCAACATGGCGAAGCCGATCCCCCAGGGAGCCACATTCAACGTTTGGGTAGGCGTTTCTGAAAACTGTGGGACATTGGCGCTACCCGTATTCTCATGGTATGTGATCGACGAAGAGAAGCAGTGATTTCCGATAAAGGCATCGGGATCACCGTCGGCGTCCATATCGGCAAAAGTGATCACAGGCGTCAATTCAGGGAGTCCGAATGTCTCATCTTCGACCAACTCGAAAACCGGACATTCGGGAGTACCGGTATTCTCATAAAATTCGAAAGAGGAAACGATCCAACAGGGGTTGACGAAATCCCGTTCACAAACGAAATTATCCAGGTCTCCATCGTTGTCGATGTCTACCAGGGCATGAAAGGCCAGGTTGCTCTCGGTAAGGGTGATGGACATGCCGAAGGGGGGGGCTTCTTCTCCGAAGGTGATCTGTGCCTGCAGAGGGTAAGATGCAAAACCACCCATAAAAAGCCCGGTAAACATCAAAACAAGGATGTTAATCCAGTGATGTTGACAATTGTGGATGTTCTGTCTAGTTTTCATTTTCCGATATTTAAAAAAAAACAGAAATAGATATTTCTTATTGAATTTGCTTCAAAAAGGCCAGTTGATCTGCAATGAACCAGTGGTTGGTAATCTTACCCTTTTCTACACGACAACCCATGGCAAAGGGGATTTCAGTGATTGAATTGGCTGCTTTTTCCGGCGCTGTGCCGCTCAAGATTCCACGGGCCCGGGCTTGCAACGTTATTCTCTTCCCTACTGAAGTGACCTCATCAATGGCAATCTCATAGCAAGGCAGGTAGCATTCAATAGCGATAAGGGTGTCAATTAATTTTTCATCGGCAATGAATGCGCTGAGCTGGGCTCTGTCTTTCTCCTGTCCACTGATGGTTTTCATCAAATTCAACACGGATTGCCTGTTATCACTCGAAGATTTCATGCGTAAGGATTAGAAAAAAATGAAGCCTTTTCTTTTCACTACTGAAATAGAATTTCCTCCAGTACCGGAGTACTGTTCTTTCTTACCTGACCGGTCAGTAATTTGGATTGCCAGAATAAAGGTAGGTCTCTTTCGGAGATAGGACTAAACCTGTTTGTTGCAAATATTTGCCTGGATGTTTCAAAATCCAGTCCGCAGGCCGCAAAAAAACTACTTCACTTCCACCTGATTGCGGGTCAACCCCATCTGTTCAAAAAGGTCCATCTCATTGGCGATAGCCCAGAAATCGACAATTTTGTTATTGCGTATGTGGTAACCCAGGGCAAAGGGCGTTTTGACCTCGTTTTGAGTAGCTGGAATACCCGTGACTTCCCCGGTATGTTGGCCTTTGAAATGGGAGCGGACGAAAACGCGATCGTCATCCGCCATGAGTTCATCGATGATGACTTCATATCTGGGAAAGAGTTTTTCGAAGAAAAGAATATGCTCGATGAGCTTTTCATCCTCTACGAATTGGGAGATCGAGGCTCTCGTTTTTTCTTTACCGCTCAGGGAAGCCAGGTAAAGGCGGTAGAATGCCTTGTTTTTTTCAGATTGGTCCATATTCGGTTTATTGAACTTGTTTTATGATTTCGGATGGATTAAATCCAAATTGTTCGCGGAAGGCGCGGGTAAAATGGCTTTGGTTAATGAAGCCCGTCTGAAAGGCTGCTTCGCCGATGTTCACATCTTCTCGTTCGAGCAGTTCCTTTGCTTTCAGGAGGCGTACAAACCTGATATAACGCCCTGGAGGCATGCCTGCCAGTGGTTTCAATTTTCGAAAAAGTTGAGCCCGGCTAAGCGCCAATGCGTCGGCCAGCGGTTCCGCTCCGAAGCCTTCTTTGTCAAGGTGGGCCAGGATAACGGCATTAACCTTTTTGAGGAAAACTCCCTCGCGAGAGCCCCGATTCTCCGCAGTTTTTTCCAAATTGGGAAGATTCTTGAAGTAGGTGTCCAAGTCTTTTTGAAATCGTTTGTAGAAAGCCGGGATATGGAATGTATGGCCATCCACCCGGATCGGCTTTTCAGTTTCGATTTGTTCTTCTGGTTCTCTGAGAAGTTGAATTTGAAAACAGGTTCCTTTCTTTGCCGCAGAAGATACCACTACCCCTGTTGAAACTCCCTGAAGCACGTCGCTGATGGAAGACAAATCTGCGCCGGTGTTTTCTAACTGGATGGTTGTCAACTGCTCATGAATTATTACTTTAATATTCACGCTATAATCTTGGGGAGTAAAGATTATTATTTTGCAAAGCAGGCGTGCGAGGTCGGAAAGGATGTCGCCGGGGGTGAGATTCTGAAAACAGGTCTCTTTTTCAGGAGTGAAGCTCAAGGTTACGGAATTGGCTTCGGCAAAAGGTTGCATGGCGCCAATCAGGTGGCGTATCAATTGGATCAGGTCCGTTTGAACGGGGTAGTCCATTATGCCCGGTTTAAGTCCTCCGAAAGCTACCATTAACACCTTCCCAAGATTCAAGATATTAACCGGGGCTCTTTCGAGAAATGATTTTTATCAGTTAGGTTGTAAAAAGATTTTTGAAATTATTGAAAGTGTTGTGGAAGGGTTGTAGCTTCTGATAAAAACGGAAAATGAAAAAGCTCGTCGTCTTTGTGCTATTCCTCATCCTATCGCTGTCCTGCGCCGTCAAAGGCCCGTTTGGCGCCTCCGGGCGCGTGGAAATACCCCTTGCCGGCAATGCCTGGGTGCTCGGCGATCCGCTGGTATCTTCCGCGCTGATCGGGGGAACCGGGCTGAGGGACTGGCAGGATCCGGCGCATGCCATCGGGGTGTTTTTTCATCTGGCTGGTACGGGACAGCTGCAGTTGTCCATTCGCGCCCGGGTACCAGATGGCGAATCGGTATTGCAATGCACCCTTGGCGGTGTAACCACGGAGATCGCGCTGCGCAACACCGATTGGGAGCTCATTCCCCTGGGCGTCTTTGAAGTAAGCCAGCCCGGGTATCAGCGGCTGGAGCTTCAGGGTAAAACCCGCACGGGCTCCGTTTTCGCCGAAGTGGAGGCCTTGGTGCTGGAGGGCGATGCTGTCAGGGGAGGGGTCCATCACGTGAAAGATGAATTTTACTGGGGCCGGCGCGGGCCATCGGTGCACTTATGGTACCCACAGGCAGAAAAAGTGGAGCAGGTGGAATGGTTTTACAGCGAGATCACCGTTCCGGAAGGGCAGGACGTGTTGGGTTCCTATTTTATGGCCAATGGTTTTAGCGAAGGCTACTTCGGCTTTCAGGTCAATTCGGATACGGAGCGGCGCATCCTCTTCTCGGTATGGAGCCCTTTCGAGACCGACGATCCGAATAATATTCCCGAAGATCAGAAGATCAGACTCCTCAAAAAAGGGCCGGAAGTATATACCGGTGAGTTCGGCAACGAGGGCTCAGGCGGGCAGAGCTACCTGCGCTACCCCTGGAAGGCAGGCGTCACGTATCGCTTCCTCCTTCGCGGCCACCCCGCTGAGGGGAACAATACCGACTATACCGCCTGGTTTTACGCCCCCGAAGCCGCGCAGTGGATGCTCATTGCCAGCTGGCGCCGCCCTCAAACCAGCACCTGGCTGACCGGGCTCTATTCCTTTCTCGAAAACTTCATTCCCGAAACCGGGGTCATCTCCCGGCATGCCCTTTACGGCAACCAATGGATCCGCGACGCTGGCGGGCAGTGGCACGAGCTCACCCGCGCCCGCTTTACCGCCGACGCTACCGCCCAGAAAGGCAATCGCCTGGATTATACCGGCGGGGTGAAGGATGGGGCTTTCTTTCTCAAGAATTGCGGCTTTTTTAATGAGCGGACGGAGATTGATACTGATTTTGAGCGGTTGGCGGGAGGGAAGAGGCCGGAGGTGGGGGTGGAGGGGTTGTGATGTAGTGTCGAAGTCCTCTTCGACACAGGTCGTGTGTAAAAACACAATGGCCTGCCTAACCTGAGCATGTACTTTTTCCTTGTTGAAAAAGTACCAAAAAAACAAGGCTGTCGCCGCTTTGCCTAAAACCGGCCTTCATTTCGCCGGGCTGGCTAAACTCGCACGGACTGTTGAGGGGAAGCCCTGAATCCGTTTTGCTCAGACAATAGCCAGCCCAAATCAGGTCCGCAGGAGCCGGTCTATCGGAGGGGCTTCATTCCAGCCGGTTTCTTTACGGCAAACCGGCTAAGGCCGGGATGGTTCGAACCTTAAGTTTTTGAAATCGGGAAGCTATCCCCAGAACCATCCTTCGCAGGAAAACGCCAGATTGTCGCATGCCAAACGCAATCCCTCTTGCTGTTATGGTTCAATAGCATTATATTTACCAACCACGAGAAATTACCCCCCAAACGTCGCCCCAATTTTGGAAAACTGACTCGCAAGCAGATATGACGAACTACAACCCCGACGGCCGCTGGCGCAAGTTCACCTACCACGATATCCTGTCCCGCGACAAGACCTCCCTCGAGATTCGAAAAACTAATAGCTAATAAAATACTCTGAAAAGCCATTCAAAGAGAACTGACCTAAAAGTAGGGTGAACGGTTCTTCAGGCATTTGGCGCCGTGATTTAGTAAACCCCTCCTTTAAATCCAACCCTATAAAACGGATTCTCCATCCCCAAACAACGCATCCATCCTGATTTCATTCTGGACCACCGATCCGGCATGGGCGTTCCTCTCCAGGCCGAAGGTGGTGATCATGGTCAGAAAGACGGCTTTGCGGGTTTTGGTTTCGTCGCGGAAAGCTCCGACCTTGTTTCGAAGGTTATCAGCGTAGGCTTTGGTGATGGAATACGGGTTGATGGAGTATTTGACTTCACAGAGGTTGATCACTTGGTCGCGCCGGTCAATGACCAGATCGATCTGGGCGCCGTTTTCCGGGCGGGCGCTTTTCCATGACGACGTATGGCTCAGGATGCCGCTGATTCCCAATGCTTTCTTGATTTGGGGGATATGCGCCAGGCAGACCTGCTCAAAAGCATAGCCGGCCCAGGCCCTTTGGGAAGGGTGGTCGATGGCATTCGTCCATACTCCTGCTTCGTAATTGGTGTTGTCTTTGATGAACTTCAGGTAGAACGTACTGTAGAAATCGGACAAGCGGTACAGGGTGTTCTTCGATTTATTGTTGAAGGGCGTGTAGCGCTGGATAAATCCGCTTTCTTCCAGTTCTTCCAGCACCCTGGTCAGACTTCCGCCGGATGTAATGCCGGTTGCCGCGGCCACCAGTTCATTGCGGGACATTCCCCGCGCTTTGAGGGCTAAGGCGTTAACGACGGCCTCATGCCTGTGAGCCTTCCTGAACAGAGAAGCAAGGAGGTTCCGGAATTCGGTTTCCAGAATAGCTCCTTTGCGAAAACACATCTCCTCAATGTTTTGAGCCGCACTTTTTTCGGGAGATACGGCATCCAGGTAGTAAGGTATTCCCCCCATGACCATGTATAGCTGGAGAATCTGATACCGGTCCAATACAATGTTTTTGGATTGGAGTAAACGTTCGGTTTCGCCGAGATTGAAAGGATGTATTTTGATGCGTTCAGTAACTCTGTTGTGCAGTCCTCCACGATTGTTGATGAGCTCGCTGATCATCCAGGAGGCAGCCGATCCGCAAGCGATCAGAATGATGTCTTTCCGGTTAGTGGCCCAACTGTTCCAGAAATGTTCCAGCGACATCATAAAATCAGATTTGGGTGTGGCGAGCCAAGGTAGTTCATCCAGGAAAATGATCTTTTTCCGGTCCCCTTGGATCGTTTCCAGGCAACTGATCAGGTCCTGGAATGCTTCAAACCAGTTGCTAGGTATCGATTTATCGTAAGCAGGGGCGTAGCGCCTGAGTGTCGCATGAAAGTTGGTCAACTGTTGCTGGGTATTGGCATTAGCCAACCCTGTCAGTTGAAAATCGAACTGATATTCGAAATACTCTCTCACCAGGAAAGTTTTTCCCACCCTTCTTCTCCCATAGACCGCGACAAACTCTGATTTACGGCTGGCCTTGATCTTGTCGAGCTGACCAATTTCTTTCTTCCTACCAATGATAGCGCTCATAATTTTCAGGATATTTAGCCAAAAGTAATAAAAAATCACACATTTGGCCAAATATAACCCCCAATCTAGCCAAATCTACACTTCCCACCCCACTTTTGGCCAGATATGAAACGGCGCTTCCAACTTCCCACTTTTTTCCTTACCTTTCCAAACAACCTAACCCTCCTGGATTTGTATGGAAAATGCTACCAACAAGATCAGCGAGCTGCAGGACCGCCTGGATGCCCTGGCGATCAAACAGGGATTGCTCGCCGACGAAATCCTCCGCCTGACGAAGGAATTGCGCCTATTGAAGGCCGCCTCACCCGATGTTCCTGAAAAACAACCGCTTATTATTGAAGAAGCCATCCGGAAAGAGGCTGAGGTGGAACCTGCGCCTGTAGAGCCGGTTCTTCCGAGGAAATCCCCTAAACCTGTCCCGATGCATAACCTCAGCCGCGACCTGGAGGAGGTGATCGGCGGTAGCCTCATCAATAAGATCGGCATGGTGGCGATCCTGATCGGGATGGGTATCGGCATCAAGTATGTCATTGACCATGACCTGATCAGCCCGCTGGTACGCATCTTGATGGGATATCTGGTCGGCGCCGTGCTGTTGTTCTTTTCCTACCGGCTCCGGAGTAAATACACGGCCTTTGGCGCGGTGTTGTTTAGCGGGGCCCTGGCCTTGCTTTTCTTTACCAGCTATGCCGCCCATATTTATTACGATCTCCTGCCACAGGGCGTTTCCTTCGGCATCATGGTCGCCCTGACCACCTACGGCGTGGTGGAAGCGCTGCGGTTCAACCAGCCGGTCGTTGCGCATTTCGGATTGGTGGGCGCCTACGCCATTCCCTTTCTGCTGGGCGATGACCCGGATAAGATCGTCTTTTCATTCACCTACATTTCCATCGTCAACCTGGGCATTTTATCGATCTCTTTCTGGAGGTATTGGAAGTCCTTGTACTATGCGGCCTTCACTTTATCGTGGTTGATCTATGCCAGCTGGTATGCGTTCGATTACAAGGCGGCTCAATTCAGTCCGGCTTTTGTTTTTCTGATCTTGTTTTTTGCGATCTTTTACCTGGCTTTCCTGGCCTATAAACTGATCAAGCGCGAAAACTACGATGCTTCCGATGTGGCGATGCTGCTGTTCAATTCTTTTGTTTTTTACGGACTGGGCTATTTTTTGCTGCAGGATCACGAAATCGGCAGGCATCAATTGGGCTTGTTTACAGGGCTCAATGCCTTGATCCATCTGAGTGTCAGCGGCGTCGTATACCGGTTCAGGCTGGCCGACCGCAACCTGTTCTACCTCGTTTCCGGGGTGGGCCTGATCTTTACCATCATCGCCATACCCGTACAACTCGATGGCAACTGGGTGACTTTGCTCTGGGCGGGAGAAGCGGCTTTGCTGTTCTGGATCGGGCGCACGCGCACAGCGCCGGCTTTCGAAGGGCTCGCTTATGGGTTGTTGGCCCTTGCGTTTTTCAGTTTATTGCATGACTGGAATGCATACAGAATAGCGGGCGCGCTGGAGATTCGTCCGGTCTTCAATATGTATTTGCTGACCTCCCTTTGGTCGGCGGCTTGTTTTGGTTTTTCAGTGCTGATCAACCGCAAACCGCAATACGAACATCCTTTCAGGGAAGACAGTGTGGGAAGGCAGTTTGTGGATCACATCCTGCCGGCGATCTTTATTTTGATCCTTTACCTGGGGCCCCAATTTGAAATAACCAATTACTTTGATCAACGAGCGGCGCTGTCTGGGGCCGGAAATGACCTGGCGCTGTTCAGAGAGACCTGGATTGTCAATTACAGCCTGCTCTTCATGACGGTCCTGTCTGTGGTCAATATTTACCGCTTGCGAAGCCGGACGCTGGGCCTGGTCAACCTGGGGTTGAGTTTGTTTTTCCTGTTGGTTTTTCTGACCATTACACTGGAGCAATTCATTTTTTTGAATGATTCTTACCTGAACCCGCCGGCAGGTACGATCACTGGCGCCGGGCATCTGCTGATCCGGTATGTAAGCTATTTCTTCGTGGGCGGGCTTCTATGGGCAATCTACGAATACCAGCGGCAATCTTTTATTGAGATGAAATTGGGCGTACTTTTCAGCCTGCTGCTTCATATCGTTCTGTTGGCGGTAATCAGTGTGGAGTTGTATTGCTGGATGAAGGCGCTTGATCTGTTCAATGCTTTCCATGGCGCGCTGAGTATTTTGTGGGGCGTCTACGCCCTGATGCTGATCGTCAGGGGTATCCGCCGGTCCCGGAAATACCTGCGCATCGCGGCTATTGTGTTGATCGCCATTACGCTCGTCAAAGTTGCGATGATCGACCTTGCGGATTTGAGCGCCCTTTCCAAGACGATGGTATTGGTTATTCTGGGCGCCTTGCTGCTGGTCATTTCGTTTCTCTACAACAAATTCCGGGATGCCCTTTTCGGGGAGACTTGAGTTACTACACCCTCACCTCCCTCACCACCTTCGCCTTCCTGCTCTCCTCCGCCTTGAATCCCATCACATGGCTCTCGATCGATGCGGCGATGGTGCTGGTGAGCAGGGAGGCGTCCTGGTTGGCTACGGCCTGTATCCAGTCGGATACCAGGCGCCAGTCGCCCCCGCCGTGGCCGTCGGAACCGTGCTCCCAGACCTGGGTTTCGCCGGTGCGGAAATCGACCCAGGTGAATTTGGTCATATCGCCAACGATGTCGCCCATGCTGCCCATGATGCGGGTGCGGCGGCCGTGGTAGGAGGTGAAGGCTTCCATGTTGAAACTGGCGGTGACGCCTTTTTCAAATAGCATGTTGCAGACGTAATGGTCCGGCTGGTCGTTGTCCATGCGGTAGACGCAGCGGCCGTAGTTGGAATTGCGGAGGTAGTCCATGATGACCTCGCCCCGGCGGCTTTCTTCGGCCGGCAGGTCGAAGTGGTGCAGGTAAGTGCGGTCGCGGTGGTAGATTTTGAGTGCGGAATAAGGACAGGCGCCTTCTACGGCGCAACCGTCCGTACAGCGCGCCGTGCTGCCCGCCGGCGCATTTTCCGAACGGAACCAGGAGAGGTCGCCGAAGGCCTGTATATGGGTGCAGGACTTGCCCAACAGCCATTTGATGATGTCGAGGTCGTGGCAGGATTTGGCCAGGATGATCGGTGTGCAGTCGGCCGAATTGTGCCAGTTGCCCCTCACATACGAATGGCTCATGTGGATGTGGTTGATCGGCTCGAAATGCTGCATGCTCACCACCTCTCCCAACATGCCGGTCTGGATCAACTCCCGCAGCTTGATGAAATAGGGGGCATAGCGCAACACGTGGCAAACCGCAACGATGCGGCCCGTTTTCTCCGCCAGTTCGAGAATGTCCCGGCATTCCTGCTCCGAAGGGGAGATGGGCTTTTCCAGCAACACGTCGTAACCCATTCGCAGCGCCTCCATACAAGGTCCGTAATGCAAATGGTCGGGCGTGGTGATGATGATGGCGTCTGCAAATTTTTCCCGTTTGAACACATCCTCCCAGGTGTAAAAGGAGTTGTTTTGGGGAATGTTGTGCTGCTGCATGTAACGCTCCCTTCTGACCTGGATCGGCTCCGCCACGCCAACGATGTCCAGTTCATCCGGGTATTCCAGTCCGTAATTGCCGTAGACGTTGCCCCGGTTGCCGGCGCCCAGCGTAATAGCCGTAACCTTTCTGTTCAGCGGCCTTTTCTTTTGGGGATCGGGCAACAAAATGGGGGTGCCTTCCTCGGTTCTTGCCCAAGTGGAGGGGACAAAGGCCATGGCGCCAAAGGCGAGCGCAATCTGTTCGAGGGCTTTTCGTCTGTTCATAGTTATTTTGTTCGTGGGTCAGGAGGAGAAAGATAAAGAAAATGGCGTGGATTTTCTATTAAATTCCCAGTGGATTTAGTTTAACTTGTTTGTTTTTAATTCATTATGAAGATTTTCCACCCCCCAACCCCCGCCAGCGGGGGAGAATAGACAATCTCCCCCGCCAGCGGGGAGAATAGACAATCTCCCCCGCCAGCGGGGAAAATAGACAATCTCCCCCGCCAGCGGGGAAAATAGACAATCTCCCCCGCCAGCGGGGAAAATAGACAATCTCCCCCGCTGGCGGGGGTTGGGGGGTGGAATCATCCAAAGCACCCATACTTTTTAGCACTTACCCACAAAACGAAAAACATGAATCGCTTTCACGCCCTCGACGTCTTCCGCGGCATGACCATTTGTCTGATGATCATCGTCAATACGCCCGGCGATTGGGGCCTGACCTTTGCGCCGCTGCTCCACGCGGGCTGGCATGGCTTCACGCCGACCGATCTGGTGTTTCCCTCTTTTCTCTTTGCCGTGGGCGCCGCCTTCGCCTTCGTCAGGGACCGCT
>JBAQQB010000059.1:0-22827 GCA_049306275.1 Saprospiraceae bacterium | reverse complement strand
AACCGCGCCTCACTATCACTATAAACTTTAAACGCTAAACTAATCAAGCGCCAGCTTGACCTTCCCCTGTTTCTCCTCAATCGCCTTCGGGGCTTTGATCATCCCCATGATGACCGCGCCAATAATGCAGAGGACGCCGGCGATGATGAAGGGCGCCATCCAGGCCATGGGCGAACCGCTGCCAGCAGCGGCATCCTTGAAAACGCCAGCGAGAAGCGGACCTGTGATGCCGGCAACGCCATAAGAAGTGAACACCCAGCCGTAGTTGAGCCCCACCTGCTTGTTGCCGAAAAAGTCGGCCGTGATGGCGGGGAAGAGGGCGAAGATACCGCCGTAGTTAAAGCCCACGAGCGAAGCGCCTATGATGAGGCCGGTCGACAGGCCAAAGGTGATAAAGCCATGATACAGCAGCAACATTACGATACCCTGGAACAGCGACATGCTGATGATCGCGCGCTTGCGGCCGATGCGGTCGGAGATCATGCCCCAGATGATACGGCCCAGACCGTTGAAGATGGCATACCAGGCCATGGCAGTGCCGGTAATGACCACGGCGTTTTCCACGCCCCGGTATTCGAGGGTATCCATCCCGAAGAGCTGGATGCAGTAGATGACCATCAAACCCGCGATAGCGGTGAAAGCGAAGATGGTCCAGATTGCGTAAAACTGAGGTGTGCGAAGCATCTGTGAAGGCGTATACCCTACGCCGCCGTTGATCTGCCCGCCAACAGCCTGTGAGGGCTCCCAGCCGGCAGGCTTGTAGCCTTCGGGCGGGTTGATCATGACGATACTGCCCAGCAGTACCATGACAGCGAAAATTATGCCGTAGATGAGGAACACGCTCTGTACATTGGGAAGGCCAAACACAGAGGTGGTGTTCAGCAGACCGCCGAACCAGCTGCCTGCCAGCTTGACCCAAATGGTGGCGCCAAAACCGAAGCCGGCTACCGCCAAACCCGTGATCATGCCCTTCTTATCGGGAAACCACTTCACCCCTACGGCGATGGGCACCACGTACGCCAATCCCACGCCCGCGCCGGCCAGCACGCCGACCAAAAGGAACTGCGCCCAGAAGGTGCTGCCGAACAATCCGCCCAGCACATAGCCCAATCCCAGCAGCAAACCGCCCGCGATCGCCAGGGGCCTCGGCCCGGTGCGCACCTGCCAGCGTCCGGCCAGCACCATCACAATAGCGAAGGTTGCCAAACCAGCGGAGAATATCCACGCCGTCTGCGTAGCCGAAAAACGATATACCCCTTCGGGATCAGTGAGAATTTTGGTGAAAACAGACCAGGAATAAAATGCTCCCAGTGCCAGTTGAATGAGGATAGCGCCGGCTACAATGAGCCAGCGATTCATGGTTTGACCAGGTTTCATAACAATAAGGTGGGTGAAAGAATAAAAATCCTTGCAAGTATGGGGCAAAACGCCCGCCCGGCCAATGATAAAGATCATCTCAAAGGGTGATCTTTTCAGGAAGATAAATCTCACCCCTCCGCATGACCAAAGTCATTGCGAAACCTGCTTTCAGGACCTACCTTTTGCCTATTATTTGACTAAATCAACAGGTATGCACAAACCGATTGAAAATATCCGGCAGGAATGGGATAACCTCAGGAAGGTAAAAGGCCGGGTACAACAGGAATACCAGCAATGGAAAAGCCTGGAAAAAAGAATTCAGGCGCTGTACAACCAGTTGAAGGACGAGATGGGCTGGGATGCCGAGTTGCTCCTCAACGACAAATTCCCCGAAGTCCGGGAAGCCCGCATCACGCTGCATCACATCTTCCCGCTGGGCGACGAGCTCGTAGGCTATAATAATAGCGCTATCCTTGTATTCGAACAGCGCCTTTCCGGGCAGGTTTTCGTATGGCATCTCTTCCCGCAGAAAGAGCACTTCACCCGTTACGAAGGCCTGCAGGCACGCCCCGCCGGCTCGTTCAAAATCGACCAGCTGCTGCAGGACGATAACCTCATTCTTTTCCAAATCGAATCCTTCCTCCACCAGCTCAAGGGCTGGATGCTGGAAGTGCTGCCGGAACCGGCAGAGGAGAGAACAGCAACTGAGTTTTAAAAAAAGGCGCGGCTTGCGGCCGCGCCTTTTTTTGAATGATTATTATTTTTTCTTCCTCATATCCCGCTGGATCACATCCGCGATCTGGTGCGGTTTGAGGTTTTTGGCGATGATGGTGCGGTCGGGACCTAGCACGTAGATTTCGGGGGTGTTATCCACGTAGTAGGTGGCATAGATCGACTTGTTGGTGGGGTCGAACACGTTGACCAGGTTCTGCATCTGGTTCTTGGCCATGAAAGCCTTCCATTTTGCGGCATCGGTTTCGATGGCGATGGCGTAAACCTCCACGCCTTTGGGCTTCCACTCCTGGTGGAAACGGACCATCTGCGGTGATTCCTCGATGCAGTGATCGCATTCCGGGTTGTACATGAAGACCACGATGTAGGGATCTTTGATGGCGAACAGTTCGCGCACTTTACCGTCGGGGCCTGGAACTTTGACGTTGGGGCCTTTTTTGCCCACCAGGCTGTTCTGCTGCTCAGCAGCGCGTTTTTGGATAGCGGCGGCCTGGATGGAGTCGGTCCAGAAAGCCCTTTCCTTGGTGAAATAATTCTGTGCGATGAACACGAAGATGGCGTTGGGGTCCATCACCGGGGTCTTGCCGGGCTCGTAGTAGAGGGCTACGTAGTTGGTGAAGTACTTGAAATACTCCTTGTGGTCGAGCACCTGGTCGACGAGAAACTTGGTGGCCGAGATGATGGAATCTGCGTTCTGCGGCGTCAATTCCGTGATGTAGCGCTTGAGTTTGTTGGCGATGACAGGCGTGCCGAGCAGGCGCTCGTCGCTGAAGTCGACGCCTTCCCAGAATTTAGTGCGATAGAGGTATACCTGACGTACCGTGTCGATCGTGCCATTCGGCTTGCGTACATCCGGCACGTCGGGGTTCTGGCCCGCGATCTTGAATTTGGTGAAAAGGGACTCCGGGTGGTTGTCGGCCATATCCTTGAGGAAGGCTTTCCGGTCGGCGAGCAGCTTGTCCTGCTCAGCCTTCGCTGCGGTATACTCCGGCGAGTTGGCCGGAACGGAGCGCATGCGGGCAGCTACGGCGTCAAACTGGCTCCGCTGTCCTTCTTCAAATTTGATGGATTTGTACAGCAGCTCGTTGTCGAGGCTGCCTTCCACTTCCATAGCGGCGTTGAGGTTGCCCTTCACGGTTTTCATGGAGAAGGTCTGGTCCAGATCGACGATCAGCTGGAAAGCCGACTTGTCGGGCAGCATGAGGAAGACCAGGCCGGGAGGATAGGGCTTGTCGCGCTTGAACAGCATTTTGCCGGAAGCATCGACCATGGTAGAGTCGAGCCGGTACCGCTGGTCGGTGTAGGTGGCGATGAGGTAGGCAAGCCCGGGCTCCATGCCCTGCACCTGGATGCTGATTTCGGGATTTTCCGCGGGTCCTCTGTCTGCGGCTGTCTGCGAGGCGGGAGCGCTTTCCGGCCCGCGGGAGCTGCATGCAAACATCAGGACCATGACGATGAATAAGCTTAATGATCTCATGGGTACGCTTTTTTTTGGCCCACAAAGATAGGAAAAATTGGTCCTATGTCCTCCAATATCCTTTTCTATGCTCCAGGATGTTCTTTGAAATGTTTTCCGGAACAGGGGCGTAGTGGGAAAAGGTAATGGAAGCGGCGGCCCTGCCCGAGCTGAGGTTGCGCACCGTGTTGGCGTAGCCAAATAACTCCGCCAGCGGCACATAGGCCTTGATTACCGTATGCGTGATCCTTGATTGCACCCCCTGCGGGGCTCCTCGCCTCCGGTTGAGATCGCCCATGATACCGCCCATGAATTCGTCGGGACAAATGACCTCCACCGACATGACGGGCTCCGTTAAAACGGGCTGGCATTGCAGGCCGGCCGCCCGGAAGGCTTCCCGGGCGCACAGTTCAAATGCCAGGGGGTTGGAGTTGGGGTTTGCGAGGCCGCCCAAAATCTTCACCTTATAGCTGTGCATCTCCAGTCCGGCCAGCGGCCCCATGTGCCACATCGATTCAAACCCGCGGCGGGCCGCGGCGATGAATTCGGGCTTGAGCCCTTCTATCGCAGCTTCCTCTATCTGTACACGCTCCTTGCCGGTTTGAAAATCAGCTCCCTGCAGGAAATGCTCGTCGGCAGGACCCATTTCAAACTGAAGGGAGGCGAAGAGCGGCTCGCCGGCTTCCCGCGTAAAATCATGCGAAAACCGCACCGTCTGCCCAAACTGCTCCTTGTAATTGACCTGCGGCCTGCCGAGGTTGACCTCCACGCGGTACTCGTCGCGCAAACGGTGGCTCATTACCTCCAGGTGCAACTCGCCCATGCCGTGGATGAGCATCTGCCCTGTCTCCGGGTCTTCCCCGGCTTTGAAACTGGGATCTTCTTCTTCCAGGTACCGCAGGGCGTCTTTTAGCTTGTCGAGATCGCGGCCGTATTTCGCCTCCACCACCATGGCGATGACGGGCTCGGGGAAGGGAATGGTCTCCAGGCTGATGGGATGGTCCGGGTCGCAAATGGTATCGCCGGTGATGATATCTTTCACCCCGCTCAAGGCGCCGATATCGCCGGCGCTGATCTCCCAGATGGTGTTGTGCTTGCCGCCGTGCATCTGGTAGATGTTCGAGAGCTTCTCCCGATGCCCGGTCCGGGGGATGAGCACGGCCTGCCCGCGCCGGGCCTGCCCGGAATACACCCGGAAGAAGGCGATCTTGTGGTGCTGTTCGTCGTGCACAATCTTGAAGATCAGCGCGGAAAACGGCTCTTTGGCCTGCAAAGTGCGGGTGGCCGCCTCTTCTTTTCCCGGAACTACTCCTCTGATAGCGCCAACGTCGGCCGGAGATGGCAAATAGGCGCACACCGCGTCGAGAATAGGCTGAACACCCTTGTTTTTATAAGCGCTGCCGCAAAATACGGGCACGATCTGCCGCGCCAGCACCGCTTGCCGGATCGCCTGGCGGATATCGCGTTGCGTGATGGAATCGGTCGCTTCGAATAGTTTGGTGAATAGATTTTCGTCGCTTTCTGCCAGGGTTTCCAGCATGACTTGCCTGGCTTCTTCCACTTGTTGCCGCATGTTGGGTGGGATCACGGTCTCTTCCCATTCTTCTTCGTTCCAGATCAACGCTTTTTCCGCTACCAGGTCTACCAGGCCCTTGAAGTGCTCTTCCTGGCCTATAGGCAATTGAAGCGGCAGAGCTTTAACCGCAAAGCGCTTTTCGACCTGCGCCGCAACCTCTTCAAAATCGGCGCCGGGCAGGTCCATTTTATTGACGAACACCAGGCGGGGGATGTGGTAGCGGTCGGCCTGCCGCCAGACGGTTTCCGACTGGGGCTCCACGCCTTCCACCGCGCTGAGCAGCACGATGAGGCCGTCGCACACGCGCAGGGAACGCTCCACCTCTACCGTGAAGTCGACGTGGCCGGGCGTGTCGATGATATTGATGGTGAAAGCCCGGTCGTCCCAGCTCCATTCGGTCTGGGTGGAAGCCGCCGTGATGGTGATGCCGCGCTCGCGCTCCTCCTCCATGTAGTCCATGACGGTGGTGCCTTCGTGCACCTCTCCCATCCGGTGGGTGCGGCCGGTGTAATATAGAATCCGCTCTGTAAGGGTCGTCTTTCCGGCGTCAATATGGGCAGCGATGCCGATGTTGCGCAAGAGGGTTGCCTGGTCGTCTTTCATGCCCGTAAAAGTAGCGCATTATCGGCAAAAAACCGCTAGCGCTGCACGTGCAATTCCCGTGCCTGGCCGGCAAAAGCGTTCATGGTATCCAGCATGTTGTCCTGGATGATCGGATCGGTCATCCATTTAGGGAAATTGGACTTATTGCGGGTCATGATCAGGTAAGTAACTTGTGTCTGGTTGCTTCCTTTGGCCTGAAACTGCCAACTACCCGTCACCCCCTTCATGCGCGTGACGCCATCTTTCACCGGGTAGCTGGCATGGGTGGATGATTGGAAAGAAGCGGTATACAGCCCTGTGCTCTTGAACAGTTTGAAACGCATCACGATGTCCTGGTCGGCCAGAGGCCAGGGGATGCTGTACCGGACGTAGGAAACCCATCCGTCCGACAGATTTTCCACGACCTGGAACTCTTGCATGCCCTGCATCCAGCGGTGTACGCGGCTTTTGTCTTTCAACAGAGCCAGGGCGGCATCCATTCCGGCGTCAACCGTAAATTCTGCCTTGAGTTCCCGAACCTTGTTGCCCGGCTCAACCTCCACCCAACGCTCGTAAAGCGATACGCGCCCTTTGGTCTTGACCAGCTTGAAAACCCCATCTGAAGAAGGAGGGGAGGAAGGGCAACAATCAGTAGCGGCGCCTGCAGGCTCCACAAAGCCCAAAGCGCCAATCAAAGCGAATTTCAAAAAAAACGTTTTCATAGATGTCCGGCTATTTGGTTTAGCAAAATATCCCTTTCACCCTTTCACTTTTTCACTTCACAGGAATTTCCTTGAGAATCGAGGTGAGGTAATTCCAAAACTTCCCAACCGAAGCGATGTGCACTTTCTCATCGGGCGAGTGCGGGTGGCGGATGGTAGGGCCAAAGGAGATCATATCCATTCCGGGGTAATGCTCGCTGATGATGCCGCATTCCAGGCCCGCGTGGCAGGCTGCCACCGAGGGTTTTTCCCCGAACAGCTTTTCATACAGATCGACCATCGTGTGGAGGATGGGCGATTCGGAATTGGGCGCCCAGCCAGGGTAGCTGCCCGAATTCTCCACTTCCGCGCCGATAGCTTCGAAGGCGGCGCGCACGGCGGCTGCCACGTCGGCCTTTCCCGACTCGACGGAACTGCGCTGCAGCGACTGCGTAGTGAACAAGCCGTCTTTGACAATAACGCGGGCCAGACTCGAAGAAGTCTCTACCAGGCCGGGAATATCGGGACTCATGCGGAAAACGCCGTTAGGCACGGCGTAGAGCGCGTTGAGCACCTGATCCTGGTCGCCGGCGTTCATCGCTTTGGCGGGCAGGGCTGTTTCGGCCCACTCGATAGCCAGGTCGGGCTCGATATGGTGGAATTCGCGGATGATATCGGCCTTGCGATGCCGCATTTCCGTGGTGAAGGCGTCTACATGGGCGGCCGGCACGACGACCACGGCCACCGCTTCGCGCGGGATGGCGTTGCGCAGGCTGCCGCCGTCGAAGGAGGCGATGCGAAGGCCCAGAGGCTGGGTGGTCTTGTACAGCAAGCGGGTCATCAGCTTGTTGGCGTTGCCGCGGCCCAGGTGGATATCGAGGCCGGAGTGCCCGCCTTTCAGTCCCCTAACGCGAATTTCAAACGCCGCGCTGCCCTCGGCGACGGCATCTTCGGCATAGACCATCCGGGTATTGGAATCGATGCCGCCGGCGCAGCCGATGGTGAGTTCGTCGTCTTCCTCCGAGTCGAGGTTGAGCAGGATCTTACCGCTGAGCAGGGTTTCGTCGAGCCCCTTTGCGCCGGTCATACCCGTCTCTTCATCGATGGTAAAAAGGGCTTCCAGCGCCGGATGGGGAATGTCTTTCGACCTGAGCAGGGTCATGATGGCCGACACCCCGATGCCGTTGTCGGCGCCCAGCGTGGTGCCCTCGGCCTTTACCCACTCCCCGTCGATGTAGCTGCGGATGCCCTCGGTATCGAAGTCAAACTTTGTATCGGCATTTTTCTGATGCACCATGTCGAGGTGCGATTGCAGCACAACGGTGCGCCTGTTCTCCATACCCGGCGTAGCCGGTTTTTTGATGACGACGTTGCCTACAGCGTCGACCGTGGTTTCAAGACCAAGGCTTTCGCCAAAGCGGCGCATAAATTCAATGACGCGCTCTTCCTTTTTGGAGGCGCGGGGCACGGCGTTGAGGTCGGCAAAATGATTCCACAACGCCACAGGTTCCAATTGGCGGATTACGGTATCTTGACTCATGGTTTCCCTTTTTCCCATAATAATAGAGAAAAATTTGGGAAAATCCATAAACTCACCCTATGGGGCATTCTGAGAATTACTTCCCGATTTCAGAAAATGTAGTGTCGAAGTCCTCTTCGACACAAAGCGCCCGGATGCAGAGAATTTTCAGCCTACACTTTTACAACTTGCGCAAGCTGAACATGTGTCGAAGGGGACTTCGACACTACATCAGGGCGGCTTCAAAGCTGGAATTGATTTCCCGAACAATCCTCAAAAATCAACTAACTCGATATCAAAGATCAGCACGGCATTTCTTTTGATGCCGGGAGGCGGGAAGAGACCATAGCCGAGGCCGGAGGGAATGAGGAGTTTGCCCTTACCGCCTTTTTTGAAAAGGGGAATGCCCTCCTGCCAGCCCTCTATTACGTTGGCCAGAGGAAAGGTGACCGGGTTGGCGCCCGTTTCATCAAACACTTCCTCGTTGAGGAAATAGCCTTTGTAGAAGACTGTCACCTCGTCATCAATGGTGGGGTTGCCGCCCGTGCCTTCCACCTCGATGATATAGTGCAGGCCCGACTCGGTTGAGAGAGCGGTGAGGCCCTTGTCGTCGAGGTATTTCTCGATCTTGTCGATATCGTTCTCCAGCTGCACCTCGGGGTCTTTGATGCAGGAGGAAAAGGCGAAAAGTGCCAGCAGGGGGAAGATGAATACCTTTTTCATAAATGGGGACACTGATTAGTTAGGATGAGTTATGATTAATTATGATCTGCAATCATAAGCAATCATAAGCGATCTTAAAAAATCTGCGTACCTAAATTTTTCGCAATGCAGCTTCCCTGCTCGTCAAATGATTCCCCGGAATACCTTTGATCAGCCCGCGGCAGTGGGGCGAGCCGCAGTGGCATTCGAAGGGCTCCATGTTTTCGTCGTAGAAAGTGGCGTAGTCGAGGGTGAGCTCTTCGCCGGGCGCGATGTCGCGCAGGGCCACGACATTGAGGCCTTTGAACCCCGTGTTGGGCTCGCAGGAGTGGTTTTGCGGCGCCCATTCGGCAGGATCGGTAGACCAGAGTACAAACGCCTCCTCGCTCAGCGGCCAGGCATAGCGCCGGAAGCTCTCCTGGTCTTCAGGTTTCCAGGTAGTTTCGACATGGGAGCGGGTGACGATCCGTTGCATCCGCTCCTCCCCTTCCCAGATGACCTCACCTGCGTTCAAAGGTCCCGTTGCTACCAGGCCAAACCCGTCGACTGCGTTGCCTGTGATCGCGTATTTTTTCTTTTTGCGGCGGTGGCGGGCGATGCCTTCCGCAATGATTTGGCGCAGGAAGTTAGCCTGCCCTGTGCCGTCGTGCAGCAGGATGTAATCTGCGCTGCCCTCGTAGCCCCTGGAGTAAAATACAGAGCAGACGAAGTTGACTTCGAGAAAAAAGACCCGTTCTTCATCGTCAACCCGGAAGTCCATGCGGGCATAACCCACAGCGCCAAAGCCAGTGAAAACACGCCGGGCCGCGTCGCGGAGGCGCTTCTCCAATTCCGGCTCGCAGCAGGGCACGTTCCGCTGCGGATGCCATTGGGTGACTTTCAATTGATAGGTTTTATAGGGTGTATCGGCTCCAAAAATGAATTCGAGGGGCTTGTAGGTCACCGGCTCTCCGCCAGTGGACGAGGCGGCGACCAGCACCGTAAATTCACGGCCGTCAATATAGGTTTCCACCAGAGCAGTCCCGAAGTTGTCAATTATTTCCAACACCTTGACCTTCAGTTCTTCCGGATCATGCACCAGCGAATGCTCGTCGATGCCCAGGCTGTCGCCCGCGCCGGTGGGTTTGACGAAGAGCGGAAAGGACAGGTGGGCGCATTTTGCCCCCACGTCATCGCCGCGCTCCAGCAACGCGAATGCCGGCACATCCACCCCGGCAGCGTAAGCGGCGTATTTCATCAGGGGCTTGGGCGGATCGTAAAGTGCCGGGGCCGGACCAGTGTATGGCAAATCAAGCGCTTCCAGGGAATGGATGACGTCGATGCCGGGGATGTCCCACTCCGGGTACCCTTCGCAGAGGTTGACGAAGATGTCGTAGCCCTGCGCTTTGAGTTCCTTCAATTGCCTGAAGGTAGTGAGCTTATTGAGAAAGACGTGGTCGACCTGCGCTTCAGGCAGTAAGTGGGAAAGATTCCTGGGGGGGTCGTAATTGCGGTAATCGACCTCCGAAGATCCATAGTCGGGTTGGAGGACGCAGACTTTCATCATGGCTGCAAGTGGTTGTTGTTCCGGAGCAGTCCCCCCATGAGCATTTCGCTCATCAGCTGGGCGAAGGTGATGCCTCCCCATTTGAGTATCTGTCCGGTGGAAGATTCGTTTTCATCGGCGGAGATGCCACAGTTGGCGTTGACTTCGAGCACCAGCAGCTCTCCGGTACGGCGGTCCATGCGGATGTCGACGCGGCCGTAGCCCGTGCCGCCCACGGCGCAATACGCCCGAAGGGCCAGGTCTTCGAGCCGCTCCCGCAAGGAGCCGGTTACCGGCTGGTATTCGTAGAGGCGTTTGCCATCGGGCGGCGGACTTTCCTCCTTGTATAATTCCCAGTAGCGGTCGAAGGAGAAAAAGCGCTCTTCTTCGGGCAAGGTCGTATTGAACGCTCTTTCCACAGGTGGGAAAACGCGAATGGATTCCGGGCTGTCAAACATGCCTAGAATCAGCACCGTGAATTCCGGACCGTTGATGAATTTTTCCACAAAAAGCCCTCCTTCCCGGTATTCGCGCTGGTAGGGACCGTTCAGGAGCTCCTCTACCCTGCCCCGCAGTTGCTCGTCGGTATACACTACCGACCGGATGGAAAGGCCAAAACTGCCCGCACTGACGATGGGTTTGACGAAAAGGGGAACCCCCAGGCGTTCGCATAGCCCCGGGGTATCGCGCTCCGGATCGGCGATCACCGCCCAGGGCGCGGTGGGCACACCTGCGCGCAGGAATGCTTCTTTCATCAGGATTTTCGAGGTGGAGAGGTCGTAAAATGCGGCTCCGGCGCCGGTGTATGCCAACCCTTTTTCCTCCAGCTTATGAATGACCTCGATACCAGGGCCGCCGAATACCGGATCGGCATCGCAATAGTTGAGCACCAATGGCTTATGGCCATCGGCTGAGCCCAGGAGCGCCTCAACGGTATCGTGCAGGTTTTCGCGGGTAATGGGGACCCATTGCCAGTCAAGGCCCAGGGCGCCGAACACATCGGCCAGCTCCTGCCGGGTTTGGTGGTTGTCGTACGATTGGCTCTTCAGCTCGCCGCCGACCAGCCAGTAAGGAATGAAAGCCCAGACAGAGACTGGGCCGGCAGGGATGCCCCTTTGTTCCAAAAATTCGGGAAATGTCATTGTTCAGGTGATGGGGGCTATGGTGATCCCAAAGCAATATTAATGCAATTTTGAATGATGAATTTTAAATTTTAAATTATTGGTTTTGAGTTTTTTACAAAAACAACTGCCCATATAAAATCTCTCTCCCTCCTCCAGCATCCCGGGTAAATTATCCCTCCTGGGTTCAACCTGGCAAGGGCCTTATGCCACCCTCCCTCATTTGCCTGGCCGTCTACCTCCACCTCGATCCTGCCGGGGTGGATGCGCATGCCCTCTCCCCTTGCTTTCATCACCGATTCCTTGACGCACCAGAGGAGGTTGGAAAAAAAAGGTGGGTCTTTGCGGATGCACTCCCTTTCCCGGTCTGAAAAATAATCTGCGATGAAAGCCTCGCTGCGGGGCTCTACCAGTTCCAGGTCGCAGCCGATTTGGACATCCCCCGGCGCCGCCACCACGATGGCATGCCCGGCCCGGTGACTGATGCTGAGGGAACAAGGCGGTACGGGAATTCCAAATTCCGCAACAGGAGCGCCGGAGGCAGTCTTCCGGATAAAAATGTCTTTCATTTCCAACACCATCCCCCCGTTTTCCAACAGGGAAAGCAGGGCTTGCTTGGCCGTCCAACGCCCCAACAACCAGTCCTTGCGTCGGTTTTCAAACCGGAGGGTTTCCAAAAACGCCAACTCCCCGGGGTGCAGCCAGTCCAGGTCCCCGGGCAGATCGCCCAGGGTCTGGTGGCTGAAGAAAAAATCGCAAGAGGTGTTCATTTCCATCAAAACAGGTTCTTCAAAACCCCATTCTTCCCTTCGTCGATGCCGCCGGGCAAGGCGGAGGTTTTGTAACCGGTTACCAACAGACAGACCGTGCCGCTGTCGTCCACGATCGATACGTCGTAGCCATCCGGCTGGGTGTCAACTACAGCGAAAAGGCGGGCCTTCGCGCTGGGAGCTTTCAGGAAAGACACGCGCTCCACTGCGGCGGGGAGGCCCATCCGGTCGTAGCGGCCCATTTCGATGAGGCCGGCGGCCTGGAAACAGGTCTCGATATGCCGCGGCCATGCCAGCAAAGGAGCGCTCTCCGGGTCGTGGCCCGCAGGCAGCCCGCTTGCCATGAGGGCCAGCAGCCGGCCGTTTTCCGTCCACGCCGACTCGATCGTCTGGTAGGCCGGACCGTGGAAATACAGTTCGTAGATGGCAGCAGCGCCCACGCCGTCTTTTTTGGCCTTGGGCTTTATGCCCAGGTTTGGCGCTTCTCCTTCCGGTTTCCGGGTCAACCGCACCTTGCCGGTGAAATGGTCCGTAACCTCTTCTTCGTTCTTGCCGTGCAGCTTGCGCACGCCAGAAAGCTTGCAATGCCCGATGATCTCATCGCCTTCCGCGGTGAGGAAGCATTGGACGAACACTTTCCTCGGCTCCGAGCGGTAGAATTTGAAGGGGCTGAGGAAGGCCACGTCAAAGACTTCCGCCACCCTCCAGCCGGGCGCCAGCGCCTGCGCTGCTTCCGCCATGGCCTCTATGCCCATCACGCCGGGAAGCACCGGCGTACCGTTGATCTGATGGTCGTAGAGGAAAGGCTGTTCCGACGGGTCAAAAGAGCCCGACAATACCAGCCCGCGGTAGAGCCCGGCGGACTCAGCCTCCTGCACCATCAGGCTGCCGCTCTGCCGGATCGCCTCGTTCCATTTATCCAGGTCGATGCCGCCGCTGGGGTCGAACTCGTCGAGCATGCGGCCGAGCGATTGCGCCACGACCATCTCCGTAGAGACGCCGCAGGCCGTCAGGGCTTTTTGGAGAAAACCGATGCCTGCTTCGGGCGGAAGCATATCGATACCTGCCTGTTTCATCACTGTAGGAATTGAGCCGCGGGAAGCCATGCCGATGGCGTCCCAGGCCGTCCAGTCGAGGGCGATGCCGACGGCGCCGGGCCGTGCCGACTTCAGGTTGGACATGCTCTTGCACAGGAAATCGTTGGCCGCGCTGTAGTCGGTCTGGCCGCCGTTGCCGAAGCGGCCGGCGATGGAGCTGAAGACCATCATCCGATGAACGGGGAAGTCCGCCAGGGACGACATCAGGTTGTACCAGCCATCGGCTTTGACGTCGAAGACCAGATCGAACTCTGCGGTGGTTTTATTCGGCAGCAATTGGCTGATCTCCAGCCCTCCGGCGTGCATCAGCAAGTCGATGCGGCCGCTTTCCTTGCGGACTTTTGCCATCGCCGCAGCCATGTCGCCCTGGCTCAGGAGGTTGACGCTGTAGTAGTGCGCCTTCCCTCCGGCACGGCCGATGGCTTCGATAGCCTGTAGGGCGGCGTCCTTGCGTTCCAGCCCTGCCAGCGCTTTCTCGATCATCACGGGTGTGACCTTCTTGCCTTCGGCGGACAGGCGGGCGAACAGTTCGCGCTTCAGGCCTTCTTTATCCTTTCGGAAAAGTTGCAGATCGGCATCGGCGGGGTCGGGCTTTTCAGCCAGGTCGAGCAGGTGGAAGACGCCGCCTCCCGCTACGCGGGCCAGGTCGGCGACGATCGCGCTGACGATGCTGCCTGCTGCGCCGGTGACCAGGAATACAGTGTCTGAAGTCAACTTCATCCCGTTTTCCTCTTCCGGCCAGGGTTGTTCCTGCAGGCCGATGGTCCAGCGTTTTTCATCGAAATAACCTGCCTCGACGATACCTGGGTCATATTCCAGCTCTCCGAGAAGGGTTTTCAGCATGGCGACGGGTTTGCCGCCTTCCTGGAAGTCGGCGACTTTGACCACGGCCTCCGGATGTTCGCGTTTGTAGGCCTTGGTAAAACCGCAAACCGCCCCGCCAATCGGGGAAAGAGCGCCTTGTTCATCATACCCGAAACGGCCGCCCAGGCGGGTTGCAGAAATGAGGAAGGGCGCTGTCTCCTGCGAGCGCACGATGGCGCGCATCGCGGCGTGCAGGAGCTTGATGTGCCGGTTCGTGAGGGCTTTCCAACCGGCGTGCGCCATTTCCCAAACGGGGCCGGCCGCATCCAGGGAAGGAAGCCAGAAGACGCCGTCGATAGGCTGCTGGGCAATGGTTTTCTCCAATTCTTCCCGGCCGGCAGCCGGGTCGATGAGCACAACGGTTGCCTTGCGTTTTTTGAGTTCTTTTTCCAGGGCCTTCCCTACCCCGCCGTCGTCGGACATGAGCAGGTAGATCCCGCCTTCCCGTATCTGCGCGCCGGTGGGCTTGCACAGTTCCAGCCCCGGCCGCAACATGGCCACGGGGACGCGGCGCGGCACTTCCAGCGCTCGCTCCAGGCTACCCATGATCGCATTCGGCGCCGGTGCGGAAACCGGCGCAGCGGTTGCGGTTTCCACAACGCCTGCTGCCGGCCGCCGTTCGAGCACGAAGCGGACGATGTGGTTGAGCGTCGGGAACTCGGCCAGGTTCAGGGAGTCGTCGCGGGGTATGCCATACTTGCCGCGGATCTCCGCAAACAGCTCGGCTTGTTTGACCGTGTCGATGCCCAGATCGGCCTCCAGATCGAGATCCGGGTCGAGCATGTCGGCCGGGTAGCCGGTTTTTTCGGCGATGAGTTGGAGCACCGTGTCGAGCACTTCTTTCGAAGTGTCCTGTGGCGCAGGCGGCGCCTCTGCCATGGGCGTTTCCACCACTTGGGCGGGTTGGCCGGGTCTCCTGTCCATCACAAACCCTGCGATATGATTGAGGGTGGGGAATTCGGAAAGGTTCAGGGAATCGTCGCGGGGAATGCCGTATTTGGCTCGTATCTCCGCAAATAGCTCGGCTTGTTTGACCGTGTCGATGCCCAGGTCGGCTTCGAGGTCGAGGTCGGGGTCGAGCATATCTTTCGGATATCCCGTCTTTTCGGCAATCAGATCGAGAATGGTTTCCAGCACTTGCGCGCGGTCGCCGGCAGGTTTGGCAACTTGAACGGGCGGAGCGCTAACCTGCTGAATAGCAGCAGGAGGCGGCCCCTGTGTAGCAACTTTAATATCCGGTCGTTTCAGGTAGACAAACTGGACGATGTGCTTCAGCGTCGGGAAATCGGCCAGTTGGATGGTATCGTCGCGTTCGATGCCGTAGGCATTGCGCACTTCGGCAAACAATTCGGCCTGCTTGACCGTGTCGATGCCCAGGTCGGCCTCCAGATCGAGGTCGGGGTCAAGCATGTCGGCGGGATAACCGGTCTTTTCGGCAATCAATTTCAGGATGGTTTCCTGCACGCCATCGGCCGAAGACGGCGCGGGGACGGCGGGAGCAGCCAGGGGTGCAGGAGCCGGTTTCGGCTGCGGTTGTGCGACCTCCTGCTTCAGACCCGGCTTTTTATCGTACACGAACTGGATGATGTGGCGCAGGGTCGGGAAGTTGCTCAGCGCGATGGTATCATCTCGTTCGATGCCGTAGAGCCCCCGGATATCGGCAAACAGTTCGGCCTGTTTGACCGTGTCGATGCCCAGGTCAGCCTCCAGGTCGAGGTCGATATCGAGCATGTCGGGCGGATAGCCGGTTTTGGCGGCGATGAGGTCGAGAATGGCAGTCTGGACAGCGTTGCCGGAGATCACAGGTTCTTCGACGACTGGGGCTGGCGGCGGAGTCTGAACCTCAGCGACCTGTTTGCCGTTGCCGTTGGAAGTGGCAAACCCGGGGTGCAGTTCGGGTTCCGCGATGCGGAGGTTGCGCTTGTAGACCTCCAGTTTCGCAGCAGGTTTACCGGTGATCTCCCGGAGCCATTGATTCCATTTTTCCTGGTCGGCGATCCGGTAGGCGTAGCCCAGCTCGGAAGGGCTGCGGCGGCGGCCGTCGGGTGTGGGGATCCAGCGGAGCAGGCACATCGAGATCTGGGACCCAAAGCCCGCTGCCAACCGCAATCCGTACCTTACCGGATAGCTCCCGCCTTTCGAGAGGTTGAGCGAGCCGAATTCCGGATCGATCTCCTTCACGTTGGCCACCGGAGGCACAATGCCCGTTTCCAGTATCTTGATGCCCACGACATCCTCGATGCCCACGGCCATGGGGTGACCGGTATAGCCCTTGGTGTTGGCGATGACGATCTTGTCGGCCGCTTCCCTGAACACGTGCCGCAGCGCATGCACTTCGGCGCTGGCGCTGCCGCCTCTGGCCGGGGTGTAGGTTTCATGGGAAATGAAGACGGTTTCCCCTGCGATCTGCCTGCGGTCGATCCCCCAGTCTCTTTCCGCCTGGCCCACGAGGCCTTCCATCACGTCCACGATGTGGTCGACGTGCAGGCGGGAGCCGTGATAGGCGCTGTTGGCGGAGACGGAACCCAGTATCTCGCAGATCGGGCTCAGCCCCCTTTCCCGGGCGGCATCGCCCGACTCCACCACGACGGCCGCTGCGCCCATGCCTACGATGAGGCCGTGGCGGCGGCGGTCGAAAGGCAGGGCCGCATCCTCGATCCGCTCGTCGGTAGCGGCGGCGCCTACGGCGAGGAAGCCGCTGACGAACCAGTCGAGGGTGTCTTCTCCGGTGATATCGTCGGCGGAGATGACGATGACCCGGCGGCATTGGCCGGTTTCGATCCAGGTCTTGGCCAGCCCCAGGCCCATCGTTCCGCTGGAACAGGCGGCGTTGATGTGGATGTTGGGCCCCCTGGCGCCGATGTACTCGGCAAACTGGGAGTGCCCCATGCCCAATACGCGGAAGAGGAAATGGCGGTCGAAGACGTAGGGATGATCTTTCCGCTCTTGCTCCAGCGCAGCGATCTGCTCATCGACCTGCTTCACCAGGCCGGATGTGTCGCCGGCGGAAACCAGTTTTTTGCGGATATCGCTGAGCAGTTCGATCTGCTTTTTCCGGTTCAGGTCCTCCTGATAGCGGCGGATCTCATCTGCGTATGCGTTGTAGCCGGGGAAAGCGGAGGCGAAGATGATGCCGGTCTCGTCGCGCAACTTCTCCGGCAGCATCCACCGGTGCGGCAGACTGGAACCGGTCGAGGTCGTGCGATAGTTCATAACCAGAGGCACCCCGGCGTCGCGCATCGCGTCGAGCCCCGCGCCGATGGCCAGCATGGTGACCACGTCGAGGCCCTGGATGCGTTCCTCCGGAAAATCGAAATCGCGCATCAGGTCCAGGTTCAGCTTCTGCCCTGCGAGTTTGACGACCTCCTCGATCCGGCCGATCGATTCGAAGCGGGGACCGCCTTTGTCGCTTTTGACCAGGCGAAGGATGTTCTTGTCGACCATCGCCTCGCGAAAACGCTTCGAAATCGGCAGGATAAACTGGTCGCCATTGAGGATGCGGGCCACGTTGCTGTCCTGAAACACGCCGTCTACCCCCGGCAGGCCAAGGGAAGCGCCGGTGACCCAGACTTCCCGGGTCTTCGCGGGCGCAGCGCCGCCGGCGTAGAAAACGTCTTTGGCCTTGTCCATAAAATCGACAAACAGGCGGCCCAGTTTTTCGTATTGGTCGCCGCCAGCCGGTGCAGGCGCCTTGAACACTGCGGCGGGTGCAGGAGGAGCGACCTGCTGCTGTACGACAACCTCGGGCACAGGCGGCGGGGCCTGCACGGCGGCAGGTTTCGCCCTTCCGTGACCAGCTGCATACATCCCGCACAATGCCTGGTTGAACGATTCGGCATCGGCGATCTTGGGCATGTTGGTGAAGAGGTTGAACCATTCCTCGCTGTCGGAGAGGATGTCCTTGACAAAGCCGTTGAGGGCTTTTTTGGGCCCCATTTCCACGAAAACCCTTACTCCTGCATCATACAGCCGCTTCACCCCCTGCACGAACTGCACGGGGGAGGCCACCTGCCGGGAGAGCAGATCAGTGATTTGCGGTTTGGCGTCATTTCTCGAAGGGTAAAAATCGCCAGTGACATTGGCGATGACGGGGATGGAAGGGCCTTGGACAGGCATGCTGTCGAGCACCTCTTTCAGGGGGCCGCTGACGGAGGCCACGATTTGCGTGTGGAAGGCGTGGCTAACGTTCAATTCGGCCACGTGGAAGCCGGCTTCCTTGCACAATTCCATCGCCTCGAGCACCGGCTGCGTAGCCCCGCCGATGACGGACTGCCCGTTGCTGTTGATATTGGCGATCTCTACATATCCGCTCACCTGCTTCAATATCTCGCCGATCTTTTCGTAGGGGCCGAAGATGGCCGCCATTTTCCCTTTATCGTCTACCCTGATGTGGGCCATCTGGTGTCCGCGGGCGCTCACGGCCAGGAGCGCGTCTTCGAAGGAGAGTACCCCAGCGCAGACCAGAGCGCCGTATTCTCCCAGCGAATGGCCCATCGCCATGTCGGGCGCGATGCCGTATGCCTGCATGAGGCGGCTGAGGGCGGTATCGACCGTCAGCACGGCGGGCTGAGTGATCTCGGTCTGTTTGAGCCGTTCTTCCGCCTCAGCGACCTTGTCCGGATCGTTTCCGTCCACGTAGATGAATTCCGAGATGGGTTTGCCCAGGTGGGGCTTCATGACTGCATCGGCTGTGCGGAGGGTTTCCGCGACGATGGGCTCGGTCTTCCTCAGCTCGTCGAGCATGTTGGCGTATTGGGAGCCCTGGCCGGTGAACAGGAAGGCGACCTTACCTGGCGCGCCTTTGCCGTAAAAAATGCCTTTGGCATTCAGCACTCGCCAGCCAGGTTTTTCTGAACGCAGCGCCTTGATGGCGCGCTCCAGTTTGGAGGCCAGCTCGGCCGCATCGCTGTAGTCGATGGCCAGGCGGTGCGGGGCTTTGATATCTTTTTCTTCGGGAATGTCGAATGGGGGGCAGAAGCCGCCCTGGAAAACAGGCAGGTCGGCCTCCAGCAGGCTGAGCAGGTTGTCGAGGGAAGAGCCGCCTCTGAGGTAGGCGCCCCTGAGCGGTTTTTTCGGCGCGGTGTCAGGTTGGCTGGCAGGCGTTGCCACGTGCATGGAAACCTGGGTCCGGCCTTCTTCCTTAATCCTGCCGGGAATATATTCTTCCAAAACGGCGTGGAAGTTGGTGCCTCCGAAGCCGAAGGCGCTGACCCCGCAACGGCGGATGTCGAGGCCGTTTTTCAGTTCCCAGGGCCTCAGTTCGGTATTGACGAAGAAGGGGGAGTTTTTGAAATCGAAGCCGGGGTTGGGCTCGTGGAAGTTAATGCTGGGCGGCTGCACTTTTTCGTGGAGGGCCAGGGCGGCTTTCATGATACCCGCGGCGCCGGCGCCGCCTTTGAGGTGGCCGATGTTCGATTTGACTGAGCCCAGGGCGATGGAGGCGGGTTTGGTGACGAATTCGCCGAAGACTTCCTGCAGGCATTGCAGCTCAACGGCGTCGCCTACGGAGGTAGAGGTGCCATGCCCTTCGATGAGGGATGCGGTGGCGGGGGAAACGCCCGCATTTTCCCAGGCCCGCATCACGGCGAACTTCTGGCCGATGGGGTTAGGGGCGGTGATGCCTTTCCCCTTCCCGTCGCTGGAGCCGCCGAAGCCCCTGATCACTGCATAGATCTTGTCGCCGTCGCGCTCTGCGTCTTCAAGGCGTTTGAGAATAAATACCGCGGCGCCTTCACCCATGACGAAACCGTCGGCGCCTTTGGCGTAAGGCCGGGTACCGGTGGCGGAGAGGGCGCCTATTTTACAGAATTTCACGAAGGTGGAAGGGCACATATTAGCGTCGATCCCACCCGCGATAGCCACGTCGTAGTCGTATTCCTCCAGGCCTTCGATGGCGGCTGTCATGGCGGCCATGGCAGAGGCGCAGGCCGCGTCGGTCACGTAGTTGGGGCCGTGGAGATTGTACAGGGCAGCGATCCTGCCCGCCACGATATTCGACAATTCACCCGGCATCGTGTCTTCTGTGATGCGGGGGAAGTGGTCGTCGAAACGGGCTTTCACCTCGGTCATGATATCCTTTTTCAGCTTTTCCGGCATGGCGGCGAAGCTGCCCGATTCGGCAAAGATCTTTTCAAATTCGGGAAACAGGATACGCGTGGAAGAGTACAGGTGCTGGTCGCCCCCCATCGCGTTGCCGAAAATGACGGCGGTTCGGTCGGTGTCGAATTGCTTATCGGGGTAGCCAAAATCCTGCAGGGCTTCCCGGGAAGCGGAGATGGCCAGTATCTGGGTGAGGTCCATCAGGTCGCTGACTTTGGGCGGGATGGGCAGCCGCCAGCCGATGGGGTCCCATTTCCATTCGCGCACCCAGCCGCCGATGCGGCTGTAGGTTTTGTCGGGCGCTTTGGGATCGGCGTCGTAGTACAGGTCGGGGTCCCAGCGGTCTTTCGGCACGTCGCTGATGCTGTATTTGCCGGTTTTGATGTTGTTCCAGAATGTGGGGAGGTCGATGGCATCGGGCATCACTGCGCCGACGCCGACGATGGCGATTGCTTTATGATTGGTTTTTTTCATGACGGCTCAATTTTTAAAAGACGAATAGACGGCGTCGCGGACGAGGTCCATGTCTGCCAAAAGCCCTTGCTGGGCTTCGTACACAGAATCGAGGCCAAGGTTGCGGATAAAGGCGCGCATGGTTTCCTCGTCGGTCTCCCGGGCGCTCATGATCCAGCGGAGGCCGTCCTGGCCTACCTTCATTGCCGCTTCGCGGGCAAAGACCCGGCTGATAGCGGCGAAGGCGGGCGCGTCGAACAAGGCGCGGGCTTTGGGGTGCACATTGCCCTGAGCGACGTTGATCGCTTTGCGCACCAGGGCGGCCGAGCATTCCGCCCAAGCGATCCATTCGCCGATGCGGAACTGGATGTGCTGGTTCCTGGGAAGCCGGTTGATGCGGGCCCATTCCAGCATGTCGGCGAGCAGGTGCAGGGCCTTGGCGGCGATTTGCGCCCCAACTCCGGGGTGAGCGGCGTGCAGTTTTTCCATTTCCTTCGCCATATCGTGGTAGTAGGCGCCGCCGGTTTTGAGGTGGAGCTGCCAGCGGTCGCGCGAGATGGTCATCTCCATGATCTCGGAGGTGCCTTCGTAGATGGTCGTGATGCGGACGTCGCGTTTGAATTTTTCGACCATGTACTCCCGGGTGTAGCCATAGCCGCCCAGTGCCTGGATACTGGCGTCGGCGGCCATATTGCCGGCTTCGGTAGCCATGTATTTGGCAATGGCGCCTTCGGTATTGAGGTTGTCGCCGCCGGCGTCGATCTGGCCTGCCGTTTCTTCCACGAAAGCGCGGGCCGCTTCGAGACGGCAGACGTGGGGCACGATCAGCTTGTGGGTATAGCCTTGTTTTTCGGAGAGAGGCCCGCCCCTTTGGATGCGTTCGGTGGAGTATTTGATGGCCCGGTTGAGGGCGCCCCATCCGCCGCCGAGGCCGAAGGCTGCGACCATGAGGCGGGTGTAGCCGAAGACGAGCTGAGCCTGAAGCAGGCCTTTGCCTTCACCTTCGCCCACGAGGTTTTCGGCGGGCACGAAGACGTCTTCGAGCATCAGGGCCGCGGTATTGCTGGTCCGGATGCCGTGCTTGTCCTCCGGCTTGCCGTGGGAGAAGCCTTGGGCGCCCTTTTCCAGGACGAACCAGGTGGGCCCACCCGGCGCTTTGGCCAGGATGGTGTACATATCGGCATAGCCCCCATTGCTGATCCACTGCTTGTTGCCGTTGAGCTTGTAGCCGGTGACGCTGCCGTTTTCTTCGACCGGGGTGGCGGTGGTGCGAAGGGCGCCCAGGTCGCTGCCGGCCTCGGGTTCGGTGGCGCCGTAGGCGAGCAGGAGTCCTTCGGCGGCGATGCGGGAGAGCCATTTGTCTTTTTGTTCCTCGGTAGCGCCAAAGACGATGGGGTCGGAGCCCAGGAAGGTAGCGAACACGCCGGTGGCGACGCCCACGTCGACCGAAGCGAGGGCTTCGCAGACGCGGTAGGAGTCGTACGCTCCGCCGCCCATTCCTCCATACCGCTCGGGGATGAAGATCAGGTGGATGCCCAGGCCTTCGCCGCACACCTGGCGGATGAGGTCAATGGGAAATTCGTCTTCGTGGTCGAGCTGCAACAGTTTTTCTTCGGTAAAATTCTCCCGGGAAAAATCCAGCAGGGCATCCACGATCATGTTCAGTTCTGAGGGATCAACACCTTGCGCCATGATTTTCTCTCTTTTATTGGTAAAAAAAATAACCAGGGCAAAGCGAAGCGGTCAGGTACGACCGTGGTTCGTTTTACCCGTTTTGAGGAAAATGGGCGACAGAGATGTGCGAGGTGTGATTGTTTAGTAAGGCAAAAAGCGGGATAAAATTAAAAAAATTATACCATTTGCGGAGCCTGGAAAAGTTTTCAATTTTCAGTGCTCAGTTTTCAGTTGGTCCTTAACTGAAAACTGAGCACTGAAAACTGAAGACTCCCATTAATTCCCTCCCCACGGAAAGGTCCCGCATCCCACCTTCCTCACTTCAAACGCTTGCTCCACTTCCTGCACGCAACCCGGATGGATGGCTGCATCGTAGGCAGCGTCGAAGGTGGCGCGCAGGATGTAGAGGCCCTGCGGCAGGGTGGATGGATCGAAGTTGTAGGTATCGCTTGTTCCCGATTGGGTGTCGATTACCGTGTTATCGCTTTGGCGGATGAGCTCGAAGAGCACGTTCTCCACCGTGGCCGTGCCGCTGGCGTCGCCCAGGCCGGCGGTGACTGTGGCTGCCTGCGGGCCGTCCTGGGTGCAGTACAGGGC
>JBAQQB010000058.1:0-4595 GCA_049306275.1 Saprospiraceae bacterium | reverse complement strand
CACATTCACACCTCCTCACCTTAATATTTACAAAGATAACACTAGCCCTTAACAAAAAAAGGTGCAGCGGAAACCCACTGCACCTTTTTCGTAGATGAGAACCTATCTTATTGAGCCGGCGTTGCGCTGGCCGGTGCGTTGATATTGCCTTTGATATAGATAAAGGTCTGCTGCGGATTGGTGTTGGCGGTGATGGTGACTTTCTTGTTCTGCATACCGCTCTTGCCTTTGGTGTCGAATTCCACCAGCATCTCGCCTTCCTTGCCCGGAGGAACCGGCTCGTTGGGCCACTTGGGAACGGTGCAGCCACAGCTGCCTTTAGCGGAGCTGATGATGAGCGGTTCGTTGCCCGTGTTCTTGAACTTGTACACGTGGGTCACCGCTTCGCCCTGATCAACGGTACCGAAGTCAAATTCGGTTTCAGCAAACTGGATAGTGGTAGTCGGACCGGTGGGGACCGTAGCGGTTTCAGTCGGGGCTACGTTGTTTTCCATACCCGGAGCGCCCGGCTGCAGGCCCTGGGCAGCAGCATCGCCTGTCAGGCTCTGAGCGGCTGCATCGCGAACATCGCTGTCGTTCTGGCAGCTTACCATAAAACCGGCGATTGCCAGCGCAAACAGACCAGATTTGAGTTGATTCATCATAGTTTAATTCTTTTGTCAATGAGTTGTTGCTAATTAAAGTCCGAAGAAGGCGTTTTGTTTAAACGCCCTCCTGTTTTGCCGCAACAAAATTAGCGTTTCCCCCCTTTTTCCTTGTTAAGCGGTTTTCAATTTTTGTTAATGAAAAGTTAACTCCGGTGAAGGGTGAAGGGTGAAGGGTGAAAAAATCTTCACTCTTCACCCTTCACTCTTCACCCAAAGAAATCCTCTATTTCAGCAATACCGAGAGCATTCAAACACCCCTCCCTCGTCAGGCCTCCCTTTCTGGCGGAGCAGAGGCCGTAGTGCATGTCGAGCATGCCGTTTTTGCTGTGAGCGTCGGGGTTGATGGCGATCATGACGCCTTTGTCGCGGGCATAGGGTATCAAGGTCCAGTCGAGGTCGAGGCGGTAGGGGTTGGCGTTGAGTTCGATGGCCACGCCGTTGGCGGCGCAGGCGTCGATGACTTTTTTGTGATCGATGGGATAGCCCTCGCGGCTGAGCAGCAGGCGGCCTGTGGGGTGGCCCAGGATGGAAGTGCGGGGGTGCTCGATGGCCGCGATAAGGCGTTGGGTGGCTTTCTCTTCGTCCATGCGAAGGTTGGAATGGACGGAGGCGATGATAAAGTCAAAGCCGGCGAGCAGCTTGTCGGGATAATCGAGGCGGCCATCGTTGAGGATATCGCTTTCGATGCCTTTGAAAATGCGGAAAGGCGCCAGCTCGGCATTGAGGGCGTCAATTTCAGCCCATTGGGCGAGTATCCGGTCTTCCTTCAGGCCGTTGGCGTAGAAGGCCGACTGGGAGTGGTCGCTGATGCCCAGGTATTCATAGCCCAGCTGCCGGGCGTGGAGCGCCATTTCCCGAAGGGAATGCACGCCGTCGCTCCAGGTTGAGTGGGCATGCAGCAGGCCTTTCAGGTCGGAGGCCTCCACCAGGCGCGGCATCTCCCCTGCCCTCGCCCATTGGATGGCGCGGGGGTTGTCGCGGAGTTCGGGCGCTACGAAGGGCAATCCTGCGGCGGCGAAAAGCGCTTCTTCGTCCGGGCTGCCGGGGTATTTGCCTGCCAGTTCCGCCCACACCGGCTCGCCGCCGGTAGTGTTCATCCAGGCTGAGCCATAACTTTCGGCCGGAGCAAAATACACGGCCGTGGCGAGGGGCGTTTCGGGAAGGGATACAGGCGTTTCTTCCCCTTCTGCCAGTAGTTCGATTTTCTCCACCACGTTGGCTTTGCGGCGCAGGGCGCCCGTCAGTTCGATGCGGCGGCCGGGGAGGGATTTCCTGAGGGATTCCAGCAGGAAGGCGGCTTCTGACTCTGCCGTGGCATAGTGGAACAGGTGCTGGGATCGCTGGAAAAATTCGAGTTTCTTGCGCAGGTCCTCCTGGGTTTTCAGGCCGAAGCCCTTGAGTTCCAGCAAGCGGTTTTCGTTGACGGCGTACATCAGCTCGCCTGCCGATTCGACGCCCAGATCCTTCCAGAGCACCTGGATTTTTTTGGGTCCCAGGCCCGGCACTTCCAGCATGGCTTGCACGCCTTCAGGAGTCATCGACTTGTAGCGCTCCAGGGTGTTCATTTTGCCCGTCTCCAGCAGCTCTTTAATTTTCCCGCTGATGGCGGAGCCGATGCCTTTTATGGCGGCGATCTCGTCTTCCGGCATCTCGCCCAGCGGGCGGTCGAGTTTGCGCAAGGTCAGGTAGGCGTTTTGGTAGGAGCGAATTTTGAAAGGGTTTTCGCCGTGCAGTTCCATCAGTTCGCCGAGCAATTGGAAGGATTTTGCGATTTCTTTATTGGTCATCGGGAAAGGAATTTCATTTAAAATGATAAATTTAGTGCTTTCTACCTGAATCAAAACGAATCGCCATGTTCCAAAACATTTCACTGATCGATGCAGGCATTGTGCTAGGGTACTTTGCCGTAGTGTTTTTGCTGGCCTGGTGGGTAACCATGCGGGAGCGGCGCGCCAAGAAAGACCAATACGGGTCTTCCGACTATTTTCTCGGGGGTAAAAACGTGGGATGGTTCGTGATCGGCGCCTCCCTCTTCGCCTCTAACATCGGCTCCGAGCACCTGGTGGGCCTCGCCGGCTCGGGCGCGAAGGGCGAAATGGTGGCTGGACAGTTCGAGATCCTGGCCGCGCTGATCCTCATCTTGCTTGGCTGGGTATTTGTGCCTTTTTACCTGAAAAGCGGGGTGTTCACCATGCCCGAATTTCTTGAAAAAAGGTACAACCCGCAATCGCGCAATTTCCTCTCGATTGTTTCGATCGTGGCCTACATCATGACCAAGATATCCCTGACGATCTTCGCCGGGGCGCTGGTTTTCGAGGTGATGGGGGTATCATTCTGGACAGGCGCGATCATCGTGGTGCTCGCTACCGGGGTCTATACGGTCCTGGGGGGCCTCAGGGCGGTGATTTACACCGACATGATGCAGATGTTCGTCTTTCTGGGCGGCGCCATAGCCATCGTCTTCTTCGGCCTTGACGCCCTGGGGGGCTGGGAAGGAATGAAGGCGACCATTGAAACGGCGGCTGCTGCTGACCCCAACCTGGAATCCAGAAACTTCCTCAGCCTCTGGCGGCCTGGCGACGATCCCAACTATCCATGGACCGGCATCATCTTCGGAGCGCCGATCCTGGGTGTTTGGTACTGGTGCACCGACCAGGTCATCGTGCAGAAGGTGCTCTCTGCCCACAACCTTTCTGAGGCGCGCAAGGGCACGCTTTTCGCCGGTTTCCTCAAGCTCACGCCCTTGTTCATTTTCATCATACCCGGCGTGATCGCATTTGCGCTGGCACAAAAGGGCATGATCACCCTCGAAAACCCCGACCAGGCCCTGCCTGCCCTGGTGACCCAGTTTCTGCCCGTCGGCGTGAAAGGCCTGGTGCTTGCCGGCTTGCTGGCGGCGCTGATGAGTTCACTTTCGTCTGTCTTTAATTCCTGTTCTACGCTATTCACCATCGACTTTTACAAGAAATGGCGGCCGGCGGCTTCGGAAAAGCAATTGGTTTGGGTCGGGCAGGTCGTCACGGCCGTCCTGGTGGTGCTCAGTCTCTTATGGATTCCGATCTTGCGCTCGATGCTCAGTTCGGGTGAAAACAGCTTCTACAAAGTGCTGCAGAGCATACAGGCCTACATCTCCCCTCCTATTGCGGCTGCTTTCCTGCTGGGTCTATTCATCAAGCGTCTCAATGGCCGCGGCGCCATTTGGGCCTTGTGGACTGGCTTCATTCTCGGCATGGCCCGCCTGGCCCTGGAGATCATGCTGGCTGAAGGTATGGTTTCCTTCTCCGAAGGCAGTTTCATGAACGCCATGGTCACGATGAACTTCCTGCATTACGCCATCGTGCTGTTTGTGATCTCCTCTGTGGTGATGATCCTGGTGAGCCTCACCAGTCCCGCGCCCTCCGCCGCCCAGCTCGAGCATGTGACGTATAAGCGTCCCGAGGCCGGCAAACGGGAGTTTTCCCTGGCCAAGACGGAAGTATGGCTTACGTTGTTGCTGATTGCTTGTGTAATTCTTCTCTGGGTTATTTTTTAGGTGAAGAGTGAAGGGTGAAGAGTGAAGGGTGAAGAGTGAAGGGTGAACGGTGAACATGTTACATGTTCACCGTTCGCTTTTTTAGGAGGTGTCACCTCACTTCTCGCTGATTTTCAGGCATAAACGAGGTGTCACCTCCTACATCACTGATAATCAGGCACAAACGAGGTGTCACCTCCTATATCGCTGATAACCAGGCACAAACGAGGTGTCACCTCCATTCAAGGAGGGTAAAAAAGGAGCCCCTCTCCACCCGAAAGCGGAGAGGGGCCTAATCCCAAAAACCGATTTAGTCTTTATGAAAGGGCAGCCGGCCGGCTGCCCTTTCTTCGGTTATTTCTTACTCGAGAATGATCATCTTCCTGGTAGCGCTGTTCGTCGGGGTATCCAACTGGTAGTACAGCACGCCGGTGGCG
>JBAQQB010000057.1:0-65058 GCA_049306275.1 Saprospiraceae bacterium | reverse complement strand
AATAATTATTCATTGCGGCGCAGCCGCAATAACAGTACAGAATAGTTACAATGTACTTAACCCTGCAAAATTGGCAAACCTGTTATAGGGAAAGGATGACGTTTGTCACCATAAAAGGTGATTTATTTGAGAAAGGGCAGTTGGTTGACCTTCTTCCCGATCTCATACCCTTGCCTCACTCCCTCCACGGCGTCCATGCGGAAATGCACGCCCAGGGGGATGCGCGAGTAGGCGTTTTCCTCGGCCATTTCCCGGAAAGAGTTGAAAGAACGCGGCGTGCCGATGAAGTCGGTGCGCCCTTCATGACAGCGATCGGTCATGGCGTAATTTTCTCCGAAAATGGACGACAGCGCCTCTGCCGCTGCGGCGCCGAAAGTTGAGTGGCCCGAGGGATAGGCAGGGAAACTTGGCGAAAAGGAAAGATGCGGCGCCCAGTTGGGATCGATCACCCTTCGGATATAGGAGATGGGGCGTTCGATGTTGTAGTAATACTTTGAATACCAACAGGCTACGCCAGCGTCGTTGAGGGCCAGACTCACCTTGGCGAAGGCGTAGAGCGCTTTTTCCAGATCAAGGCCTTCGGCTTCCACTACCTGGTTGGCGATGGCGATCCAGCGGCTGGGCGGACTGAAGGTTTTCCCCAGTTCGTCGTCGCTCCAGAACTCGGCGATCCATTGCTCTTCGTAAGCAAGTTCGGGCGTGTTCTTCTGATACACCTCCAGCGCTTCCTGATACAAGGGAGAACCCGGCGTCTCGCTGAAGGCCAGGGGCGGCAGCGCAAGTTTGTCGGCTTCGCTGATGGCAAATGTCCTTGCCTGCCCCCAATAGGGAAACATCGCCCTGCCGTAATCGGGGAAAGTGGGCTGCCAGCTGCCGGGGAAGGACGGGGGCGCATAGCTGGCAGGACGGGGGTTGAGGAAGGCATTGTGTCCGTATTCATCGGTTGCCGACCAGTCGAACACCGCAGCCGCTACAGCCTGACCATAGGCCTTCGAGCGATCGTACACTTCTCCGGGTATCTCGCGCAGATATTGCTGGTTGAGCCGCGATTCCATCTCGAAAATCCGGAAGCGCAGTTCAGCGGGCAGGTCGAAGAATAACTCCTTCATCATATCGGCATAGGCCGCGTTGACGACGGTAGGCCAGTGGTACAACTCATCGAATGCCACATCGGGAATGTCGAGGCCGGAGGCCTGGTATACGGATTCGAGCGACTGGTAGTCTTCCATCGCGGAAGCGGAAGCTTCGTATGCGGCCAGGTTGAGGTAGGCCAGGGCGCGCGGCGCCGGACCAGGGCGGTAGCCGGGCGCATAGCGCTCGAGTTCCAGGAAAAGTTCATTCCACTCCAGCGGCACTTCGGCGGAATAGTCCTTCAATGTCAGTTCTTTGAGGGGAATACCGGTTTCTTCCGGCTGGCAACCAATGCCGATGAAAACAGCAAAGGCCAGCAGGACAATGGGGATTTGGAGAAACGATTTCATGAGATCAATAATGGGTGAAGTAATAAGAGATAGACAAAATAAAGAAAAAAATGTCATGCCGGAAAGCGAGCGTATTTTGCTTTCCGGCCGACAATTTTTTACTAATTGCGTCCAATCAGGAATACACCTTCCTGTTATCGATGATGCGTTTCAGCTTGCCGCCTTCGCTGCGGGGGATGCTGCCGGGGACATCGACGGTGATCTTCATGGTCAGTCCGATGTTGTCCTTGATCTTTTTGACCAGCCGGCCGTGAAGTTCCCGGTAGCGCTCCGCACTGCGCAGGATCTCTTTGTGAGCTTCGGCTATTTCGAGCCGTACTTCCACCTCGTCCATATTGCCTTCCCGCGTCACGACCAGCTGGTAGTTGGGCGACAGTTCGGCGAAGTACTGGATGACATCCTCCACCTGGGTATGGAACAGGTTCACGCCCCGGATGATGAGCATATCGTCGGCCCTGCCGCGGATGGGCCCCATTTTGACATGGGTTCGTTTGCCGGAATGTTCGTAGTAGATATTGGTGATGTCGTTGGTCCAATACCGCAGCATCGGGATGGCTTCCTTGGTCAGGGTGGTGAAGGTCAGCACGCCGAATTCGCCTTCCGGGAGGGGCTCGCCGGTATCTTTGTCGACGATCTCGGGGAAGAAGTGATCTTCCCAGATGTAGCTTCCGGTACCTTTTTCGTCAATGTCTTCATTCGACACGCCCGGGCCCATGATCTCGCTGAGGCCGTAGATATTGACAGCATCGACGCCAAGGTCCGCCTCCACTTGTTTGCGGATGGACTCCGTCCAGGGCTCAGCGCCGAGGATGGCCACCTTGAGGTTCAGTTCTTCGAGCGGGATGTTGCGTTTTTTGATTTCTTCCGAAAGGGTTTGCGCATAGGAAGGGGTACAGCTGATGGCCTCGGGCTGGAAGTCGCGCAGCAGCATGATCTGCCGGTCGGTCATACCGCCGGAAACGGGGATGACGGCCATGCCGAGCTTTTCGGCGCCGTAGTGGAGGCCCAGGCCGCCGGTGAACAAGCCGTAGCCGTAAGCATTTTGCAGTTTCATGCCCGGTTTGCAACCCGAAGCCGCGAGGGAACGGGCAACCACTTCGGAGAATATCTCGATATCCCTGCGGGTGTAGCCCACCACGGTGGGTTTGCCCGTTGTGCCGCTGGAAGCGTGGATGCGGATCACCTCCGACATGGGCACGGCGAAGAGGTCGAAGGGATAGTTGTCGCGCAGGTGGTATTTTTTGGTAAAGGGCAGCTTGTGGATATCGCCGATCCCCTTGATGCCGGAAGGCTTCACACCGTGCTCGTCGAGCGTTTTTTTGTAAAAAGGAACGCGATCGTACACGTAGGCTACCAGATGTCGCAGGCGCTCGCTCTGGAGTTGGCGGAGTTTCTCCAGGGGCATGGTCTCAATGTCGGGTTGGAATAACATAGTCCGGTTTTAATGGCTTTGAAAAATGGGGGGCGACATTGGCGGAATAAATGTACGGGAAAGTTCGCGAAACTCCGCGACAATTAGTCCAACTGCCATTCGAGCGACAGGCCGATACCGGAGGAAATGGGGCTGAGGTGAATGTTTCCGGTCTGCCGGTGCAGGCGGGGGATGAGCCAGCCGCAGAGCGCGCCGAAGGCGTAGCCGGCCAGGAGGTCGCTGGGGAAATGTTTGCCGGCCAGGTAGCGTTCGGCTGCGGTCCAGGCTGGTATGGTTGCTGCCAGCCCCCAGACCAGGGGCCGGAGGCGGCTTTCGGGGAAATAGCCCTCGAACACCTGTGCGGCAAAGAAGGTATTGGCGGCGGCCAGCGAGGTATGGCCGGAGAAGAAAGCGCGGCGGGCGTCTTTTTCGGTTTTCAGATCGAGCGGTGCGGCGGGATTGTAGACGAATGGCCTCACGCGTCTCACGCCGTTCTTGAAAGCCAGCGTGCCACTCATGGCCGTCAGGTTGGTTTCCAGCCAGATCAGCGCGAGGGACGGCCAGTCTCGGGAAGGGGTGAGCAGGCCGGCCGCGCTTGCCAGGGCGCCGGCGCTTGCCAGGGCGATGAAGCTCCTCTGCCCTGCGTCAGGTGAGAAGCGGAAGGCGGCGCTGCGGTCGAAGCGGCCGATATCTTTCGGGTTGAGCAGGGCGATGGAGGTTGGGTCGAGGGGTTGTAGCCCGGCAGAAAGGCCGAGATTGGAGGCGAGAAGGGCCATTCCGGCGCCTCCGATCCAGGCTTCGCGTTTCCAATCCAGGGAGAAGGGCTGTGCTTTCAGGGGCAGTATGGCGCACAGGAGGACGGCTGGCAACAGGGCGAACCTCATATTATCCGAGGTAACCCTTTTTGTGTTCGTATTCTTTGATGTACTCGGCCACGACGCGGGAGATCATGTCTTTGAGGAGGGTTTTCTCCATTTTGGCGATTTGCTTGAGTTTGGAGAGTTTTTCTCTGTCGAAGGTAAGTACGACGCGGCGTTTGGACTCGTCGTAGTGCAGTTCTATTTCGGTGGAATCGACGGTGCGCCGGATGAGGGCGTCGAGGCCGTCTTTGGGGCGGGAGGAGCGGTTGACGCGGGCGGTTTTGAGGCTTTGGGAGGAGGCGGACAGTTCTTCCTGGATACTTTCCTTGAGCGATTCCTGGAAAAAGAGCTCCAGGTCGTCGGAGAAATGCTTCCCTGACGCAGGTTTGGCCTTCTTTTCAGGCGCGGCTTCCTGCTGCCCGGTTTCGAACAGCAGTGGGCTTTTTTTGGACAAGCTGTCTTCGTGGACATTGCTGAAGAGGCTTTCCAGACCGTCTTTGAATTTTTTCTTACCCACGTTTATTCTAACTCCTTGTGTAACAAAAATATTTTCTCAAAAGGTTCCTTCCTCGTCTTTCGCTATGCCGTTTTCGATGCGGGCCACGATCTCGCGGGTCAGTTCGAGGTAATCGTGGGCGCCGATGCTGCCGCGGTTGTATTCGAAGATATCCAATCGTTTGGAGGGGGCTTCGGCCAGGGCGATATTTTCCCGGATCATGGTTTCGAAGACCCTTTTACCGAAGAATTTCTTGATGGTATCCACGACGTCGCGGTTGAGGATCTTGCGCGAGTCGTACATGGTGGCCACCACGCCGAGGATTTGCACGTTCTTGTTGAGCCTCACCCTGACTTTGTCGATGACCTGCTTGATCTTGGTCAGGCCTTGCAGGGCGAGAAATTCGGTTTGCAGGGGTATGACGATGTAGTGGCTGCTGGTCAGGGCATTGAGGGTCAGCAGGCCCAGCGAGGGCGGGCAGTCGATGATGATGAAATCGTAATCGCCGATCACGGGCTCGAACAGTTCCCTGAGCAGGTATTCACGGCCGGCTTCGTTGATCAGTTCCATCTCGGCGCCGGAGAGATCGAGCGAGGAAATGACCACGTCAAGATTGGGTTTGACCGCGACGGGCACGAGTTCGGACTCCCCGCGCAGCGACTCGTAGATGGTGATTTTCTCCCTCCCCACGCCCAGCGACAAGGTGAGGTTGGCTTGCGGATCGAGGTCCACGAGCAATACCTTCTTGCCCAATTCCACCAACCCCGCGCCGATGTTGATGGCGCTGGTGGTCTTCCCCACGCCGCCCTTGTGATTGAGCAGTGAAATGACTTTTCCCATAAAGAATGAAATGCTTTGACGACAAAGATAAAAAAGTTTGCCTGTGTAAACCCGCTTCTTTTAAAACGAATCGTTGAAAACACACTGTATTTATCGCATATGGCAGATACGCCGCCCTGAAACGGCACAACAAAAGGAACATTTTTTTTCAAAAAACATTGACTGGTAAAATGATTTGTTTTATCTTGCAACAAAATTCACCCTCCAGGTGATTTTCCAAACAAAACTTACTTGTACTATGATCGGAGAAGACCGCCTGCAACTCAATGACCGCTTTATCCGGGTGTTCAAAATGCTGGAAGGGCGCGGCGTCATCGTCAAAAATGACCGCAACGGCAAAGGCATGGGCGATTTTGCCGAAAAGATCCTCGGCAACAGAGCCTACGGCCATATCATCCGCGCCTTTCTGAACCCCGACGACAAACGGGTCATCAGCTATTCCCAGGCACGGCAGTTCTGCCGGGAATACGGCGTCAACGAAGCATTCATGCTCGACGGCTATGGCTCGCCCTTCGGGCTCGACCTGCCCAAAACCGTCTCCGAACCCAAAGAAGGCGGCTACCAGGGCAATATCCTGTTCACGACCACCGAGGCCTTCGCCGGCTCTTCGGTCGACGTGGGCAATTTCCAGAGCGAAGACATGGACTTCTTCTCCCTGCCCGGCCTGGCTGGCTCCGGGCTGGTGGCCTTCCCCATCAGCGGCAATAGTATGGAACCCCTCATCCAGGACGGCGACATCGTCGTCTGCCGCGAAGTGGAAGACCTCGGACAGGTCAAAGACAACCAGGTCTACGCCGTGCGCAACAATGGCTCCGTTTGGGTCAAATACGTCCAACGCATCCTCCACGGTGGCCGCGTCACGCACCTCAAACTCATCTCAGCCAACCACCTCGAACACGATCCCTTTATCGAGGAAGTCAATATCCATACCCGGCTCTATAAAGTAATACGCCGGGTGAGCAACCTCTGACCATTTTCCCATTTTGCGTTCTATCTGGCATCACCAGCCCCACACGGGCCTGTGTGATACCGCAAGTCTGCTGTTTTTTGATGCGTCCCTCCCGGCCCACCCCATGCGCCGGGAGTTTTTTTTTGCCCCTATCCCACCTGATTCTGTTTCTTTCATACCAATTTTCTCCGAATATTGCGTTATTTGGTTCAGCGATTCCGAAAAACTCAATATATGCAAACCCAAATCCTGACGATCCTGCTCTGCCTGCCCTTCCTGGCCCTGGGCCAAATGGAAGTGCAAATGTCCTATATCGATAACTACAAGGAGATCGCCATCCAGGAAATGGACAGGGCCGGCGTGCCGGCCAGTATCAAACTGGCGCAGGCCCTCCTGGAGTCCAATGCCGGACAAAGCGAACTCGCGCAGAGAGCCAACAACCATTTCGGCATCAAATGCGGAAGCGACTGGCAGGGCAAAACCTACCACAAGGAAGACGACGACTACGATGAGCAGGGCAAGCTCGTCAAATCCTGCTTCCGGAGCTACCGCCGCCCCGAAGAGTCGTTCGTCGCTCACTCCGAATTCCTGCGCGACCCCAAAAAGGAATGGCGCTATGGCTTCCTCTTTCGCCTCGACCCCCTCGACTACAAGAGCTGGGCGACAGGTCTGAAAAAGGCCGGCTACGCCACCAGCGCCACCTACGACCAGAAGCTCATCTCTATCATCGAACGCTACCAGCTCTTCCAATACGACCGGCTGCCTATGACCGACCCCATGGTCAACGTCGAGGAAGAAACCTATGAGGATATGCTCATCGGCGTTTTCCAGGTCAACGACGTCGACGTCGTCATCGCCAAAGAAGGCGAAACGCCCCAGGATATCGCCGGCCGCACCGGAAGAGATATCAACAAGATCATGCAGTACAACGAACTGCTGGCCAAACCCAGCGCCCCCCTCGAAAAAGGCGAAAGGGTGTACCTGGAACTGAAGCGCAACTACTACCGCGGCGACCGCAAATTCCACTACGTCAAGGAAGGCGAAACCATGTACGATATCGCCCAGCTCTACGGCGTCAAACTGGAAAAACTCTACATGCGCAACCGCATGCCGGCCAACTCCCAACCCGCTGCCAACGAACGCGTCAGGCTGCGCGGCAAAACCCGCAAAGACGAAGACCGCCCCAAACTGACCAGCGAGGTCATGAACAAACCCTCCCCCATTGTCAATATCGACGACTTCGCCTGGCCGCCCGAAGAAGATCCCTTCGGCGGCACAAAAGAGGAACCGCCGGTCATCATCGAAACGCCGCCCCCGTCGCCCGTGCTGCCGCCCGAACCGCCCGCACCCGTCGAACCCAAACCGGTCGACGATAAGGTGCTGCCGCCACCTGTGGTGATCTCCGTTCCGCCAAGCACTCCGCCGGCTGACCCCGCTCCGCCCGCCGCCCCGGTCTACCACACCGTGGTGAAAGGCGACACCCTGTACAACCTGTCAAAACGCTATAACACCACCGTCGACGCCATCCGCAGCCTCAACGGCCTGACTGACAACACCATCAAAATCGGCCAGTCGCTGCGGGTGCAATAAATCTTTCCGACTATGAAAAAATGGCTTTTCTTTCTCTTGCTGACGAGCTTCGCCTCAACCACCTTCGCCCAGGGCTCCGCCTTCGGTATCAAAGGGGGCCCCACCATGGGCTTCCAGCGCTGGAACGACTTCGACCAGCAACCCCTGTTCCGCTACCACGGCATCGTCTACATCGAATCGCTGGGCGATAACGTGCTCTTCGCCCAGGCCGGCTACCACGTCAAAGGTAGCGCCCTGCGCAACCTCCGCTTCACCAATCCCAACAACAACAATATCGGAACCCTGCCAGCTCAGGATTTCCAGTTCCGCAATGCCTCCCTCACGCTCGGCGCCAAAAAGAAACACGACATCGGAACGGGAAATACCAAGGCCTATTACTTGCTGGGGCTGAGAGGTGATTTCACGATCAATACCAACCTGAGCGAATACGACGACCCCAGCACGCCTTTTCTGAACGCCTATTTCCCCACAGACGCCTGGGTGCGGAGGCTCAACTATGGCGTGACAATCGGCGGGGGATTTGAATTCCCCTTCGGTGAACTGGTCGGAGGCCTGCTGGAATTTACGATCAACCCCGATCTGTCCAAACAATACTACCAGCCCGCCCTGGGAAATATCTATGACCCCTACACAGGAACCGACAGGAATATCCCCGAACGCCGCATCACCAACATCACCTTCGAGGTGACGCTGGGGCTGCGCTTTTTGAGAATTGTAGAATACGTGGATTAATGCCAGGGGCGGGAATTTGCTGTTCATTCCACCCTTTGCAGGCAGCCTTAGTGGGGCGCTAAATTTATTTGGCGCTGGGTGCCGACAATTTACTGGCGGTAATGGTTAACCGAATTTATTCGGTTAACCCGACCGGCAAATACTTCGTCTTTTAAATCAATTAATTGCACAATGCTTCAAACGCCGAATGAATTCGGCGTACCTCTGCCGCCAATAAATTGGCGGTACCTCCCGCCAAATAAATTTGGCGCCCCACTGATTAATTAAAACGCCGACACTACCTGGTACGCCACCAGACTGCCCAGATAAGCCAGGCCGCTCATGAAAACGAACTGCACCAGGGGCCACTTCCATGACCGCGTCTCCCGCTTCACCACCGCCAGGGTGCTCATGCACTGCATGGCGAAGACGTAGAAAATGAGCAGCGACAAGGCCGTGGCCATGTCGTAGACCAGCTCCCCTGTCATGGGGTCGCGCTCCATGGCCAGGCGGTCGCGGATCGCGTAGTCGTCGGAGGCGCTGCCGATACTGTAGATTGTGGCCATAGTACCGACGAAGACCTCTCTCGCCGCGAATGAAGTGAGCAGGGCAATGCCGATCTTCCAGTCGAAACCCAGGGGCTCGATAGCCGGCTCGATGAGCTTGCCCAGCTGGCCCGCATAGGAAACCTCGATCTTGCGGGCGGCCACCAGATCGGCGGTAGCGCCATCGTCGAGGTTCTGCGCCAGCGCGATAGCTTTGGCCTCAGCCTCCGCCACTGCCATTTGATCGCCCGGACCGAAATAGGCCAGCACCCACAACACGATGGAAATGGCCAGGATGATCTTCCCGGCTTCCAGGGTAAAGGTTTTTACCTTTTCATACACCGTATACAAAACGTTGCGCATCTGCGGGGGCTTGTACTCGGGCAACTCCATGAGCAGGAAACTGCGGTCTTCCGTGCGCAGGATGGCCTTGAAGACCAAGGCAGCACTCAAGGCCGCCGCGATACCCAGCAGGTAAAGCCCCATAAAGGCCAGCCCCTGCAGGTTGAAAATGCCCAGGATCGTCATGGACGGTACGGCGAAGCCGATCAACAGGGCGTAGACCGGGATGCGGGCCGAGCAACTGATGAGCGGAGTGACCAGGATGGTGATGAGCCTTTCCTTCCAGTTGCTGATGGTGCGGGTCGACATGATGGCGGGCACTGCGCAGGCCCCGCCAGAGATCAGGGCCACGATGCTGCGTCCGTTGAGCCCGAAACGCCCCATCAGGCTGTCGAAAAGATAGACGGCGCGGGCCATGTAACCCAGTTCCTCCAGCAGGGATATGAGAAAAAAGAGAATGGCGATTTGCGGAATAAAGACCAGGATACCGCCCAGGCCGGCCAATATGCCATCAGCGAGAAGGTCTCCCCACCACGACCCGGCCATATTATCCTTCACCCAACCGCCCGCCGCTCCGAAAAGCTGTTCGATCCAGTCCATCGGGTAGCTGGCGCCGACAAAGATGGCCTGGAAGATGAGAAACATCAGAACGAAGAAGATGGCAGGGCCCCAAAGGCGGTGGGTCAGGAGCCGGTCGATCTGTTCCGAGCGGGAAAGGGGCTGGTCGGATGGCCGCTGCACGCTTCGCTGCAGCAGTGGCCCGAGCCGGTCGAAACGCTGCATGGTCTCCCTGACCTGGTTGTGCAGGTCGCTAAATCCCTGCCCGTTCAGATGGGCCCCGATGGCAAATTGCTGCTCTGGCTCGAGAAAGGGCAGCCAGTTGTGGTGGTGCGCGATGAGCAGGCCCTGGTAGGGCTGTTTGAATCCGGTGCGGGAAAGCGCGAAAGCAGCAGCTTCCTCCTCCTGACCGGAAGGACTGTAAAAGGGCTTTCGCTCTCTTTTCCCCTCTCCCTTGACCTCGTGCAGGAGCAATTCCTGTAAAACGACCTTCAAGCGCTCGACGCCATCGCCGGTGCGGGCGTTGATCGAGAGCACCGGCGCCTGAAACTCCTTGCTCAGGCGCGCCTCGTCTATCTTCATCCCCTGCCCCTGGGCCAGGTCGGCCATGTTGAGCGCCAGGATGATCGGAATATCCAGGTCGAGCAGCTGGGTGAACAGCAGGAGGTGTTTCTCCAACTGGGCACTGTTGGCCACGTATACAATAACATCAGGGTAGTTCTCATCGGCCGGGTTGCAAAGGGCCGACACGACGATGCGCTCGTCTTTGGCATGAGGGAAAAGACTGTAGGTGCCGGGAAAATCGACGAGTTCGACCTGCATGCCAGCCGGTAGCGGCAATTGGCCCGACTTTTTATCGACCGTCACCCCCGGGAAGTTGCCCACCTTCTGGCGCATCCCCGTCAGCTTGTTGAACACGGACGTTTTGCCACTGTTGGGGTTGCCAAGCAGGGCGACTACCATTTGTTTGCGGAGCTTCTCCGCAGGAGGAAGGATCACTTCAGTACGATGCATGCAGCTTCCGATTTGCGGATGGCCAGATGCATTTGGTCCACCCGGACGTAAAGAGTTTTTCCCGAGTTGTTCTTCCGGATCATCCGGAGGCGGCTTCCCGGCAACACGCCCATGGCCATGAGCTTGACGGCCAGATGCTCGTCTTCGAAACCCAGCAAGGTCCCTTCCTCGTTTTCTTTCAGCTCAGCCAGGCTCATATGCTTACAGCTTGATTTTTTTCATTCTGTCGAGGTCTCGCCGCTGGTCTTTCTCCTTGATCGATTCGCGTTTGTCGAACGACTTCTTGCCTTGGGCCAGGGCGATCTCGAGCTTGGCGAAACCGCGATCGGAGAAATACAGGCGGTAGGGCACGATGGTAAGCCCCCGCTCCTTCACCCGGCGCTCCAGTTTGCGCAACTCCAGCTTGCGGAGCAGGAGCTTGCGGGTACGGCGCGCTTCATGGTTGAAGTAGGTGGCGAAAGCGTATTCCTTGATGTACATGTTTTTGATGTACAATTCTCCATTCTCAAAAAAACAGAAAGCGTCGTTGATATTGGCATTCCCGCCCCGCAGCGACTTGATCTCCGTGCCGGTCAGCGCGATACCGGCTTCGAAGGTATCCAGAAATTGATACTCGAATGCGGCCCGCCTGTTGACGATCTCTACCTGTTTTTTCTTCTTCTGTTCCATTGCTCTAGTTCTCTCCCACTGGCCTGCTATCCCCTTTCAGTTTCTCTTCGAGAAAACGCGTCATCCGGGAAAAGAGGTCCATGCGGGCATTTCCGCCTCCGATGCCATGGGCCCGGTTGGGGTAGTAAAAGGCTTCAAAATCTTTGCCTGCTTCCATCAGGGCGTTGGCCATCTCGACGGCATTCTGGAAGTGCACGTTGTCGTCGGTCATTCCGTGGAGGAGCAGGTAGTTGCCCCTGAGGCGATCGGCGAACAACACCGGCGAGTTATTGTCGTACCCTGCCTGGTTTTCCGCCAGGGTGCGCATAAAGCGCTCAGTGTAGATCGTGTCGTACCACTTCCAGTGCGTTACGGGCGCCACGGCGATGGCGGCCTTGAAGACGTCGTTGCCCTTGAGCAGGCAGAGGGTCGACATATAGCCGCCGTAGCTCCAGCCGTAGATGCCGATCCGATCGGCATCCACGTAGGGCAGTGCGCCGAGTTTGCGGGCCGCTTCGATCTGGTCGATGGTTTCGTAATGCCCGAGTTGCAGGTAGGTCATTTTTTTAAACGCCTCTCCCCTGCCGCCGGTTCCCCGGTTATCGACGCAGGCGATGATGTAACCTTGTTGGGCTAACAGCTGAAACCACCAATAGTTCTGCCCCTTCCAGCTGTCGGTCACCTCCTGGCTGCCCGGACCGCCGTACAGGTACATGAAGAGAGGATATTTTTTGTTCTCGTCGAAACCGGCCGGTTTGATCAGGTAACCGTTGAGGTCGGCCCCTTCGGAGGTAGTGAGGGTGAAAAATTCGACCGGTTGGGCGCCGTGGGTTTCCTGAAGCGCCCGAAGTTCCGCATTATCCTCCAACACCTTGATTTCCTTGCCGGTTCTGTCGGTCAGGGTGTAAACGGGCGGCGTATTGGCCGTGGAAAACTGGTCGGCGAAATAGTCGAAAGTCGGGTTGAAGTTGGCGCTATGCCAGCCGCCTTTCTGCCGGAGCACCGTGGTTTGCTTCCCGTCGAGGCTTGCGGAGTGGATGGAGCGCCGCAGGGGGTCGCCGTTGGTCGACTGGTAATACAACAGCCCCCTGGCTTCGTCGACGCCGTAGAAGGCCGTCACCTCCCACTCTCCTTTGGTGAGTTGGCGAATGAGCTTGCCTTTCATGTCGTAGAGGTAAATATGGTTCCAGCCGTCCTGCTCGCTGGTCCACACGAAGCGTTTGCCGTCTTCGAGGAAGGTGAGGTTGTCGTGGATGTCTATGTACCACTTGCTCTTTTCTTCCAGGAGCAAGCTGGTTTTGCCGGTTTTAGCGTCGGCCAGGAGCAGTTCCAGGTGGTTTTGGTGGCGGTTCATGCGGAAAACGCAGAGCTGGCCGGGGTCGCGCGTCCACAGGATGCGGGGCACGTATTGGTCTTTCTCGCTTCCCATATCCACCTTCACGGTCTTTCCGGTAGGGATGTCGTAGATAAAAATATCGACCAGTGCGTTGGGTTCGCCCACTTTGGGATATTTGAAGGAGGCATTTTCGGGATAAAGGCCGCCGCTGTAGTAGGTCAGGGAAAATTCGGGCACTGCACTTTCGTCGAAGCGGTAGAAGGCGATTTTCTGGCCGTCGGGCGACCATTGAAAGGCCTGGGCGAAGCTAAATTCTTCCTCATACACCCAGTCGGCCGCCCCGTTGATGATGCGGTTGATCTCGCCGTCGTTGGTGATGCGTTTGAGCGAGCCCTTCTTCAAATCCTTGAAATACAAGTCATTGTCCGACACAAAAGCGACCTTATCTGCCTGGGGGTTAAAGGTGGCGTGACGTTGTTTGGCTTCGGGGAAAACAGGTTCCAGCGAAGCGCCGTCCCATACGAAATATGCGGCCTGTGCGGAATGCCGGAAAATGCGTTCCGTGCCCGTCTGGATCAGGATTTTTTGCTCATCCTCGCTGAAGTCGTAGCCGTCCATTTTCCCTGAAAAACCATTTTCTCCGGGATGGGCGCCTGCGTCGAACAGCGCCCTTGGGTTATCTCCGCCGGGCAGGTCGTATTGTATGATGCGGTTGCGCTCCCTGAGGGTATAATGCAGGCCGTCGCGGCTGAATTCGAAGCCGGGCGCCGAACTTGGGTAAAAAGCGAAGTCTTTCCAGATCGCTTCCAGCGTGATGGGCGCCTGCGCATGCAGGAGGCCGGACAGTAGGAAAAGCAGCGCCAGGAAAAGTGATCGCATGAGAAAATCGGTTTTAGCGCTTCAGGATGAGTTGCTTTCTTTCCGGCCCGGTAGAGATCATGGTAACGGGAACGCCCAGGCTTTGCTCCAGCGCTTCGACGTATTTGCGTGCGGGGGCGGGCATTTCCTCGAAAGAAGAGGCCTCTTCGAGCGACTGGCTCCAGCCGTGGAAGGTTTCCCAGACGGGTTCTACCCGGATCTCGCAAAGATCGTAGGGCAACTGGTCGCTCACCACTCCGTTGTAGCGGTATGCCGTAGCTGCCTTGATCGACTGAAACTGGTTGAGCACGTCGATTTTGGTAATGACGAGCTGGGTAACGCCGTTGAGCATGATGGAATAGCGAAGTTGGGGCAGGTCGATCCAGCCGCAGCGGCGGGGGCGTCCGGTCGTGGCGCCGAATTCTGCGCCTTCGCGGCGGAGGGCTTCGCCGGTCTCGTCGTCGAGTTCGGTGGGGAAGGGTCCGCCGCCCACGCGGGTGCAGTAGGCTTTCGACACGCCGATCACTTCGCCGATCTTGTCGGGGGCTATGCCCAGGCCGCTGCAGGCGCCGGCGGTGATGGTGTTGGAGGAAGTGACGTAGGGATAGGTGCCGAAATCGATATCGAGCATGGAGCCCTGGGCGCCTTCGGCCAGGATGCGTTTCCCTTCGCGCAGGAATTCGTTGACCAGGTATTCGCCGTTGACGTGCTGGAGGGATCGCAGCACGTCGAGGCTGGCCATCCAGTCGGATTCTTCTTTTTCCAGGTCGAACTCCACTTCCGGGTGCAGGCGCACCAGGCCGAGGTGTTTGGCGCGGAGGGCCTGGTATTTTTTCTCAAAATCAGGCAGCGTGGTATCGCCGACCCGGAGGCCATTGCGGCCGGTTTTGTCCATATAGGTTGGGCCGATGCCCTTCAGGGTGGAGCCGATTTTCTCCTTGCCCTTGGCGGCTTCGGAGACGGCGTCGAGGTAGCGGTGGGTGGGCAGGATGAGGTGTGCCTTGCGCGCCACCAGAAGGCGCTGCCGGTAGTCGACCCCAAGGCTGTCGAGGTTGCGCAATTCGCGTTCCAGGATGACCGGATCGATCACCACCCCGTTGCCGATGAGGTTGAGGAGCCCTTCGCGAAAAATCCCGGAGGGGATGGTGTGCAGGACGAATTTTTTGCCGTCGAATTTGAGCGTATGACCGGCATTGGGACCGCCCTGAAAGCGGGCGACCATATCGTACCCCTGAGCGAGAAAATCGACGATCTTACCTTTTCCTTCGTCTCCCCACTGGAGACCTAAGAGGACGTCAACAGCCATGGTTTTTCATTTTTTTAAGCCGCCAAAGTTACGGTTATATTCTCACAGAAACAGTGGAGGAGGGAAAATAAACAGGATTACAGAGGATTTGCGACGGATCATCAGGATGGTAAGGGCTTTATGAAATGGGTTCCTTATCGTTCTGGAGTTTGCCGTTTTTTTTACGGCCGCAGGCGCCGTCGCAATTTCCGTAGAGGTTGAGGGAGTGGTTGACGACCTTGAATTTGAGCAGCTCGCCCATCATGCTCTTGATCTGGTGGATACGGGGGTCGCAAAACTCCAGCACCTCGCCGCAATCAAGGCAGATGAGGTGGTCGTGCTGCTTGTATCCGTGCGATTTTTCGTATTGGGCGAGGTTTTTGCCAAACTGGTGTTTTTTGACCAGGTCGCAGTGGACGAGCAATTCCAGGGTGTTGTAGACCGTGGCGCGGCTGACCCGGTAGTTTTGGTTTTTCATGTGGATATAGAGGGCTTCGGCATCGAAATGGTCGCTGCGCCGGTAGATCTCTTCCAAAATAGCAAAGCGTTCGGGGGTTTTCCGAAAGCTTTGCTGTTCCAGGTGGTTGGAGAAAATCTCCTTCACTTCCCGGATTACCTCGTCTTCGTTTTTCTTGTTCATAACCGCTGCCCCTTGTTTAGATTTAATCTATTCTAGTAACAGTCGAAACGTTCCGCAAGTTTTTGAGGGTGCGGATTGCCATGTTCAGTTGGTCGGTATTGGCCACAAAGAGGCTGATTCTTCCCTCGAAATAGCCTTCATCGCCATGGATATTGAAGGAGCGGATATTCACGCCGAGTTTGGTAGAGATTTCGTGGGTCAGCCGTTCGATGATACCGGGGCCGTCGTCGATACCGGTGACCAGGAGGTCGGCCACGAAGGTGGAGTCGGGGGAGGAGACCCATTCGGCTTTCATGATGCGGTAGCCGTAATTAGCCATGAGGTGCACGGCGTTGGGGCATGAAGTGCGGTGAATTTTGAGGCCTGAATTTTGGGAGAGGAAGGCGAAGATATCGTCGCCTGGCAGCGGGTTGCAGCAGGAAGCGAAGGCGTAGTTGTACTGATCTGCCGGTTCGCCGCCTACGAGGAGGCGGGCTTTGCCGGAATATTTTTTCAGGATTTTTTCTTCTTCGGGCGCGCCGTTTTCCGAAGGAGCGGGAGCGGGGGCAGGTGTATTGAGGACCAGTTTACCGCCTTCTACGCTGAACTGTTTGAATTCGTTCGACAGGTCGAACTCTTCGGTGGCGATGGCGTAGTAGAAGTCGACATGGGAGGAAAAGCCGTAGTGTTTGACGAGGAATTCGACTGCGGGGTCGAAGTCGGCCTTCATGTTGCGGAGCTTGCGTTCGAGGTGTTCGCGGCCGAGCTGGCCCTGCTGGCGGCGCTCCTCCTTCATGGCGGAGCGGATTTTGGATTTGGCTTTGCCGGTGACCACCATTTTGAGCCAGCCTTCGTTGGGCTTCTGGTTGCGGCTGGTGAGCACGGCGATCTGGTCGCCGTTCTTCAGTTCATAGCCCATGGGCACGAGGCGGTTGTTGATTTTGACCGCGGTGCAGTGGTAACCGATGTCGGAGTGGATACTGAAGGCGAAGTCGAGCGCGGTAGCGCCTTTGGGCAGCACCTTCATATCCCCTTTCGGCGTATAGACATAGACCTCTTCGTTGAACAGATTGGCTTTGAAGTCGCTGATGAACTCCAGGGCGTCGCTGTTGGGGTTGTCGAGCAGTTCGCGGATGCCTTCGAGCCAGACTTCGTAGACGTCGTGCTGGTTGTTGACGCCCTTGTACTTCCAATGGGCGGCATAGCCCCTCTCGGCAATCTCATCCATGCGCTCGGTGCGTATCTGCACCTCGACGAATTGGCCGTGCGGGCCGATGACGGTGGTATGGAGCGACTCATAGCCGTTCGACTTGGGCGTGGTGATCCAGTCCTTGAGCCGCTCCGGGACGGGTTTGAAGACATCGGTGACGACGGAGTAGACATGCCAGCAGACGGCTTTTTCGCGGATGGGTTCTACGTCGACCACGATGCGCACGGCAAAGAGGTCGTATATCTCTTCAAAGGTGACCAGTTTGGTCTTGATCTTGTTCCAGACGGAGGAGATGGCTTTAGGGCGGCCGAAGATGCGGTAGGGCACGCCTATTTCGTCGAGTTTGGAAGTGAGTGGCCGGATGAAGTCGTTGATGTAACGGGTGCGTTCGCGCTTGGTTTCCTGAAGCCTGCGTTCCAGTTCGTCGTAGGCCTCGGGTTCATTGATCTTGAAGCAGAGGTCCTGGAATTCGGTTTTGATGGCGTGCAGGCCGAGGCGATGAGCCAGGGGCGCGTAGATATAGCTCGTTTCGGCGGCGATTTTGAGTTGTTTGTGGCGGGGCATGGAGCCCAGGGTGCGCATGTTGTGCAGGCGGTCGGCCATTTTGATGAGCACGACGCGCACGTCTTCCACCAGGGTGGAGAGCACTTTTTTGAAGTTTTCCGCCTGAGAAGTCTCTTTGTTGCTGCTGTATGAGCCGTCGAGTTTGGTGAGGCCGTCGACGATGCGTCCGATGCGGGTTCCGAATTTTTCGTTGAGTTCATCGAGGGTTACGTCCGTATCTTCGACCACGTCGTGCAACAGGGCGCAGACCACGGCTGTGGGGCCGAGGCCGATCTCTTCGGCGCAGATGCGCGCCACTTCGATAGGGTGCAGGATGTAGGGTTCACCCGATTTCCGGCGTTGTTTGCTGTGCGCCTGCACGGCGATTTCGTACGCCATGCGGATGTTGCGACGGTCTTCCTCGTCCATCTCCGACTTGATGGAGCGCAGCAGTTGCCGGTATGCCCGCTGTATGAGTTGTTTTTCCTCTTTTTGAATAGTGATAGCCTCAGCCATATAAACGAATTGATGCGTCTTTCCCCCAAAGGTCCAAGCTTACAAAACTAAACGATTTTTTATTTTTTTCCCAAACAGGGATATTTAAGAGAACGTCCGGAAACTTTCGAACGTTCCGCACTGTTAGCCCTTCTGGCAAATTTTCCAATGAAAATGCGCCTGTATGTCAAATTGCGTTATCTTTGCAGCACTTTTCAGGCGGGTGTGGCGAAATTGGTAGACGCGCCAGACTTAGGATCTGGTGCCGCAAGGCTTGGGGGTTCGAGTCCCTCCACCCGCACAAAAACCTCTCAAAACACAATTACCACTCAACCGGCCTTCGGCCAACATGGTTTCAGCTTTCTAAACCGACTGGATTGTCATGCCAAAAGTATTAAAAGAAGATCTCGACCAGCTCAACGCTTCCATCACCGTTGTCATCGAAAAAGAATCGTACTCCTCTCGCTTCGAATCGGCACTGAAGAACTACAAGCACAAATCCCACCTCAAGGGTTTTCGCAAGGGCAAAGCGCCCGAAGGTTTCCTGAAAAAAGCCTACGGCCCCGCCATCCTCGCCGACGTGGTCAACGACATGCTGCAGGAAGAGCTCAACAAATTCCTCAGCCAGGATCGCGACACCAACTACCTGGGTCATCCCCTGCCCTCTCCAGAGCAGGCCAAAGTATCTTTCGACCCCTCCGAAGCGGGCGACTATGAGTTCAAATTTGATATCGGCAAAGCGCCCGAATTCGAGATCAAGGGGCTGGGTCCCGAAACGGTCGTAGAGCGCTATACCGCCGCCATCTCCGACGAAGAACTGGAAAAGGACCTCCAGGGCATCCGCCGCCGCATGGGCAAGCTGGAGGAAGTCGAAGACGGAACCATCGAAGACGAAGACCTGCTCAATCTCCATATCCACGAACTGGAGAACGGCGACCACAAGGAAGGCGGCATCCACCACCACTTCGTGCTGCGCCTCGATTCCGATATCACCGACGAGTTCAAGGCGGAGATCAAGACGAAGAAAATCGGCGAAAAATTTACCTTCAATCCCTTCGCCATCAATAAGGAAGCCAGCACGGGCTTCGTGCGCCGATACTACCTCGGGCTGGAAGAAGAGCCGGGCCGCGAGATCAGCACTTCATTCGAAGGCCGTATCGACCGCGTGCGCCGCGCGGAACTGCCGCCCGTCGACCAGGCTTTCTTCGATTCCTATTTCGGAGAAGGCGCCGTGACCAGCGTCGAAGAAGCCAAAGAGCGCATCGGCCAGGAACTGTCGCAGTACTTCAACCGCAGGGCCGAAGGACTCTTCTACCGCTCCCTGCGCCAGCGCATCCTCGACCTCAACCGCGAGCAGCTCGACCTGCCCCACGATTTCCTCAAGCGCTGGCTGGAGGCCACCGACGAAAACAACACGCCCGAAAGAATCGAAGAATCATACGACAGCTTCTCCGACAGCCTGCGCTGGTCGCTGATCCGCAACAAGCTCATCCGCGAACGCGAACTGCAGATCACGGAGGCCGAAGTGCGCGACGCCTTCGCCAGCCGCATCCTCGAATCGGTGGGCTACCAGCTCGGCGAAGACGTGATCCAGGGCACCATCGACCGCCTCATGGGCGATGAGAAACAGGTGGAGAAAGTGGCCGAAGAAGTGCTGGAAACCAAGCTATTCAAGGCCATCGAATCTTCCGTCACCATAGAGGAGCAACCGCTCAGCTTCAAAGAGCTGTCGGACAAGGAAATGGCCGTGTACGAGCAGCAGGGATAAGAATTTCCGCACCCTTGCAACCACTTTTACAAACAAGGCGTTTCTATTCTGACCTGATTAATTACCAAAAGATAAATCTGATTGTATGTTCCCCAAGGACGAATTCCTGAAATACGCCACCAAACACCTCGGGCTGGGAAGCCACCACGTCGAACGCTATGCCCTGCATAACGCCCGCACCTTCGGCCAGCTCAACAACCTCACGCCCTACATCATCGAAGAGCGCCAGCTCAACGTGTCGGTGCTCGACGTGTTCTCCCGACTGATGATGGACCGCATCATCTTCCTCGGCACGCCCGTTATGGACGAAGTCGCCAACATCGTGCAGGCACAGCTCCTCTTCCTCGAATCGGCCGACCCCAAGCGCGACATCACCATGTTCGTCAACAGCCCCGGCGGCTCGGTGCTCGCAGGTCTCGGCATCTACGACACCATGCAGTACGTGGCCCCCGATATCAGCACCATCTGCACCGGACTGGCAGCCTCCATGGGCGCCGTGCTCCTCGCGGCCGGCAATCACGGCAAACGCACCTGCCTCAAACACAGCCGCGTCATGATCCACCAGCCCCTCGGCGGCATGCAAGGCCAGGTCACCGAAATGGAGATCTACTACAAACTCGTCAAGGAACAACAGAAGTCGCTGTACGACATCCTGGCCCACCACACCAACCAGCCTTACGACAAGATCGAAAAAGACTGCGACCGCGACAACTGGATGACCGCTGAAGAAGCCCGCGAATACGGCCTGGTAGACGAAGTGCTCGACCGCAACAGCCCGCGTAAATAAAACCCTCATTCCATGCGGAAAAACAAACCCACATACAGGTGCTCCTTTTGCGGAAGGGATAAATCGGAGGCCCTGATCCTCATCGCCGGTATCGACGCCCACATCTGCGAGATGTGCGTCGAACAGGCCGCCGAGATCATCCAGGAAGAACTCTACGACGGGCAGGGCAAGCGCAAGCAGGCCAAACCGGCCAGCGACTTCTTCTTCCCCGACCACGTCACCCCCAAAGCGATCAAGGACCACCTCGATCAATACGTCATCGGTCAGGACGAGGCCAAAAAGTACCTCTCCGTAGCGGTGTACAACCACTACAAACGCCTCAAGCAAGACACCGGCGGCGACGTGGAGATCGAAAAATCGAACGTGGTGTTCGTCGGACGCACCGGCACGGGCAAGACCCTGCTGGCCAAGACCATCGCCAAATTCCTCAACGTGCCCTTCTCTATCGTCGACGCCACCGTCTTCACCGAAGCCGGCTACGTGGGCGAAGACGTCGAGAGCATCCTCAGCCGCCTGCTCCAGGTCTGCGACTACAACGTACAGCAGGCCGAACGCGGCATCGTCTACATCGATGAGATCGACAAGATCGCCCGCAAGTCGGACAACCCCTCGATCACCCGCGACGTGTCGGGCGAAGGCGTGCAGCAGGCCCTGCTCAAAATGCTCGAAGGCACCGACGTCAACGTGCCCCCGCAAGGCGGCCGCAAGCACCCGGAACAGAAACTGGTCAAGATCAACACCCAGAACATCCTGTTCATCTGCGGCGGCGCTTTCGACGGCATCGAGCGGATCATCGCCCGCAGGGTCAATACGCAGGTCATCGGCTTCGGCAACAAAAAGCAGCTGATCGACAAGGAGCACCTGTTGCAGTACGTCAACCACCAGGATATCAAGTCCTACGGCCTCATCCCTGAACTGGTGGGCCGCCTGCCGGTGCTGGCCTACCTCGAACCGCTCGACCTGGAGTCCCTTCGGAGCATCCTCACTGAGCCCAGGAACTCCCTGATCAAACAATACAAGAAACTTTTCGAGATCGAAGGCATCGAACTGGTGGTCACCCCCGAGGCCATCCAGTTCGTTGCTGAAAAAGCCATGGAGTACAGCCTCGGCGCCCGCGGCCTGCGCTCCATCTGCGAAGCCATCATGACCGACGCCATGTTCGAACTGCCTTCCCAGAAGACAGTGAAAAAATTCGTCGTGGATCTCGAATACGCCAAGACAAAATTGTCGAACTCCAAGTTCCACAAGCTGCAGGCAGCCTGACGCCACAGACGACAAAATATCCTTCCAAAGAGGTTCTGGTTTCCCGGAACCTCTTTTTGTTTTCAGAAAATTAACCCAAAATTATTTGCCGGATCAAAAGAAAAAAGTAATTTCGTTTAGACGATTGTATAAACATTTATTGTATAGACCAACTAAAACGAACAACTATGAATGCCATTCTTTCCGCAGGACGTTACCTTCTCATCGTTCCGCCGCTGATCTTCGGTGTGATGCACCTCATGAGCGCCAACGCCATGGCTGGCATGGTGCCCATTCCCGGCGGGGCTGTTTGGGTCTACATCACGGGCATCGCGATGATCGCCGCTTCGTTGTCTATTCTCATCGGCAAGTACGACAAGCTTGCTGCCGCCCTGCTGGGCCTGTTGATTCTGATTTACGCGCTCTCCATTCACCTGCCGGGGGTATTGAGTAGCGGGGGTACAGACCACGGCGCAATGGGCAATTTCCTCAAGGACCTCGGCCTGGCCGGCGGCGCCTGGATTTACGCCGCGATGATGGCAAAAGACAAATCTGTGATCGGGTAAGTAAGAGAAAAATTCTTACTTTCGGGGGCAATGGCGGTGAGCCATTGCCCCTTAATTTTTTCAAAAATGCGATACTTCGCCCACCTCGCCTACTGCGGGACCCGCTATGCCGGCTGGCAGCGGCAGCCCGAGCCCCGTGCGCTGAGCGTGCAGGAGGTCATCGAATCCGCCATGTCGACCATCCTGGGCGGGGGCATTGAGGTGACCGGCTGCGGGCGCACCGACGCGGGCGTGCACGCGCGCGAGTACGTGCTGCACTTCGACTTCGAGGGCGAGTTCCCGCAGGGCTTCCTCACCCGCCTCAACAAGTTCCTGCCGCCCGATATCGCATTCCGGAACATCTACCCCGTGCACCCCGAAGCGCACGCCCGCTTCGACGCCACGGAGCGCAGCTACGAATACCTCCTCGACCTGTCCAAAAACCCCTTCGCTCCGGGCCTGGCCTGGTTCTTCCCCTTCCGCGACCGCCTGGATTTTGATAAGGTCCAGGAAGCCGCGCAGTTGCTGCTCCCCTACGAAGCGTTCTACCCCTTCTGCAAATCCAACACCGACGTCCACACCGTGCGCTGCGACCTGCGGCGCTGCGAGTGGGAACAAGACGAAGCCCGCGACCGCCTCGTCTTCCACATCACCGCCAACCGCTTCCTGCGCGGCATGGTGCGCCTGATCGTAGGCATGTGCCTCAACGTGGGCATGGGACAGGTCAGCCCCGCTGAGGTCAAAAAAGCCATGGATACCCAGACCCGGCTGGCGAAGAGCTGGAGCGTGCCGCCGGAGGGGCTGTATTTGGGGGGGGTGAGGTATGAAAGTGAGAAGTTGCGGAGTGGAGTTTAAATGGAATACAAATTATATTCAATAATTCCAATTTTTTCAATCTTTCTTCCCTTTATATGGTACTTTGTGAACCTTCTTGTCATAAACCGTTTTCTCATTCCTTCATAGCCCCAGGTATAGTAGCCATAAACCTGCATTACATAGACATGCTTCTCTTTTGTGGGAAGTAAGGGGGAAAGGAACCAAATTGGAGATGTATCTTTAACTACATCTATATCTTCAGAATAATAAGAGTAAATTACTTTCAGACTATCCGGGATGATCAATTTAATCGTATCAGTCGGATACTGATCAAGTAAAATCCTTAATTCTTCTTTGCGTATACTATCAAACAACGGTGAAGCAGGAGAAATATTTAAATGGTTGAGAGATACTTCTTTTTCATCCATCATATCCCCTAATCGGTATGGTTCATTTGGAAAAAGTTCATTCCGATAAACAAGATAAGGGGAGTAATAAACCCTTTCTTTATTTATCTTAAGTTTCTCAAAGTACTCTTTATCTACGTTTTCAAAAAACAACTTATTTAACAAATGCAGCTGTTTGTTTGTGCTAAGATATTTAACGCCAGAAGAACACCCCAGGATTAAAAAGATAATTAGGGAATAAAAAAAGCTGGCTCGTATTTTTTTTAAAATCGACATGTTCGGTACTTTATCATAAAAATAAACCTTGTCACGTTGAGGTAATTCAGTCACATTTATTTACAAACTCAGTTGGAAAATCGTTAAATACCGTGCCTTGTACATTCTCATAGTATTCTTGCCTTTCCACATCTATGAGTTTTACTTCAGAAAAATGTGTCGAGTGAGGAGGTTTACAGCCCAGTATTGCTAATTTAAAATTTTTGAACAACTCTACATAAACTATATGCCTTATATCAGGAGGCATTAGATTGCCAAATTCATCAAACATTTCTGGATAGTCGTTATTTTCAATCCTTGTTTTGGCAGTAATAATCGTTTGATTGACAGCGTCAGCGGCTTTTTGACTTAAAGATTCCATACAATTATCCAGAGGAGAACTGACAAAATATACTCGAGGGAAAAAGAAGTCGACATTAGTTCCGTTGACATTAATCCTTAGTCTTAAGTTGGTCAAACCTGCGGCCTCCATTGAATGAGAATTATCAGTATAATTAAAATCAAAAAGCAATCCACATATCATATCTTCTTCTGTTACAGCAGGTTCTGGAATATCTTCCGGAAATAGAAAAATTGATTTATTGAGCCAACTTGGATCTTCATTGATAAGTCCACTTAACTCATTTGCACAAAAGGCATCTAGCATACAATAATTGATTTCAAGTGCACTACATCCACTGCAATTGCACTCAATACAAATACTACTAATTTTTTCAAAAAAATCTTGACCCAAACTAAGCCCAAATTCGTCCTGAAACGCCTCCAACTTTTCAAAACAATCTAATATTCCATTAATACAATCCTCATCACCCCCGCAACTAGTTTTTATATACTTGAACAAATCTTCATTGCTCACGTCAAATTTATTTATTTTCTCAACAATACACATTAGCATTCCATCTCCTTCTATTATATCCATTTCCATATTTTGGTATTGGCTGATAATGGGAGATAAACAATCCTCAATAGTCCCAAGTGCATTTAATGCATAGATATACGAACTAAGGCTAAGCACTCCATTCCCGCCTTGAGAACCATCATTGCACGAAGGGTGTCCAGGATGAGGAATAATTTCTCCCGAGGATACGGCCATACTTATACAATAATATAATTCGTTATGCAATTTCTCAGTACAAATTAACAAGTCGTTTTCGGCAATCATCTCCTCTAATATGTTAACTACTAATTGTCCCTCCCCATTAAAAAAGGTTCCATCAAATATAGTATTTATTTGTGTCGGGGAACCAGTTCCCCCTCCTCCTCCAGAGGAAGAATATCCACCTCCACCATAATATGGAAATCCTCCATAATTATATCCAATCCAAACCCAGGTCGTTCCTGTGCCGCCAGATCCACCTGAACCTGAAAAAACATCTAAAACCCCATTCCAAAGGTTCCAAAAGAATCCTCCAGGCCGGAATAAATCTTGCCACCATCCACTGTTAAAATTATAACAATCCGGAACTGTTCGAATAGTAGCTTCGCCGCTTGGGCAAACATCAAAGTTGTACTGCCATTCTGTTGCTCCTAACAGTTCCCCATCCTCCACAGGATACGAAAAAGCAGAACAATTACAAAAATCAAAAACCGAAATTACTCCAGTAAAGGAACAATTGTTTATTGGAAAAGGGCGACTATCATTATAATCTTTGGTATCATATACTACAAGCTGTACAGGAAACTCACAAGAACCATTCGGAAAGAAAACAAGTTGTCCTCCTCTTCCATGCCGGACCACACTGTCAGGCATGTGCAAAGGAACAGTTACTAATTCAATACTATCATTGGTCTGTATTTCTTGTGCTAAATACCATATTGGCTCAAGAACAAGGCAAGTTTCACCTTCTTCCAAACCTTGAACATTATACTTGGCAGGAAAGTCATAATATTGGTAGAAGAGTGACTTCGCCGCCTCTATGGTCATGGTTTGGCTGTCGGCAAAATTTTGCCTTTCGGATTTAAGAATGGTATCGTCTTTTTTACATCCTGTTATCAATAAAAGCACGACAAATACCGATAAATTGACCCTTTTCATCTTAAATAAATTAATGTTGTCAGGATAATAAGCCCTATGCAAATGCAAACCATTGAACCTGCTGGCTTCCGACCCAAAAAGCCAAAAGCAATAGAAAAGTCACCAACCAAGGTTTGTTGCTAATTTTTACAAAACGCGAATAGCCCTGCCATCGCAAAACGGCAGCCATTTATGTAATGTGCGCTAATAATGGGTAAGCTAACGGAGCGACAAACAAAGCAAAAATGCATCCAAATTCAATGGATAAAAAAACAAAAAAGCAAATTTTTTAACTAAAATCTTGTTTTGAAATTCAACATCACCCCCCCCCTATTATTTCGCCCCAATCTTTGTTTTCCGAATATTATTCAAAACCTCAAAAAAACCATTTTCCAAATGCTAACACCTCAGCCTTTACTCTTCTCCTGTCTTCATCTTCTCCCCCAACTCCACCAACCGCCTGTTCACCCGCTCATACGCTGTGCCCGGCTCAAAGCTGACCTCCCCCGTCTGCGGATGCACCATCGGGCTGCCGGTGGGCAGGCCGGTCAGTATCTCAAAGCCCTGGGAGATCGTCGAAACCGCCCAGATCGAGAACTGGCCTTTTTCTACGGCTTCCTGGACCTCGTGCCTGACCATCAGGTTTTTCACATTGGCGGCGGGGATCATGACGCCCTGTTTGCCGGTGAAGCCTTTGATCTTACAAACGTCGAAAAAGCCCTCGATCTTCTCGTTGACCCCGCCGATGGCCTGCACCTCGCCTTTCTGGTTGACGGAACCCGTCACCGCGATGCCCTGGCGGATGGGGACGCCGGCGAGGGCGGAGAGCAGCGCGTAGAGCTCGGTGCTGGAAGCGCTGTCGCCCTCGATGCCGCCGTAGCTCTGCTCGAATACCAGCCTGGCGTGGAGGTTGAGCTGCTTGTCGGAGCCGAACAGCTCGGAAAGGAAACCGGAGAGGATGAGCACGCCCTTGGTGTGGATAGGCCCGCCAAGCTTGGCCTCCCGCTCGATGTCGAGGATGCCCGTGTTGCCCACCGAGATGCTGGCGGTGATGCGGTTGGGCCGCCCGAAGGAGATGTCGCCCAGGTCGAGCACGGCCAGGCCGTTGACCTGCCCGATCTTCTCTCCGTCCACATCGATGAGGTAGACGTCTTCGGCGATCAGCTCGTGGATGCGCTCTTGCATGAGGTTCGACCGCAGAAAGCGCTCCTGCACCGCTTTTTTGAGGTGCTCGCTGGAAATCGCCGCGGCGCCGTCTTTCTTCGCGTAGTGGTTGGCCTCGACGATGACTTCCGAAATCCGGCCGAATTGGGTGGAGAGCCGCTCCTGGTGCTCGGCGATGCGGTGGGCCTGTTCGAGCAGGGTGGCCATGCCGGGTGCGTCGAGGGGAAGGGCGTTTTCCTCCACGCAGAGGTTGTTGACGAAGCGGCAGAAATCGCGGATGTTGTCGTCGGTGTTGGGCATGTAGGCGTTGAAATCGGCCTTCACCTTGAACAGCTCGCGGAAATCGTCGTCGTATTCGTACAGCAGGTAGTAGTACTCCGGCCTGCCGATGAGGATGACCTGCACGTTGAGCGGGATGGGCTCGGGCTTGAGGCTCTTGGTCGTGATGTAGCCGAGGCGCTCGACGATGTCCTCCGGCACGATCTCGCGGTTGCGCAAGGCCCGCTTGAGGCTGTCCCAGGAAAAGGGATTGCGCAACAGGTCGTCGACCGGAATGACGAGATAACCGCCATTGGCCGCATGCAGGGAGCCGCCGCGGATGAGGGTGAAGTCGGTAACCAAAGCCCCCATCATCGATTCTTTTTCTATTTTCCCGAAAAGGTTGTTGAAGGTCGGGTTGAGCTCCAGGATAATGGGCGCGCCTTCGAGGCTGGCGTTGTCGACCACCACATTCACCTCGTATTGCTTGCGCAGCGCGACGTGGTTGCGCTCCTTCTGTGCGCCCGGGGCTCCCGACTGGATAAATTCCTGCAAATTGTCGAGGATATTCTCCTTGATGGCCTGCAGGTAGTCGATGACGCTCTCCTGCCCGGCGTATTTTTCGAGCAGTTCTTCCAGAGGGCCTTGTATGGAAAAAAGGGCGATCCGCTGGTCGAGGTCGTAGACCGTTGTGGCGAATTCCTTCTCCAGATCGCGGGCCTTGCGGACAATCTGTTTCAGCTCATCCTTGAAAGACTCCTGTTTCTCCATGATCTCCTCCCGCTCTTCTTCCGTCAGGGAGAGGAATTCGCGGTCGGTCATGGGCCTGCCGTCGACCAGCGGCACGGTGATGATCTCCACGGGCGTTCTTTTGAAAAAAAACTTCTCTTCTTTTGCCCGCTTGTCGAGGTCGGAAAACAGCAGTTTTTCCCTTTCCTGAAACCGGCCCTGTATCTCCTCCCGCTTGCTCGTGTAGTCGTCGCTTTCAAAGGCCCGCACCAGCACGCCGTGGGCCTCCTGAATGAATTCGGCTATTTCGCTCTTGAACACCCGCGATTGTCCTTGTGGCAATCTGAGGCGTTTGGGGTAATAGGGTTCCGAGAAATTATTGACATAGCACCAGTCGTCGGGCGCCGTCTCATCGTGCGCCAGGTCGCGCAGGAAGTGCAGCACGGCATCGATCTTGCCTTCGCCCTCGTAGCCGGAGATGTAGACGTTGAAGCCCGCGGTCTTGTTGCCCAGCCCAAACTGCAGGGCCTTGACCGCCCGCTCCTGCCCGATAATGGCCTTGGGCGGCGCGGTTTGCGATAGTTTCTCGATGTTGAGGGTAGCCGGGTCGTAGCTGCGCCGCAGTTGCTTCGGGGAAAGTGGCGTTAGCATGGGGTTGGAGTTTTGGTCACCCGTAAGTTAAATAAAAATCCGCAATAATCCGCGTTGCGAAGCATCCGCGTCATCAGCGTTCTAAAAAAGGCCCGCGGATAACGCGGATCAGGCGGATGATCGCGGATGCTGGAAAAGTTCCTGAAAAGGTCCCGGCGTCGCGGCGAGCACGGCCGGCGAGCCTTCCTGCACAACCCGGCCATCGGCAACCACCACCACATGGTCTGCCCGTTGTATCGTCTGAAGGCGGTGGGAAGAAAAAACGATAGAGGGTGGGAACGATTGGCTGGAAAGCGCTTCCCAAACGGCGTCTTCCGTGGGGGCGTCGAGGGCGCTGGTGGCTTCGTCGAGCACCCAGAAACGGGGGTTGCGGTACCAGGCGCGAGCCAGCAGTACGCGCTGCCGCTGCCCCTGGCTGAGCTGCACGCCCTTCGGACCGATAAAAGTCTGGTACCCATGCGGCAGGGAAAGGATAAACTCGTGGATGGCGGCGTTTTTTGCGGCGGTCTCCACCCGTTCCATATCGGGCCTTTCATCTGCCTCGGCGATGTTTTGGGCGATGGAGTCGGAAAACAGGAAGCCGTCTTGCAAGGCCGCGCCGCAGGAGGCCCGCCAGGCCGCCAGGTTGTTTTTATCCAACACCCGCTCCCCTATCCGGATCGTCCCGCTTTCGGGCAGGTAGAGCCCGAGCAGGAGGCGCAGCAGGGTCGTCTTGCCGCTGCCGCTGGGACCCACGATGGCGATTTTTTTCCCTTCGGGAAAATGCAGGCCGATCCCCTCGAGCACGGGCTTTCCCGCGGAATGATAGCGGAAGGAGACATTCTCCAAAAAAATACCCCCGGAAAATTGGATCGGCGAAAATGTGGGTTCTTCCTCCACCTCCGTGGGCTCCTCCTGCACCACCCTGATCCGTTCGAGGCTGATGCGGGCGTCCTGGAAAGAGCGGATGAACTGGGCGAGCTGAGAGATGGGCACGTTGAGCTGCCCGATGATGAACTGCACCGCCACGAACATACCCAAGGTCATCTGGCCATCTACAACGCCTTTTGCCGCCAGGAAGACCAGCAGCAGGTCCTTGACCTGGTTGATGAGTCCCGCGCCGCCGTCCTGCATCTGCCGCACCCAGAGTGCCCTGAGGCTGGTCTGGAAGAGCCTGCGCTGCACCTGCCCCCATTTCCCGAAATGCCGCTCCCGGCTGCCCTGCACCTTGACGTCGGGCATGCCCTGGATGGTCTCCAGCAGGCTCTCCTGGTGCTCCGCCAACTGCTCAAACCGCTGGTGGTCGATGGCGCGGCGCGCGCGCAGGAAGGCCAGGGCCCAGGCCAGGTAAATAGCGCTGCCCAGCAGGAATACGGCGAACAGCAAGGGACTGTAGAGCAGCAGCACCAGCCCGAACACCAGGCCGAAGAGGGAGAAATAGACGATGCGCACCAGATCGCCCGCCACCCACTGCTCTACGCGCTGGTGGTCGTCGACGCGCTGCAGCAGGTCGCCCACCTGCCGGCGGTCGAAAAAGCGCTGCGGCAGCATGGTCAGGCGGCGCAGGAAGGCGCTGAGCAGGTTGAGCTGAAAACGCCCGCCCAGCTGGGTGAGCAGCCAGGCCTGCCACCACTGCAAACCGAGTTGGCCAAGACCGATCAACAACTGCCCCACGAGCAGCAGGGCGATGAAGGAGAGGTCGCGGTTGGGCATCCCGGCATCGACCACCGCCTGGGCCAGGAAGGGCGCCGCCATGGCCACGAGGCTGCCCAGCAGCACACCCGCCAGGAGCAGGTAGAGCATTTTTCGATAAAAACGAAGATGCCGCCACACGAAGGCCGCCATGGAAGGCGCATGGTGAGGGGCCGGGGCCCTGTCTTCTTTTGCAATGAGCAGCAGAGCTGCGGCGCGGTCGCCATCTCCCAGCCAGGAGGTCTTCAGTTGCTCGCGCGAAATGCGCAGTTTGCCCCGCGCCGGATCGGCGATCCAGGCATGGCGGCGGCTCAGGCGGTAGAGCACGACGAAGTGCCGCTGCTCCCAGTGCAGGATACAGGGCAGGGGCGCTTCGGCCAGCCCGGGATCGGTGTCCAGGCCCATCCATACAGTGAGCGCTTCGAAGCCCAATTTCCGCGCTGCTTCCGCCAGATCCTCGATCGAAGCCCCTTCCCTGCCGGCCCCCGTCATTTCCCGAAGGGCCTGCATCGACGGCGCCGAGCCATGATATCCCGCCACCATGCGCAGCACCGCAGGGCCGCAGTCGGTAGCGTCGTGCTGAGGCTGGAAGGGGAGTGTTGGGGAGAGGAACTTCATAGGATTAAAGGTAGAGAAAAGGTGAGGAGGTGAGAAGATGAGGAGATGAAAAAGTGTTTTAACAAACTTTAACCCTACGCCAATGTTCCTTTTATCATATTTGCGACTCTAAATCGTTAGTACAAAGGAAAACGAACCATGATGAATAAATCCCTTTTGACAAGCATGTTTTTCCTCGCCATGGCCATGACGGCGCTGGCGCAGCCCGCTAAGAACCAGTACACGAAAACGGCCGATTCTGATCCGGCGGCCAAGGCTATTTTGGAGAAAGTGAAGGTGAAATACGAGGCGTACAAGTCGGTCGAAGCCACCTTTACGCTGGCCATTGAAATACCCGACCAGCCGAAGGAAGAGCAGCCGGGCAAGCTGATCCAGGCGGGCGACAAATACCGGCTGGAGCTGGCAAACCAGACCCTGGTGTGCGACGGCAAGTCGATCTGGCTATACCTCAAGCAGAACAAAGAAGTGCAAATCAACAACTTCGACGCCGAAGAGGAAGAGGCCTTCCTCTCGCCGCGCGACCTGCTGCGCATCTACGAGCGCGAGGACTTCGTGTATGTGTTGTCGAATGAGTACAGCGAGGGCGGCAAGGTCTTGCAGGACATCGAGTTCAAACCCACGGATCCCAACTCCGAATATTCGAAGATGCGGCTGAGCGTCGACAAGGCCAGCAGCCAGATCAAGCGCATCAAGGCCTTCGCCAAGGACGGCTCGCGCTACACCCTGACGGTGGGCGTCTTCAAGAGCAACCAGACCTACCCGGCCAGCACCTTCGTCTGGAGCAAAACCGAGTGCCCGGATTGTTATGTGGAAGATTTGAGAATCGATTAAAAGTCACCAACACCATGGATGAAACCACACCCAAGGTAACCGGCATCGGAGGCATTTTTTTTCGCTCGAAAGACCCGCAGGCAGTCAGGGAATGGTATAGCGCTAACCTGGGGCTGGCAGTCAATCAATGGGGCTCCTCCTTTGAATTCCGGAACGCCAACCGGCCGGAAGAGATCAACTACTTGCAATGGAGCCCTTTTAATGAGGACACCGACTATTTCGAACCCTCGAAGAAGGAGTTCATGGTCAACTACCGGGTGCAAAACATTGAAGGTCTTGTGAAGCAACTCCGGGAAAACGGCGTGACCATCGTCGACGAGATTGAGACCTTTGAATACGGCAAATTCGTGCACATTCTCGACCCCGAAGGCAATAAGATCGAATTGTGGGAACCCATCGACAGCGTTTTCACCCAAATGGGCCTGGAGACGACAAAGTGAAAGAGTGAAAAAGTGAAAAAGCGTTCTATATCCTTTTTCACTCTTTCACTTTACTCTAAACTAGTTCTTAATCAGCTCGTTGTCGATGATATTCTTGAAAGCGCCTTTGGAGATCGCGCCTGCCTGCATCATCGGGCGGCCTTCTACCGGGATGAAGAGCAGGGAGGGGATGCTGCGGATCCCGAAAATAGACGCCAGTTCCATCTCCACTTCGGTATCTACTTTGTAAACCGTCAGCTTGTCTTTGTATTCGACGGCCAGCTCCTCCAGGATCGGCGCTACCATTTTGCAGGGGCCGCACCAGTCAGCGTAGAAGTCGATGATTGCGGGGACATTGCCTTTGAATTTCCACTCCGTTTCGGTGGTATAGTCAAATACTTCGTTTTTGAAGATTTCTGCGGTCATTTTTACTGTGGCCATAATACTTCGTATTTTTGTGCAAAGATAACCCAACTTTGCAGCTCAGGTCTGTGATTTTAGTTACATAACCATTGGTTCTCGTTGATCGTTGAGCGTTTAGCGTTGACAAATGTAAACGATCAACGATAAACGATAAACGGAAAAAAAATGTCCATCACCGTCCAATCCGAACTCACCGCCATGCAGAAGGTCAGCGAAGTCGTGGCGCTGGCGCTGAGAGAAATGAGGAACTACGCACGCCCCGGCATGTCGACCAAAGAACTCGACAACTATGGCGGGCAGATCCTCGCCGACCATGGCGCCCGCTCGGCGCCCAACCTGGCGTATAAGTTCCCGGGCTGGACCTGCATCAGCATCAACCACGAGTTTTGTCATGGAATCCCTTCTCCCAAGAAAATTCTGAAGGAAGGCGACCTGGTCAACATCGACGTCTCCGCCGAGCTCGACGGCTTTTGGTCGGACAACGGGGGCTCTTTCGTGCTTGGGGAAGACCTGCACAAGCACCAGCGGCTGGTCGACGCTTCCAAAGACATCCTGCAAAAGGCCATTTCCCATATCAAAGGCGGCGTGCGCATCTCCGACGTGGGGCATATCATGGAAACCGAGGCGAAAAAACGCGGCTACAAGGTGATCAAAAACCTCATGGGCCACGGCGTAGGGCGCAGCCTCCACGAAGAGCCCAGCGAGATCGCCAACTACCGCGACCGGCTCAACCTCAGCAGGTTTCGCACCAACTCGGTCGTGGCCGTCGAGACCTTCATCTCCACCACCTCCACCTACGCCGAAACACTGGAAGACGGCTGGACCATGGCCGGCAACCGGGGCGGTTTTATGGCCCAGCACGAGCACACCATCGTGGTAACCGAGGGCCAGCCCATCATTTTAACCCGGATGAACGGGATTTGGGATTAAAACGGGTAGTTATCATGTCCAACCAACGCTCCCTGCACTACCTGATCCTCTTCCTCATCCTTCTGGGCAGCTTCCTGATGCACAAACCCTACCTGTCGCTCGACATCCAGGGGATCCACTCCTGGCGGCAGACGCAAACGATGTGGAACGTCAGGAACTACGTGCGCCACGACGCCAACATCCTCAACCCCCGGGTGGCGGAGCTCAAAGACGGCATGGGCGCCATCTACCGCTACGAATTCCCCCTGATGCAGTGGTCGATTGCCATGCTGCAAAAGGCAGGGGGAGAAAAGATCGAAATCGTCAGGGTATCCGTCTTTTTCATCGGCGCCCTGTCCGTGCTGGGCATGTTCCTGCTGGCAAGGCTGATTTTCAACAACCCATGGACGGCCCTGGCCACCGCTTTTCTGTTTCAGTTTTCGACCGTCTTTTTTTACTACACCCTCAACCCCATCCCCGACAACCTCTCGTTGACCGGGGTTATCTGGTACCTCTACTTCATCCTGAGGCACCAACAGACCCAAAAGATAAGGCACCTGGCCCTGGCCAGCCTGGCCCTTCTGATCGCCACCCTTGCTAAACTGCCTTTCCTGATGTTTGCCGTGGTCAGCCTCCATTTTGCCATCCGGCATATCCGGGAGCATGGTTTGGTATGGAAATACCAGCTGTCGTATGCCGGCATACAGCTGTTGATCATGGTCCCGGCATTCCTGTGGTATGCCTGGGTCATGCCCGGCTGGACAGGCAACCCCGTGCTGACCGGCATTTTCCAGTCAACCCTCTCAAAAGCGGAGCTGCTGAAGATCATCGGGTATCATGCGAAGGTCATGTTCCCGCAGATACTGCTCAATCCGCCGGTCTGGCCCCTCGTATTGCTCGGCTTGTACGCCTTCGTGCGCAAGGGGCAGGGGCAGCGGTGGATATGGGGGTTGGTCTTCATCACCTTCCTTTACCTGACCCTGCAACTGAACACGATCACCTGGGTGCACGACTACTACATGATGCCCTTCCTGCCCTGGCTGTACCTGCTGATCGGGTACGGCGCACATTTGCTGATCACCCTGCCTTACAAATTCAGGCCCGGGGTCATAGCGCTGCTGGTCATTTGTGCGATAGCCCCCTGGCATACCTCCCGTTACACCGACAAGTACTGGAGCCTGGACCAGACCTATTTCAACAAAGACCTTTTCATCCATTCCGAAGCCCTTCAAAACGCGGCGCCGCGGGATGCGAAGTGCATCATCATCAACGACCACACCCGCTATATTTTCAGCTACCGGATCGACAAGATGGGCTATATTTTTCACGATAATTACCTGCCTGTAGGCTGGGTAGACGATCTGGTCAGGAACAAAGGGGTTACCTACCTGTATTCCGATTCTGAAAAGATCAACCAGGACAGCGCCATCGCCCGGTATGTGGATGAGACGGTATTGGAAGCCGGCAGCGTGAAAGTGTTCAGGTTGGCCTTGCCGGAAGAGGACGAGTAAAATTTAACAGGCTGATTCATGCAACCATTTTGCCCGGTTTTGCACCTGCCTGACAGCAACTCACTAATCCGGGCTCCCATGATCAACGTTCAGACCTTCAGGCAAATCGCACTTTCCTTCCCAGAGGCAATAGAAGAGTCCGGCGTTGACTCAATTGTCTTTTCCGTCAGGGGCAGAACCTTTGCTTCTTACGACGGCCTGCACAACCGGGCTTCCCTTCAGTTTTCCGATATCGCGCAGGATGTATTTTCCTCCTTCGATCAAGACGCCATCTATCCTGCTCCCGAAAACGGGAACGCCAGGGGCTTGACCGTACTCGATCTTACTCACATCGGCACGCATGTCCTCACCGATGCACTGACCACCGCCTACTGTGAAGTGGCGCCCCAGGAACTCGCCGATCAGGTCAGGCTGATGTGGGAGTAAGGACCCGCCGGTATTCCTCCAGCCCTTTTTCCGTGAAATAAGGAACCAGCCCCGCCAGAAAAGCATCCATGTAGAAGCGGATCACCTCTTCTCCTTTTTGGTCGAAATGGATTTCGGCGTTGCAGATCCAGTTGTCGCCCAGCACCAGCATGTTGGTAGAGAGGTGTTCGTAGAGCCCCGGCTCCCATTCCTCCCGCATGAGGCCCTTGGCGATCAACAGCTGATACGCGGCTTTAAACTGCGTGCGCCGGAACAGGATGAGTTGCCGGAATTTCTCTCTCACGCTGGCGATGCGCCGGATGATGCGCACGAAATCAAGGAAAATAAACCGGTAGCGGTACATGATCCGGAAGGTCAGCCCGATCTGTTCGATCATCTCCGCCACCCCGAGATCGGGGTTCAGGCTGCGCTGTGCCCTTTCGTCGATCTCGGCCACCAGCCGGTCGTAGAGCGCCTCGATCAAGGCGTCGGTGTTTTTGAAATGGTAACACAGGTTGCCGTGACTAATGCCCACCTCCTCGGCGATGCTGCGCACCGTCGTCTGATCGGTACCGTTTTCGTTAAACTGGTGCAGCGCTGCCTCCAAAATCTTCGCTTTGGTGTCCATGCAAACAAGTTTCGCCGTAAATGTAATTATTTTTTTAGAACACTTGTTCTAATTCGTAAATCCCCCTACTTTTGTGGCGTATTGTTTCACCCATTATTCCCCAAACGACGACTATGGACAATCAGCAATCAGAAGATCCCAAGGCAAAGCTCATGAATGACGCCCGCGAATCGTACCAGCGGTTCGAGGACATTGTGACCATTCGCGAAGGCGATTCCGCGCTGGTGAAGATCGGCAAGGTTTCTCTGCGCATCCTGGGCATCACGATCATGATCATCCTCTCCCCCTTCCTGCTCATCGGTCTGGCCATTGCTTTTGCGGCCGTTTTTTAACAGGATGGGCAGGATTTTGTTGGATACTCAGCGAATCTTTCTCATCGTTTGCCTCTTTTTATTCCTGGCGCATCAACTTGTCCAAAAGGTGTGGGGGGTGGCGATCCCGGTGGCCGACGCTTATCTGGATCCCTTGTTGTGCATGCCCTTGTTGCTGACAGCCCTTACTTGGCAGCAGCGCTGGCTCAGCGGACGCCCACGCCTCCGGCTCGCTGAGATCATTCTTGCCACCGCGGTGACAGCATTTGTCTCCGAATGGCTGTTCCCCCGCTGGTCGGCATCTTTTACTGCAGATTCCTGGGATGTAGCGGCCTATTTCGCGGGCGCGGGTCTTTTTTTCCTGTTCAGCCGCTAAATTTTACCGTTCAGGCATTTCCTGACCTGGATGTATTCTCCGGCATTGTAAATTTAGGTGCGAAACAAAACTTCATCCCCAATGAGTGCAATGATGAGAAATGTATTGATCGGCCTCCTCCTCGCCGCCCTGGCAGGCGGGTTTATCGGTTACAGAATGTGGAACAAGCCCCATCGCGAAGTAGCAGAGGCTAGTGCCGATGTCACCCTCGAAGCCACGGAACTCTACACACAGTACACAACCGACGAAGCGGCGGCCAATGCCCTTTACCTGGACAAGATCGTGCAGGTTTGCGGCTCAGTGGTCCAGGTGAGCAATGAAAACGGCCTCGTCACCATCCAGCTCGACGCGGGCGACCTGATGGGGGGCGTGCTCTGCGAACTGGACAATCTCGCTGCCCATGACCGCACCGAATTTCCCGCAGGCGAACGGGTTTGTTTCAAGGGCATCTGCACCGGCTACCTCTCCGATGTGGTACTCAACCGCTGCTCGGAAGTTAAACCTGACGCACAATAAGGAAATCTGGTCAAAAAAACTTAAATTGAGGACTGAGAACACCCTCGCTTTGCTTGCCATAATAACACCAGAAATCCTTCGATATGGATTGGCATGCAAAAGCGTTTTTGAGCCTGTTCCTGGGGAGCATGAGCATGGTTGTATGGAGCCAGCCGGACGTTTACCGGATCGGCTTTCTACAGGATACTTATGCACTGACCGCTCATCTCCAAATCCTCGTTCTCGATGAAGACCAACTCTCGGTCAGCGACCTGAACGCCCCTGAATGGCGCGACCGCTTTGTTCCATTCCAAACATTTCTCGATCAACATTATCCCCACCACAAACCGGGACAAGCCGCCAAACTCAGGGCCGACAAGGTCTACTGGGCCCGGGTAACCCTTGTCAACAAGCTCCCCGGCAAAGGCCAGATGGAGAACTGGCTGCTGTTTACAGGCAAATCGGAACACACTACCGTATACCTGACCGATGGACAAGGGCGAATCCGCGATACCAGCTACGCAGGGTTTATGACGCCTTCCAGGCAGAAGGACTTCCGCTTTGGCAACCAGTATGAAGACCGCGTCACCATAAGCCTGCTGGAGAACGACTCCACGACGGTCTATATGCGGGTAAAATCCTTGAACAACCGCAAGCCCTGGATTGAAGCCACCCTCACGCGAAAAGACTTCTACCACAATTGGGCAACCATCCTCACCATCCAAAAAAACTGGCTCTTCATCGGCTTCCTGCTCACCTTCGCCTTCATCAGCCTGATCCTGTACATTGTGGCGCAAGACAAGGTCTTCCTCTATCACGCCCTTTTCCAGCTCGGCGTTTTCATCTATTTGCTCGAATTTTTCGGGGTCTTGTTCGACCTGACGATGCTGCGCGACAATCCCGAATACATTCAGGCTGTGCTTTACCTGGCCCTCTGCCTGATGGACACCGCTTACCTCCAGTTCATACGCACCTTTTTGAAGCTGTGGGAGAAATACCCATTCTGGGACCGCTTCGTGATGGCTCTGATCGCAGTCCGCGTATTGCTCCTGGCACTGGTCATGATCATTTTCTACGGCTACCGCAACATGCAAGTGGCCGACAACATCTCGGCTTACTATGCAGTAGTCGAATACTTGGGCATGGTGATCCTGTTGTTCTTCATCCGGGAGAGCGGGCCGCAGCGGCTGTTCCTGATCGGCGGTACTGCACTGCTGAGCGTGGGCATCGTGTCCAACGCCCTGTCTGTAGTGGCAGGCACCGGTATCCAGTTTAGCTACACCCAGTTTGGCGGTTTTGGAGAAGTGCTGCTCTTCACCCTGGGTTTGGGCTACCGCATGAAGACCCTCATCCGGGAGGAGCGGAAGAATATGGTATTGAAGGAGACCGACGAGTTCAAGACCCGTTTTTTCACCAATATCACCCATGAATTCCGCACCCCCTTGACGGTCATACAAGGCTTTGCCGACCAGTTGAGCGCGGAGTTGAAGGATCCGAGGCAATTGCGCCAGCTCACCCTCATCAAACAAAACGGCGAACGGCTGGTGCGCCTGCTCAACCGCATCCTCAGCCTGTCAAGACTGCAGTCGGGCAAAATGGAGTTGAACCTCCGGCAGAGCGATATCGTCAAATTCATGCGCTACCTGGTCTACTCCTTCCAGTCTTTCGCCTGGGGAAAGGGCATCTACCTTTCGCTGCTGACCGACCTGGAAAAGCTGGAAGCCGACTTCGACGCGGAGAAGATCCAGGACGCCGTCACCAACCTCATCTCCAATGCCATCAAGTTCACCCCCGAAGGCGGCAAGATCACGGTGCTGCTGAAGGTGGTGCCTGCCGGCCAGCAAAAGGGGCAGATCCTCATTCAGGTAAAAGACACGGGCATTGGCATGACTGAGCGGGAGATCGAGCACCTGTTCGAGCGCTTCTACCACAGCGGATCGACCCGGAAAAAGGGTCAGGGTACCGGTCTTGGCCTCTCCATCACCCGGGAGCTGATCCGCCTCATGGGGGGCTCGATCGAGGTGAGCAGCAAACCAGGTGAAGGTTCATCCTTCAGCATTTACATGCCTATGACCCACCACGCGCCTGTCGCTCCCATCGATGATCTGCCCGCGACAGACCTCGCCATCGAAGAAGAAACAGAGCACAAACCGGACGAGCCGCAACCCTTCGACGATGAGAAGCCCCTTGCCCTCATCGTGGAGGACAGCTACGACGTTGCCGCCTACATGAGCCAGTTGCTGGAGGGTTCATTCAACATCGTCCTGGCATACGACGGCGCGGAAGGCATCGACAAAGCCATCATGCTGGTGCCCGACATCATCGTCAGCGATGTCATCATGCCCAACAAGGACGGGCTGGAGCTGTGCCAGACCCTTAAAAACGACGAACGCACCAGCCACATTCCCATCATCCTCGCCACCGCCAGAGCCACCGTTGAAGACCGCCTGGCCGGCCTGCAACGAGGCGCCGACGCCTACCTGGCCAAACCCTTCAATCAGAACGAACTGTTTCTCTACTTACAGAACTTCGTCCAGCTGCGGAAAAAACTGCAAGCCCGCTACTCCAACTTCCAGCCCAACGGCTCCGTCAACGAAGCCAAGCTATTCGAGATGGAAGACGCGTTCGTATCCAAAATGCGGCAGATCGTGACCGAGCATCTCGGAGAGGAGGGATTCGGCGCGACCCAGCTGGCACGGGAAGTAGGCATGAGCCGCTCGCAACTGCACCGCAAGCTCACCGCCCTGTCTGGCTACTCCGCAACGGCCTTCATCAACGGCATCAGGCTGCAGAAAGCCAGGGAGCTGCTGACCCAAACCGGCCTTACCGTATCGGAAATCGCCTACAAAATCGGCCTGGAACCCAACTACTTCACGCGGCTGTTCCGGGAGGAAGTGGGCGTCACCCCTTCGGAGTTCAGGAACGCCGCACAATAGTCCTGAAGTAATTTTAACCGTGCAACAATGAGACTACACCCTGCAACAATAGCATTTATCGAATTGAGTTCTTTGACCCCATCTTTGCAATGTAAGGGCAACACCCCCTGAATAAAACCTAAACCCACCTTCCCCCGGACGGCAACGCCGGGGGATTGGTTTTTAAACACCACCCTGCTATGAAACTATCTGGTAAAGTGGCAATAGTCACAGGATCCTCCAAAGGGATAGGCCGGGAGATCGCCCGGCAATTGGGAAAAGAAGGCGCGAAAATCGTCCTCAACGGAAGAGACGAAAACGCCCTCCGGCAAACCCTCGCCAAATTGGAATCGGATGGCATCTCCGCCACCGCGTTTCAGGGCGATATCTCCCGATACGAAGACTGCGAGGCTCTCGCTCTTCACGCCCTTTCCACCTTCGGCCGGATCGACATCCTGGTCAATAATGCGGGGATCAGCGCCAAGGGCTTCTTCGAAAATTTCCAGCCGGAAATATTCCCGAAACTGATCCATACCAACATCATCGGCTCTCTTTTTGCCACCAAGGCAGTTTTACCCCAGCTCAAACAAAACAAAGGGAGCCTCATTTTCATTTCTTCTTTGTCGGGCCTTCACGGCATGCCGCATCAAAGCCCCTACTCCCTGACTAAAATGGCCCAGACCGCCATTGCCGAATCCCTGCGTGCCGAACTCTACAATCACGGCGTGCATGTCGGCGTGGTCTATGTAGGGGTCACGCAAAATGATCCGGATAAAAAGATCTACTTCAGCGACGGCGCCTGGCGGAACCTGAAAAACGGCCTGCCGCAAATGGCAGATACCCAGGAACGCGTCGCCAAAACCGTTTTGCGCGCCATATTGTGGCGCCAGTTCAAAACCACTGTGGGTTGGAAGGGAAGGGGTTATTATTACCTCGCCCACTATTTCCCAGGGATTCTCGATTACGCGTTTCGGAACAACCTGGACGCGATCGAACGCAACGACACCTGAGCCTCCATTTTTTCACCAAAATGAACCGCCATGTGGCTATTGATGTTTTGGATGCTGACCCTGCCAACCGCTACCGAAACCGCCACTTTCGACATCATCTACGACGGCAAGGTCATCGGCGAAATGTCAGCGACGCGGGAGCGGACCGGCGAGCAGGAAATTTACAGGAATACCACCACCGTCAGAGGCCGCTTCATCGGCGAGGTAGAAGTGCAGTACCAGTCGAAAGTGGTGTATAAAAACGGCGTCCTGCAGGAATCGAGCGTTAAATCGCTCGTCAACGGCGACGTATATTCCGACGTCAAAACCCAAAAGTCGGGCAGCGACTACCAGTTCCTGAAAAACGGCAAAGCCAAACACACCGTCAAAGGCCCGATCACTTACTCTGCCCTTCAAATGCTGTTCGAGGAGCCCCTCGGCAAATCTGCGGCCTACTCGGAAGAAGCAGGGAATTTCAACTCAATCCAGTCGAACGGGAAGGCCAGCTACGACAAGGTCAATTCCAGAGGACGGACGAACCGCTATTTCTACGAAAACAACTTTCTGAAAAAAATCGAGATCGACGCAGGCATTGTGGAATTTGAGATGGTCCGGAAAAAGTAAACCGACATGAAAAACATCCTGCCACGGCGATATTCCAAATACCTCCGCAGAAAACTCGGAGGTATTGAAGCCGAACCCCAAAAAATCGCTATGGGATATGCCGTGGGTTTCTTTGTGGGCGCCCTGCCCATCATGACCTTCCGCGTGTTCCTGGCGCTGGCGCTGGCCTTCGCATTCAAATGGAACAAAACCGCCACGCTGCTTGGCGTGTTCCTGATCAATCCACTGACCTTGCTCCCTTTCTACATCCCGGCTTTATCCATCGGCCAGCTCTTACTGGGCAGCGATATTATACTCCTTTCGCCAGGCGAATGGGATACGCCAACCCTGCTCCAGGCTGTCTGGAACAACGGCTATTTCTTTCTCGCCTTAACTACCGGCAGCATTGCGCTAGCACTGCCCATCGCGGTTTTTCTTTACTGGTCGGCCTACAAGGTAATCAGCTACCTGAAACCGGCTCCTTATTCACCTAAATCCGACAGTCATGAAATACCTGATCACCGGCGCCAACGGCTATATCGGGACCCACCTGGTACGGCAACTGGTTCAACAAGGGCATGAAATTCATGCGTTTATCCTTCCGGGAACGGACGATTCCCTGCTGCACCACCCCAACATCCGGATCTTTGAAGGCGATATCCTCCGGACTGAAGACCTCCGGAAAGCCCTGAAGGAATGTGAGGCAATATTTCACCTCGCCTCCGTCGTGAGCCCCTGGGAGAAAGACCCCGGTATTTTCCACAGGGTCAACGTACAAGGGACCCAATTTTTGATGCAGCAATCTCTGGAACAAGGCATCCGAAGGGTGCTGATCAGCTCTTCCTGCGGTATTTTTGGCCCCTCCCGCAAGGGTATCCCTGTTGACGAAACGACGGATAACGCCGCCAACTTGCGGGAGCCTTACGAACTATCCAAACACCATCAGGCAGAGGCAGCAAAAAGTTTTCTGCATAAAGGACTGGAAGTGGTGATCGTTTACCCGACCCGCGTCTACGGCCCCGGCATCGAGAGCCAGGGCAACACGATGACGCGGATCATCCGGCAAGCCGCGGAGGGCAGCTGGCATATCATTCCCGGCAATGGAAAAGGGATCGGCAACTACGCGCTGGTAGAGGATGTGGCCGGGGGTATGGCCAGGGTCATGGAGGAAGGACGCAACGGCGAAGGCTACATCCTGGGTGGGGACAATGCCACCTACGACGATCTTTTCGAAATCGTACAGCGTTTAGTCTCCCAAAAAATCAGGTTGGTAAAGACGCCTTACTCCCTGCTATATCTGGCTGCGCTGGAAGAGGAGTTCCGGGCAAAATGGACAGGTAAAAAGCCATTCATTACCCGCCACGGGGCGAAAAAATTCACCGGCGACTGGGCTGTATCCACTGCAAAAATCGAGCGCGAACTGGGTTTCCGCCACACGCCACTCGAAGAAGGCATACGTTTGACGATTGAATCGTACGGGTTATCCAAAGGTGTTACAAAGCGTTCAACGCTTCCAGCGCATTCCTGATCTGGTGGAGTTTTTCCCGCGCCTGGTATATGACCGGCGAAGCCGCACGCTCCGCGCAATCGGCCATACTGCAGCGCTCGCAGGTGTGACCTACGCTCCGGTTCTCCAGCGCAGGATCGGCTGCGAAACGGATCGTCTTCTCCAACTCATCGTCGAGCAGCAGGCCAAGGACGATGCTCACCTTGTGGTCGGCTACCGGTAGGGCCGGACGCGCAACGGTGAAACAAAGAAACACTTCGCCCGTGTCGTGATGCACCGCCCGCTGTGCGACGACTACCGGTTCATGCAGGCCGTTGACCTCCTTCAACAGGCCTACCGCGGGCCAGCGGCGGCAAAAATGTTCAGCAATGCCGTTCCGGGAATGCAGCCGGTCGCGAATCAGGTTCAGTTCCTTGTCAAGGCGGATACCGCCGGTGGCCGGATCTTGCACAAAGCGCCAGATAAACAGCTTGCGCAATCCGAACTCGCTGGGCAGCAAATTGCTCATGCGCTGGATGATCGTCTCCGGCGAAGCGGCGTATTTCTCCGTCCAGCGCCGCACGATATCCTCGTCCCAAACCTCCTGCCGCATCCACGCCCGGAGCTCCTCCACGAAAGCTTCGCGGCCGACGAGCAGGGCGGCGGCGAAATAGCTGGCCTTGAAATGGCTGAGCACCTCTTCAAAAGAATGAACGCGCAGCAGGGAAGCGGTCTGTGCGCGCTCCGTCAGGCCCATGTACTGGAATCCCAGTTCCTTGGCAAACTGAAAAGCCCGCTGCACATTCGTCAGGCCGGACTGCAACAGTAGTTTCTTTTTCCCGGGAATAAAAACGGCCCTCATTCCGTGAAGGCCCGGGTGCCGCTCCAATACGCCAGTGTCGACTGTATAGCCATAGCGCTCTGTCAACAAACTTTGCAACAGTTCCGCTACCCGCCCGGCGCCTGCGGGAAGGGGCCCGGTAGTATCCCGGAAGCGCTCCGCCGCTTCTTCCAGGTCTTCGAAATAATTATGATGCATCTCCAGGTAGGCGCGCAAGGCCCCGAAGTAAAAGTTTTCCTCCCTGAGGGAGTAATTGCGGGAAAGATCGACCAGGGTGGAGATGAAAGCCCCCACCTGCCCCGGCGCCATGGCGATGAGTTCCACGACCTTTGCCAGTTCGATGCCGAAAAACTCCAATGGCAACTCGCGCAGGAAGTTGGAGCGCAACAAATCGCCCACCGGGGCCAGATTGCCCTCCAACTCAGTTGAAGTGAGATCATTGGCCTGGACCTTCAGCGCCTTCGCCAGGGCTTTGATCTTCTCCGGCTTGGGGTATTTCTTGCCTTTCTCGATCTCATTCAGGTATGAAACAGACAAGCCGGATGCCTCCGACATTTCCAGAAAGGAGAGCCCCAACTCCATCCTGCGCTGCCGCACCTTTAACCCGAATATGATCCTGTTATTTGCTTCCGTTGTTTCCATTCCGCCAATTTAGCGAAATTTCGCTAAAAAAGTAAGGGCATCTCGTTCCTCTCGATGTTCTTCCCCCTTCGATCATTTAATCAATTCAATTGTTGTACCTTTGTCTCGCTTTTTAAGAACTATCTCCATTTTTTCATCAAAACCCATCCGATATGGTGTTCGATATAGATATGATCCGGGCTCACTACGAGTCGCTCCCGAAGAAAGTGGAACAAGTCACCCGCAAACTCGGCAGGCCGTTGACGCTGGCCGAGAAGATCCTCTACACCCACCTGCACCCCGACTCCCCGCTTCACATGTACAACCGGGGCAAGGATTATGTCTTCTTCTCGCCCGACCGCGTCGCGATGCAGGATGCCACGGCCCAGATGGCGCTGCTCCAGTTCATGATGTGCGGCCGCGACAAGACCGCCGTGCCCTCCACCGTGCATTGCGACCACCTCATACAGGCCGAGGCAGGCGCCGATAAGGACCTCCACACGGCTATCACTGAAAATACAGAGGTATACAGTTTCCTCGAATCCGTCTCCAACAAATACGGCATCGGTTTCTGGAAGCCGGGAGCGGGCATCATCCACCAGATCGTGCTCGAAAACTACGCTTTCCCTGGCGGTATGATGATCGGCACGGACTCCCACACGCCCAACGCGGGCGGTCTGGGCATGGTAGCCATCGGCGTCGGCGGCGCTGATGCGGTCGACGTGATGGTGGGCATGCCTTGGGAATTGAAAATGCCCAAACTCATCGGCGTCAAGCTCACGGGCAAGATGAGCGGCTGGACCTCGCCCAAGGACGTCATCCTCAAAGTGGCGGGCATTCTTACTGTGAAAGGCGGCACCGGCGCCATCGTCGAATACTTCGGCCCGGGCGCCGAGTCGATGTCGGCTACCGGCAAAGGCACTATCTGCAACATGGGCGCGGAAATCGGCGCTACCACTTCCCTCTTCGGCTACGACGAGTCGATGAGCCGCTACCTGCGCGCCACCGGCCGCGAAGAGGTAGCCAAAATGGCCGACCGCATCTCCTATCACCTCACCGGCGATATCGAGTGCTACCAGGAGCCGCACCAATACTTCGACCAGGTGATCGAGATCGACCTCTCCAACCTCGAACCGCATATCAACGGCCCATACACGCCCGACCTGGCATGGCCGATCTCCAAATTCGCCGCGGCGGTGAAGGAGAATGGCTACCCGCAAAAACTCGAAGTCGGTCTGATCGGCTCCTGCACCAACTCTTCCTACGAAGACCTCGACCGCGCGGCCTCCGTCGCCAAACAGGCCGTCGCCAAGAAGCTCAAAGCCAAATCCGAGTTCACCATCACTCCCGGCTCCGAGCAGATCCGCTTCACTGTGGAGCGCGACGGGCAGCTCATGGCCTTCGAAGACATGGGCGGCGTAGTGCTGGCCAACGCCTGCGGCCCCTGCATCGGCCAATGGGCGCGCCATACCGACGACCCCACCCGGGCCAACTCGATCATCACCTCCTTCAACCGCAACTTCTCCAAGCGCAACGACGGTAACCCGCAAACGCGCTCCTTCGTCGCTTCGCCCGAGATCGTCACCGCCATGGCCATTGCCGGCGACCTGACCTTCAACCCGCTGACCGACACCCTGACCAATGAAGATGGGCAGCAAGTGAAGCTCGACCCGCCCTCCGGACAGGAGCTGCCGCCCAAAGGCTTCGCGGTAGAAGACGCCGGCTATCTCGAGCCCGCTTCCGACGGTAAAAATATCCAGATCGTCGTAGACCCGGCCTCCACACGCCTGCAACTGCTCACGCCGTTCGTGCCGATCACCCAAAACGGCCTGAAGGGCATGCGCACCCTGATCAAGACCAAGGGCAAGTGCACCACCGACCACATCTCGATGGCAGGTCCCTGGCTCGTATACCGCGGCCACCTGGAGAATATCTCCAACAACTGCCTCATCGGCGCGGTCAATTATTTCAACGACGAGACCAATAAAGTGCTCAACCTCCACAACGGCCAGTACATGGCCGTGCCCGACAGTGCCCGCGAATACCAGCGCCAGGGCATCGGCACCGTGGTATTCGGCGAAGAGAACTACGGCGAAGGCTCCTCCCGCGAACACGCGGCCATGGAACCCCGCCACCTCGGCGTCAAGGCCATCGTCGTCAAGTCGTTCGCGCGCATCCACGAAACCAACCTGAAGAAGCAGGGCATGCTGGCCCTCACTTTCACCAATCCGGCCGACTACGACCTGATCCGCCAGGACGACCTGATCGACATCCTGGGCTTCGACCAGATGGCGCCGGGCAAGCCCCTGCAAATGATGCTCCACCACGCAGACGGCACGCAGCACAGCTTCGATCTGGCCCATACCTACAACGAACAACAGATCGACTGGGTGCGGGCAGGCTCCGCCCTCAACAAGATCCGGACGGAGTTGGGGGCTTAAAAATAAAGGGCTCGCAGATGCTGCGAGCCCTTTATTTTTTTTATATTTGATTCATTCCATCATCTCAAAACTGAACAACCTATGTGGAACGAATTCAAGGCATTTATCATGCGGGGCAACGTCCTCGAACTTGCTGTCGCCGTTATCGTAGCCGGCGCATTCGGAGGAGTGGTTGCTTCCTTCACCAATGACATCATCCTTCCTCCACTTGGGCTGCTGCTCGGCGGAGTGGATTTCTCCAGCCTTGCCATCACGCTCCAGGGCGCTGAAATGGGCGCCGACGGCGCCGTAGTGAAAGAAGCGGTCGAGCTCCGCTACGGCAAATTCATCCAGAGCATCATCGACTTCCTTATCATCGCTTTCGCCATATTCATGGTATTGAAAGCCTACAACAGTATGCAGCAGAAGAAAGAAGAAGCCCCCGCTCCCCCCGCCGAGCCTTCGGCTCAGGAAAAACTGCTGACGGAGATCAGGGATTTGCTGAAGAAGTAATGAAATCTTTGCCGCCGAAGGCGGCAGAAAAGATGTAACAAAAAAGGCGCGGTCGGTGACCGCGCCTTTTTTATTGAAGTTTATACCTGAGGCCCAGATTAATGCCCGTCAGGAAGTACTCCTGCCGCAGCGGATAATCGCTGCGGGTGATGGGGTCGAGCACTACCCTGAACTGGGGCTCGAGCACAAACTGCAGGTCCGGCCTCAGGCGGTAGTTGAAGCCGATGCCGCCGGCGAGGCTCAGGCCCATGCGGTCGCGGAAGGCCTCCGATGAAGCGATGCCCACAGGGTCGCCTTCCGGCGAGAGGATATCGCCTTTTTTAGCAAACGCGAGGTTGAAGATGGCGCCGCCGTGCACCGTCATGGAGAAGCGCGGGAACTGGAATTCGTAGCCCAGCATCACCGGCAGGTCAACCATGCGGTAGCGGTTGTAAGTGATGCGGATATGCGTGCCCGCCTCGTAAATCGTATCTGAACCGATGATATTGCCGAAACCGTCGTAGACATTGGTCACGATGATACGTACATCGTCGGGGTCGCGGAAGTTGAGCACTTCGTTGATCTGGCTGTACTGAAGGCCGGTTCGAAGGGAAAGCCCAAAGTCGGTCACCGCGCTCAGGCGCAGGCCTGCGGAGAATCCTCCGCGAATCTCCTCCATCTCGTTGCGCGCTTCGGCGTAGCCGGCGTATTCCTTCTCCCTGGGGCTGAGGCTGCGGAAGACGTACTCCGGCGAGCCCGCGACTTCGGCATACCAATTGAGGCCCCATTTCTCTTTCGAGAATGGACGGCAGGAGTTTTCGGGAAATCCGTCTTTGAAACGGCTGCATGCGAGGGGCTGGAACCGAGCGGAGCCCAGGGCGTCGAACGAAGCCACCGACGCGGCCGGGGCTGCGGTTTCTTCCTGTGCGAAGTTCGTTGTCTCAGCCGCTTGTACAAGTGCGGACTGTTCTTCCTGTTCAGTTTCCCGTTCTGCGACGACCTGGGCCGGCGGGGTGACTGCAGGCGGGGCCGCTGCCTCCTCTGAAATTGTTGCGACCGGCGGAGATGTGGGTGTTTCACCGGCCGTCGCCTCAACGGGGATGGGGAAAGCCCCCTTCACCACCATCTCTGACTGGCTGCCGGATGCGCCCATCAGCCAGATGCCGATGCAGGCGGTGAGGGTCAGCATGCCGATGCCGCCGCTCCACCACAGCCAGGGACGGCGGGTAGCGGCGCGGGCCTCCACGATGTTGCCCCACAGGTGCATGGGAGGCTCCGTTTCAAAATTTTCCAATCGCTCCCGGAAGATCCGATCGAATTCGCGATTGTTCATAGTACGATCATTTGAATTTTCTGAATCTGTTCTTTCAACATCTTTCTGGCCTTGACCAGCTGCGACCTGGAGGTGCTCTCCCCGATCTCCAGCATATCGGCGATTTCCTTGTGACTGAACCCCTCAATGACGTAGAGGTTGAATACTACGCGGTAGCCGTCGGGCAATTTGGAGATCAGGTCCATCAGCTCCTCTTCCTGGAGGTTGGAGACGGCTTCGGGGTCGAGCGATTGTTCCTCGAACGACTCCAGTCCCATCTGCTCCTTTTGAAAACTGGCCCGCTGAAAGTTTTTCAGCGCCGTGTTGACCACGATGCGGCGGATCCAGCCCTCGAAAGAGCCCTTGAATTCAAACTTGTCCAGATTGTCGAACACCTTGATGAAAGCGTCCTGAAGGATGTCTTCGGCTTCGAGCTCGTGCCGGGCGTAGCGGCGGCATACGGCCATCATCTTTCCGGCAAACCGCCGGAAAAGCTCCATCTGGCACCGGCGGTCTTCCCGGATACATCCCTCAATCAACTCCTTATCAGTCAAATGTTCGGACATTATCGGTCAATCATTTAGACGCCCCTGGAGGTCTTTTCGCTGCTTAGGATTCTTGCGAAGATTACCTCACGATTTAGAAGAATCAAATGTGCGACCTCTCCGAGGTCGCACATTTCAATCCCGAAAATCGGGAAATAATTATTGAAACGATCCTTTAAATGACAATTTACACGGAATTGGGGAGAGATGCTGCATTTTTTTAACATGCATACCTCAATCCAGCATGCGTTTATGCGAAAACTCGGCCAGGTTGGTAGAGAGCGTAAAATGGTTGAGCCCGCCGGCCAGGTGGGTGACGCCGCGGCCGTAATCAATGCGGAAGCGGTTGATCTTGATGCCGAAGCCGAAGGAGAAGCCGGTCAGGCTTCGGAAATTGTCGACCGACAATTCCTGCCGGGCCATGTGGTTGTAGCCCACCCGCACGCGCAGGGGTTCTTTTTTCCCGAATAGGAATTCGCCGCCGAAGATGAAGTGGCGGAAAAAGTTGTCGGCCAGCATGCCGAATTTATTCTCCTGTGGCTCCTGCCCCGGGAAGATCAGGATGTCTTCTTCCGAATTGGGGTCGTCGTAGAGCACGTTCCAGCGGTGCAGGTGGTGGTAGGTGACGGAGATGCGGAAGGGCAGGTATTTGAGGCGGTGGGAAAGACCCAGTTGCATATCGAAAGGCAGGGTTTCGCGGTTGCCCTCGCGGTAAGTGCTCAGCTGCATGCCCGCGTTGCGCACCAGCAAGGTGATGGCGAGCCGCCGGGTGGTATCGTGGAAGGTCGCCGCCAGGTCGGCCGCCAGGCCCATGGAGTTGTAACTCTCGAGTTGGGAGGTAACCCACTTGAGGTTGGCGCCCACGGAGAGCCTTTCGTATAATTGCTTACCCGCCCCTACGGTGACGGCGTATTCCGCCGCCTTGAAATCGCCCGTGACCTGACCGATTTCATTGGTGGCGTCGAAGGTTCCGTAGTTGACGTACTGCACGCCGCCGTGCAGGGTGAAGTCCCATTTTTTGAGATGGCGCCCGTACACGGCATAGCCGTTTTGGATGCCTGCGAGATGGAAATTGTGGCTGAAAGACAGAGCGTTGTGCATCGCCGGATTGAGCAGGGATGGGTTGGCAAAGGCCAGGTTGACGTCGTCGTCGCGCACCGCGTTGAGGCTGCCACCCAGGGCTGTGACGCGTGCAGAAGGCGCAAAGCGCAGGAAGGAATAGACGTGTTCGCCCCCCACGATCTGGGCCGGAAGGGAGGCGGCGAAGCCCATGGTGATCAGAGCAAGTAAAAAGATGCGCATGGCGGGTTCGTTTTATTGTGGAGAAGGTAGGGTATCACGGGACCAGACGGTGCGGCAAATGCCCTTGTCGCAGTCCATCTTCTTTTCCAGTTCGCCGTTTTCGTCGTACAGTTCGAGGGGGCCGTGTTCAAAGTCGCCTTCCAGGTAGGCGCCTTTGGCCCTGGGCTTGCCGTTCTCATGGTATTCCACGAAGGGGCCGTTTTCCTGGTTGTCCACGAACAACACCTCTTCCATAAGTTGTCCGTTTTCGTAATAGCGTTTCCAGAGCCCCGTCATGGAATTGAAGACGTAATTGCCCTCAATCTCCAGCTGGCCGTTTTCGTAGTAGGCCTTGTAGGGGCCTTCGAACAACCCCATCTTGTATTGTTCGACGATCTGGGGTTTGCCGTTGCGGTAAAAAATGGTGCGCAGCCCGTCGAGTGTGTCGCGCACATAGGTAGCTTCCTCTTCTTTTTCTCCTTCGGGGAAAAAAGCGAGGTATTTGCCCTCTTTGGCGAAGTCTTTTTTATTGCGCTGGAATTTCTCCACCAGGTTGCCCTGGTCGTCGTGCACTTCGACCCACTCTGTTTTCCCGCAGGAAGCGAAGGAAAGAAGGGCGAGCATGAGGATGGATGCGTATCTCATGGCGTTGTGGTTTCCAGATAAACGGCGAATTTTACGAAATATTTCTTCCCGGTCAGGAAGCCAATCCGTTAACAGTATCGCGACCGATGCTCTCGTAGTAGAAGCCTGCTTCGCGCATCTGATCGAGGTCGTACAGGTTGCGCCCGTCGAACACCAGAGGCTTTTTGAGCAGTTCTTTCATGACATCCAGACTCGGCGAGCGGAAAACGGCCCACTCGGTCACGATGGCCAGGGCATCGGCGCCCAGCAGGGCGTCGTATTGGTCTTTGGCGAAGGTTACGCGATCGCCGTAAATGGCGCGCACATTACCCATGGCTTCGGGGTCGAAGGCCTTGACTTTGGCTCCTGCTGCCAACAGGCCGTCGATGGTGAAGAGCGCGGGCGCTTCGCGGATGTCGTCGGTGTTGGGCTTGAAGGCCAGGCCCCACAGCGCGATGGTCTTGCCGCTGAGGTTGTCGCCGAAATAGGCCTTGATCTTGTCGACCAGGCGGATTTTCTGCGAAGTATTGACGTCCATAACGGAGTGGAGGATCTTGAAGTCGTAGTGGTATTCGCCGGCCGTTTTAGCCAGGGCCTGCACGTCTTTGGGGAAGCAGCTGCCGCCATAGCCCACGCCGGGGAAGAGGAAGCGCTTGCCGATGCGGGTATCGCTGCCCATACCCAGGCGCACCATGTCGACGTTGGCGCCCACTCGCTCGCAGAGGTTGGCGATCTCGTTCATGAAGGTGATGCGGGTGGCCAGGTAGGCGTTGGCCGCGTATTTGGTCATCTCAGCCGAGCGCTCGTCCATAAAGAGAATGGGGTTGCCCTGGCGGACGAAAGGCTCGTACAATTGGCCCATGATCTTGCGGGCTTTTTCGGAGCGGGTACCCACCACCACCCGGTCGGGTTTGAGGAAGTCGTCGACTGCCACTCCTTCGCGCAGGAATTCGGGGTTGGAGACCACATCGAAGAGGTCTTCGGAGAGGTTTTCGGCCATGATGGCGTGCACTTGTTCGGCCGTGCCGACCGGCACGGTGCTTTTATCGACGATCACTTTATAGTCCACGATCATACCCGATAGCTGCCGGGCTACGCCCAGCACAAAGGAGAGATCGGCGGAGCCGTCGGCGCCCGGAGGCGTGGGCAGGGCGAGGAAGATGATCTTTGCATCTTTCACCGCGCTTTCCAGGCTGGTGGTAAAAAGGAGGCGGCCCTGGCGGGAATTGCGTTCGAACAGGACGTCGAGGCCTGGTTCGTAGATCGGTATCTCGCCGGCTTGCAGGCGTGCGACCTTTTCGGCGTCGATATCCACACAGGTAACGGTATTGCCAGTTTCTGCGAAGCAGGTGCCTGTTACCAGGCCGACGTATCCGGTTCCAATTACGGCTATTTTCATGGGGTGGAGGTTTATTGAAGGGCCAAAATTAAACTATTTTGAACTTTCGGCCATATGCATACACCCCAGGAAGCCGTTTTGTTTCGTTATTTTTGCCGAAGCGCGCCCTAAACCGCGCAGCACCGTTATGTACGAAAATAAATCCAGGTGGAAATGGTATCTGGCGGCCGGCGGCCTCCTCATCGTTCTCATCTCGCTGGGCTATACCAACTACGTCACCTCCCAGTTGGCCGCCGAGGAGCGCCACAAGGTACAGCACTGGCTGATGGCCCAGGAATCGATCGCCAAGCCACTGCCCATGGAGTGCGACCCCTGCATCGATTTCACTCTCCACACGGAAATTCTCAAGGCCAACACCACCATCCCCGTCATTCTGGTCGACGAGCGCGACCAGATCGTCGACGCCTTCAACTTTGGCGGGGGGCGCGATACCAGCCGGACATTTCTCGAAGAAGAACTCAAACGCATGCGGGAGGAAGGCGTGGAGCCCATCGAAGGCTTCGCCCAGCGGCTGTATTTCAAACAGTCCAACCTCCTGACCCTGCTCGAATACTTCCCACTGGTGCAGCTGGTGCTGATCGGCGTGTTTATCGGCTTCGGCTACATCGGCTTCAGCACAGCCAGGCGGGCGGAGCAAAACCGGGTATGGGTGGGCATGGCCAAGGAGACGGCCCACCAGCTGGGCACCCCTACCTCCGCCATCATCGGCTGGCTCGAACACCTGAAGTTGATCAGGGGCGAAGACCAGGAAGTGCAGGAAGTGGTGCATGAACTGCGCAACGACGTCAGCCGCCTGGAACTGATCGCCGACCGCTTCTCCAAAATCGGTTCGGCGCCCGAACTCCAGCCCATCGACATCTTCACCGAATTGGAGAACGCACGCGAGTACATGCAAGCCCGGGCCCCTCGCAAAGTTGAATTTTCCTTCCCCGGCAAATCCCAGGCCCCTCTGCTCGTCTACATCAACCAACACCTCTTCGCCTGGGTGCTGGAAAACCTCATGCGCAACGCCCTCGACGCCATGGAAGGCAAGGGCAAGCTCTCCGCCGAAGTGCACCACGACCCTGATTGGGTCTATATCGACATCAGCGATACGGGGAAGGGCATTCCGGCCAACAAATTCAGAAAGGTCTTCGAGCCGGGTTATACCACCAAAAAACGGGGCTGGGGACTGGGCCTCTCCCTGGCCAAACGCATCATCGAGCATTACCACTCGGGCAAGATCTACGTGAGAAAATCGGTGGAAAATGAAGGAACCACTTTTACCATACAACTTCCGAAAAAACAAGGACCGAAGTAACCAAAACCGCTCTGAGGTGTTATTTGAGCAATGATCGAAACTGCCGCAAAACTAGACATCCGCAAGCTGAGCCTTCCCGACCTGGAGGCCTATTTTGAAAACCTGGGGGAAAAGAAGTTCCGCGCCCGGCAGGTGTGGGAATGGCTTTGGAAAAAGAGCGCGCGCTCATTCGAAGACATGAGCAACCTCTCCAAACCGCTGCGCGAGAAGCTGAGCGGCAACTTCCTCATCAACGCCATCGCGGAAGACAAGGTGCAGCGCAGCTTCGACGGAACGATCAAAACCCGCTTCCGCCTCCACGACGGCCACCTCATCGAGTCGGTGCTCATCCCCGTGCCCGATGAAAACCGCTACACCGTCTGCGTTTCCTGCCAGGTGGGCTGCAGCCTGACTTGCAAGTTCTGCGCCACGGGCCAGATGAAGCGGGTGCGCAACCTCGACCCCGCGGAGATCTACGACCAGGTGGTGCTGGTCAACGAGCAGTCGCTCCAGACCTTCGGCCACCCCCTGACCAACATCGTATACATGGGCATGGGGGAGCCTCTGCTCGCCTACAGCAACGTCATGGAGAGCATTGAGCGCATCACGGCGCCCGACGGGCTGGGCATGTCGCCGCGCCGCATCACCGTCAGCACCGCCGGCATTGCCAAGATGATCCGCAAGATGGCCGACGACGGCGCCAAGGTCAACCTGGCCCTCTCGCTGCACGCGGCCGACGACGCCAAGCGCGACGAGATCATGCCCATCAACGAGCAGAACGACCTGCGCTCGCTGATGGACGCCATCGACTATTTCTACCAGACCACCAAAAACAGGATCAGCTACGAGTATATCGCGCTGCGGGGCTTCAACGACAGCCTGCAGGATGCTTCCAACCTCGTGCGCCTGTGCCGCCGTTTCCCGGTGCGGGTCAACATCATCGAATACAACCCCATCGACGGGGCTTCCTTTGAAAAATCGGAGGAAGATCAGATCGACGCTTTCGCCGCGCACCTGCGCAGGCACGACGTCATGGTCACCGTGCGCCGCAGCCGCGGCAAGGACATCGACGCAGCCTGCGGGCAGTTGGCGAATAAGGGAGATTAGAGCTGGGCGTCGAAGTTCACCAGGTTGACAAAAGCCTGCACCCGCTTTTTGATATCGATATCCGTCAGCTCCTTGAGGCGTTCGATGCCGAAGCGCTCCACGCAGAAGGACGCCATCGCCGAGCCGTAGATCACGGCGCGTTTCATATTTTCGAAAGAAAGATCGCCTGTTTGGGCCAGATAGCCGACAAAGCCGCCGGCGAAGGTGTCGCCTGCGCCGGTGGGATCGAAGACTTCGGCCAGGGGCAGTGCGGGAGCGAAGAAGACCGACTCGCCGGAGAACAGCAGGGCGCCGTGTTCGCCTTTTTTGATGACGAGGGTTTGGGGGCCCATTTTGAGTATCTTCTCAGAGGCTTTGACCAGCGAATGCTCGCCCGATAGTTGACGGGCCTCCTCGTCGTTGATCACCAGGACGTCGACGCGGGCGATGACTTCCATGAGGCTGTCGAGGGCCGTGTTCATCCAGAAGTTCATCGTGTCGAGCACCACGAGGCGGGGGCGTTCTTCCAGTTGGTCGAGCACGCGGCGCTGCACGGCTGGCGTGAGGTTGCCAAGCATGAGGAAAGCCGGTTTGCGGTAGGCTGGCGGCAGCACCGGGTCGAAATCGGCCAGCACGTTGAGCTGGGTATCGAGGGTGTCGCGGGCGTTCATGTTGTCGTGGTAGCGCCCCGCCCAGAAGAAGGAGCGCTCGCCCTCCAAGCGTTGAAGGCCTTCCAGGTCGACGCCCCGGCTCTCCATATGCCGGAGTTCGCCATCCGGAAAATCGTCGCCGATGACTGATACCAGATGTACGGGGCGGCTGAAGTAGGAGGCGGCCAGGGAAATGTACGTAGCGGCGCCGCCAACGATGCGCTCCGCTTTGCCCCAGGGGGTTTCAATACTATCAAATGCAACAGTGCCAACGGTCAATAAGCTCATGTGATTCAGCGGGTTTTGAATGCGAAGAACGGAACTTTTCACGAGGCTTCGAAAAAAGTGAAAATATTTTTTCCGCAAGGATTGCGCAAGATAGGGAAATGCTGTAAATTTGCCGTCGCCTTTGAAAGAAAGGGCGAAATCAGCCTCAGTAGCTCAGCCGGTTAGAGCGGCGGACTGTTAATCCGTAGGTCGTAGGTTCGAGTCCTACCTGAGGCGCCTCACAAGGTCTTTCTCTCGCAAGAGGGGAAGACCTTTTTTATTTCCTCAACACCCCCTTCAGCACCTCTATTGAGCCCTCTACCTCTTTGGGTACCTCCAGACCCAGGATTTCGCAGATCAGAGGGTAGACGTGGATGTTTTCGAAGGCTTTGACGCGGGCGCCGGGCTCAAAGGCGGGACCGGCGGCGTAGAAAATGCCGTGCATTTCCCGGTAGGCGGTGGGGTAACCATGTTCGCCCATGACGCCGCGGCCCATGTTTTTCAAAAAGGCGAAAGAACGGCTGGAAGTGAAATACCAGGGAAAATCAGGCAACACGATGATATCGCCCACCCGGGGGTCGAGCCGCGGGCCGATGTAATACGGGAAATCCGTTGCCTTGTACACGGTGTAGTGCTCGGCCCACTCCAGCGTCCGGAGGCGGTGAATCACAGAGTCGGCATTAGCCCCTTCTTTGAGGTAGATATGCAGCAAAGCGCCCTGGCTGACGAGGATATAGTCCTCTTCTGATTCCAGGGGCTCGAAGGGGATCAACTGGTCGAGCGCCACCTCCGCCATGCCGTGGTCGGAGACGATGATGATGTTGACAGGAATATCCAGTTTCTTCACCCCCTCGAATAATTGGCCCAATACTTCGTCGAGGGCGAACAAGACTTTTTTGAGATTCTCATCGTCGTTGGGCCCATAGCGGTGCCCCGCATCATCCATGTCGGAAAAATACCCGGCGATCAGGTGGGGCCGGTTGGCTTCGGGCAGCCTCAGCCATTCGAGCATTTTCTCTACCCGCTTTTCATTGGGCACCGAGCCGTCGTAGTTGTAGTAATAGGAGGGTCTTATCCCTTTGACATCCGCTTCCGAGCCCACGAAGAAATAGCTGGCCGACACCATGCCCTGCAACTCGGCGTTGACCCAAATGGGCGTGCCGCCGTACCAGCTGCCGTCCTGCACGATATCGCGCTTGGAGGTGGCATAGACCTTTCCTTTCTTCGCATCGTAAAAACTGTTGCCCACCAGGCGGTGCTGCATGGGGCGCATGCCCGTGGCAATGGAGTAATGGTTGGGAAATGTCTTGGAAGGATAGCAGGGGATCATCGCATCCGCTGTCACCCCTTCCTCGATAAATGCCTTGAGGTGAGGCGGTTGAAAACGCTCAACATAGTCCCAGCGGAAGCCGTCGAGGGATATCAGCACCACATATGGTTTTGCGATCTGGTCAGGCCTGTTGGTCTTCGGCTCCTGGGCCCTGGTGCAAGTGGTAAATACCATTACAAACAGCAGTAGCAAAAAATGTCTCAACATGGCGGTCAATATTGGATACCCTGCAAGGTAAGCCGATGGACACATTCTCCGCAAGAAGTTTTGTCATTATTCGGTCTCATCTGTTAACTTTGCTCCCCCGCCCTACTATTCAATCAAGACAATCTGCATTCTATGCCGCCCGTTAAAATCCGGAATGTCCATTCCGTTGAAGACATTCGCCGCTTTGCCGGCTTTCCCTTCAGTCTTTACAAAGACTGCCCCTGGTGGATCCCTCCTATTAAAAAGGCAGAGGAGGCCATGCTCGACCCTGGCAAAAATCCTGCCTTTCAGCATTGCGAGACCAGTTTGTGGCTGGCGGAAAAAGACGGCCGCATCGCCGGCCGCATCGGCTGCTTCATCAACGAAATGGAGACGCAAATGCGCGGGGAGAAGCAAGCGCGCTTCAATTGGATCGACTTTGAGGACGATCCGGAAGTGAGCAAGGCCCTGCTGGAAACCGCCGAAAACTGGGCCAGGGAGAAAGGCGCAGCCCGCCTCAAAGGCCCCCTGGGGTTCACCAATTTCGACGCGGCAGGCCTCACCGTGGAGGGCTTTGAAGAGCTCGGATCCATGGGGGCCCCTTACCATTTCCCCTACTACAAAGACCACCTGGAAGCCGCCGGCTACGGGAAAGCGACCGACTACCTCGAGATCGTGGTAGAGGAAGTGCCCGAGGGAATGCCGGAAAAGCTCCAACGACTCAGGCCCATCGTAGAACAAAAATTCGGTCTGAGGCTGGAACACCTGAAAAACCGCTCCGAGCTGAAGTCGATGGTCAGCCGCCTCTTCGGCCTGATCATCGATACCTACAAAGGGCTGCCCTCTTTTGTGCCCCTCTCCGATCGCCAGGTTGACTACTACGTCCAACAGAATCTTCCCTTTCTCAACCTCGAATACCTGCCGCTGGTCAAAGACCGGGAAGGCAATATCGTAGGCTACGGCGTGATCACCCCGTCCTTCTCCAGGGCCTTGCAACGCGCCGGGGGCAAACTCTATCCTTTCGGCCTGCTGCACCTCCTCTGGACCCGCCGCTACCACAACGCCGTCAACCTGGTCCTCATCGGGGTAGTCGACGAATGGCGAAACAAGGGCCTCAACGCCTTGCTCTTCGGGGAAACCATTCCCGTGTTCAACCGCAAAGGCGTCAAAAAAGTGTATATCAACCCCATCCTGGAAGAAAACCAGGCATCTCTTGCCCTTTTTAAAGATTACGGCCCCAGGGTTTTCAGGCGCCGAAGGGTTTTTGGAAAAGATTTATAGTGCGTATCTTGCTTTTTCAAAAGCACCTGACATGAACGCCGTACCGAAGCCCTCACAAACGCCGGCAGGAAATAAAAAAAATTACCTGAACATCAGGGAGATATCCACAAAAAGAGACCTCCGTCATTTTGTCGGGTTCCCCTACAGGCTCTATCACGGAAACCCTTTCTGGATTCCCCCCCTTCGCAGGGCCGAAACCGGCCTGTTTGACCCGGAGAAAAACCCCGCCCTGGCCAATTGCCAGCTCAAGGCCTGGCTATGCGAAAAAGGAGGCCACATAGCCGGCCGCATCGGCTGCTTCATCAACCGCCTGGAAACAGAAATGACTGGCTGCCCTGTGGCGCGGTTCAACTGGCTGGAGTTTGAAGACGATCCCGCCGTCAGCGCCGCTCTGCTGAAAACAGCCGCCCAATGGGCGCGGACAAAAGGCGCGAAAACCATCAAAGGCCCCCTGGGGTTCACCAACCTCGATAGCGCCGGAATCACCGTGGACGGTTTCGGGGAAATGGGTACGGTGGGCGCCCCCTATCATCACCCTTACTATCTGGAACACCTGGAAAGAGCGGGATTTCAAAAAAAGACCGATTACCTCGAATGCGTGATCGACCAGGCGCCCCAGGGCGTACCGGCAAGATTGCAGCGCCTCAGGCCCATTATCGAAAAAAAATTCGGCGTCAGACAGGTCGTCATCAACGATAAGAAGGAACTGGAAGACACGGTGAGGAGGTTCTTCGGCCTGATCATCGAAACCTACAAGCAACTGCCCTCCTTCGTGCCGCTGTCGCCCCAACAGATCGACTTCTACATCGAGCAATACCTGCCATTTCTCTCCCCCGACTATCTCAATATCATCCATGACGCCGGCGGCAATGTCGTGGGTTTTTGCGTCATCGTGCCCAATTTCTCCAAAGCTCTCAAAAAGGCCAACTCCAGGCTTTTTCCCTTCGGCATCTTCCACCTGCTTCGTGCGCGCAAGCACCACGATGCGGTCGACTTCCTGCTGATCGGCATTCTGGAAGAATGGCGCAACAAGGGCCTCAACGCCCTGATATTCTCCAATGTCATCCCCATTTTCAACAAACAGGGGGTCAAAAGGATTTTCATCAACCCCATTCTGGAAGAAAACCAGTCCTCGCTGGCACTGTTCCAGGATTTTGCCCCGCGGGTGTTCCGAAGAAGAAGGGTTTTTGAGAAAGCCACCTAGCTGATTTTCATCATTGCATTTCCCACCCTGTTTCCCTTTATTTTGAAAAAAAATGCAATGTACACCACACCTGAACCCATCCGGGGGACTGAATCGCCCCCTTTTACAGGCATTACCGTAAAGGAAGTAGTGAGCAAACGCGACCTTGCGCGGTTTGTAGAATTTCCTTACCGCCTCTACCAAGGCAATGCCTGCTGGATCCCCCCCCTGCGGCAAGGGGAAGCCGCCCAATTTGATCCTGACAGCAACCCTTCCTTCTCCACTTCCCGAATCAAGCTATGGATCGCTGAAAAACAGGGCCGCGTAGCCGGCAGGATCGCAGGTATCATCAACGAACGCGAAACGGAAGCGCGGGGTGAAACCATCGGCCGCTTCGGCTGGCTGGAATTTGAAGACGACCTGGAAATAAGCGGACTGCTCCTCGAAACCGCCTGCCAGTGGGCAAAAGAACAAGGCGCCGCCTGGGTCAAAGGCCCCATGGGATTCACCAATCTCGACCCCACAGGGTTAACCGTAGAAGGATTTGACGAAACCGGCACTATTTACTGCCCCTACCATTTCCCCTACTACCAAACCCACATGGAATGCCACCAATTCAGCAAACTGGAAGATACGCTGGAACACGTCATCGAAAATGTGCCCTGGGAAATCCCCGACAAACTGAAAAGACTGGAGCCCATCATCGAACAAAAATTTGGAATACACCAGTACTTTCCCGCTAGCGCAAAAGAATTGAAGGAACTTGCCTTCAAGGCCTTTTATCTACTGGAAGAAACTTACAAAGATCTCTCCACTTTCGTGCCCCTTACGGATGAACAGGCTGCATGGTATATTAACAATATGATCCCGATGATGAAGCCCGAATATCTCCGCCTGCTCAAGCACGATCAGGAAGGCATCATCGGCTTTGGCTTCGTGGTTCCTTCCTATCAGAAGGCCATGCTCAGGGCGAAAGGCTACCTTTTTCCATTCGGTCTGCTGCACATTATGTGGGAGAAAAAGTTCCACCGGATGGCTGACCTCTTGTTGATCGGAGTGGAGGAGAAATGGCGAAACAAAGGCCTGAACGCCATATTATTCACCCATTACATCCCGGTCATGGCCAAACAAAAGGTCAAAAAGGTTTATTTGGGACCACAATCGGAAAACAATTATGCCCCCTACGCCATTTTCCGCGATTACAACCCCCGCCTTTACCGCCGCAGGAGGATATACAGGAAGGACCTGTAGCTACCGCAACAGGTTCAGCGTGCCCGTGAGCGTAAACCCGTCCATGTCAGCCAGCCAGATGTAGGCGTCGGCCGGCGCGGGCGCGCCCTTGTAGATGCCGTCCCAGCCTTTATCGGCCTGATCAGCGCGAAAAACTAGCTCGCCCCAGCGGTTGAACACGCTCAGCTCAAAGCGAAGCGGCTGCGAACGCGGGTAGATCCTGAACTCGTCGTTGACCCCGTCGTAGTTGGGCGAGAAGATATTGGGGGCGTAGAATTGGGTGGGACACAGCGACAACACCTCCACCGTATCGCGGGCAGTGCAACCGTTCTGATCGGTCACCTCCAGCCACACGATGCCCGGTTCGAGAATCTCCACGCGGTTGCTCTTCGAGCCGGTGCTCCATTCGTATTGGGCAAATGCGCCGGAGGCCTCCAGCACAGCGGGGTCTATGCAAAACGCCGTTTCTCCCACTATCTCCACCTCGGGCTGAAAGGCATCGAAGCGCAGCTCGTCGGCGTAGACCATCTCTTCCACGGCGCCCAGGGCCACCGCTCCTGCAGCCTGCACAGCAGCGTCACTCACCGCGATCTCCTCCGCCCCGTCGAGGAGGACGACGAGCTGGTCGTCGCAACCGCGCTCAACTACCAGCTCATGCCACTGGCCAGTGAACAAGGCTGCAGGGGCTGACGACAGGGTTTCTTCCACGCCGCTGACAACCTTTACGAGGTTCAGTTGCGAGGTCTCGGGGCTGCACATCACGCCGTAATAATTCCCGGCATCCTGGTATTGAAAATAGAACTGGAAGGCGGCGCCGGCGCCTTCGCAGAGGAAGTTCACCCGGTAACGGCCAGGACCGCCGTTGAAGGTATTATGTAGCAAAAAAGTGGAACTTTCACTCATCTCCAGCGCGAAATTGCCGGAGAACACCTCGGCGGAGTTGGCGCCCGCCGCGCCGCTAACCAAGGTCCACTGCCCGAGGTTGCCGGATTCGAAGTTGTCGATGGTCTGGGATTGGGAAAATGCGGAAAGGGCTGCGAACAGAAGCCCTGTAATCGGTGTCAGGATCTTTTTCATGGGATACAAAATTTTATTTCGCGCTGCGAAAATAACAGATTACGCCTATTTAGGTAGCCCCATTTTTTGAAAGGGTCCTTTTAAGCGCCTGCTGGCTGTTGAATTTTAGAAAAGGGATTCCACAAAGCCCCGGAGGAAGGGGCCGGTGGGTACGGACGACATGATGAGCAGGTCTTCCGCCATACTGGTTTCTTCGTTGAGAAAGCGCAGTACCCGTGCCGGCGGATTGCGTTTGAACAGGCCGCCAAATACCTCTCCGCCCGACAGCTCGCCCTTGCCGAGCACGTTTAGCAGGGTGCTGTCGAACAGGCTAAAGCGGGCCGGCGCAATGGGGGGCAAGGGAAACGGCGAGCCTGTGCGCTCCATCTGCCGCACCATTTTCACCACGTTTTTCTGCAACCGCCAGAAAGTATACCCCGACGAAGCCTTGGTATGCCCGCCCGCCGTGCCGATGAACACCAAACGCCCGTCCGACCGCGGGAAAGGGTAGTCGGTCATCGGAATGGCGCCCATTTCCGTGTGCTCCACCTCGTAGGCCGAGCGGGTGACGAACTGCGGGATCAGTTCCCGCAGCATCCGGTCGTATTCTTCGCTGCTGAAGAGTTTGTTGGAAAAAAACGTGAGCTCCACCAGGGCAGTGTGCGGATCAGTGGGAAGGGTGTAGAGGAAGGAGAGGCCCTGATCCTGCGGTACCCGGAAGTCCATAAACGTAGCCGAGGCGGGATCGAACACCGGGTCTTCCGTGCGGATCACCCAGCCTTTGAAGTGCTGGTCGAGGTAGTTGAAACGCTTTTTGTCGACAGGTCCGGCGGGTATGCTGCTGAAGCCCCAGGCGCCCCGCAGGCCGCGGCCGTCTTCGAGGGTAGCTTCCACACCGTCCGGGGTAGTGCGCCAGGACTGTACTTTTCCAAAAAATCGCTCCACATTCGGGGCACGGGAGAATTCGTTTTCAAGAAAGGCATAAAAATCCAGCCCCCGGATCATCTTGTACTGAAAAGGCGCGATATCGAGCGGACCGGAGTATGGTTCGCTGAAGAAATCGAGCCGGTCCCAGCGATGGTACACGATGTGATCGAAAGGGCCGACCTCCTGTTCCCAGAAGCACCAGGTGCGGTCGTTGCTGCGTTTGGCCTCCGCGTCGACCAGGGCGATGCGCTTATCGCGAAGCGGGCCCTGCAGCAGGTGCCAGGCAAGGCTCTGTCCTGCCAATCCGCCGCCGAGTATGATGTAGTCGAATGTGTTGTTCATGCTAGAGGATAGAACAGAGGCAGGCCTTTTAAGTTCAGCTTCTTCAATCGCCCCGCTCCAATTTTTATCCAATTTTTTGCCTGATTCTGAGTACCTTTGCGTCATCATTCATCAAACGCATTGACATGGATTTGTTTGACAAGATCAAGAAGAACATGGGACCGATAGGGAAATGGGCTGACCTGGCCGATGGCTACTACGCATTTCCCGAGCTGACCGGCGAGTTGGGCAACAGGATGTATTTCAAAGGCAAGGAAGTAGTTTGCTGGAGCATCAACAACTACCTCGGCCTGGCCAACCACCCCGAGGTGCGCAAGGCAGATGCCGACGCGGCCGCAGAATACGGCCTCGCTTACCCGATGGGCGCCCGCATGATGTCGGGCACCACCCAATACCACCTGCAATTCGAACGCGAACTGGCCGAATTTTCCGGCAAGGAAGCCGCTTACCTGATGAACTTCGGCTATCAGGGCATCATGTCGGCCATCGACTCCCTGCTCGACCGCAAGGACGTGGCGGTGTACGACGCCGAGAGCCATGCCTGCATCGTCGACGCCCTGCGCATGCACCCGGGCTACCGCTTCGCATTCGAGCACAACAACATGGAGAGCCTGGAGAAAAACCTGATCCGCGCCACCAAGCTGGTGGAGAAATCGGGCGGCGGCATCCTGGTCATCTCCGAAGGCGTGTTCGGCATGCGCGGCGACCAGGGTAAACTGCGCGAGATCGCGGCCATGAAAGAAAAATACCACTTCCGCTTCCTCATCGACGACGCGCACGGCTTCGGCGCCCTGGGCAAAACAGGCGCAGGCGCAGCTGAAGAACAAGGCGTGCAGGACCAGATCGACCTCTACTTCTCCACCTTCGCCAAGTCGATGGCCAGCATCGGCGCCTTCATCTCCGGCGATACCGAGATCATCCGCTTCCTGCGCTACAACATGCGCTCGCAGGTCTACGCCAAGGCCCTGCCCATGCCCCTCGTCATCGGCGGCCTCAAGCGCCTGGAGCTGATCCGCAACCACCCGGAACTGAAGGCCAGACTCTGGGAAAATACCAACAACCTGCAAAACGGCCTCAAAGCCGCCGGCTTCAGCATCGGCGATACCACCACGCCGGTGACGCCCGTCTACCTCAAGGCCGACGAACCGCTCGAAGCCGCGGCCATGATCCAGGACCTGCGCGAACACTACGGCATCTTCTGCTCCGCGGTGATCTATCCGATCATCCCGAAAGGCACCATGATCCTGCGCCTCATCCCCACTGCCGTGCACACGCAGGAGGATATCGACCGCACGATCGAAGCTTTCAAAGCCGCCCGCGAGAAAATGGACAACGGTACGTATCACGCCCTGGTCAACAGCCAGATGGTAGGATAAAAAATCCGGCGTTCACGACCCATCCCCGGCCCCTCCCTCGACCAGGGAGGGGAGCGCCTTGCACTACAGGAAATCCCTTTTCCCTTCAAAGTGCAAAAGCATGGCTGTCCGGAATACGGATTGTCAAGCCCAATAAGCTCCCCTCCCTGAATGAGGGAGGGGCCGGGGGTGGGTCGTGCACAGCGGCCAAAATTCGGGATGTCCTGTTAAATTTTATTCCATGCAAAACCTCGATTCTTTCCATGCCTCCATCCTGGAAGGCATCCCTGCTGAATTGCCCGCTCCCAAGCCT
>JBAQQB010000056.1:0-31207 GCA_049306275.1 Saprospiraceae bacterium | reverse complement strand
AGGTAACAGCGGAGTAGAAGGCGTAGACGTACAAGTCAACGGCGGTCTGTTCTCGACGCTGACGAACCAGAGCGGCGACTTCACGTTCAACGGCCTGCCCGCAGGTGGTGACTACACGGTAGCTCCGCACCTGGATGAAAACCCGGGCAACGGTGTGACGACGTACGACCTGGTGCTGATCAGCCGCCATATCCTTGGCATCCAGAACCTGAACAGCCCGTACAAAGTGATCGCAGCTGACGCTAACAAGTCGAACAGCGTAACCACGCTTGACATGGTGGTGATCCGCAAGGTGATCCTGCAGATCGAGCCGGGCTTCGCCAACAACACGAGCTGGCGCTTTGTCAACAAAGACTTTGTCTTTGCTAACCCCGCCAACCCGTTTGCGGCGCAGTTCCCCGAAGTGATCAACTACAACAACATGACGCTGGATGACCTGAATGCCGACTTCGTAGCCATCAAGGTTGGCGACGTCAACGGCAGCGCAGCGACGAGCGTGAACGGCGATGTAGAAGACCGTTCGTTCAACGGCACGCTGAACATCAACGTGGAAGAGCAGCAGCTGAAGGCCGGCAAGACCTATCAGCTTGCGTTCACGGCCCCCGCGGCTGAAGTACTGGGCTACCAGTTCACGCTGAACGTCAGCGACGCAGTTGAAGTAGTGGATCTGATCGGCGGCGTGGCAGCTGAAGAAAACTTCGGCCTGCTGCTGGAAGAAGGCGTGATCACGACGAGCTGGAACGTATCCGAGGCGCGTGCGCTTGCACAAGGCGAGGTGTTGTTCACGCTGGTAGTGAAAGCCAACGCAGATGTAGCGGTGAGCGAAGCATTCGCAGCGAGCTCCGCCTACACGGTGGCAGAAGCCTACAACAGCAACGGCGAGCTGATGAACGTGAACCTGAACTTCTCTGGCGCAACGAGCGAATTCGCGCTGTACCAGAACGTACCGAACCCCTTCAAGGGCGTAACGGTGATCGGCTTCACGCTTCCGGAAGCAGCAACGGCAACGCTGAAAGTGATGGATGTATCCGGTAAGGTACTGCAAGTGGTGAGTGGCGACTATGCAAAAGGCTACAACGAAGTACGCCTGATCAACCTCTCCGCCACCGGCGTGCTGTACTACCAGTTGGATACCCCGACGAACAGCGCTACCAGGAAGATGATCATTCTCGAATAAGTGAAGAGTGAAGGGTGAAGAGTGAAGGGTGGGGAGATGTTATCTCTTCACCCTTCACTCTTCACCCTTCACCCTATCCAATCGCCTGCTCCAAATCCCTGCGAATATCCTCCACATTCTCAATCCCCACCGACACCCGGATGAGGCCATCGGTGATGCCGTTTTGGAGGCGCACCTCTTTGGGAATATTGAGATGTGACATAGAAGCCGGGTGCAGGATCAGGGTGTCTGCATCGCCCAGCGTAGGCGCCAGGGTGCAGAATTTGATCTTTTTCATAAAAGCGATACCCGCCTCCAGGCCTCCCTTTAATTCAAAGCTCAGCATGCCGCCGAACTGGCGCATTTGCTTTTTGGCGAGGTAGTGATCGAGGTGGGAGGGGAGTCCGTTGTAATTCACCTGTTCAACTTTGGGATGTTTTTCCAGTAACTCCGCCAGCGCCTGGGCGTTTTGGCTGTGGCGGTCCATGCGCAGGGTGAGGGTTTTCATGCCGTTGTGCACGAGCCAGGCGTCCCAGGGGTTGCAGTTGGTGCCGGCTAGTTTCATGGCTTGCCAGGCCTTGGTGCGCAGCCATTCCACATCCCTGGACACCAGCACGCCGGCGATGGAGTTGCCGTGCCCGTTGAGGAATTTGGTGGTGGAGTGGATGATGTGGTCGACCCCGTACAGAAAGGGCTGTTGGAGGTAGGGGGTGCAGAAGGTGTTGTCTGCGGCAGTGGCAACGCCGTATTTTTTTGCCAATCCGGCAAGCGCTTCCATATCCACGCAGGCCAGGGTGGGGTTTGCGGGCGTTTCGAAGTAGAGCAGGCGGATGGAGGGATGTGCTTTCAGCATATTTTCTACGCCGTTCAGGTCGCGCAGGTCGGTGAAGAGGGTTTCTACGCCAAAACGTCCGATTACCTTGGTGAACAGCTCTGTGGTGCCCCCGTAGAGGTTGGCCTGGGTCAGGATCTTGTCGCCTGCCTGGAGCAGTCCCATCACGAGCGTAGTGATGGCGGCCATACCCGAGCTGACCATCAACGCGGCGGATTCGGCGTCCGTGCCGTAGGCTTCCATGGCCGCGATCTTGTCGGCGACGGCTTCGATGGTGGGGTTGCCATAACGGCCGTAGACGTGCCCTTTTTCTTTTCCTGTAAAAATATCGATGCCCTGGTCGATCGACTGGAAGGCAAAGGAAGAGGTAGCATAGATGGGCAGCACGTGTGGATCGGTGGTGCGCTTGTCGGGCATTTCCCGTACGCAGAGGGAGTCAAATTGCATGGAATGTGGTTTAGGCTGCAAAAATAGCAACTCAAGGCCCCTTTTTTTCGTTTCCAATGCTATGAAGCAAATTTTTATCTTTGCTTCCTTTTCAAAACGCGCCTTAGAGACCTGGTGGAAGACATTACACAAACATTCTCCGACGAGTACTATGATTTTCACGAGATACTCGTCGATGCCGGGCAGGGACTGACCCGCATCGACAAGTACCTCGTCGACCGCCTCAATAAAGTGTCGCGGAGCCGTCTGCAAAACGCCATCAAGGTGGGGGCCGTAAGGGTCAATCAGCTCGAGGTAAAGCCCAATTACAAGGTCAGGCCCGGCGACCAGATCGAGATGGTCATTCCCAAGCCTCCGGGCGAGGGCATTCGGCTGCAGCCACAGGATATTCCACTGAACATCATCTTCGAGGATGAGTCGCTGCTCGTGCTCAACAAGCCTGCGGGGCTGGTGGTACACCCGGGTGTAGGTCATTATAAAAACACCCTGGTCAATGCACTGGCCTTTCATTTTCAGGATACCAAATTCCCGGTGCTTGACGGCAACCTCAACGACCGCATCGGGCTGGTACACCGCATCGACAAGGACACCTCCGGCCTGCTGGTCATCGCCAAAACCGAATACGCGATGAACCACCTGGCCAAACAGTTTTTTCACCACACCATCGAAAGGCGTTACGTAGCCCTCGTCTGGGGCGAGCCAGAGCCCCCCAACGGCCGTATCGAAGGACATATCGGCCGCCACCCGCGCTTCCCCACCATCCGCCACTGCTTCCCCGACGGATCGGAGGGCAAATGGGCGGTGACCCACTACCGCACCCTGGAGCCGCTCTACTACGTCAGCCTCGTGGAATGCCAGCTCGAAACAGGCCGCACCCACCAGATCAGGGTGCACATGAAACACATCGGTCACCCGTTGTTTTCCGACGATAAATACGGAGGCGGGGAAATACTGAAGGGCACTGTTTACAGCAAGTACAAGCAATTCGTGCAGGAGTGCTTCCAGCTGCTTCCGCGCCACGCCCTGCATGCCCGCTCCCTGGGCTTCGAGCATCCGGTGACCAAGGAGTGGATGCAGTTCGAGTCGGAGCTGCCGGAAGATTTTAAAAGCTGTCTGAATGCCTGGCGCGGCTACGTCTCCGAGCGCAAAACCAAACTCAACGGAGGGGATGATGAACCTTAAGCGAAGAATAGATCTGCTGGTAAAACTGGGGCAGCACCTGCTGGGCGAGGACGAATACCTGCGCGCGGTCATGCACCGCGCCGAGTTTCACAATTCATGGTTCACCAGGGAGAGTCAGGAACTGGCCATCCGCTCGATCGCCACCGCTTTTCTGCAACGCGAAGCCCTGGAGGCCCTTGCCGCCCGCTATCCCGTTTCCGATGAGCCAACCGGCAAGACCGTGGGTGTGGTCATGGCCGGCAATATCCCATTGGTGGGCTTCCACGACTGGCTGTGCGTGTTCCTGGCCGGGCACAGGGCCCAGGTGAAACTCTCCGAAAAAGACGCCTATCTCTTCCCCTATCTCCTCAAACTCATGGAGAAATGGGAACCTGCCATGCAGGGATGGGTGGAAACGGTGGAGCGATTGAAAGGCTTCGACATGGTCATCGCCACGGGCAGCAACAATTCGGCCCGGTATTTCGAAGCTTATTTCGGCAAAAAGCCCCATATCATCCGCCGCAACCGCAATGGCGTCGCGGTGTTGTCGGGGAATGAAACGCAGGAAGAGCTGTACGAACTAGGCAAAGACATCTTCACTTACTTCGGCCTGGGCTGCCGCAACGTGGCCAAAATCTATGTGCCGGAGGGCTACCAATTCGAGCCACTGCTGGAGGCCCTGCACGAGTATCGGGAGATCGTGCTGCATGAAAAATACAAACACAATTTCGACTACAACTACGCCCTGTTCATCCTGAACAAGGTCCCGCATAAAGCCAACGGCTGCATCCTGCTCAAAGAAGACGACTCGCTGGCCTCACGCATCGCCTGCCTGCACTACGCTTATTACAAGTCAAAAGAAGCCGTGGAAAGAGAGTTGGAGGAGAGAAATGAAGAAGTGCAATGCGTGGCCGCCCGTCCGGGCTACCTGTCCATTCCCGTCATTCCCTTCGGCGGTACCCAGCAACCCCGGCTGGATGAGTATGCTGATGGGGTGGATACAATGGCACTTTTAACCACATAAAAAATAAGGGCCGCGCGACGCGCGGCCCTTATTTTTTATCGGAACAGGACTTTCCCTACCGTCACTCCTCCTTCAAACCGTATTTGCGCCATGTACAGGCCGGGCGGCATGTTGCCGCGCTGCAGGGTGTACTGGTTGTGGTTGATTTGAAGGTGGGTTTCGATCAGGCGGCCGCTCAGGTCGTAGAGCAGGATGTCGAGCATGGGATGCCCGGCATGGGTGCTGAACTGCACCTGGTCGGTAGCCGGGTTGGGCATGATTTGGAGGGAGACAGACTCTTTAGAGAGCACTTCCTTGGTGGATGTCAGGCCCGTGAGGTCGCAGCCCAGGTCGAGGGCCAGGCAGGCGCGGGGCAGGAAGTAGCCCATAATGGAGTCGACGTAGGACATGCCCTGGGTTTCCGACATTAGCGGATTGCCGGCCAGGCCGATCAGATTGAGCGGGATGCCGGGCTGTAGGGCACAGAAGACAGTGTTCCATTCCGCCTGATCCCACCATTCCCAGGGCGCCGTCACGGTGATGGAGTCGGCCGGGTTTTGCGGGTTGAACAGGGCGGGATAGCGGAAGGGGAAGAGACCGTCGGCCCCATCGTTGGCTTCATCGGCAGAAGCGGAGTATGGGTCTATCCAGTCTTTACTGGCAAAAACGTCATTGATTCCTAGAGTTTTCGCCTTTTGCTGCACGGTATAGCTGCCCTGGACTTCCACAACCAGGTCGCCGGTAGTCGGAACAATCAGGATGCCTTCCTGGTAAGGGGCAAGAGAATCGTTGGGAACGTGGTAGGAGATCATGGGAAGGTCGCTTTCATCGAGCCATGAAGTATCGGCCAGTGCGCCGCCCATGTTGACGCAGAGCTGGAAGTCGGAGCTATACCCTACGTGGTTGGGATAGCAAAGCGTGTCTCCAGCGGTGAAAGGAGGGGGAGAACCGGGAGGCACGATGCCTACGGAGGTTCCCCAGATGTTGCCGTTGACGGGCTCGAGTACCATGGGGAGGGGAATTCCCATGAAGTCGACAGTAAATTTGGGTAGCAGGACGTCGGCATATTGGTCGAGCGTAGCGGTGGCCATGGAGATATAACCTCCGGTGCCCTGGCCCCAAAGCGTGATGCGGGAAGTATCGACACCAAACAGATTGCCTTCCTCAACATAGTTCTTTTTGAAATAGCGGATACAGGTACGGGCGTCCTGAATACCGCGGTAAGCGGCGTTGATCAGGGTGAAGGTACGCTCTTCCTGGGTGGTGGCGATGGGGTTCCACCCCAGACGGTAGGTAGCGGTAGCCACGACGTAACCGCGTTTGGCCAGGCGGGTGGCGATCTCCACCAGCACATCGTCCTGCAGCGTGCCGCCGATGCTGCAGAAGGTCGGCTGGGGCAGGAAGTTGCCGGTGTGCAGGTAAATGATAAGCGGGCGCTCGGTTTCGGTATCTCCGGCGGGCTCATAGACATTCATGATAAGCGGTTGCGGGATGGCCTGTCCAACGTTGGGATCGGTAATCAGAAGCACGGTGGCGTTTACGCCGTAAACCACATTAGTCGTAACGTCGACATCGGTAAAGATTTCATCAAGGTAGCGCTGTTGGGCCTGAGAAATGGTGGCGATCAGGCACAACATGAGGATGGTTGAGTAGAACTTCTTCCACATAAGCAAAGGTTTTGTTTGGTTGATTATTAAAATTTCTTGTAGTCGTAGACGATGGAAACATAGGCCATCCTGCCGATCCGCGGGCCGCCGTAGGCCTGGAAGACTTCGTTGTTGAGCAGGTTGGAGGCGCCGATCTTGAGGGTAGTATGCAATTTTTCGAACCTGTAGTTCACCTGGGCGTCGAGCAGGTCGTAAGAGGGGATGAAACCGGTAAACTGGGGAGAGCCTTCGAAAATAAAGCCCTGTATCCATTTGTAGTTGATGTTGAAGCCCACGTTTTTCACCCGCATCTTGCCGATCCGGAACTGCACATCGCGCCCCGAGATGCCGATGTTGAACTTGTGCTCCGGCGTGTTGAAGGCCGGGATAATGGGATCGTCGTCGAACTCCTTGTTGAGCTTGTTCCAGGAATAATTTCCCGACAGGGCGTAGAATTGCTTAAAGTAATAGTTTAAGCCGATGGACAGTCCCTGCGTGGTCACCAGGTTGTCAGAGTTGGCGGCGAAGCGGTACACCTGGGTGTTGATCGGGAAGCCGAACTCGTTGAAATCGGAATCGATGCCCAGGCGGAATCCCAGGAAATTGCGGTAGAAACTGTAGTAGTAGGAGGCGTCGACGTAGAGGCGGTTGAAGAGGGTAGTGCGGTAGCCGGCTTCCAGGGTGCGCACCTGCTCGGGCCTGACGCCCGCGAGGCTGAAGTACTCCAGCGTGTCGCGCACTTGGGTGTCGAGGTAGTCGAGAAAAGAAGGTACGGTGATGATACTGTCCACTCCGTTGAGGTTGCCGGTGAGGATGGCAGGCCCCACATTGAGCAGGAGGTACTGGTCGGTAAGCGTGGGGTTGCGGATGGCGGAGGAGAAAGACAGTCGCAGGTAATTGCCGGCCTTGGGTTTGTAGACCAGCGAGGCGGCCGGCGATACCAGCCACTGGAAATTCTGGTTCTTGTCTACCCTGAGGGTGCCGTTGACCGTGAGCCGCTCATTGGCCAGCTTGTGTTGCAGGCCGGTGTACATCCCGAATTCCAGGTTGGTGATCCGGATTCCCGCCGTATCGGAAAAAATCGTACCATCTGAAATTGGCGTATACAGCCGGCTGTTGCCGCCCACGACGATCTCATCGATGAAGGAGGGCGTAAACCGGTACTCGCCCTGTACGTGATAAAGGGCTGATTTGTCGTAAAATCTGGTGCCGCCTTCTTCCGAGTTGGATTTGGCGGAGGTGATCTCGTCGAAAGCGGCTTGAAATTCGGGCGTACCCACCTGCAGGAAGGGCGGCTTGCCGCCGCCGCCCTGATTGGCGCGGTTTTCGGCCAGGCCATGCCAGTAGCTCAGGGAGTCCCGGTAGTCGCTTAGCCACTGTTCGGCGCCCTCGTAATCGAACGTGATAATCGGGATGCCGTTTTCTCCGTAGATGATATTGCCCAGGGAATCTTTCAGGAACTCCAGCTGGGGGTAGCCCAGGGCTTTGATTTTGGGCTCGATGTTGTTGCGCCAGTAGTTGACGTAGAAGGTGCCCCATTCGGAGTTGTTCATAGAGCGCTGCTGGAGTTTCAGGGCGGTAAAGTAGGGATCGTAGGAGCGCCCCGCATCGTCGTGCGTGGCGTAGGCGCGCAGGAAGAACTTCCCGGTTTTGCGGTATTCGATCCGGTTCTGGAAGAAGAGGATGCCGCGCAGGCTGAAGCGGTTGTCGCCCTGGTAAACGGTGGTGCCCGAGCCAAAACTGCTCGAAAGGATCAGCTCCGGCGATTCTTCCAGTTTGGAGGGCCGGGTGCGGATGTGGAAGGCGGCGTTGGCCTTGACGTTGCGGGTGTCGTAGTCGACCAGGTCGATCTCCCGGTAGCCCGTGCGGTGAAACTGCCCCAGTCCGATGAATTGCCAGGGGGTGGTATTATTTCCCGAAAAATCGAAATACCTGCTGTATTCGTCGCCGTAGACATTCACCCCGTCGAAGCGGCCCGGGTTTTCTGCTCCCGTATCGGTATCATAGACGGGGTCGTAGTTATCGGCTTCCCAGTCGTTGGCCCTCAGGTAGGAGAAGTTGAACTTATAGCCCAGCACGGGAAGCTGCTCCTTGTTTTTGATCACGTCGGCATAGCGGATCGCCGTTTCGAGCAGGTTGCGCTCGCCGCCCTTGACCATGGCGGAGAGGCCTGAAAATACAAAGGGATTCTTGGTTTCCATGGAGATCACGCCGTTGAAGGCGTTGGGCCCGTAGAAGGCCGAGCTGGCGCCCACGACGAGGTCGACCTTGGCGACGTCGAGCTCAGAAGAGCCCAGGAAGTTGCCCAGGGAGAAGTTGAGCCCCGGCGCCTGGTTGTCGACGCCGTCGATGAGTTGAAGCGAGCGCACCGGGCTGGTGCTGTTGAAACCACGCGTGTTGACGATCTTGAACCCAAGGCTGGCGGCGGTGAGGTCGACGCCTTTGAGGGTGCCGAGCCCGTCGTAAAAGTTGTCGGTAGGCGTCTGCCGGATGGCCAGCACGTCAATCGACTCCACGGTCAGGGGGGAAGCTTTTTGTTTCTCGGAAATGCGCTGGCCCCGGATCTCGGTGGTGGCCAGGGTGGTGGAGCTGAAGTTGAGCTCCAGCTTCAGGTTTGTGGATGGCTTGGCGATGTCGAACTTTCGGTCGTCGTAACCCACGTAGGTGACGGACAGCGCCAGGGGAAAGGAAGCGCGGGTGCGCAACTCGAATGATCCGTCAAAATCGGTGATAGTGCCGTCGGAAGTGCCTTCTATCAGAACGTTTGCCCCAATCAGGGGCTCTCCATTGGCCGCATCCAGTACTACACCTCGGAGGGTTTCCTGAGAACGCGCGCTGAAGGCCATTACAAGCGGCAAAAGTATGACCAGCAATACTTTGTATAATTTACGCATGCTTTCGCTCTTTGGGTGACAACAAAGTTTTGCCTAAAATAGGAAATACTTAATATTCCCTTCGTTTTTTTATGGTTCTCGAAGAAATATTTTTTTCAGGCTGCTGCCTGAGCCTGTGCACGGCTTTGCATGTAGGTGTGGCGGGCAGAATAGGTTTTTTCGCTGCGGCCGGTCTTCTCTTTTCCGCGATGTTCCTGAAAGAACGCGGCTGTGTTGGTTACGAATTCCCAGAAGTAATCGCCTGCGGGAGTATGGCGCCAGACGAAGAGCTCTTTGAAGTCGTTGGCATGGCGGTTGAAGAAGACGCCGGCTTTTTCACTTTCGCGGAGGGCGTTCCAGACGGAAACCTGCAGTTGTTCGGGAAGGGGCTTGAGCCAGCCTTCGATTTTGCAGATCAGGGTGTTGCTCAGCTTTTTCATGGCTTGGTTTTTTGTTACGCTTCAAATTTACGTTCAAACCCCGCCGGATAATAAATGCTATTGTGTCTGAGCGTCGCTTTGCTGTTGCATGGGGCATAAAAAACCAGCACTATTGTTTCAGCTAGAAGAAGGAGGTGGCGATGGCCAGCAGCACACCGGCCAGGATAGCCGCCATTTTCAACAGTGAAATCTGATGCTTGTGCGTGGCATCGGCTTCGAACAGAATGGTGGTGGAGATGTGCAGGAAAGAACCGATCACCACAGAAACCAGTATCTGGATTTCCTTATCGCTGAAAGGCAGGCTGCCTCCCAGCAGGGCGCCCGCGGGCGACATGATGGAGAATAGCAGCAGGCAGGCCGCTACGATCCATTTTTTGTAACCCGACCAAAGTAGCAGCAGCCCCAGGGCAAAGGCGGCCGGAGCGTGGTGCAGTACGATGCCGATCAGGAGGTAATTGGCGTCGTGCGTATGCCCGTAGTGCTCCAGGTGATGCCCGGAAATACCCGCCAATGGCATGCCTTCCAGGAAAGCATGCAACCCCAGCCCGAGCATAATGGTAAAAGCATAGGTCCAGGGCGCATGGGAGTGTGCGTGGATGTGCCCGTGTTCGACGCCCCCGGACATTTGCTCGAGGATCAGTTGGATGAAGAAACCCAGGAGCACCCAGTAGCCGGGTTCGATCAGCTTTTGCTCGTAGACGCCGGGCAGCAGGTGCAAAAAGGAGATGCCCAGGAGGAAAGCGCCTGTAAACGAGAGGAATATGCGAAGGCCGCTGACGGGAAGCCTCTTGAATAAAAAGGCCAGTCCGCCGCCCAGCAGCACGGAGAAGATCAACAGGAAGTATTCAAACGGGCTCATACAATGCGTTTCCAGATGAGGACCACCAATCCTCCGATGGTCATTCCCAATAATGCCCCCGCCGTCACGTCGAGCGGATAGTGCACGCCTACGTATACCTGGGCATAGGCTACAAGCGCCGCCCAGAGGAAAAGCAGCCACCGCCATCTTTTGAAAAACACCCCTACGGTGCCTGCGAAAAACACCGCCAGGGCAAAATGGTTGGTGGCGTGGTTGGAGGTAAAACTGTATCCGCTTCCGCAGGGAACCAGCAGCCTGACCTCCTCTTTCAACATCTCGTTCTGGCAGGGCCTTGGCCGCTGCACCTGCTGCTTGATCACGCGGTGGCTCAGCATGTCGCCCGAGGCTACCGTCAGGGCCAGCAAGACTACCCAGGCCAGGCTTTTCCACCTGAATTTGTAGACCGCCAAGCCTAGCAGCAAAGCATACAAAGGTAACCACGAATTCCTGTTTCTCCAAAAAGGCAGTATCCAATCGAGCAGCGCCGACTGGCCGTCCTGATTGATGAGGAAAAACAGCGTTTCGTCGAGATGCAGCAGTTCGTTCATATCTTTTTCGCAACAAGGATCAACCGGTCGGATTGCTCCGGGTCAAATGCCTCCAGCTGGTAGTTGCCGAAGGTGGCTTCGATCGCCAGGGAGGTCTTCTCAAAATAGGCCTTGAAATCTTCCAGCGAAAATGCCCGAACCCGCTCCCTGAATTCCATCGGGCGGCCCTCCGCCTCAAAGGCAATGGTTTTGACGATATAACCCTCCTGATCCAATTCCTTGCGGATGTGAAAGGTGTAATTGTCTATTTCTTTGATTTCCAGTGGTTTTAGTATGCTGAGCACCTTTTGTGAGTTGAAGAAGTCGAGCACAAACCGGCCGCCTTGCTTCAGGCCTCGCGAGATGTTGAGGATGGTCCGGAAATGATCATGCTCATTTTCAAAATACCCGAAACTGGTAAAAAAGTTGAAGATGAAGTCGAAATAGTTGATCCGGTAGGACTGCCGCATGTCGTGCTGGAAAAAGCTGAGGCGTTCGTTCTCGAACTGCCGTGCGTAGGCTATGCTGGACGCCGAGATGTCGAGTCCGGTGGTATTGAGGCCTTTCTCAGCCAGGTAGCGGGAAAAGCGGCCTTTTCCGCAGGCCAGGTCAAGGGCGTGGGCGCCGGGGGCGGGCTTGAGCCAGGCCAACAGGGTGTCGATAAATTGCCTGGCTTCGCCTTCATCCCGGTTCTTGTAAAGAATGTGGTAGTAAGGCGAACCAAACCACTCCATGAACCATTCTTTTTCCATACGTTTGTTGGTGATTCCGTCGCAAGGTTAAAAAATTTCTCCCAAAGGCCTATTTTTTTAATTTTGACCCTGAAAAATCATCTACCCTTGACACTCATCAAATCTATCTCCGGAATCCGCGGTACCATCGGCGGTTCCGCCGGCGACAATCTCACCGCCCGCGATATCGTCGACTGCACTGCCGCTTTCGCCGCCTGGATGCGCAAGACCGGGCGCAAGCCGCTGGTCGTATTGGGCCGCGACGGCCGCATTTCTGGCGAAATGGTCAGCCAACTCGTGGTGCAGACCCTCCGCCTAATGGGCATCTCCGTGGTCGACCTGGGCATGACCACTACGCCAACGGTCGAGATCGCCGTGCCGGAAGAAGGCGCCGGCGCCGGTATCATCCTCACCGCCAGCCACAACCCTCAGCATTGGAATGCCCTGAAGTTCCTCAACGAAAAGGGGGAATTCATCGCTCCGGCCGATGGGGAGGCTTTCCTGGCCCTGCTGGAAGAACCCGGCGCCATCCAATACGCCGACGTACTGCAACTTGGCGATTACCGGCCCGACGGCACCTACCTGCAAAAACATATCAGCAAAATTCTGGCGCTCCCCCTGGTGCAGGTAGAAGCCGTGCGCGACAGGAAATTCAAAGTAGTGGTCGATGGCATCAATTCCTCCGGCAGTTTCGCTGTGCCTGCCTTACTCGAGGCCCTGGGCTGCGACGTCACGGTGCTCAATGCCGAGCCCCACGGCCGTTTTGCCCACAACCCCGAACCGCTGCCCGAGCATCTGGAAGACCTGTCCAAAGCCGTGGTCGCCGAACGTGCCGACCTGGGCATCGTAGTCGATCCCGACGTCGACCGCCTGGCCTTCGTGTGCGAAGACGGAGAATTATTCGGAGAAGAATACACCCTGGTTGTGGTGGCCGACTACGTGCTCCGCCACAAACCGGGCAACACGGTATCCAACCTGTCTTCTACGCGCGCGCTGAGCGACGTCACCCTGGCCGCCAAGGGACAATATTTCGCCTCAGCGGTGGGAGAGGTGCACGTGGTGAAAAAAATGAAGGAAGCCGGCGCCGTGATCGGCGGAGAAGGCAATGGCGGCGTGATCTACCCCGACCTGCACTACGGCCGCGACGCCCTTGTGGGCATAGCCCTTTTCCTCAGCCACCTGGCGCAGTCGGGCTTCCGCACTTCGGTGCTGCGATCGCGCTATCCTTCCTACACCATTTCGAAAAATAAAATAGACCTCGCGCCCGGTATCGACGTAGACCGCCTTCTGGAACAACTCAAGGTCAAGTACCAAAGAGAGAAGATCAATACCGAAGACGGCCTCAAAATCGACCTGGACCAGGGCTGGGTCCATCTTCGCAAATCGAATACCGAGCCCATCATCCGCATCTACACCGAAAGCCATTCGGAGGTCATTGCGGAGAATTTGGCGAACAGGATAAGGGCGGATGTGTATGAGTTGGTGAAAGGGTGAAAAAGTGAAATGGTGAAAAGGGTTTATTTGGACAATGCGGCTAGTACGCCTTTGAGCCCGGAGGTGGTGGAGGCGATGATGGCGTGTATGACTGGTATATACGGCAACCCTTCCAGTATCCATGCGGAGGGGAGGCAGGCGCGTGCGGCCATTGAAACGGCTCGCAAAACCGTGGCAAAGCATATCGGGGCATCGATCGGGGAGGTGTTTTTTACCTCCGGGGGCACCGAGGCCCACAACACGGCCCTGATCGGGGCAGTGCGCGATCTGGGCGTACAGCGCATCATCAGCTCTCCGACCGAGCACCACTGCGTGCTGCATACGGTGGAGTACCTGGAAAAACACCACGGCGTTGAGCTGCACTTGCTCAATATCGACGCTGAAGGGCGTGTTGATTATGTGCAGCTCGAAAACCTGCTGCGCGACGGCGGCAAACGCACCCTCGTCTCCCTCATGTACGCCAATAACGAGATCGGCACTTTGCTCGACTTTGAAAGGGTGTCGGCGCTGTGCCAGGCCCACGGCGCGCTTTTTCACAGCGATACCGTACAGGCGGTCGGGCATTTCCCGATCGACGTGTCGAAAACCTATGTGAGCTTTCTGGCTGGTGCGGCGCACAAATTCCACGGCCCGAAAGGAGTGGGATTTTTGTACATGAACAGCGACAACATCGTTCAGCCCTATATCTACGGCGGCTCGCAGGAGCGCAATATGCGGGCGGGTACCGAGAACGTGTATGGCATCGCGGGACTGGCCAAGGCCCTCGATCTGGCCTGCACGGAAATGGAAGCGAGACGCGAGGTCATCGAGTCGCTGCGGGCTTACCTCAAGGCCTCGCTCATTCTGAATTTCGAGGGCATCCAATTCCACGGCGATCAGGAGCACTACCTCTACACGGTGCTCAACGTATCTTTTCCCCCCTCGCCCAAGGCCGACCTGATCCTGCTCAACCTCGACATCAACGGCGTCAGCGCTTCGGGCGGGAGCGCCTGCGCTTCGGGCGTCGATGTGGGCTCGCACGTGCTCACGGCCATCGGCGCCGACCCGGAGCGCAAAGCCATCCGCTTTTCTTTTTCCCACTACAACACCCCCGAAGAGATCGATTTTGCGGTGGAGCAATTGAAAAAATCCCTATCTTAACGGTATCGCCGAATTAATTCGGCGCAGGCGGTCCACCCTGAATTGATTGAGATATGCGGATATTTCTCTTTCTTTTTCTGATCCTCCTGGCGAACCAGGATGCTTTTTCCCAAAAAGCATTTTTCCTCAAACTCGGAGGCGGCTACGCGGTGCAAACCTACCGCGACGAGGCTATGTCGCCCTTGATCTACCGGGGGTATTTGCCGGGGTTTCAGCTGGGCTTCGACAGCTACCGCCCCAAAGGCATGCACCGCCTCGATATGCTTGGCTGGATTGGCGCTGCGAAGGCCAGCAGCGGGCGGTTCACCCAAAACTACAACTTCGCCGTCAACGGCGGCTACATGCGCAGGCTGGGTAGTTCGAAATGGGAACCCGGCCTTGGCGGCGCTTTTCTCATCTGGAGCAGCCTGCGGGAACACACCAGCCTGGTCAACTCCTACGTTTTTTACGACATTTTCATCGGATTGGGGCCCACCGCTTCGGCGCGCCGTTCTTTCCGCCTGCTGCGCAAGGACTGGCTCGCCGACGCCCAGCTGACCGTGCCCTTGCTGGTCTACGGCTCAAGGCCGCCCTACTCGGGGCTCGACATGATACCTTTCAGCGAAGAGAATTTCCCCGACCTGAGGGCCTACGGCCTGGGCTCGCTCGATATTTTCCAGCACCTGAAACTGAGAATGGAGCTGGTCAAGCCCCTGCGGCGCGGCAACCGCATCAGCCTGGTGTATCACTGGGAGGGCTACCGGGTGAGGCTGACGCCCGACCGCGTGGGACATTCCCTTCAATCCCTTCAATTCCATCTCCATGTCCGGCTATAGAATTTTACCCCTCTTTCTCCTGCCGTTGTTGCTGGCCTCCTGCGACAAGGTCCTTTTTGAGAAAGACCCTGCCGCTGATCCTGTTTCCTGTTTTGAGGCCTGCTGGAAAGAGCTGGACGAAGGCTATGCCTTTTTCGAATACAAGCAGATCGATTGGGACAGCGTGTACGATTCCTTCCGGCCTTTGGTAGATGAGGACATGTCTTCCATAGAACTTTTCGAGGTGTTGTCGGACATGCTCTACACCTTGCGCGACGGCCACGTCAACCTCACCTCGTCTTTCAATGTGTCGCGCAACTGGGAGTGGTACCTGGGCTACCCGCCCAACTTCGATTTCGATCTGTTGGAGCGAAATTACTGGAAAGACGAGCAATGGTACACCGGCCCGCTGGTGCATACCTGGGTGGACAGCGCGGTCGGGTACGTCCGGTACGCCAGCTTCTCAAGCCCGGTGAGCGAATCGCAGCTCGACCTGGTCATCGCCCGCTTCCAGGAGGCCCGGGGCCTCATCATCGACCTGCGCGACAACGGAGGGGGCAGTTTGAATAGAACCTATACCATCGCCTCGCGCTTCGCCGACCAAAAAAGGCTGGCCTACCGCTTTGTGGTCAAGGACGGGCCGGGGCACGGCGATTTTTCCGAGCCCTACGAGGTGTATATCGAGCCGGCGGGCGAGCGGCAATACACGGGGCCGGTGGTCATCCTGACGAACCGTTCCTGTTACAGCGCCACCAATACTTTTGTGGCCGTGATGAAAGCCTTTCCCCACGTAAAAGTGATCGGAGACTGGACCGGCGGGGGCGGCGGCATCCCCTCCAGCGGGGAGCTGCCCAACGGCTGGACGGTCAGGTATTCCGCCACGCAGTCGTACCTGCCCGACGGCTTTCCCATTGAAGGCGGCATCCCGCCCGACATCCGGGTGGACATGCTGGAGGAGGACAGGCTGAACGGCGAGGATACGATTTTGGAGCGGGCGATCGAGGAGTTGGAGCGGTAAAAGCGTATCTTGCGCGAAAACCGCCTCAAATGAAAATCGCCCTCATCGGCTACGGAAAAATGGGCCGTACCATCGAGCGCCTCGCCCCGGAAGAAGGATGCGAGGTCGTATTGCGAATCGACCAGGACAATTCTCAAGACTTCTCCCTGCTGCACACAGCCGATGTGGCAATCGAGTTCACCGGACCTGAGAGCGCTATGGGCAATATCATGAGGTGTATCGACGCCGGCGTACCCGTTGTGAGCGGGTCGACCGGCTGGACCGGGCGGATGGAGGAGGTGCGGGAATACTGCCAGAACAAAGGCGGCGCCTTCTTTTACGCCTCCAATTTCAGCATTGGCGTCAACGTCTTTTTTGCGCTCAACCGCTTTCTGGCTGAACGGATGAACCAACTATCCGCCTACGACATCCAATTGGAAGAGGTGCACCACACCCAAAAGCTCGATGCGCCAAGCGGAACAGCCATTACGCTGGCCAAAGACATCCTGGCGCGGGTGGAGCGCAAAAAGGACTGGGTGAACCATCCGGCGGAAAATCCGGAGGAGCTCTCTATCCTTTCCCGCCGGATCGATCCCGCCCCCGGTACCCACCGCATCGTCTACCGCTCGGCGATCGACGAGATCGAGATACGGCATGAGGCGTTCAGCAGGGAGGGGTTTGCGAGGGGGGCGCTACAGGCTGCCAAATGGCTGAAGGGCAGGAATGGATGCTTCGGGATGGAAGATTTGTTAGGTTTTTGAACAGGATTTTCAGGATTAATTCGGATCGTCAGGATGAAAAAGTATTGGAAGATATCGCTGCGCGCCTTGGGTGTTTTTCTGGCCATTTTATTGCTGTATTTCGCTGCTGTATTGGTCTACGGCAGCGCAACGGATTATCAGCCCGAAGGGAAGCGGCCGCTTGCCGCCATACAGGAGGCCGGAACGACTGCGATCACCGACAGCGTGCTTTCCCTGCTCATTTGGAACATCGGCTACAGCGGACTGGGCGCTGAGTCGGATTTCTTTTACGAAGGAGGGGGATTTTTGACCTCGGGCGGCAAGATGGTTCATACGCCTCAGGATTTGGTCGAGAAGAACCTGGATGGCATCCTGAACCTGGTGCGGAATACGCAGGCCGACTTTTTCCTGCTTCAGGAAGTGGATTCAGCCTCCAGGCGCAGTTATTTCACCGACCAGACGGCGGCCCTCAGCGAGGCCCTTCCCGGGTTTGGAAGCTGGTATTCAGTCAACTACCTCGTCGACCGCGTACCGGTGCCCTTGCTGGAGCCCTGGCGCGCATACGGCAGCACCAACAGCGGATTGCTCACCCTGTCGCGGTTTGTTCCCACCTCCGTTGAACGCGTGCAATTGCCAGGCAAATATCCCTGGCCCAACCGCTTGTTTCAGCTCGACCGCTGTGCCGCCGTTGCCCGCTACCCGCTTCCCAACGGAAAAGAACTCGTGGTCCTGAACATCCACAACGCTGCCCACGACCGCTCGGGCGTCATCAAGGCGCAGCAGACGGAGTTTCTCCGGTCTTTCTGGATCGATGAATACGAAAACAAGGGAAACTACGTAATCGCCGGGGGCGACTGGAACCAGTGCCCGCCCTTCTTTCCCTTCGATACCTTCATGCCGGGCGCCAAGACCATGCACACGCAAATCAACATTGCCCCGGAGCTGCTTCCCGCAGAATGGCGCTGGATGTACGACCCCGAGGTGCCGACCAATCGCAGGATCAACACGCCATACGTCAAGGGAGAGAGTTTCACCACGATCATCGATTTCTTCCTCGTGTCGCCCAATATCACGGTGCGCAAAGTGCGCGCCATCAACACCGATTTCCAGTTCTCCGACCACCAACCGGTGTGGATGGAGGTGGAGATGGAGTAGTGTTCAGTTTTTAATTTTCAATTTTCAGTTGAAACTAATTGAAAACTGAACACTGAAAATTGAAAACTTAAAATTTCAATACCATGAGAAATTTCATCCTTCTTTTTGCGGCATTCCTTGCCCTGTCCTCCTGCCAGTCGGGCACTACCACCGAGCAGACCACCGAAACAGCTGGGGCGCCCAACAACTTCGTCGAAGCGCCGGAACTGCTGGCCGGATTGTTCAACCCCAACGCCGCGGTGTTCCGTGGCCTTGATTTTTCCATGGACATGACAGCCGCCATGGCCCAGGAAAAAGCCGGGCTGGTCGAACAAGTGGGCAATTCGGCAACTTATTCTATTGACTTTAACGAGCAGGAATTCGCCGACCTTTCATATGAGACCGATGGCACGAGCCTGAAAAAGATCCAGGTAGACATTTTTGCCGCTACGCCGGAATCGGCGGTGCAGTACCACCAGGCATTAAAGACATTTTTCGACCAAAAATACCAGCCCCGCACCGCGGAGATTTGGGATGGTTCGGAAAAAGGAACGCCATTTTCCGCCTATCTCCAGTTGATTGAAGACCCTCAGGCGCCGGGCGTTTTGATTGTTTGGGAAAAAAGTCAAAAGTGACCTTTGCACAGTAAAGCAGTTTTTTTGAACAAAAAATAGAATGCCATGAAGATAAAACTGATTTTCAGCCTGGTGCTGATCCTTGGATTTTTCGCTTATAACCCTGTATTTTCCCAGGGAGAACCGGTTCAGAAGGAGCAGCCTGCCAAGGTTGACAAAGAGGCTCGACGTCAGGCCCGCGGCCAGAACCGCGAGGTAGCGGAACAGAAGCGGCAGGAGGCATTGAAGAAAGCAGAAGAAGCCCGCCAGCGCGACGAAGAGCAGGTCGAACAGCAGCGCGAGCGCGATGAAGAGCGCGAAGAGAAAATGAAGGAAGAAGAGGAAGGCGCTAAAGGCAAATCTGAAGAAGCCAAGCAGAAGCAAATGGAGAAAGCCGAAGAAAAGGTGATCCGCAAGGAAGAAAAAGCAGCGGAAACCAAAGGCAACGCTCCCGATCACGCCCGCAACAAAGAGGCCAAGGAGAAGCAGGTAGAGAAGGCCAAGGAGCAGGCGGAAAAGAAGAAGGGGAATTGATTAGTTTTCAGTTTTCAGTGTTCAGTTTTCAGTTGCTTTAACTGAAAACTGAACACTAAAAACTGAAAACTCTCTCTATCTCCTCCCTCCTGGCCATCGTAGCCCTATATCCGATCTCGCGGATTTCGTGCAATTTCCCGAAATGAAAAAGGTGGTATTCGTATAATTCCGGGGCTTCGATCAGAATGTCACACTGATCGAACCAAGGTTTGCTGTTGTTGATGACGGCAAGGTAGAAGCACCGTATGGCGATGGAGGTCATCGACAGCGGCCCCTTCAGTTTTTCATTGGTGAGAGGAATCTGCGGCATCAAGTTGACGCCGATGATTTTCCTGCATTTATCGCGGAGTGCGGGCACGGGCAGGTTCATCAGCAGTCCGCCGTCTACATAGATGTGGCCGTTGATCTCAACCGGGTGGAAGACGAGGGGGATGGAGCAGGAGGCCATGACTGCTTCCCGAAGGGGGCCTTCCGTCCAAAGCTCAATCTCGCCGGAGTTGAGGTTACTCACCCCTATGGTAAAGGGGCGGGGGAGGTCTTCGATACGTTCGTGAGGGATGTGTTTGGCCAGATAGTCGTGCACGTAGTTGAGGCTGATCAGCCCTGAAAACGACATATTGGGAAAGAGCGCTTTTCGCAGGTTGGCGCCTTGGGCAAAGTCCCATAGCTCTTTGGCGTTCATGCCTGCGGCATAGGCCGTGCCGATGATAGAGCCTGCGCTGACCCCGGCTACCGCGTCGGGGAAGATGCCCATTTCTTCGAGCGCTTGTAATACGCCTGCGTGGGCATAGCCGCGGGCGCCGCCGCCGGAGAGGATGATGCCGAGGTTGTGCATGTTGGTTGAAAAGGCCATATTTATTAGAATAACGCCCTTTTCTTAACAAAATTTTAACACAGATGACATCTTTAAGAGATGTCATCTCTTAAAGATGTCATCTGTGTTAATCACTGCACCGAAAACAGCCTGCTCACCCGTTTCCCATTCTCCAATACCCCTTGCAGGATGTAAGCGCCCGGCTTCAGGCCGCTGATATCCACCTGGCCGTTCGCAGCGCTTTGAAACAGTATTTGCTGGCCAAGCAGGTTGGCGACCATCCATTGCTCCACTTGCAGATCGGTTTGGATAAAGAGAACCTGCTGCGCCGGATTCGGATATACCTTCACCTGCGCACTCAAGGCCCGGTCGTACACACTGGTGGAAATAATATCCTCCACCGAACGGGGCAAAAACTGATACCCCCCTTCGCAGGGTGCACTGTTGTCGAACTGGCCGCCGATGCCGATGGCGTTGAAGGTTCCACTCGGCGCCGGCAGACTGTAAAGATCTACATCGTTGTCGATGCGCATCTGGTAGGTATTGACCCCGTCCGTCACATCCACGTTGAAGCCGGCGCCGCTGCCTGTCCACTGCCCGGGATCGACCAGCGTGAGGTTGTTGATCTGGATGAGCTCGCCCTCGTGCGCCTCGGTGAGGGGGCCAATTACCACCACCGGAGTTGGCAGCTGGTTGCCGGTAGAAGCCACAAAAAGCGTCTCCGGCGTGATCTGCGACAGGCAGTTGAATGCCACGATCGTGCCGCGTACTACTACTTCATCGCCTTCCTGTACTGTGTACCCAAAATTATCGCTGCTGAACATGCTGATACCGCCCGTAGCGTCCTGGAAGAAGAACTGGATGCTGCCGCCGCCGTTCAGGTCGCCGCTTGTCACGATGCCCTTCAGCTCGCACTTGACGTTGAGGGAATCGACCTCGCCGCTGGCGTTGACGGTGGTCACCAGGCCGATGGGGTAGGGCGGGAATTGGTTGGGATTGACACTGCCACCAATGATGTCCTGGGTATAACGCGGGTACAACTGGTGACCGCTCGTATAGGGAAGAGAGCTGTCAAACTGATAGCCCAGGCCTATGACGTCAAAGGTGTCGGCCGGCGCCGCTGTTCCGAAGAGGTCGCAGTCATTGTCGATGCGCATGATGTAGGTGTTGACCCCGTCGGTCAGATCGACGTTAAAGCCGGCGCCTGTACCTGTCCATTGTGCCGGATCGACCAGGTAGACGTCGTTGATGCGCACCAGCTCGGCTTCGGTGCTCTCATCCAGGGCAGTCACGACCGTTGGCGCTACCAATGCATTGCCCGTGGAAACCAGAATGATGGTGTCGGGTGCAATTTGGTTCAGGCCGTTGAACTGGCCAATATCGCCCCGAACGATAATCTGGTCGCCCTCCGTAACGGTATAGTAGTTGATGCCGGTGCTGAAAACTCCGATGCCGCCGGTGTTGTCGCGCATGAAAAACTGCACCCCGTTGCCGCCGCGGTAGTCGATGCCATAGACGATCCCTTCAAGCTGGCAGGATACGCCCAGGGAGTCGACGACACCGTCGGCATTGGAGGTCGTTACAGTACCGATGTCGTAGATAGGATAATTCTGGGGTTCCAGCACCGTGATCATTCCTGTCATACCCGCCAGAAAGTGCGGGTCGCAGCGGTACTCATACGTGCCGGGAATGGTGAAGGTATGGTTGAAAGTCCAGGGAGCAGGGGCGGCATTGCCGCTGAAAAACCCAGCCGGATTCGACGGATAGGTCGCAAGGGATCCGTTTACATTGTGCGAACCGGAATTGTTCTGCCACTGCACGGTCTCGCCTATGTTGATCGTCAGATTACCGGGTGAAAAACTAAGTCCAGAAATGGTGATGGTGTGGTCTTGCGCCTGGCCGTATATGGCCGCAAGTACCAGTGCCAAAGCAATGAGTAGTTGTTTCTTCATGTCTTGTGGAGATTTTTGGTGAAGTGAATCGGGGTAAATTTATCAGTTTATAAGTTTATGGGGTTATAAGTTTATGTTAATAAACTCCTACCCCATAAACTTATAAACTATTCTTCAATTGCTTGCCTCCAAAAACGAATGGTGCTCGTAATTGCGGAAGTCCACGTGCGTGACGCCAGATACGCCCTGCTCGCGCATATAGACGCCGTAGATGGTGTCGACGGCGGCCATGGTGGCTTTGTTGTGGGTGACGATAATGAACTGTGAGTCAACGGAGAATTTCTTGATGATGCGGTTGAACTTCTCGATATTGGAGTCGTCAAGGGGGGCGTCGACTTCGTCGAAGATGCAGAAGGGGGCGGGTTTGAGCAGGTAGAGGGCGAAGAGCATGGCGATAGCCGTCAGGGTCTTCTCGCCACCGGAGAGCTGGCTGATGGTCTGCGGCCGCTTGCCCTTGGGCTTGGCCACGATTTCGATATCCGACTCAAGCGGATCGTTGGGGTCGAGCAGGATGAGGTCGCAGTTGTCGTCTTCGGTGAAGAGGCTGCGGAACACATCGATGAAGTAGAGCCTCGCCTTTTCGAATGACTCCAGGAACTGTGCCGTGGCGGTCTCCTCGATCTCCTTGATCGTCTCCATCAGGTCTTCCTTGGCCTTGAGCACGTCGTCGCGCTGGGTCTTGATGGAGTCGTAGCGCTCCTTCATCTCGTCGTAGGCCTCTACTGCCAGGGGGTTGATCTCGCCGTAGTTGTCGAGGCGGCTCTTGATGCGGCCGGCTTTTTCCTCCAGTTCCTGGTGGTTGACATCGGTGGGTACTTCCTGGCGAAGCAGGTCGTTGAGCGAGACCTGGAATTCGATGTGCAGGCGCTCGCTGAGCGAGGTCAGCTGGAAACGCAACTCGGTGATCTTGTCCTTGAGGTCGTTGATGAGCAGTTGCACTTCCTGCTGCTGTTTGGCCACCTTGCGCAGCTGGTTTTCCACCTCGTTGATCTCGCCGCGGGCCTTGAAGTAGCTCTGTTCGGCTTCGGTGAGCAGGCCTTCGCGCTGTTTGCGTTCCTGATAGTTCTTCTCCAGTCCGGCGACCAGTTGTTCGATCTGGTCGTTGGTCTGCTGGGTCTCCAGGTCGGAGAGCTTGACGTCTTTTTCGTATTGCTGCAGCTGGGTGCGCATCTCGGCGAGCTGGCGCTCGCGGAAGGTCAGCTCCCGCTGTATGGTCGTCACGGTGTTCTGCTGCCGTATGAACTCGATATTGGTCTGGTTGTAGGCTGCGGAGGCTTCGCTGAGCTGGGTGGCCACCTGCTGGTATGACCCGTCGGCATGGGATATCTGGTCGCGGGCCGCTGCCAGCGCCTTTTCCTGCACCACCATCTCGTCGCCGATCTTGTTGTTCTCCGCTTCCAGCTCTTCGAGTTTGCGGGCGATTTGTTCCTGCTGATGGTTGCGCTCGGAGACGAACGATTCAAAGTTTTCCAGCCTGGTCAGGAAGGTCACTTTCTCCTGGCTGAGGCGGTTGAGGGCCATGGTTTCTTCCTGGATCTTGCGCTCCAGGGCGCCCTTTTTCAGCTCGTCGAGCTGGTTTTTGAGTTTGAAAAACTGGGAAGACAGCTCGTTTTCTTCTTTTTCTGCCTTCTGAATGGCAGCCTCCAGTACTTCCAGGTTTTTCTTCCGTCCGATCTTTTTCCCTTCGAACAAGCCGATGGAGCCGCCGGAGATGCTGTATTTGCGCTGGATGAAACGCCCGCTCTTCGACAGCAGGGTGATCTCCGGGTTTGAAACGCTATCCTTGATCTCTTCCCGCTCGGTGACCAGCACGTTTTCGAGCAGGTATTGCAGCAGGTTTCGGTACACGGGCTCCGCTTCGATGAATTCGATGGCCTGGCGCGTGTCGGGCAACAGGGTCATGGGGGGCTGGTAGTCCGCGAAGGCGTCGAGCAGGAAGAAATTGGCCTTGCCCTGCTGGCTGTCGTGCAGCAGCTTGATGGCCTGATAGGCATCCTGGAGGTTTTCCACGACGTAATAGCTCAGGTAGGGTTCGAGGAAGTTTTCGATGGCCACGCGGTATTCCTCCTGCACGTAGATGATGTCGGACAGCAGGGGTGCTTCCTTTTTCCAGTTCTTGTGCTGATTGAGGAATTTAATGGATTCGGGGAAGCCTTCCATGTTCTCCACCATGCTCTTGGTGAGCTTGTACTCGTTGCGCTTGGCGTCGAGCGAGCGGTTGGCGGCTTGTATTTTCCGGGAAAGGGCGTCGATTTCGCCCTCGGTTTCGATCAGTTTTTCCTGGCGTTTTTGCTCGGTGGCCCTGATTTTTTCGAGTTCTTTGAGCCGCTCTTCCTCTGCCTTTTCCAGCTCGGCCACCTTTTTTTGGAGGGTCTGGATCTCTTCCTGCCTGCCTGCCACTTCGAGGGCGTAGCGCTGGCTTTCGGCCCTGAGTATCTGGGCCTGGTTGAGGTTGACGGCCCGGCGTTTTTCCAGTTCGAACACCTCGCGTTCGGCGGCCTGCTGGCCTTTCATCACGGTGTCGAGTTCGGCTTTCATGTTGCCGTGGCTGTCCTGCACTTTTTTGAGGTGGTCCTGGGCTTTTTCCAGTTTTTCCTCCAGCCGGAACTCCTTGCGTTTTTCCTCGTTGAGTTGCTCCTGGTACGATTCGATGTCGGCCTCGAATTGTTCGGTTTTTCCTTTCGACTGCTGGATCTGCTCCTGCAGGCGCGATTTGTTTTGTTGGAGAAAGCCGAGCTTTTGCTCGAGCATCTTCTTGTCGTTCTCCATGCCGCGGATTTGTCCGACGAGCTGGTTGAGGTCGCGCTGGCGCTCGGATAGGTTTTTCTCCTTGTCGAGGTTGGCCTTTTTCTCGTTTTCCAGTTGGGCTTCGAGCTTGCGCACCTCTACTTCCAGTGCCCGATAGCGGTCTTCTTCGCCCTGGAGTTGTTTGTTGAGTTCCTTTTGGCGGGCGACGAGGTGGGAGGATTTCCAGGAGGCCAGTTTGATGCTGGCGTCCTTGTATTCTTCCTTGAGTTCGAAGTATTTTTTGGTCCGTTTGGCCTGTTTTTCCAGGGTGTCGAGGTTGCCCTGTATTTCGAAGAGCAGGTCTTCGATGCGGTCGAGGTCTTCGGTGGTGCTTTTGAGCTTGTTGAGGGTTTCCCGCTTGCGGATCTTGTATTTGGAAACGCCGGCTGCCTGTTCGAACATGCGGCGGCGGGCGTTTTCCTTGTTGGCCAGGATGTCGTCGACCATGCCCAGGGCGATGATGGCGTAGGAGTCGGAACCCACTCCGGTATCGAGGAAGAGCGAGGTGATATCCTTGAGGCGGCAAGTGACGTTGTTGAGCCGGTATTCGCTCTCGCCGGTGCGGTAGAGAATGCGGGAGATGGTGACGGTCTGGTAGTCGGTGGGCAGCAGGTTTTTGGTGTTTTCGAAAGTCAGCGACACCTGGGCCATGCCTGCGGCTTTGCGGTTTTTGGTGCCGTTGAAGATGACGCTGCTCATCTGGTCGAGGCGGAGCTCCTTGCTCTTTTGTTCGCCCAGCACCCACCTGATCGCGTCGACGATATTGGATTTGCCCGACCCGTTGGGGCCGACGATGCCGATGACATCCTGGTCGAAGTGGATGGCGGTGTCATTGGCAAAACTCTTGAATCCTTTTATTTCGATCGTCTTTAAACGCATAGTTGGCAAAGGTAAGGAAAAGGTGAGAAGGTGAGAAGGTGAGGAGGGGAAAGAAAATCAACTTCTCACCTTCTCACCTTCTCACCTCAGCCGAGTCCGGATTATACTGCTCCTCATGCCTGCGTACATATTCTGCCAGGAGCGCAGCTTTTTCCTCCGGCGTAGTGGTGGGGTTGTTTTCGTAGTAACCTTTTACGCGGCGTTGCCGGTAGGCTTCGTAGAGGGCGACGGCACAGGCGACGGAGATATTGAGGCTGCCTGCCATGCCCATTTGGGGGATGAGGAAATTGCCGTCGGAGCGGCTGAGCACGTCCTGGCTGATGCCATCGCGTTCGTTGCCGAAGACCAGGACGGTGGAACTGGTCAGGTCGAGGTCGTAGAGATCGCGGGCCGATTCGCCCAGATGGGTACAAAGGATGGTGTCGTAGCGGCTGCGCAGGTCGCGGAAGCAGGCGTCGGGGTCGGTGTAGAAATGTACGTCGAGCCATTTCTTGGTGCCGGCGGAGGTGCGCTTGCCCAGCACGATGCGGTCCTGGGTGAGCTGGGGTTCGGTATAGAGCACGTAGATTTCGCGGATGCCCACGGAGTCGCAGGAGCGCATGACGGCGCCGATGTTGTGTGGGTCGTGTACGTTTTCCAGCAGGACGCTGAGGTTGCCCTGGCGGCGTTTGGCAACGCCTTCCAATTTTTCTTTTCTTGCTGGTTTCATGGGTCGCCGGCCGCTTAGTCGGTGGCCGGTTGGAAATGGTAGTCCTGGAATTTCAGAATGTGAACGTATTCGTTTTCGTAGCGGCCGAAGCGGCGGCGAAAGTCGTCGGTGGCCATGGGCATATCGACGACTTTGCGGAATTTGTAGGAGGTATAGATGTTGGTTGCATCCTCTCCGTCGAGGCGGTCGAGCATTCTGGTCTCGTCTTCGATCAGCCGGTTGGCGAAATATTTGAGCACCTCGTAGCCGATGTAGGATTCTTCCTGCGGCAGCATTCCAAAACTGTTGTAGTAGCGGCGGTTGAAGGCTTTTACATTTTCGTCGAAATTGTCGACGAAGAAAGCGCTGCTGACATGCACGTCGAGGTCTTCAAACAGGTCGTAGTCCATGATCTGCTCGTAGTTCATCCAGGCAGGCATGCCGTATACCGCTACTTCGGTCAGGTCTGTTTTGGCGAGTTTGATCTTGCGCAGCAGGGAGTACACAAAGGGCTCGCTGGCCCAGGAAGGCACGATGAAGATCATTTTCTGGCTCCCTTGCAGGAAGGGCGTTATGTCGATCTGGTTGAAGTCGGCGGAGTTGTCGCTGACGATGTATTCTTTGAGGCGGGAGGTGTCTTCCCGGGTAAAGAACTCGCGGTTGGCGTCCTGGAAATACTTCAGGCGTGCCAGTTCGTCGGGCTGGTTGCGCACCACCAGCACCACCTGGCTGGCGGAGTAGCGCTCGCGCACATGCCGGGTGATGGCCTCGCAATGGGCTTTGAGCGAGGGGTTGACCTGCACGAACCAGGGGTTTTCATTGGCGATGCCGGCCGCGGCGCTGTAGGGCGACACCACGGGTATCTCGTTGCGCTTGCCGAATTCCGCCACCAGCTTGATATTGTTGCTGCGGTAGGGGCCAATGATGAGTTTGGATTGCTTGAGCCGGCTGTCGGAGCTGAGCAGGCGCGTGACCTCGTCTTCCGATGCCTTGGTGTCGTAGACCTCGAGCTGGAAGGATTTGCCTTCTTTTTCCAGGTCTTCGATCGCCAGCCTGACGCCGCAGTAGTAATTGATCGCCCATTTGCTGATCTCGAAAACATTGTCTGGCGAGGAGCTGAAGCGATCGGACATAAAAGGCAGCAACAGGGAGATTCGGGGGCCGCTGCCGGTGGTAGCGCTGGGCAGTCCGGGCAAATCGCCTGAAAGGGGGTCGGGCAGTTGGTCGCTACCTACGGAGGTGATGGGCGGGAAACGGTCGGTCGACAGTTCCTTCCACTTGATGGTGTCCATTTTTTCTACCAATACCGTCACCGGCACGATCTCGCCTGTGGCGGGATCGATTTGCACAGGGGGCTGAATTTCGCCCAATTCGTCTTCATCCTTCGGCGGCCTGGGGTCGTCGGGCAATTTTTTGAAGAGCTCGCAGGAAGACAGGACGAGGGAAAAAAGCAGCGCAACAATCCAGATGCTGTTATTCCCACTCAATCGTGGAAGGCGGTTTGGTGCTGATGTCATAGACTACGCGGTTAATGCCTTTTACTTGGTTGATGATCTCACTCGACACTTCTGCCAGGAAGTCGTAGGGCAAGCGGCTCCATTCGGCGGTCATGCCGTCCAGTGAATTGACGGCCCTCAGCGCCACGGTCTGCTCATAGGTGCGCTCGTCGCCCATGACGCCGACCGACTGGATGGGCAACAAGATAGTGCCCGCTTGCCAGATCTCGCCGTATAAGCCGTACTTCTTCAACAAATTTATGTAAATCGCGTCAGCTTCTTGCAATAATGCCACCTTTTCCTCAGTCACTTCACCCAAAATCCTGATTCCGAGGCCCGGTCCCGGGAAGGGATGGCGGTTGAGGATGCTGGGCGGGATGTCGAGGGCGAAGCCCACTTTACGCACTTCGTCCTTGAAAAGCATGCGCAGGGGCTCCACGATTTTGAGGTTAAGTTTTTCCGGGAGGCCGCCCACGTTGTGGTGCGACTTGATCGTCACAGAAGGCCCGTGCACCGATATCGACTCGATGACGTCGGGGTAGATGGTGCCCTGGCCGAGCCATTCGATGGCGGGCAGTTTTTTGGCTTCTCTTTCAAATACCTCGATAAAGGTGCGGCCGATGGCTTTGCGCTTGTCTTCCGGGTTGGTTTTTCCCTTCAAGGCGTCGTAAAACTCCCTCTTCGCATCCACCCCGATGACGTTGAGGTGCATGTCGCGGTAGGACTCCAGCACATCATCATATTCATTCTTCCGCAGCAAGCCATTGTCGATGAAAAAACAGATCAGCTGGTCGCCGATGGCATGGTGCAGCAAGGTGGCCGCTACGGTGGAGTCGACGCCGCCCGAGAGGCCCATCAGCACGTGTTCTTTGCCAATGGTCTGCCGCAGGTTTTCCACCGATTCTTCGATGAAAGAAGCGGGCGTCCACTCGTGGTGGCAGCCGGAGATATGGATGACGAAGTTTTGCAGCAGGGTCAGTCCGTCGAGGCTGTGCGTCACCTCCGGGTGAAACTGCAGGCAGTACACCGGCGCCTCAAATGCCCCGTCCTTCGACTTGAAGGCCGCCACGTCGATCGACTCGGTGCCGGCCAGCAGCTCGAACTGGGGGGGTATCTGCATGATGGTGTCGCCGTGCGACATCCAGACCTGCGAGTCGTGCGGGATGCCTGTCAGCAGCCGGTCTTTTTCAAAGAAACGGCTCAGTTTGGCCTTGCCATACTCCCGCTTCAGCGAGCGCTCCACCTTGCCGCCGTAATGGTCGGCGATGAGCTGTGCCCCATAGCATATTCCCAGCACGGGCCGCTTGCCCACGATGCGCTCCAGGTCGATGCGCGGCGACTTTTCGTCCGTCACCGAAAACGGCGAACCCGACAGGATAACCGCTTTGACGGATTCGTCGAGCTGGATGCCGGCGTGGAAGGGGAGGATCTCGCAATAAGTGTTCAGTTCGCGCACACGCCTTGCAATAAGCTGCGTATATTGGGAGCCGAAGTCGAGGATGATGATTTTTTCGTTCATGGGGCGAAGATAGATGAAAAGGTGAAAAGGTGAAAAGGTGAAAGAGTATGGATTTGTTTTTAAAACTCTTGTGGCGGCGGCAAAGCCGGTGGCAACTTTACGGAGCTGGTATGGGGGTGGCTATCGGGCTGTTTTTGGTGCTGGGGGCGGTGCAACTGTACCTCGACGTCAATCATTACCTCAATAAGGACCAGGGGGCCGATCCGCATTTCGTGCAGATCAACAAGCGGGTCAACTTGCTCAACACCTTGACTGGGGCTTCTTCCTTTTCGGAGAAAGAGATCGAGGAGATCATGGGCCACTCTTTTGTGCGCTCGGTAGGGGTCTTTACTTCAAATAATTTTCACGTCAGCGCCTCCAGCGAAAGCCTGGGGTTTTATACGGAGCTCTTTTTTGAGTCCGTGCCTTATTCTTTCCTCGACGTAAGGGAGCCGCGCTTCCGCTGGGAGGAAGGGGATGAGGAGGTGCCCATCTTGCTGTCGCGCGATTACCTGGCGCTTTACAACTTCGGCTTTGCGCCCAGCCAGGGCCTGCCGCAGCTCACGCCCAACACCATCCAGCGCATGTCGTTCGATCTGGTGATCGGCGACAACCTGCGCCGCGCGCGCATGCAGGGGCGCATCGTGGGCTTCAGCGACCGCTACAACTCCATTCTCGTGCCCCAGGGTTTCATGGATTGGGCCAACCGGACCTTCGGCGACACCACTGCACAGAAAGGTCCTTCGCGGCTCGTCATGGAGGTCGACAACCCGCAGTCGGCCGCTTTTCTGGATTTCATCGAAGAAAACAACTACGAACTCTCCGCCGGCCGCCTCGTCGGAGCCCAGGTGCAGACCATGGTGGGCTTTATGACCCTGATCCTGCTTTTCATCGGTGGCCTCATTTTCGTATTGTCGATGGTCATCATCCTGCTCAACTTCCGCCTGCTCATCGAAGGCGCCCGCGCCGACATCGACTTGCTGCTGCAACTCGGCTACCGGCAATCGCAAATCATCAATTTTCTGCACATCCGTATGCTGCGCTGGTTTTCCAGCGTGGCGGTCACGGCCTTTATAGCGTTTCTGTTTTTTCATGCCTTGCTGGCCCGGGCTGCTGAGGGGCAGGGTATTGAAATCCCAGCAATGGCGCATCCTTTGGTGTGGGGGCTGGCTGCGGTTTTGTCGGCGGGAGTGGTTTATTTGAACTATGTGGCGATCAGGGGAAATATTGCAAAAAGTTGAGTGTGGAGAGTTGAGTGTGGAGTGACTGCGAGGCAACTTTGTTGCCTCGGCCTCAATTCACTCTCAACTCTCAACCCTCCACTAACTATAACTGCCGTTCCCTCAACCCATTTGGAAAATGGTTTTTGCCCCCCCTACCTTTGCTCCATCAAAAGCAAAAACCATTTTCCAGATGAAAACAATCTCCATTTTCTTCGCGCTTTTTTTTGTGGCAGTCATCGCACAGGCGCAAACCCTAGAGTTCGGCCCCAAGGCCGGTTTTCAGGTCACCTCTTATTCCAATGTAGGCGACGGAGCGGCTTCGCTCAACTGGCTGGCCGGCGCTTTCGGGCGTATGGCCCTGCCTGCCGGCCGTCTCAGCCTGCAGGCCGAACTGCTGGCTTCCCGCCAGGGCGTCAATGACACAGACAGCGATATTTACCGCGAACGGGCCTTGCAGATCGCCCTGCCCGTGCTGGCAGGCTATGAGTTGATCGAAGGATTGAACGTGCAGGCGGGCCTCCAACCCGGCTTCATGGCCAAAGCCACCCTGATCATCGACGACGATGGCTTCACGGAGCGCCTCGACCGCACCCACAAGTACAACCGCTTCGCCATGTCACTGCTCCTGGGCGCCGAGTATGAGGCCGTTGAAAACCTCCGGGTAGGCCTTCGCGCCGCATTCGGAATGACGGGTATCTACGAAGGGTACAAGGAGCAAAAGCATACGGCGGTGCAGGTGTATGCGTCT
>JBAQQB010000055.1:0-24568 GCA_049306275.1 Saprospiraceae bacterium | reverse complement strand
GCCGCACTCATAGATAATCCTGTCCAAAATAATAGATTAAGAGAAATTTAACGCCCTTAACATTTTCCTTTCGCGAATAAACCCCTGTCTTCTCTTGTTATATAAGCGGATGACCAACCCAAAAAATACAGCTATGATTGACAATCGAATCATGTTGCTTGCGGTGGTTTTCCTGTTTTCATGGAATGCCGCCTCCGCCCAGTACTTCGGGCGCAACAAGCCCCGGTACGAAAAATTCGACTTCCGGGTCTACCAATCGCCCCACTTCGACGTCTACAACTACCTCCCTGAAAAAGGACCCGTGCAGGAAGTGGCGACCTGGGCCGAACAGTGGTACCAGCTGCACCAGGCCATTCTCCAAGACACTTTTTCGGCGCGCAACCCCATTATTCTCTATGCTGACCACGCCGACTTCCAGCAGACCAACACCATCAGCGGTTCGATCGGGGTGGGCACCGGGGGGGTGACGGAGGCCTTTAAAAACCGGGTGGTGATGCCGCTCACCCAGTCGAAACAGCAGACCCACCACGTGCTCGGGCACGAGCTGGTACACGCTTTCCAGTACAACATGATCCTGGGCGGCGACTCCACCAACATTGAAAACCTGGGCAACCTCCCGCTCTGGATGGTCGAAGGCCTGGCCGAATACATGTCGATCGGCCGCTTCGACGCGCACACCTCCATGTGGATGCGCGACGCGGTGCTCAACGACGACGTGCCTTCGTTCAGGGACCTGGACAAGATGGACAAGTATTTCCCCTATCGCTGGGGACAGGTTTTCTGGGCCTTCATCACTGGCTTGTACGGCGACGAGGTCATTGAGCCTTTGTTCATGCTTACCGCGAAATATGGCTTTGACGCCGCCTGTGACACGCTTTTCAACGTAAAAAGCAAGGAGCTCTCCGACCTATGGGTTTCTTCGATAAAAAAATACTACGGCGATTTCATCGGCGAGCGGAAGGAAAACCCTGCGGGGCGCAGTCTCTTGTCGAAAGAAAACGCCGGCCGCATCAACATTGCCCCGGTGCTGAGCCCTGACGGCAAGTACGTCATTTTTCTCTCCGAGAAAAACCTCTTCACCACCGACCTCTTCCTTGCCAGCGCGGCCAATGGCGACATCATCCGCCTGGTGGCCAGCACGGCCCGCGACGGGCATATCGACGAGTTCGATTACATCGAGTCGGCCGGTACCTGGTCGCCCGACAGCAAGCAATTCGCCTTCGTGGGCGTCAGCAAAGGCGATAACATCCTGATTATCAAGGAAGCTTTTTCCGGGAAAACGGTGGAAGAATATTTCCTCGAAGGCGTGCCCGCTTTCCGCAACCCCGCATGGTCGCCCGACGGTAAATCGATCGTGGTGTCTGGTATGGTTGACGGCATAACCGACCTCTTCCAGCTCGACTTGCGCAGCAAGAAGGTCAAGCGGCTCACCAACGACGACTACGCCGAACTGCTGCCCGCCTGGTCGGACGACGGCCGCTACATCGCCTATTCTACCGACCGCCTGAGCCAGCGGCAGGGGCGCAACAACGGCAAGTGGACCTTTAACCTGGCGACTTACGACGTGGCGGGTGGTTACAGCACCGATATCGAGGTCTTCCCCGGAGCAGACAACCTCAACCCCGTTTTCGACGTCGACGGCAACCTGATCTTTCTGTCCAACAGAGACGGCTACCGCAACATTTACCGCTACGAGCCCCAAAGCGGCAAGGTGTACCAGCTCACCGACCTGCTCACCGGCGCCAGCGGCATCACTTCTTATGCTCCTGCTATCACGGTGAGCCGGTCGGAGCGACGCAACCGCTTCCTGTACACCCATTTCTATGAGGGCGACTACGCCATCTACTCCGCCAAGCCGGAAGATTTTCTCAACGTGGAGGTCGATCCGGAGAAAGTAGATTTCACCGCGGCTATGCTGCCGCATTTCAACAAAAAAGCCAGCACGGTGGTCGACAACCAGTTGGAGCAGATCGACACCTTGCCGGGTGCCGGCTCGCTGGTCTTTTCTGAAGAAAAATACAAGCCCAAATTCCGGCTCGACTTCGCCAGCGGCGGCGGAGGGGTAGGCGTGGGCAACTTCTTTGGACCCATGGCTGGGGCGGCGGGCGCCGTCAACCTCTATTTCAGCGACATGCTCGGCGACCATCAGCTCTTCACCAGCCTGACCATGAACGGCGAGCTGGTCGACGTGGCCGGCTCGGTGGCCTATCTCAACCAGAAGAACCGCATTGGATGGGGTGTGAGTTATTCCCACTTTCCCTTTTACCGGACTACGGGCGATGTGCTCCTGGGTCTTGACACCCTGCAGGACAACAATGGGTTTCTCTACCCCGTGTGGCATTACCAGCGCCTCGACCTGCGCAATTTCGAAGACCAGGTCAGCGTGTTTGCGCAGTATCCGTTTTCCACCATCCTGCGACTGGAAGGAGGCGCCAATTATGCTTTTTACTACTCCCGCCTCAACAGCGTTGACACCTATGTGGATATATTCACCCTGCAAACCTTGATGGTCGACCGCGAGAAGCTCGACCCTGTCACCTCAGGCGTTCCTTTCCTCAGAGGGCAGATCGCATCGGCCTACGCCGCGCTGATCGGCGACAATTCATTCTTCGGCGTAGCCTCCCCCCTGAAGGGCCATCGCTACCGCCTGGGCGTGGGCAAATACTACAACGGCTTAGGCAGCAGGGAGTACATGGGCGATATCGACCTGTGGTCATTTACGGCCGACTACCGGCATTATCTGCGGCTCAGTCCTGTCACCCTGGCCGCGCGCGTGACGCACCATGGATTTTACGGCGACAACTCCGAGCGCTTCATCCAGCAAAACCTGGGCTTCCCCTGGAACGTCCGGGGTTATTTCTCGAATGCGAGTCTGGATATCCTGAGAGACAACGGCAAGAGCACGGAGATCCTGACCGGCTCGAAGATGCTGCTGGCCTCGGCGGAGGTGCGGCTGCCTTTTACGGGGCCCGAGCGCCTTTCGTTGATCCGCTCCAGGGTGTTTTTCACCGAGATTTCGGTTTTCTTCGACGGCGGTTTGGCCTGGGATACCGGCGTAGAGTTGCGCGACCCGGAGAGCAAGGAATGGTTCTCGGCGACGGCCTCGCCGGTCTTCAGCACGGGTGTATCGCTGCGCGTCAACTTGTTTGGCGCCCTCATCCTCGAGCCCTACTACGCATTCCCGCTGATGAAGGAGACGAGGGGCGTGTTTGGCATCAACTTCACACCGGGTTGGTAAAAAAAGTGAAAGAAAACGGCGCCGCCATGTGGAATCCCGCATGGCGGCGTCTCTTTTTGTCGTATGCCATCGCACAGCGCATAATAGCCATACTAATCCATGTTCTGCGTGCGGTTCTTAACCCCAAAAAGACCAGCAAGCGTAGTTCTCCACGCAGCCGGCTCCGGCCGGCTGCTGTGGGGGATTTGCTGGCCCCGATGATCTTTCGCTCTCTCTGATTCTGATAGCCCGGCGCCCACCCAAAGAGCCGGGCTTATTTTTTTCTAGTTGCGATAAACGCAACTAATCCCATTTTGAAAAGACTTTTTCGCCGCCTGAGGCGGCGAAAAAGTCTTTTCAAAGGTATTTTTGCGGCCGCAGGCCGCACAAATACCTTTGAAACAGTTTTAGAGCGTTCAATAGCAACTTGTTTTTTAATCTTTTCCTCCCCATAATTGTTGCGTTCAGACAAAACTGGCATAATTGGACTATTTTTGTGCCAATAAGCCGACCAATCGAAGCATGACCAAAGGCATTGATACGATTAAAGGGCCGATTGAGCAGGAACTGAAGGCGTTTGAAAAGCATTTCAGGGAGGCGACCCGTAGCCAGGTATCATTGTTGGACAAGATCACTTACTACATCGTCAGGCGCAAGGGCAAGCAGGTGCGGCCCATGTTCGTGTTTCTCAGTGCCAAGCTCTGCGGGGAGATCACGCCTTCGAGCTACAACGCGGCTTCTTTGGTGGAGCTTTTGCATACGGCAACGCTGGTGCACGACGACGTGGTTGACGATAGTTTTGAGCGCCGTGGGTTCTTCTCCATCAATGCTCTCTGGAAAAACAAGATCGCCGTGCTGGTGGGCGACTACCTGCTCTCCCAGGGTCTGTTGCTGGCGCTCAACAATGGAGAGTTCCGGCAGTTGCAGATCGTGTCGAATGCGGTCAAGGAGATGAGCGAAGGGGAGTTGCTCCAAATGGAGAAAGCCCGCCGGCTCGACATAGAAGAAAGCGTTTACTACGATATCATCAAGGGGAAGACCGCCTCGCTCATCGCGGCAGCCTGCGCCGCGGGCGCCGCCTCGGCAACCGGCGACGAAGAAGTGATCGAGCGCATGCGCAGTTTTGGCGAAAAGATTGGCATGTCGTTTCAGATACGCGACGACCTCTTCGATTTTGGAACCGACGACGTGGGCAAGCCTCTGGGCATCGATATCAAGGAGAAAAAACTCACGCTGCCGCTGATTTACGCCTTGCAGCAGGCCAAGCCTTCGGAAAAGCGGAAAATGCTCAGCCTCATCCGCAAGTACCACGACCGGGAGGACAAGGTGAAGGAGGTCATTGATTTTGTAAGAGCCAGCGGCGGCATGGAGTATGCCCGCGAAAAAATGTACGCGTACCGGCAACAGGCTTTCGAGTTGCTCTATACATTTCCCGAAAGCCCGGTGCGGCACGCGTTGGAGGAGCTCGTCACCTACGTGACGGACCGTAAGAAATGATCGCTACTCCTCTTTCTTATCTTCTTCTTTTTCTTCTTCTTTAACTTCTTCTTCCTCTTTACTTTCCAGGAGTTCTTCCACTTTGTCCTCCACGACTTCGGCGGCGTCTTCCACCTTGTCTTTGATGGTTTCGACGGCGTCTTCCATTTTGTCCTTTGCTGCTTCAGCGGCGTCTTCCACCTTATCCATAACGACTTCGGCGGCGTCTTCCACTTTTTCGGAAACCACTTCGGCGACGGCTTTGGCGGTATCTACGGCGTCTTCGACGGCATCCTGGAGTTTTTCGAGGAAGGAGGGTTCCGGTTCTGAGCTTCCCCCGGTAAGCGAGTCGGCAGCTTTTTCGAGTTTATCGGCCATTTCTTCCATGGCTTCCTGCTGCTGCTTGATCTGTTCGGCGATCTTGCCTTTGGCGGCTTCCTTGGCTTCTTCCAGGCGTTCTTTTTCCGCCTGTTTGGCTTCCCGGTGGCGGATCTGCTCCATGCGCGACTCCAGTTCGGTGCGGGTATGCACCATTTCGTGGAGTTTTTCTTCTTTGGAGCGGATGCGTTCTTCGATCATGCCGATCTTGGCCTGGCGGATTTGAGCTTCCAGTTGCCCGTCGGTCGTTTCGATCTTCTTGTGCTGGAAGTTCAGGTCGTCGCGGTCGCGCTGGATGGAGCGTTCCATTTTGGTAATGGCTTCGACGAGCCCCTGATAGCGGCGCTGGATGCGCATGAGGGGCGAATCTTCCTGGCTGGAGGAGGCGTTGGATGAGCCGAAGCGTTTTTCCTTGATCGCTTTGAAAGCGCCATCGAGGCGATCCCAGACTTTGGAGCGGTGGTCGCGGGTCAGTTGGGCGTCGCGGTATTCGCGCTGGAGTTTTTTCAGTTCGTCGAAGGCCGATTGGAGGCGGAGGCCTTCTTTGACTTTTTGTTCGATCTCTTCCAGGCTGCCCATGAATTTCTGCATGGTTTCCTTGGAGCGCTTGGAGAACTCATCGTCCATTTTCTTGCGGAGTTCCTTGAGGCGGTCGAATAGGTGGTTGGTGTTTTCTCTGAGGCTGTCGATGTGGTCGCGGAAAAGGTTGCGTTCCCGCACCTGGTTTTGGACTTTTTCCCAGAAGTCTTTCAGGTTGTTCCAGATGCTCTCGTCGAAGCTTTCCAGTTTTTCCACCCGTTCCTTGAGTTCGTCGAGTTCGGTGTGGTAGGCTTCTTTGAGTTTGGACGACAGGACGATGAAGTGCCATTCGGCTTGTGCGCGCTGGACGATGTCTCCCCGTTCCACTTTGATGTCTTCAGGGAGCAGGCCTTCGGTCATGGTCAGTTCTTGTTCGCGGTAGCTGAAACCTTCGGGGAAGGGCACTTCTTTGGATTCCCTCCATTCGTCGAACAGTTGTTGGGCGAATTCGTCGGTTGCGATTTGTTCCGGAAACTGCCAGATGCCGACCTGGTTGAGTTCAGGGCGGAGTTCCATGGCGATGAGCACGCGTTCGTCGTTTGCGTTGGTTCCCCAGAGTACGAGCTTGGTCTTCATGATGCGATTCTTTTGCGTGGTGTTCAGTCGTTGTGTACCAATGTATTCGTGTAAGCGAAGTCGTATAGGTGCAGTACTTGATCCAAATCCTAAATATAGCAAATTGGCGAAAATCCTCTTAATTTTTAGGCAAGAATCCTTTGTCGCGGAGGTCTTCGGCGATTTGTACGGCGTTGGTGGCGGCGCCTTTGCGCAGGTTGTCGGCCACAACCCAGAGGTTCAGCGCCCTGTCTGCCGAGTCGTCTCTCCGGAGCCGGCCCACAAAAACCTCATCGCGGTCTTTCGACAGCAGGGGCATGGGGTATTGAAATGTATCGGGGTCGTCGAGCAGAATCAGCCCCGGGGCCCTGGCCAGGAGTTCGCGCACTTCCCCCATGTCGTATTCCGCCGCAAACTGGGCGTTGACCGACTCGGAGTGGCCGCCCAGCACCGGCACGCGCACGGCGGTGGCGGTGATCCGGATATCGGGCGCTTCCATGATCTTGCGCGTTTCGTTGACCAGCTTCATCTCCTCCTTGGTGTAGTCGTTTTCGAGAAAAACGTCGCAGTGGGGCAGACAATTTTCAAAGATCTGGTACTTGTAGGCCATTTCATCGGGGGTGGGTTCGTAGCCTTTTTTTTCCAGGTTGTATTGCTTGACTGCCCGCATGCCCGTGCCCGTGATCGACTGGTAGGTCGAGATGACCAGCCGCTCGATCGTATAGCGGCGGTGCAGGGGCGCCAGCGCCACCACCATCTGGATCGTGGAGCAGTTGGGGTTGGCGATGATGTAGTCGTCTTTTGTCAGCACGTGGGCGTTTACCTCCGGCACCACCAGCTTGATGGCGGGGTCCATGCGCCAAGCCGAGGAATTGTCGATCACCCGGGTACCTGCGGCCGCAAAGCGCGGCCCCCATTCCAGGCTTACGCCCGAACCGGCTGAAAACAGCGCCACATCAGGCCTGGCAGCCACGGCTTCCTCCAAACCGATCACCTTGTACGGCACGCCTTTAAAAACGACATCCTTTCCAACCGACCGCTCGGAAGCGACCGGGATGAACTCGGTGACAGGAAAATTTCTGGATTCGAGGACCTCGCACATGACGGTACCTACGAGGCCGGTTACGCCGACTACTGCTACTTTCATGATGTTTCCTTTTCGGGGTTTGGGAAAAACAGGTAAAAAATCGCGGCAAAGATAACGTCATTTCCAATTTCCTTGGTATTTTTAGACAGGGATGTGTTGCATGCGCGCCGAATCCGATGTGCAGATGAAAAAGTGGCTGTTGACGGCATGGCCTGTTCTGGTTTTTCTCCCTTCTCAGGCCCAACTACTGGACCAGTTTTCCGATGGCGAATTCTCTTCCAATCCTCCCTGGCTGGGGCTCACTGATCTTTTCGTTGTGGAGAATGAAATGCTGCGTCTTTCCGATCCCGATCCTTCCTCCTCCAATGTGACCTGGCTGTATGTCGCAGCTCCCACCTCTTCACAGGAAGAGACGTTGTGGGAATGGTATGTGCGGCTCGATTTCGACCCTTCTTCGAGCAACTACGCGCGCATCTACCTGCAGGCCGCCCTTCCCGAACTCCCGCATCCCGAGCAGCAGGGCTACTACATCCGCGCCGGAGGCGCATCCGGCGCGGTGGATGCCCTGGAGCTGTACCGGCAAGACGGGGCGGCACACACGCTGCTGCTTGCGGGCACGCCCGGCGCCGTTGCTTCCCAACCCGCTCAGGCCCGCTTCCGGGTGGTTCGCAGCGCAGGGGGCGCTTGGACGCTCTGGGCCGACTATGCCGGCGGCACGGACTATCAACTGGAAGGCACAGCGTTGGACAGTGCTGATTTTCAGGCTGGCTACGCAGGATTGGTCTGTTATTACACCGCCACCCGAAACGATGATTTTTATTTTGACGACGTTTGGATCGACCCGCTATATGCCGACCTGGCTCCGCCGGTATTACTCTCCGCCCAGGCCGAGGGTCCCGGACAGGTAAGGGTTTTTTTCGATGAAAAACTCGAAGAAGCCTCCGCGACCGACACGGCCCGATACTGGCTATGGCCGGATATCGGCAGCCCAGGGGAAGCGGTCTGGACCGACACTATGCCCGATCAGGTTTTACTCGCCTTGCCCCAACTCTTGCAAAATGGCGTTTCCTACGCGCTGCAAACCTCGGGGCTGCTCGACGAAAAGGGCAACGAGAGCGGTCCCGACACCACCACTTTCACTTACCTCGAAGGCCTTCCCGGCCAGCCCTACGACCTGCTCATCGCGGAGATCATGGCCGACCCCGCGCCAGTGGTGGGCCTGCCCGAAGTGGAATACCTGGAGTTGTACAACCGGAGCGGCAGCGTCATTCAGCTGGAGGGTTGGACCTTGTCGGATGGAGGCAGCCCCGCCGTTTTTCCCCCTTTTTATCTTCCCCCGCAGCAATTCCTGCTGATCTGCGCGCCAGCCGATACTGCCAGTCTGAGCGGCTATGGGCCTGTTGTGGGCTTGCCGGGTTTCCCCGGCCTCAACAACAGTGGCGACAGGCTGGTCCTCCGCAATGCCTCCGGCAGCCTGATCCACCAGGTGGCGTATTCGGTCGATTGGTATGGGGGCGGGAACAAAGATGAAGGGGGCTGGTCGCTGGAGTTGGTCAACCCATTGGCTCCCTGCGCCAGCGGGGGCGACAACTGGCGCGCCAGCGAACACCCACTGGGCGGCACGCCGGGGCAGATCAACTCGGTGTGGCAGCCCTTGGAAGATCAAACAGGACCGGTATTGCGCTCCGTTTACCCCCTCAGCCCTACCTCCGGGAAGGCTTTTTTCGATAAAGCTCTCTCCGAATCGCTGCTCAACCCTGAACTATTTGCGGTCAGCGAGGGCGTGCAGGTCATCCATGCGGGGTTATCTGAATACGATCCAGGGGTGGTTGAGTTGGAATGGGCGCCGGCGCTGGAACCTGGCGTCATGTACCAATTGACTGCCGGTAGCGCCGCAGCTGATTGTGCAGGCAATGCGGCAGGTATCGCTGCGACCATCGATTTTGGCCTGCCATCCAGGCCGGCGGAAGGGGATGTGGTGATCAACGAGATCCTTTTTCAGCCCGAAGTGGGCGGCGCCGAATTTGTGGAGCTCTTCAACCGCAGCGGCAAGGTGATTGACCTGAGCGATCTGCTGCTCGGCGACCTTCTGAACGGCAGCGAACCCATTACGGTGGAGCAATTGCTGCTTCCGGGCGCTTATGCGGCTATCAGCCCCAATCCGGCTGATCTTGCGGCCCGATATGCTTCGGCGCGTACCGGCCTGGTGGTGGGCAACGCATTACCCGCGCTGCCCGACGATAGCGGAACAGTGATCCTTTACGCCGAAGGCGAGCCGGGCATGGCGGAGATCATGGATTCAGCCGGCTACGACCCAGCCTGGCACCATGCGCTGCTGAGCGATACCCGGGGCGTTTCGCTGGAGCGCATCGATCCCTTTGGGGAGAGTCAATCCGCCTCCAATTGGCATTCGGCGGCGGCTTCTGCGGGGTATGCTACGCCCGGGGCGGAGAATTCGCAGCAATTCCGCCTGCCGGTTCAGGAGAAAAAAATTTCCCTTCCCTACGACACCTTTTCGCCCGATGGCGACGGCGAGCGGGATTACCTGCTGCTGTCATACGAGTTGGATGGGAATGGCTATACTGCTACGGCGACGGTCTTCGACGCCCTGGGCAGGGAGGTGAAAGAACTGGCCCGCAACGAGCTGCTGGCTGCATCCGGCAGTTTCAAATGGAATGGCGACGATCACAACGGCGCAAGGGCGAGAATGGGCATCTATGTCGTTTGGATACGCCTTTTGCACCCTGGCGGCGAGGTTTGGGAGGAAAAACATGTTTGTGTACTGGCAAGGAGTTAAAATATCAAAAAAATCATATAATGAAAACCTGTATCCAAAAGCGGATGAGTAGCTTTGTCTTTGCAGGGAAGGGCGTGGCCCACACCTTCCGAACCCAGCCCAACGCGAAAATCCATGCCGTAGCGGCCGTGGCGGTCGTTGCGGCGGGGTGGTGGCTGAACCTTGCGGCGGGCGAGTGGTGCGTCCTTTTGCTGGCGATCGGTCTGGTCTGGGTGGCGGAGCTGGCGAACACGGCGATCGAGCACTTGACAGATCTGGTATCGCCTGAATACCACGAGCTGGCGGGGAGGGCGAAGGACAGCGCTGCCGGCGCCGTGCTGATTGCGGCAGCGATTTCCGTTATGGCCGGCATTATTGTATTTTTGCCGCACATCCTGAACCGGTTTACCCTCTGACACCTATACCTGAATAATCGTTCATTTCCTTACGTGTAAAACCAATGTGTCATGAGGTGGAAAGTTTGGATCGCCGCCACAGCGGCTATGTGTATCGGATTTTGGGCTCAGGCCCAGGAACAATGGGGGCTGCGGCTTGGAACGGCCAGCGGGGTGAACGGCTGGGCCCTGAACCCGGCCACCGGCCTGTCAAGTCCCTACAACGTGGATGTCACGCTCATGGCGGGTTCGGGTTTTTTGGAAAACAATTATTTATTCATCCGCAACAACTCCCTGCTGAGCCTGGCGGTTAACAGCATCAGCGGCACGTGGGTCGCTTCCTTCGATTATGAAGAGGAGCCCCAGGCATACCCCAATCCCATCATCATCGACTTTTTTGACGATGCCAGGGAGCGGTACCTCTTTACGTCCGCAACGGCCACGGGCCCTTCCGCGGTATTCAAATTGCCGGGCGGGCATAGCCTGGGCTGGATCATCCAGGGGCGTTTTGCCGCTTCGGGCATGAACGTGCCCAATAACCTGAGTTACTTCAAATACGACCGCCGGCCTGACCTTGAGCCTTTTCCGCTTCACAGGTGGGAGATGGGATTGATGGCCTGGGGAGAGATCGGCCTGCAGTACGGGCATCAGTGGGAGACGGCCACCGGTACGTTTAGTGCCGGTATGGTGGCCAAGTACCTGATGGGGGCGGAAGGCGCCTATTTCCGCAACAACACCGATCTTGATTTTTATACCAAAATCACCGGCGATACCGTTTCGGCCGAGCAGGCAAACCTCAGCTTTGCCTATACCAGCAGCAACCTCGGCGCGCCGCCGCTACAGCTGGTGCGCAATGGCTATGGCGCCGCGGTCGACATCGGGGTGGAGTGGCGCTTCGACACCTGGGCTATTGGCGCCTCCCTGCTCGACGCCGGGGCGGTGGAGTTCATCAGCAATGCCGCCAGGCATCATGTCGTCACCGACATGCAGACGGTGCTGCCCAATGGCGACTACGATTTTTTTACTTCTCCGGAAAACCTCGATTCAGCGGTCAGCCTGTTCAGCCTTCAAACCCTGGGCGACAGCGAGGCCTCTCTGATGGCCGGCAACTTCAGGGTCTGGATGCCCACGGCCTTGAGCGTACAGGCGGAGTTTATGCTGGCGCCCACGTTTTCCCTCCACACCGCGCTGGTACAGCGCGTTCCGCACCCCGGAATAGCCGTGCAGCGCGGCAACTCCATCATGGTGGCGCCCCGCTTTGAAAACCGCTGGATATCCGCCGGCCTTCCGCTGACCCTTTACAACTTGGAGCGGGCGAGGGTCGGGCTATTCTTCCGAGCCGGGCCGCTCATGCTGGGCACCGACCATATCGGGGCCTGGTTCATCCCGGGCCGGTTCCGGGGCGCCGACTTCTACCTGGCCCTTCGATGGCCTTTCAGTATTGAGTCGAATGGTCCGGCTACCAGCCGGTATTCCCGGTTGAAGAAGGGGAAGGTGAAGTGTCCTACCTTTTAAGCGCGGTTTTATGGATTTTTCCTTCCGGATGCTCCATAAAAAGGGCAAGAGTTCTACTTTTGCATGATTTTCTGTGAATAGACCATTTAATTATTTCCCGAATGATGAAGAACACTGTTTTGCTGGCTGTTTTGCTACTCTCTTTCTCTGCCCTTTCGGCCCAGAAAATGGGTTACATGAATTCCCTGAGTGTGCTCAGCCAGATGCCCGACGTGGCGAAAGCCGATACCATGGTGATGCAGCTGCGCGACAGCCTGCTGGCGGAAGGAGAAGCCAGGGCCAAAGCGCTGGAAGAGAAGTACGTGAAGTATATGACCGAGATCAACGAGGGCACGGTACCTCCGGTTGAAGTGCAGAAGCGGGAGGCTGAGATCCAGAAAGAGCAGGAAGCCCTTCAGAAGTACGAAGAGGAGATTACGGCGGTGCTCGGAGCCAAACGCGAATCTTACTACGGTCCTATCCTCGAAAAATTGCAGAAGGCGATCGATGAGGTGGGCAAGGAGAATGGCTACCAGTTCATTTTCGACGTCAGTTCGATGAACATCATCGTCTTTGCGGAAGAGTCGGAAGACGTGACGGCATTGGTGAAAGCCAAGCTGGGCATAGAATAGATCACCGCCTGGGCGGTTTTTTAAGTGCCTTATAGATATCGTTCATCCGAATGATGCCTATGAGGACGGGGCCGGAAAAAACAGGCAGTGCCTGGCTTCCGGCCCCGTGCATTTTATCCAGCGCTTCCCGAAGCGTGTTGTCGGGAGTGAGGTTGTTATCTCTGAATTGCTCTTCGTTCACCCAGCCGCAGGCAGGTTCCATCAGCGCTTCGACGCGCAGGGAGTTGAGCATTTCCTGCATTTTGACCTGCCGGTATTCCTGCATGGCCATAAAGAAGACAAACACGCCGACCAGGGAGGTCAGCAGATTGCCTTCCGAGAGCGCGAAGGCGAAAATCGCCAGCGCGATCGCCTGTCCTGCCAATGATGCGATGCGGGTGGCCAGGAGTCTGGAAAAGCGCATCGACAGCAGGGCACGCAGCACGCGGCCGCCGTCCATGGGAAAGGCGGGCAGCAGGTTGAACAAGGCCAGGACGATGTTGAGCAGGAAGAGAGCCGGCAGTAGATAAGCGAAAAAAGGACTGGTTTCCTCCATCATCACCGGCAGGCCGAGGATCATATTGGCCAGTTGCCGCAGTTCATCGGGGGCCAGCCACCAGGCCAGGGGGCCGGTTAAAAGGGCGATGGCGACATTGACCAAAGGGCCTGCGACAGCGACGATCAGCTCCTGTCCGGGTTGCTCGGGCATCCGGTAGAGGCGGGCTACGCCGCCGATGGGGGAGAGGATGATGTCTTTCGTTTCCACCCCGAATCTCCGGGCGGAAAGGGCGTGGCCGAATTCATGCAGGACCACGCAAAGGAAGATGGCGCCGACGAAAAGAAAGGACCAGGCCACATCAGACCATGAGCCGCCACCGGTTATGCCGGAGAAGGCCACATAAGCCAGCAGCAGCAAAAACGACCAGTGGATCCGCACGGGGATGTCGAACAGTCTTGCGATCTGAAAGGCGCCTTTCATAGGGGAAATGGGTAAAAAAATAAATGCCACGGCCGTCGAGCCGTGGCATTTATAACGTAAATCATCAGTGGGAAGTTTGCGCTGAAGGCGGCATATAGGGCAGATAGAGTTGCCCGTTGAGGATTTCCCTGGAGATGACGATGCGCTGGATCTCCGAAGTGCCTTCGTAGATCTCGGTAATTTTGGCGTCGCGCATGAGGCGTTCGACGTGGTATTCTTTGACGTAGCCGTAGCCGCCGTGAACCTGCACGGCCTGTACGGCGGTTTTCATGGCCACTTCGGCGGCGAAGACCTTGGCCATGGCGCTGGCCATGCCGTAGTCCATATGCTGATCTTTCATCCAGGCGGCGCGGTAGACCATGAGGCGGGCAGCTTCCACTTCGGTGGCCATGTCGGCCAGTTTGAAGGCGATAGCCTGGTGCTGGCTGATGGGTTTACCAAAAGCTTCGCGTTCTTTGGAGTAAGCTACCGACAGTTCGTATGCGCCGGCGGCGATGCCCAGTGCCTGGGCGGCGATGCCGATTCGTCCGCCGTTGAGGGTCTTCATGGCGAATTTGAAACCGAAGCCGTCTTCGCCGATGCGGTTTTCCTTGGGTACTTTCACATCGGTGTACATGATGGTGTGGGTATCGGAACCCCGGATTCCCAATTTGTCTTCTTTGGCGCCGATGGTCACGCCGGGCCAGCTGGTTTCGACGATGAAAGCATTGATACCGCGGTGGCCTTTCTCGGGATGGGTTTGAGCGATGACCAGGTGGAGGCTGGAAGTTCCGCCATTAGTGATCCAGTTTTTGGTGCCGTTGAGCAGGTAGTGGTCGCCCATATCGACAGCGGTGGTGCGCTGGCTGGTAGCGTCGCTGCCTGCTTCTGGTTCGGATAGGCAGAAGGCGCCGATCCATTCACCGGTGGCCAGGCGGGGGAGGTACTTCTGTTTTTGCTCTTCAGTGCCAAAGGTTTCCAGCCCCCAGCAGACAAGAGAGTTGTTGACCGACATGATCACGGAGCAGGAGGCGTCGACTTTGGAGATCTCCTCCATGGCGAGCACATAGGAGAGGGTATCCATGCCGCTGCCGCCGTATTCGGGAGAGACCATCATGCCCAGGAATCCGAGTTCGGCCATTTTGCGCACTTCATCTTTGGGGTAGCGCATTTCCCGGTCGCGGTCGATGACCCCGGGTTTGAGTTCGTTCTGGGCAAAGTCGCGGGCCGCTTCCCTGACGGCCAGTTGCTCTTCATTGAGTTCGAAAAACATAGGCGGTTTTATTTTTGGTTGGACTAATCTGATGACAGTTGCGAAAATAGGGCATTTTATTCCTTGTACCAAACCGTCTCTTCACTGAGGCAGTCCTCCATTTTCAGAGATGCCTCCACTTCTTTCCGGTAGGCCTCAATGGAGGTGACGGCGTCGACGCCGCCGACCAGCAACCCAACATCGTAGGAGCGCATTTGGTTCTCGTCGTCGATCACATAGCAGTAGGTGTAATACTCCTCAGCAATGGAGGGCATGGCGAATATGAAATCCTTGCCGCCGATTTTGGTGACCCATCCGCGGAAGTTGGTGTCTTCCACGGCATACATGGAGCCGGTTTCCAGCACTTCGATGGCATAGGAGTAGTCGTCGTACCGGTCGATCTGGACGCGCAGGATGTCGTTGTCTTCCTTGTCGGTAGCCCAGGTGCCGAGCAGCCGGGCGTCGATCTTTTCCGTGCCTGGTTTGCTGAGCGGGTATTCGACCGCAACAGGGCAGCCGGTGGCCACGAGCAGGGTAGCGAGCAGGAGGAGGGGTGCGATGAGTTTTTTCATAGTATTGGAATTTTAGTTTTGCTGAGGTGTTTTGCCTGGTCCTTCTTCGATAACTTCCAGCACGGTGCGGAAGGCGGCAAATTGGTCTTTATAGCGCTCGGTATGGGCTTTTTGCAGGGCGGGGGCATGGTGGATGTGGTAACGGTGCAGGGTCGCCATATCCTGGCAGAGGTATTGAAAAGCGTAAGTTTCCCCATCGGTGTCTTCCATGTTGAGCACCCGGTTGATGCGGTAGCTCAGAAAGCAACCGGTGGCCATGACTTCGGGGACGTGCACCTGGCGCATCCACTGGAGCCATTCCTCTTTGACGGCATTGTCGATTTTGACGGTTACGTTGTATACCACCATGAGGGGAGTGTTGAGTTTTCGGTTTTCAATTTTCAGTTTCAGGTTCGGGTGATTTCGGCGCCGAGGGCGCGGAGGCGGCCATCGATGTTGGCGTAGCCGCGGTCGATCTGGTCGATGTTGCGGATGACGCTTTTGCCTTTGGCCGACAGGGCTGCGATGAGCAGGGCTACGCCGGCGCGGATATCGGGCGAGGTCATTTCGATGCCTCGCAGGGGGTATTTCCGTTCCAGGCCGATGACGGTGGCGCGGTGCGGGTCGCAGAGGATGATCTGGGCGCCCATGTCGATGAGTTTATCGACAAAAAACAGGCGGCTTTCGAACATCTTCTGGTGCACGAGCACGCTGCCCCGGGCCTGTGTGGCGGTGACCAGCACGATGCTCATCAGGTCGGGCGAGAAGCCGGGCCAGGGAGCGTCGTAGATGGTGAGGATGGAGCCGTCGATAAAGGTCTGGATTTCGTAGACGTCCTGGGCGGGGATGAAGAGGTCGTCGCCCCTGAACTCCATTTGAATGCCCAGGCGTTCGAATACCATGGGTATGGTGCCGAGGTCTTCCTGCCGTGCCTGCCGGATGGTGATTTCCGACTGGGTCATGGCGGCAAGGCCGATGAAGCTGCCGATTTCGATCATATCGGGCAGCATCTGGTGGGTGGCGCCGCCGAGCGGTCCTGCGACGCCTTCGATGGTCAGGAGGTTGGAGCCGATGCCGCTGATGCGGGCGCCCATGCGGTTGAGCATTTTGCACAATTGCTGCACATAGGGTTCGCAGGCGGCGTTGTAGATCCGGGTAGTGCCTTCGGCGAGCACGGCGGCCATAACGACGTTGGCCGTGCCGGTCACGGATATTTCGTCCATGAGGATATAGGCGCCGTGGAGACGTTCGGCCTCGATGGTGAAGTAGTTTTTTTCGGCGTTGTAGACGAATTGTCCGCCGAGGGACTCGAGGCCGTGGAAGTGGGTATCGAGGCGGCGGCGGCCGATCTTGTCGCCGCCGGGCTGAGGCAGGTAGGCTTTTCCGAAGCGGCCGAGCAGGGGCCCGATCAGCATGACGGAGCCGCGGATGCGGCGGGCCAGGTCGGTGTAGGCGTCGGAATGGAAGAAATCGAGGTCGATTTCGCGCGCGCAGAAGGAATAGACGCCCTCTCCCTTTTTATCCACTTTCACGCCGAGGCCCTTGAGCAGGTCCATCAGGCGGTTGACGTCGAGGATATCGGGGATGTTGGAGATGACCACCTCTTCAGGGCTGAGCAGGGTGGCGGAGATGATCTGGAGCGCTTCGTTTTTGGCGCCCTGCGGCAGGATGGCTCCTTTGAGCTGTTTTCCTCCCGACACTTCGAAGGTACCCGGGTTCATATGGATGGCCGCCAGGCCGGTTATTTTCTTTTATTGCGTTTGCGTTTGTAGTTGCCGCCGCCGCTGCCGCCGCTGCCGCCTGCGTTGCCGTTGCCTCCCTTGCCCTGCTGGTATTTCGGTTTTCCGCTGCGTTGTTGGTGCTGCTGGTACCCGCCTTGTTGTTTGTTTTTGGACTTATACTGTTGGTGCTGCTGCGGCGGGGCCGGCGTTTGCTCCATCAGGGTGGTGTCTTCGTGGAGGGAGAGTTGGCCTCGGGACAGGGCTTCGAGGTCGGAGAGGATGACTTCGTCGCTGACGAAGTGCTCCTTGTTCCAGGTGCGGTAGGCCAGTTTCATGTAAGAGGCGATGATATAGGCGAAGGCGTCTTTTTTGGGGCCATTTTCCATGGCATTGGCCTTTTCGATAAGGCGCTGCACGTTGTAGCCATAGTGGCGGTACTTGATTTCCCTTTGCGGATAGCCCACTCTTTCCGGTTTTTTGTGGATGTTTTCCGGGGTAGGTTTTTCACCGCCGGGCGGCACGACGTCGAGTTTGAAGTCGGTGATCCAGAAGACGTGTTTCCAGACCTTTTCCCGGAAGTCTTCGATGTTTTTGTTTTGGGCATTCATCTGGACCACCATGTTGACGACTTTTTCGACGAAGGCTTGCCGTTCGCGGGGATCCTGGATGGAGATGGCGTGTCTGAGCATCCCCTGCACGTGGCGGCCGTACTCGGGGATGATCAGGTTATCGCGGGAGGTATTGTATTCCATGTTTTTAGTTGACATGAACAAGAGCGTTAACTGTGGGGTAAAGGTAAACGATTTTACTCTACTGTTACGGATTTTGCCAGGTTTCGGGGTTGGTCGACGTTGCAATTGCGCATAACGGCGATGTGGTAGGAGAGGAGTTGGAGCGGGATGACCGACAGCAGGGGCGTGAGCGGTTCTTCCGTTTCCGGTATTTCGATGATGTAGTCGGCCATTTTGGAGATGACCTCTTCTCCCTCGGTCACGACGGCTATCACGATGCCTTTGCGGGCTTTGACCTCCTGGATGTTGCTGGCGATTTTCTCGTAGGCGCTTTTATTGGTGGCGATGACGAACACGGGCATATTTTCGTCGATGAGGGCGATGGGGCCGTGTTTCATTTCTGCCGCCGGGTAGCCTTCGGCGTGGATGTAGGAGATCTCCTTGAGTTTGAGCGCGCCTTCCAGGGCGACGGGGAAGTTGAAGCCGCGGCCCAGGTATAGGGCGTTGGTGGCGTGTTTGAACTCGGTGGCGATGTATTCTACGGAAGCGGCGCAGTGTTGGAGCAGCAGGTCGACCTTTTGGGGGATGTTCTCCATTTCGTTGAGCAACTGCTGGTAGTAGGTTTTGGAGATGGTGCCCCGCTTATAGGCCAGGCTGAGGGCCATCATGGTGAGGAGGGTCACCTGGCCGGTAAAAGCTTTGGTAGAGGCCACGCCGATTTCCGGTCCGGCATGGATATAGGAGCCTGCCTCGGTCATGCGCGCGATGGAGGAGCCCACGGCGTTGACGATGCCGTAGATGAGGGCGCCTTTTTCCCTGGCCAGTTCGAGGGCCGCGAGGGTGTCGGCGGTTTCGCCCGACTGAGAGATGGCGATGACCACGTCGGTTTCGCGGATGATGGGGTTGCGGTAGCGGAATTCGGAGGCATATTCGACCTCGACGGGTATTCGGGCGAGGTCTTCGATGAGGTATTCGCCGATGAGGCCGGCGTGCCAGGAGGTGCCGCAGGCTACGATGAGGATGCGTTCTGCCTGGGAGATGCGGTTGTTGTATTGTTCGATGCCGCCCAGTTTGATCCAGCCTTCGCGGGCATTGAGGCGGCCGCGCATGCAGTCCTGGATGGTGCGCGACTGTTCGTAGATTTCCTTGAGCATGAAGTAGTCGAAGCCGCCTTTTTCGAGCATTTCGATTTCCATGGTGAGCTCTTCGATGAAGGGGCTCTGGATTTCGTTGCCGATGGTGCGGATCTGAAGGTGGCCGTTGCGGTTGAGCACGGCGATCTCTTCGTCGTTGAGGTAGATGACCTGTTTGGTGTGCTCGACGATGGGGGTGGCGTCGGAGGCGAGGAAGAACTCTCCTTTACCGATGCCGATGACCAGGGGGCTGCCTTTGCGGGCGGCGACGAGGACGTCGGGGTTGCGGCGGTCCATAACAACGATGGCGTAGGCGCCGACCACTTCGTGCAGGGCGAGGCGCACGGCTTCGTCGAGCGGGAGTTTTTCGGTATGCAGGACTTCCTGGATCAGGTGGACGAGCACCTCGGTGTCGGTTTCGGAGGTGAAGGTGTGGCCTTTGTTTTCCAGGGCTGCTTTGAGGGCGACGTAGTTTTCGATAATGCCGTTGTGGGCGATGGTGAGCAGCTGGTCGCCCGAGAAATGCGGGTGAGCGTTGATGTCATCCGGTTTTCCATGGGTTGCCCAGCGCGTATGGCCGATGCCAATGGTGCCTGAGGTGTCATGGAGGTTGGCAAAATCGATGAGGTCCTGTACTTTTCCTTTTTTCTTGTAGATTCGGAGTTCTCCGTTGTTGAGCGCGACGCCGGCGCTGTCATAACCGCGGTACTCCAGCCTTTGCAGGCCTTTGATCAGAATGGGGTAGGCCTCTTTTGGGCCCAGGTAAGCGACAATTCCACACATGGCGATTAATAATCTGTTAGACTTAATTTGATTTTTGCGGGGTAGGTAGAATGTTTTGGTCCATATATGACAACCCGGTTGGCCCGTTCTGCACGGCCCAGCGGGGTGATCAGGATGCGGTTGGTGGCGTTACCGTTTTTCAGGTCTTTGAAATAGGCCGACAGGTTCAAGGTGTAGGATTTGGGCATGCCATCCAGTGGAATGCCGCCGAAGAGCCCGGTCAGATCCTGGCGCGCAAGCCCCAGAGCGACGTCGCGGATGGCTTCCAGGGTGCCGTCTTCCTTGATTTGGGAGACGACCAGCTGTGATACGGGGTCAAATGTGTAGGCGCCGTCTTCGGGGAGTGTGGCGATGAAGATTTCCAGCTCTGCGCGGTTGATGATCTTATTTTTTAAAAGGGTAGTATCGATAATTTCCAGCACCATGCCGACGCCCGACATACCCTGCACGAAGAGCAGGCTGTCGCAGAGGGTGGAATCCTGCAGAAAAGATTCAATGGGTGCGCCTGTGTAGTCGTTTGTGAAGCTCACGGTGCGCGGGCTGAGGTTGGTCAGGGGGAAAATATACTGCCTTGCCACGGTGTCGACGTGGTAGTAGACGGTCAGGCCGGTGAGGGAAGAGCCGAGGTTGAAGCTCAGGATGCCTTTGTTCTGGGATGCGCTGCGGATTTGGAGGCCTTTATAGACCTCGACGAACGAGGTATCTGATTTTAGCGTCAGGGTATCAGCCAGCAGCGACTGGGCGAAGGCGTCGTCGATCCGGATCCTGACCTGTGGCGGGATCCCGATGAGGGTATCGGCGCCGTGCTGGAGGATTTCCAGGGAGTCGTAACGGCGCGGAAGGATGCTGCCCGAGCCGATGCGTTGGGAGGCGGCGATGAGTTTATTGGAGTAATATTTCACCGTGTCGGAGAGGTCTTCGTCGAGGCGGTATACCTCTAGTTGGACCAGCTCGGTGGTGTCGCCGTAGACGCGGATGGCGCGGTAGGGGAGCACGAGCACCATGGAATCGAGCACGGCGTTTCGGAAGTCGGGAGGAGAGCCGGGAATAAGGCGGAATTGAGCGCTGACGGCCGCTTGCGAAAGCCCGAATACAGGGTCGGCGAACTGGCCGCAGAGGTAGCCCGACAGGAAGTCGCCACCCAGCGGGTCGTAGATGAGTACGGAGTCGCTCTTTTGGATATAGGCGTTGAACCGGACCTCATCTGTGAATTCGATGTCGATCTGGTCTTGTTGCAGAAGGTCGGAGCCGATAATACCGGATTGGGAGCAAGCGCTTATCAGGAGTCCCAGGGCTGCGAGTAAACCCCAGGGAAAAAGGTTTCTTTTCATGTGAGATTGATGTAGGCTGGTAGATTATCCTTCCACTTCTTCTTTCAGGAGCGCCTGGTAGAAATCGAGGATGGCGGTGAAATAATCTTCGCCTTCCTGGAATTCCAGAACAGGTTTTTCTGCCTGGGCGAGTTCCTGGGTAACGGAGGCGGGGAGGGAATCGCTGCCTTTCACCAGGGCGTCGGAGAACGCGATGGCGCCGGCGTCGAGTAAAATTTTCTCACCGCTCTTGTAAGGACCGAGGATAGACTCTTCAAGGTTGTTTATGGATGCTTTGCTCAGAAAATTTTCTGAAAAAGTGTGTTCCGTAGCTTCCGGGTAGAGGGAGTAGACGACCTTGGAGTGGCGGAAGAGGGGTTCGTTTTTGTAGGCTGTCTTGAGGTAGAGCGGGATGAGGCTGGTCATCCAGCCGTGGCAGTGCACGATGTCGGGGGCCCAGCCGAATTTTTTGACTGTTTCCAGCACGCCCTTGCAGAAGAAGACCATGCGGTCGGCGTTGTCGTCGAAAGCCATGCCTTCTTCGTCTTCAAAGATGGCCTTGCGCTTGAAAAAGTCTTCGTTGTCGAGAAAATACACCTGCATCCGTGCGCCTGGCAGGGAGGCCACCTTGATGATCAGCGGGTAATCGTCGTCGTCGACGATGATATTCATTCCGGAGAGGCGCACCACTTCGTGCAGGCGGTGCCGGCGTTCGTTGATGGTGCCGAAACGGGGCATGAGCACGCGGACTTCGAGGCCGCTGTCCTGGGCATATTGGGGCAGTTTTCTGGCGATTTCCGACAGCTCAGACAACTCGGTATAGGGATTCATCTCCTGGGATACAATCAAAACTTTCTTCTTGCTCATAATCTACGCGCGTGTCTTGATAAGAAATGGGGGTAAAACCTCATTGAGTTTGCAAATTTACAAAAAAAAACCGACTTTACCCGATTTGGGCGGCTTACGGCCTTTTCCGTTTTAGAAACGAAGGAATGACTGCGATATTGGCCGGGTGTTGCTTGGCGCTCCGGCAATTGTTCTTATTTTTAGCCCGCACAACGGGAAAACCAACTATGTGGGCATTCAAGCAGTATTCCAGCCTGAAACAACACCTTTCCAACCTGCGCGCCAGGGGGCATTCCATCGGATTTGTGCCCACGATGGGCGCGCTGCACGACGGCCACCTGTCGCTGCTGCACCGCTCTTTGGCCGAACAGGGCGCTACGGTGTGCAGCATCTTCGTCAACCCCACCCAGTTTAACGACCCCGCCGACCTGGAGAAATACCCGCGCACCGAGGCCGAAGACCTCTTCCTGCTCGAAAGGGCCGGCTGCGACGTCGTGTTCCTGCCTTCGGTAAATGAAGTCTACCCCACCGGCCTGCTAACCGGACCCGAATTTTCTTTCGGCCATCTGGAAAAAACCATGGAAGGCGCTTTCCGCCCCGGCCATTTCAAAGGCGTGGCCCAGGTGGTACACCGCCTGCTCGAACTGGTCGAACCCGATGCCCTCTACATGGGCCAAAAGGACTTCCAGCAGGTCGCCATCATCCGGGAGATGATCCGGCAGGCTGGGCTGGATGTGAGCCTCGTCATGTGCCCCACCATGCGCGAAGCCAACGGCCTGGCCCGCAGCTCCCGAAATGTACGCCTCAGCCCCGAAGAACGGTCGCGCGCCGCCGCCATCTACCGCGAACTCCAAACCATCCAATCGCAGGCTGGCAAAGGTCCCTCTCCGGCCCAGCTGGAGGAGGAAGCCTTCCAACGCCTCGCCGCCGAGCCCGGCTTCCGCCCCGAATACGTCAAACTGGTCGATGGCAATACCCTGGAGCAGATCCGGCAGTTTTCCGACAGCAACTATATCGTCGCCTGCATCGCCACCTGGGTAGGAGGGGTGAGGTTGATCGATAATTTGGTGATTGGTGATTAGTGATTGGAGTGGCAACCCTTTGGTGCAGGTAATTGTTAAAGATTGTGGTCAGCTAAATTTATTCTTTGTTCCTAATACCTTTTAACTTTGCCCCAATCACCAATCACCAAAAAAGACCAATCGGTCTATTTTCTGAAATAATCTTATATTTGCCCTGAAAAATATAAGTAAAACCGAAGGCCAATTCTATGATGGTTCAAATGTTCAAGTCCAAAATACACAGGGTGAAGGTGACGGAAGCGAACCTGAACTATGTGGGAAGCGTGACCATTGACGAAGCGTTGATGGAAGCTGCCAACATTTTGGAAGGGGAGCGGGTGCAAGTCGTCAACAACAACAACGGCGAGCGCCTGGAGACCTATGTGATCAAAGGCGAGCGCGACTCAGGGATGATCTGCCTCAACGGCGCGGCAGCCCGGAAAGCGGAGGTCGGCGACGTGCTCATCATCATCTCATACGCCTGGATGGACTACGAGGAGGCCAAGACCTTCAAGCCTACGGCGATATTTCCCGATGAGAATAACCGATTGGTCAAGTGAAGACCATTTGGAAAAAGTTCCGGACCCTCCTGCAAGCCCTGTTTTTTTTCGGGCTGGGCTTCAGCATCCTTTATTTACTGTACCGCAATCAGGACAAAGCCTGGAAGGCGCAGTGCGCGCTCGACGGCGTGCCCGCCGATCAGTGCAACCTGATCGACAAGTTGCTGCTGGATTTCGGCAGCGCCGACATCCGCTGGCTGCTGGTGGTGGCGGTCTTGCTGATGTTCAGCCACCTGAGCCGCACCATGCGCTGGCTGATGCTGCTCAAGCCCCTGGGTGGGCAACCCCGTTTTATCAACGCTTTTTTCTCCATAGGCGTAGCCTATTTCGCCAACCTGGGCTTCCCGCGCATCGGCGAGCTGGTGCGCGCGGCAACCTATGCGCGCTATGAGCGCCTGGCGCCGGAAAAAGTGATGGGCACAGTGGTGGTCGACCGCGTGGCCGATGGCCTGTCGATGTTCGCCGTACTGGGCTTGTCGCTGCTGCTGGAGTCGGGGCGCATCCTCGGACTGATCCGCTCCCTGAGGGCGGATGCGGGCGGTGGCGGTGGCGGCCTGCCCTTGCTGCTGATCCTGGCGGTAGCGGGCGTAGCCGGGCTGGCATTTTTGTGGTTTTTCCGCAAGCCACTGGCCCGGATTCCCATTTTCCGCAAGGTGTTCGACCTGCTCGAAGGTTTCTGGCAGGGCATCCAAACGATCCGGCATCTGGAGAAGCCGCACTGGTTCGTCTTCCACAGCCTCAACGTGTGGCTGATGTACTACCTGATGGCCTACGTTGGCTTTTTCGCCTTCGCCCCCACCGAGCACCTCGGGCCGATGGCCGGGCTGATCGTCTTCGCGGCGGGCACCCTGGGTTTCACCATCCCTTCGCCGGGGGGCATGGGCACCTACCACTTCATGGTCGCTTCCGTGCTCACCTTCCTGTATGGCATTCAGAAAGCCGACGCTTTTTCTTTCGCCAACATCATCTTTTTCACCATACAAGTGGGCGTGACGGTGCTGTTTGGCATTGTGTCGCTGGCGCTGTTGCCGGCAGTGAATAGAGTTGGGAAAGAAGTGGCAAATTGAAAGAAATATATCGTTTATCGTCGATGG
>JBAQQB010000054.1:0-47319 GCA_049306275.1 Saprospiraceae bacterium | reverse complement strand
AATTCAAGCGCTCGGTGCTGGAGGTGCTGCGGCAGCCCCTCGAAGAGCGCAAGGTGACCATCTCCAGGGCCAAGATTTCGGTCGATTATCCCGCCAGTTTTATGCTCATCGCTTCGATGAACCCCTGCCCCTGCGGCTTCTACAACCACCCCGAAAAGGATTGCGTCTGCGGCCCCGGCGTGGTCAAGCGCTACCTCACCCGCATCTCAGGCCCCCTGCTCGACCGCATCGACCTGCACGTGGAGGTCACGCCTGTGAGTTTCGAGGAGCTGTCGTCGTTCCAACGGCCGCCCGAAAGCAGCAAGGACATCGCCCAGCGGGTCATTCAGGCCCGCCTCATCCAGGCCGAGCGGTTCAGGGACTTGCCCGGCATCTACTCCAACGCCCAGATGCCCAGCCGCCTGGTGCGGGAGGTATGCCAGCTGCCCAAAGCGGGCCACACCCTGCTCAAAACGGCCATGCAGAAGCTCCAGCTATCGGCCCGCGCCTACGACCGCATTCTCAAAGTAGCCCGCACCGCGGCCGATGTGGCAGGCAGCAAAGACATCCAGATCGAGCACCTGGCGGAGGCGATACACTTCCGGAGTCTGGATCGGGAGAATTGGGCGGGGTGAATTTACCCTTGGGCTTTGGTTTATTGAACAGATTTTTTGAACTTAAACCCGGTTTTCAAATGTTGAACCTGAAAAGTTGTTTCGTGAACGATCTACTCAATCGCATTTCTGCCGACCCCAAAGTATGCTTTGGCAAACCTTGTATCAAAGGTACCAGGATATGGGTGTCGCTTATTCTGGACTACCTCGCGGCAGGTGAAACAATGGATTCCATCCTCAAGTCATATCCGCAGATTAAAAAGGAGGATATCCTTGCCTGCCTTGCCTACGGCTCTGCCATGTCGAGGGAGAATATTGTCGACATCAATTTCCCCGCTGCCTGATGATTCGGTTGAAACTGGACGAAAATTTTCCCGCATCTTTTTCTGCGTTCCTTCGGGAAAAAGGTTTTGATGCCGAAAGCGTCAAGGAGGAAGAATTATCCGGAACAGACGATGAAAACCTCTACTCCATTTGCCAGAAGGAGCGAAGATGCCTGATCACACTTGACCTTGACTTCAGCAACATCATTCGGTTTCCGGCGGAAGATTCCGAAGGTATTATTGTAATTGGAACCTCATCAACTTCGTATTCGAAAACCCAAAGAAAAGGATTAACTCCCCATGCCCCTCCACATCATCTCCTACAACCTCAACGGCATCCGCTCAGCCCTCTCCAAAGGCCTGGGCGAATGGATACAGCAACACGGCTTCGACATCATCTGCATACAGGAAACCAAGGCGCAGCCCGAACAGATCAACCACGGCCTCTTCGAGGCGCTGGGCTACCACGACTACTGGCATTCGGCCGAGAAAAAAGGCTATAGCGGGGTGCTGACCCTCTCCAAACAGAAGCCCGACAAGGTCGTCGCCGGCTGCGGCGAGCCGCGCTTCGACAGCGAAGGGCGCATCCTGCGCACCGACTTCGGCGACCTCACCCTGCTCAACTGCTACTTCCCCTCCGGCACGACCGGCGATGTGCGGCAGGCCGTCAAAATGGAATTTCTCGACTTCTTCTTCGACTGGGTGCGCGAACTGCGCAAGGAACGACCCAACCTCATTATCGTCGGCGACTACAACATCGCCCACAACGAGATCGATATCCACAACCCTTTGGGCAACAAGGACTCCTCCGGCTTCCTGCCCGAAGAGCGGGCCTGGATGACGAAGTGGTTCGATAACGGCTTTACCGACGCCTTCCGCTACAAACACCCCGCCAAGGTGGAATACAGCTGGTGGAGCTTCCGCGCGGGCGCCCGCGGCAACAACAAAGGCTGGCGCATCGACTACCAGTCGGTCACCGACAACCTCCGCGACAAGATCCTCGACGCCGGGCACTACAACGACGCGGTGCATTCAGACCATTGCCCGGTGTGGATGGAGATAGGAATATAACAACTCACCCCCGACCCCTCTCTCACCAGAGAGGGGAGCGCATTATGTAGAATGGATAGTTAAAAACGCTCCCCCTCTCTGGATGAGAGAGGGGGCTGGGGGGTGAGTCGTTTACATGGCCTTGATATTCTTCAGCAACTCCTCCGATCCGCTCGGGTCCTCCCCGGCGGCTTTGGCGAGTTTGATGGCTTCCTTGGCCAGCTTCATCGCGGGCTTCTTGTTGCCCAGCTTGTAGTGCAGGGCGGCAAGGGTGTCTACGTTGAAGTAGTTGCGCTCCAGCGCTACCGACTGCTCGGCCCAGCCGAGGGCCACCTTCAGCTGGTCCTTGTTCTCTACGAGCTCGTAAAAGCTCCAGGCTATTTCGTTGAGGGACTGCCAGTCGGCCGATTCGGGCTTTTTGCCGTAGAAGTCGATGGCGGCTTGCGCGAACTCATCGTTCATCTGGTGGAATTGGTAGAAATGCATCTTGAACTCCAGCGCCATTTCCGCTCCGTTCTCCGGATCGTATTGCTTTAATATCCGCTCGGCCATGGCCAGGTTCTCCTGCTCGTTTTCCTCCTCGTAAACCAGCGCCATCACCGCGTTTTGCACAAGGCCGCCCACCTGCTCGGCGCCAAATTGTTCTTCAAACGCGGCGCGGTTTTCCATCACATAGGCGAAGAGGGGCGAGTCGGGACTTTCCGCGAAGCGGAAAATAAACTCCATGTTCTTTTCCGTATTCCAGTTGCGCTGGGTTTCCAAATAGGCGTCGACGATCTCCTGATAGGAAGGATCGTAAGCGTCGGCCTTGGCCATCGCCAGGTCGTGGAGCAGATCGGGGTCGCGGTCGCCTTTCTTGTAGCGCTTTTCGAGGCCGCCCAGGTTCTTGTTCTGGTCGAGCGCCACCGAGGCCACATTGATGAAGTCGTCGCTGGCGTGGTATCCCACTGCCCGGTGTACAAGTTCGCCTTCGGCGTCGATGAACAGGAAGGTTGGGTAGGCGCGCACGCCGTATTTTTGCGACAGCGCGATGCCCTCGCCTTTCTCCATGTCGATCTTGGCGTTGACGAAGTTCTTGTTGAAATATTCCCCCACCGCGGGGTCGGAGAATACGTTCTTGTCCATCATCTTGCAGGGTCCGCACCACACGGCGTAGGCGTCCATGAAAATGACCTTGTTCTCGTCGGAAGCCTTCTTGAGTATTTCCTCCCAGGAGGTCTTTTCAAACTGTATGCCCTGGGCATAAATTTCCTGCTGCATGAACAGAAAGAAGGAAAAAGCAAAAAGAAAAATGATTTGTCTCATGAAATTGGGTTGATGTGAGGTGAGAAGGTGAGAAGGTGAGAAGTGTAATCTCCACTTCTCACCTTCTCATCTCCTCAACAAAATTAGTTCTTAATTCGGTTGATAAGCTCTTCCACCATCTCCGTTGCCCCCTTCGGCCCTTCCTTAGCCAGTTCCATCGCCTTTTCGGCGGCTTTGAGGGCGCCTTTCTTGTTGCCGTTGGCATACAAGAGGTGGGCGTAGGTGTAGTGGACGGTGTAGTCTGAGCTTTCTTTCGCTGCCATGCCCGCCCATTTTTCCGCTTCCTTCATGGCCGCGGGCTGGTCGCCGAAGAGCTCCGCCGTCTCGCGGGCGAGTTTGTGCAATTCGTGGGGCTTGCCCTTGCCCACGAGTTTGGCATAGGCCTCGCCGGCCTTGAGGAAGGCTTCCATATCGTTCATCTCGCGTGCGAAGGTGCGGTCGGCATTGACGGCAAACAGGTCGGCGGTCTCTTTGGCGTGATGCGCCTGCATGGCGGCTTTGGCTTCTTCCAGCAGCTCGGGGCTCTGGTATTCAAGGGCCTTGCGCAGGGTATTCTTGCAGGCCGTTTCGATGCGGTTGCGCACGGCTTCTTCGCCTGCCAGTTTCTCGATGGCTGCGCGGTTTTGTACCAGCATACCAAAGATGCGCGAGTCGCACTCCACGGCGGCTTCCAGGATGAAGCGCAGGTTTTCGGGCGTGCTCAGGTCTTGCTGCGTGCGCAGGTATTCGTTGGAAATGGCCAGGGTAGGCTTGCCTGCCTGGTTGAGGGCCTTGACGTAGTCATAGACCAACTGCGGGTCGCGGTTGCCTTCGTTGTAAGCCTCTTCGAAATTCTTGCTCCGGTCGATCTTGGAAAGAGCCGTCTCGCCCAGCTTGATAAAGCCGTCGACGTCCATCGCCCCTTTCACCTGATGTACGACCTCGCCGGTGTAGTCGATGTACATAAGCGTCGGGTATGCCGAAACGGGATATTTCCTGCGGAAATTCTCGTCGCCGTGTTCCATGTCCATCTTGAGGTTGATGAAGTTTTTGTTGTAAAACTCGCCCACCTTGTCGTTGGGGAACACATTGGCCGACATGCGCTTACAGGGCCCGCACCACACGGCGTAAGCGTCGACGAAAATGATCTTGTCCTGCTTGCGGGCCTCCGCAATCGCCTCTTCCCAGCTGCCCTGGAAAAAGTCGATGCCCTGAGCAAGCAGCGGCGCGCTCATGGCAACAAAAGAAAAAATGAGTATCCAGTTTTTCATAACCTGCATTTAATAACTCAACCTTCTAAACTTTCTAAACCTCCTAAACGAATAAACCCGCGAATTATTGGACCTCAGCGTCCATCCCCACGCTGTCCTTCTCAAATTCTTCCACCATTTCCAGCGGGTCTTTCTCCGTGAGGCCGAGGAAGTCCTTGGCGTTGGCAGAGAGCGCGTGGCCGGGGTATTTGTCCAGGAATAATTGATAGTATTTGCGGGCGTTTTCCATATCCTTGGCGTCGGTGTCGTACATAAAACCCGTCATGAAAAGGGCTTCAGGCGCAACGGCGGTGGAGGGATATTCGGTCCAGATCTCTTCCGTGAAAGAGGCGGCCTTGGCATAGTCGCGAAGCCCCCGGGCCACGCCGAATGCCCTGAACAGGTAGGTTGCCGACAGGGTGTCGTTGGGGTACTTATCGGCGAAGGCCCTCACCTTTTCCAGGTATTTCGCCGCTTCTTCGACGCCTTCTCCTTCGAATTCCACTTCGGTGAGCTCTGCTTCCAGGGTGGTGAGTTGTTCAATCATGTTCTTCTTGCCGGAGCAGCTCATGGCGAGCAGCGCGGCGCCAAATACAAAGAGTACGATCCAGTTGCGCATGAGATTCAAATTTTTTCGCGAAAATAAGATAAAATTAACATCCCCTTCTTAAACAGGGCTTTCGTTCTTTTGTCAGAGCACTTGTAAACTTCCGCTCATGCAAAACGCCGATCGAATTAAACATCTCTACGCCCGCGCCGGTTTTGGCCTCACCCCCGAAGAATGGCTCGCCAAAAAGGACATGCCGGTAAATGAGGCCTTGCAAACGCTCTTGAGCCCCTCTTCTCCCGGCGACCTGCCTGCAGGTCTGATCACCCAGGCCGGGGACATCTCCATGGAGGAAGCACAACAGATGAGCCCCGAAGAAAAGGAGGCCCGTCTGGAAAAAGAGCGCCAGCTCGTCTTCGAGCTCAACGCCAAATGGATCGCCCGTATGGCCGATCCCGCGTCCTCCCCCCTGCTGGAAAAAACCGCCCTTTTCTGGCATGGGCATTTTGCCTGCATCTCCCGCTTCGGCCTGCTGGCCTCCGGACAACTCCAGACCCTGCGCACCCACGCCCTGGGCAATTTCCGCGACCTGACGCTGGCCATCGCGCGCGACGCTTCCATGATCCGCTTTCTCAACAACCAGCAAAACAAGAAGGAACAGCCCAACGAAAACTTCGCCCGCGAGCTGATGGAACTGTTTACCATCGGCCGGGGCCACTATACCGAGCACGACGTCAAAGAGGCGGCACGCGCCTTCACCGGCTGGTCGAGCAACCTCAGGGGGGAGTTTGTGTTCCGGAAATTCCAGCACGATTTCGGCCAAAAGAGCTTCATGGGGAAAACGGGCGATTTCGACGGCACGGATATCATCGATTTGCTGCTCGAAAGGCGGGAAACCGCACAATTCATCGCCGCCAAAGCCTACCGCTTCTTCGTCGCCGACGAGGCCGACGCCGGGACCGTTCAATGGCTGGGAGATGTTTTTTACGACTCCGGGTACGAGATTTCAGCCTTGTTAAACGCCATCTTCACGAGCGACTGGTTTTACGAGCCCGCGGTGATGGGCGTCAGGATCAAATCGCCCGTCGAACTCATCGCAGGCATGTTGCGCCAAACCCGCGGCCGCATCAACGACCGCCTGGGCCTCCTGGCTGTCGAAAGGGCGCTCGGACAGATCCTCTTCCACCCGCCCAACGTGGCGGGCTGGCCGGGGGGCAAGAAATGGATCGATCACCCTACTTTGCTGCTGCGCCTCAACCTGGCAGGCATGCTTTTCAAAGCCGCCCAGCTCGACATCCGCCTGCGCGAACAGCCCGAAGAGGCCCGCCCCGGCCGCCTCCAGCAACTCGACGCCACCGTCGACCTGTCCGCTTATTCCCGCTGGGGCAAAAACCTTACAGCCCGCGAACTGGCCGGGCAGCTGGCAGATTACCTGCTGCCCTATGGCGCCGATGCCCACCTCGACACCGTCCTTTCTTTCACCGATCAAAAAAATCAGGAAACCACAGCCGCCACCCTGCTGTACCGCCTGATGAGCCTGCCGGAATACCAGCTTTGCTAACCCCTTCAATCGCAACACAATGGACCGCCGATCCTTCCTCCAACAATCAACCCTGGCTTCCGCCTCCCTCTTCATGCCGCGTTTCCTGCAAGGACTGCCCAGCCTTGGCTCCCAAAACCGCATCCTCATCGTCATCCAGCTATCGGGCGGAAACGATGGCTTGAATACCATCATCCCCTACCGCAATGACCTTTACTACGAGAACCGCCCCGGCCTGGCCATTCCTAAGGACGAGTTACTGCCGGTGCACGACGAGCTCGGCCTGCACCCCTCGCTGTCTCCTCTGCGCGAACTCTACGACCAGGGCTGGCTTTCGGTGGTCAACAGCGTGGGCTACCCCAATCCCGACCGCTCCCATTTCCGCTCCATGGACATCTGGCATACCGCTTCAGCCAGCGACACCTACCTGCACACCGGATGGCTGGGCCGCTACCTCGACAACCACTGTCCGGGCAGCGCCCCGCATACCGCAATCGAAGTCGACGACAGCCTCAGCCTGGCGCTCAAGGGAGAGCGGCAGAGCGGCCTGGCCGTCTCCGACCCGCAAAAAATGTACAAGGCCGTTCACCAGCCCTTTTTCGAAGCTATCGCAAAGGAAAAACCTGCCGGCGACACCCAGGCCTTTCTCTACAAGACCTTGACGGACACGCAATCGTCGACCGAATACCTGGTCGGGCTCACCAAAGACCAGCGCACGACGGGCGAGTACCCGGCAACGCCTTTCGGAAAAGACCTGCGCCAGATCGCAGAACTCATCGCCCATGGCGCTTCCACACGAATCTACTACGCCAGCCTGGGCAGTTTCGACACCCATGCCAACCAGGCACGGCAGCAGGCGCGCCTGCTCGAACAATACGCCCAGGGTATCAAAGCCCTGGTGCAGGACCTCCGCCACCACGGCGTTTTCCAGGAAACCCTGATCCTGACCTTTTCGGAATTCGGCAGGCGCGTGAAGCAAAACGCCAGCGGGGGCACCGACCACGGCGCCGCCAATAACCTGTTCCTGATCGGCGATCGATTCCCGAAGGCAGGTTTCTACAACGCTCCGCCCGACCTGCAACAACTCGACCAGGGCGACCTGATGTACCAGGTCGATTTTCGAAATATCTATGCCACCGTACTGGAAAAATGGATGGACGCGGAGAGTTTTCCGATCCTCGGTTCGCGTTTTGAAATAATGGGAAACCTGCTGCCTTGAATGATCCCTAAAGCCAGGGCTTCGATTTCAGGGCCTGCTTCTCCTCCCCGGGAGTGAGGATATGCCCTTCCGGCAGGCAAATGGCGTCGAGCTCCGTCCAGTCGCCGCGGAAGACGTTGAAATCGACGTGGCCGTCGATGCCGCGCATCTCGCCCCGGTTGGCGTACTGCCAGAAGTGCCACTCCTTCCCCCCCGCCAGGCGCGGCTGGAAGATGTGGTTGTAGCGTGCGATCCAGACGGGATAGTCCTCGAAATGTCCGTCGAGGTATTTGTGGTAGAACTTGAGATTGGTATACAGAATGGGCTTGATGCGATAGCGAAGTTCAACCTCCATAAGCCACTGCCGCACCCCGGCCACCAACTCCTCTTCGGAGGCTTCGTCAATGACCTCTACATCGAGCACCGGCGGCAGGTCGCCCCCTTGCAGGTCGACCAGACTGAGGAAATTATGAGCTTGCTCCGTGGCAGGCACCCCCGGACGGAAGAAGTGATAAGCCCCGCGCTTCAGACCGGCATCTCTGATGCCCGTCCAGTTGAGGCAAAACAGCGAGTCCTGGTGGGTAATGCCCTCCGTGGCTTTGACGAAGGCAAAGCGGATGCCCTGATGCGCCACCGTATCCCAATCGACCCGCGACTGGTAATGCGACACGTCGATGCCGAATACCTCAAAGGGCCCGTGTTGGCGCGTCGGCGCTTCCAGAAGCAAAATGCACAGTACCGCTACAATTCCGCCGATCCAGGCCTGCATAAGAAGGTTATTTTTCGAAGTATTAAGATAGGGTCTTGGGATTTGCTGGATGCAAGAAAGGAAAAAATGATATTTCCTCCAACCCTTATAACGCTTTTTAACGTCGGGTAAAACACATTTTCGGGGAAAATAACCAATCATGGGTATGGGAAAAGTTTATAAGTTTATGGATTCCCAACCCTATACCCTTAAAAACTTAAAAACCTCCCAAAAAATGCTTCGCTCCCAATTCCTCCGCCACATCGCCCAGACCAGTCCCGCACCGCTCGCGCTCGAAGTCAGCCGGGCGGAGGGTATGTACCTGTACGACCCGGAAGGCAAGGCCTACATGGACCTCATCGCCGGCATCGGGGTCAGCAGCCTGGGGCACCGGCACCCGAGGGTGCTGGAGGCGGTCAAAGCCCAGATCGACAGTTACTGGCATACGCTGGTGTACGGCGAATTCGTCATGGCGCCGCAGATACAGCTGGCCGCCTTACTGGCCGCTAACCTGCCGCCTCATCTCAGCTGCACGTATTTCGTCAACTCCGGCGCCGAGGCCACGGAGGGCGCCATGAAACTGGCCAAGCGCTACACGGGCCGCCACGAGATCGTGGCCTGCCGCAAGGCCTACCACGGCAGCACTCAGGGCGCCGCCAGCCTGATGGAGCCCACTACCTTTACCCAGCCTTTCTACCCCCTGCTGCCCGGCATCCGCCATATCGAGTTCAACGAGCCCGGCGATCTGGAGCGCATCACCCGGCATACCGCCTGCGTGATCGTGGAGACGGTGCAGGCCGAATGGGGCATCCGCAAGCCGCAGGACGATTATTTACGGCAACTGCGGCAGCGCTGCGACGACACCGGCGCCCTGCTCGTCTTCGACGAAATACAGGCCGGCTACGGACGCACCGGCTCGCTCTGGGCTTTCGAGCAATACGGCGTGGCGCCCGACATCCTGCTGCTGGCCAAAGGCATGGGCGGCGGTATGCCCATCGGGGCCTTCATTTCTTCCGCGGAGATCATGCAGTCGCTCTCCCACAACCCGCCGCTCGGACACATTACCACCTTCGGCGGACATCCCGTCAACTGCGCCGCTGGCCTCGCCACCCTCCAAACCCTGCTCGAAGGACCCTGGATTGGCCAGGTGCCCGCCAAGGAAGCCCTCTTCCGCTCCCTGCTCCAACACCCCGCCATCCGCGAAGTGCGCAGCGCGGGGCTATGGTTCGCCGTGGAGCTGGCAGATTTTGAAACGGTCGATGCCGTGGTGCGCACCTGCCTGAAAAAAGGCCTCATCGCCGACTGGTTCCTCTTCAACGAGCGGAGCCTGCGCATCGCGCCGCCGCTCATCATCTCGGAAGAAGAAATCCGTTGGGCCTGCAAGGTGCTGGTGGAGACCATTGACGCCATCGCATCCTAAAATTTTACACCTTATACTTGGTTTACAAGGCGAAATCCGTACATTTGCACCGATTTTTAAAAACCCGTACAGACATTTCCCAAGATTATGGCAAATATTGGTCACGTAAAGCAGGTCATCGGTCCCGTAGTGGACGTAAGTTTCTCCGGTGAAGGATCCCGGCTCCCTGAAATCCTGAACGCACTGGAAATCAAGCGCCCCAACGGCGAAATCCTGGTGCTGGAAGTACAGCAACACCTCGGCGAAGACAGCGTTCGCGCCATCGCCATGGACTCTACCGACGGTCTGACCCGCGGTACGGAGGTGGTCGATACCCAAACCAACATCACCATGCCCGTGGGCGAAGAGATCCGCGGCCGCCTGTTCAACGTGGTCGGTAAGGCGATCGATGGCATCGGCGAAGTGCCTAAGCGCGAAAACGCGGCCTCCATCCACCGCAAACCGCCTACCTACGAAGAACTCTCCACCGAAAAGGAAGTGCTCTACACGGGTATCAAGGTCATCGACCTGATCGAACCCTACATGAAGGGTGGTAAGATCGGCCTCTTCGGCGGCGCCGGCGTAGGCAAGACCGTCTTGATCATGGAGCTGATCAACAACATCGCAAAAGGTTACGAAGGTATCTCCGTGTTTGCAGGCGTGGGCGAACGCACCCGCGAAGGCAACGACCTGCTGCGCGAAATGATCGAATCGAACGTAATCAGATACGGCGAGGCTTTCAAGGAAAGCATGGAACACGGCGGCTGGGACCTCTCCAAGGTCGACCCCGTCGAACTGGGCAAATCCCAGGCCACCCTCGTGTTCGGCCAGATGAACGAACCGCCCGGCGCACGCGCACGCGTGGCCCTCTCCGGCCTCACCGTCGCAGAATACTACCGCGACGGCGACCTGACCGACCCGACCGGCGGACGCGATATCCTCTTCTTCATCGACAACATCTTCCGTTTCACCCAGGCCGGCTCCGAAGTATCGGCCCTCCTCGGCCGGATGCCCTCCGCAGTAGGTTACCAGCCGACCCTGGCCACGGAAATGGGTCTGATGCAAGAGCGCATCACCTCCACCAAGCGCGGCTCCATCACCTCCGTACAGGCGGTGTACGTACCTGCCGACGACTTGACCGACCCGGCGCCGGCAACGACCTTCGCCCACCTCGACGCCACCACGGTGTTGAGCCGTAAGATCGCGTCACTGGGTATCTACCCGGCCGTGGATCCGCTCGACTCCACCTCCCGTATCCTCGACCCCCTCGTCATCGGCGAAGAGCACTACAACTGCGCCCAGCGCGTGAAGAACATCCTGCAGCGCTACAACGAATTGCAGGACATCATCGCCATCCTCGGTATGGAAGAGCTCTCGGAAGAAGATAAACTCGTCGTGCACCGCGCACGCCGCGTGCAGCGCTTCCTCTCCCAGCCCTTCCACGTGGCGGAAGCCTTCACCGGCCTCAAGGGCGTCATGGTGCCGATCGACGAAACCATGCGCGGCTTCAACATGATCATCGACGGCGAAGTGGACGAATATCCCGAAGCGGCTTTCAACCTGAAAGGCTCTATCGACGAAGTGATCGAAGCTGGTAAGAAAATGTTGGCGGACGCCAAAGCTTAAAATCTGAGCTATGCTGAATATCACCGTGCTCACTCCGGAAAAGGAGATCTTCCGCGGCCCCATCACCTCGGTGAAAGTGCCGGGCTCCAAGGGTTCCTTCCAGGTGCTCCGGAACCACGCACCCATCGTTTCTTCCCTCGAAGCCGGCGCGGTTACCATCGTGACGTCACGAGGCGAATACCAGTACTACGACATCGAAAGCGGCACCATCAAAACGGGCAGCGAACCGGATAAAGTCCTGACCTTCCAGATATCCAAGGGTTTTATCGAAGTATCGAACAACGAAGTGTCCTTGCTCCTGCAAGGCCTTAAGCAATAGGAGATTTTTCCCTCCCTTTGATCAAGGGATAAGGTCTTTGGCCTTATCCCTTTTTCTTTTTTACGTGAGGTTTGGGGTCAACTCCTTGCCGTTGTAGCGGTAGGGCTGCAAGGAGGAGTTACCTCACCACCACAATTTTTCCCTGGCACGACTGCTCCCCCGATGTCACCCTGACGACATAGAAGCCAGACCCTATACGTTCGGGCAGATTTATTACGATCTCGGAAGTAACTGTTGTTGACTCCTTTTTTTTCAGCATCTGCTGCCCGGCCGAATTGAGGATATCGACTTCAAAGCTTCCAAAAATTAGCTCATCAAATTCGATAGTCAGGTATTCTGCCGAAGGGTTAGGATGAATCTGAAAGCCACACGGTCGCGCTGCTTCCGGAGAAGGAGGAAATACCAGTTTTGCAAGCCAAATATCTGTGCTTCCATAATTATTGCTCACATCGTAATCTTTTGACTCCGAAGCGCCAAGCAGCAAATATCCATGATTTGCTTCAATCATTTCTGCTGGGTAATCTGGTCTTGAGCCTCCATAATTTTTCGACCATATTACCTCGCCTGGATTATTGACTTCAAGGAGCCAAATGTCTCTAAGACTAATATCTCCATAGTTCCCACCGACATCTCCATCGTTTGAAAAGGAAGCCCCATATAAAATAGACTGATCTCTGTGGGGAACAACGCCCGTCAATCGCTCTCTTTCCGAGCCCCCGTAAGTTTTACTCCAGATCAGCTCCCCCTCCTGATCTGTTTTAAAAAGCCAGTAATCCAGTCCTCCTTTGCTGGAACTGATATCTCCGTCTTTAGAATTTGTGAACCCGCCAAAAAGGAGTTTACCTTGCTCATCCTCCCCCCAAAATCTTGCACTTTCCTCTCCTGAGCCTCCATAAGTATTACTTCTAAGGATATCCCCCGCTTTATCTATCTCCAATGCCCAAGCATCGAAATCTCCCCTATTGCCAGGGATATCATAATCATCTGATTGGGTACTCCCTGCCAAAAGAAAACCACCGTCGGGGAATTCATGCACACTACCGAACCCGTCAATTTTTGTTCCTCCATAAGTCCTGCTCCACAAAATCTCCCCCTTCTCATCTATTTTTAAAATCCAGGCATCATACTCCCCCTTATTCAATAAAACATCTCCGTCATTAGAGTATGTGGTCCCCGCCAAGACAAATCCTCCATCAGAAGTTTTCTTCATACCACCTAGATTGTCATCCAAGCTTCCGCCATAATTTTTCGACCACAAAAGAGCTCCATCTTTATCCACTTTAAAGACCCAAGCATCTTCATACCCATTATTGCCAGGCAGGTCATGATCATCCGACGAACTAACTCCGGCAACAATATAGCCATCCTCCAGCACAATGATACCTCCGATAGCATCCCGGCCGGAGCCGCCGTAATTTTTCGACCATATCACCTGCCCGGTTGAATCGATCTTCACCAGCCAGGCATCACTTTCACCGTAATTTTCATCAAAATCCCCATCAAGGGAATACGAAGAAGCCGAAAAAAGGAAGTTTCCATCCTCAACGGGGATAATCGTCCCGGCAAAATCCAACTCACTCCCGCCGTAAGACATTTCCCATTCAATTACCGGCTGCGAAAGTGCGGTTGCCGTAGTGAGCAGGGTAAGGAAGCAAAACAGGGAGAACTTTACGGATAGGGGATGTTTTTGAGCCATAAACTAGCATTTACTGCTGATGCGACAGGCAGTGACATACACCGCCTGTCGCGAGGAACTATTATTTCTTTTGTACCACGACTCTTGCTACTTCTTGATTATATTGAGATTGAATGACTACGAAGAAGACTCCATCGTCCCAGCCATCCGTATCAATCTCAAATGCGGTGAAACCTGGTTCTATGTCCTGATATTGCACCAATTGCCCCATTACATCAAAGATAATTATTTGACTCGGAATCTCCAATCCGGTAAAATGGACAAAAAAATTGCCATTCGCCGGGTTGGGCTTTATCGTAAACTTTGTCTGCTCTTGTGTTGCCGGCATTCCATCTGCCTTATTCAGTTTACTTTTGTTTGCCGATTCATTGCCCTGTTCATTGATCAGGATTCCCGAGTAGTTGTTCCACTCAAAAATCGTGTAATCCGATAATCCGCATACATTACCTGCTGCCACGCCGATGTAAAGGCAATTGTCTGGTGAAAATCCGGTTAATAACGGATCATTATCCTCGACTAAAATTGGATGCCAGGGAACTCCGTCACAACTGCCCGGATTCCCATCCTCCCATGAAACTTTATAATAGGTTGCTCCGGGGACTTCCGGAACCCCAACATTGTAATATCCGCTTGCAGTGGGAGATGGGTAGAAAAAAGGAAGCCCCGGTTCTAAAGGTTTTCCAACATTAAATTCTCTTTTGAAGGTAATATTTTCACAATTATACTCAAAAGACACCGTGACATATGTGAGGCCTGGCTCCGACCAATCCAAATTAATGGAGAGATCGTTAAGTGTACCATTTGTAAGGGTTAAATTTGGCCCTAACCCCCATTCAATGTCAACCTGATCAAAGGCATTATAAAAGGTCAAGGTAAATTCATTCTCACAAATAGGAAAATCACCCAGGATAGTCTGTTCTGGTTCCAGGAGTATATTGAATTCATAATCCACGGGTGCGGGGGTTCTCAGACATATGTCAAAATCTCCATTTCCAAGCTCCCATTCCTTTTCTTCCTCATTGTAGATGCAGGTCCATCTTTCACTCTCCAGTGTTCCGTTAAGCTTATCCTCGGCATTGGCATCAAATCGCAAAACAAGACCATCAGGACAGCCTGGACACCCCTCTTGAAGGTCGCCAGTCCACATGACATTGCATGTAGTCTGCCCTTGTTCTGGGGAGTTTGCATAGATGGTACAATAATGACCAAGCCCCAAATTATGCCCTAATTCGTGAGCAATAATTGCACTGCTGTATTTATTGTTATCCTCAATCACTGCATACCCATTAAGGGGCATTGGACAATACGATGGATTGTCAATTCCACAAATCGATTTAAATCCCCAATAATTCACATAACCATCAGGACTAAGATTTTTTCCAGATAATAAAACGCCAGCATCTTTGTTCACACAGCCTTTGGGGCCGTTCCAGTGAGACTGAAGTTGATCCCAATGGTCTTGTATATTTCCGCTGTATGGGTCATCTCCGGTTGTCCATATGTGCAGATAAACGAGTTGGATCTTTAGGTTGGCGGTATGGTGATAAAGTAAACAAACTTCATTAATAGAGTTGTTGCGACATGATTATCAATCAGATAAGCAAAAATTCCAAATTCCGGCACAAATTCCGGCGACCAGATTGTAAAGGGCAATATTTCGACACCGCAACCGATCTGACAGAAACCTGTAGCGCTTGAAACCACCGATTGAATGTTCTACTTTGACTCTGATTGAACTGTATTGCTTGTTTGTCATTTTCTGCTCTTCAGTGAGCCCTTTGTTCTTTGATTTCTTGAATGGGATGCTGATCCTTTCGATGGCATAGTCCTTGTTGATACCCAGGAATCCCAAATCTACGTACAGATGGTGATCATCGAACCATAGCCGGTCTTCCACAGGCAGCTCTGTTTTTAAGATGGCATAATCGTGCGAAGAGCCACAGTAGGCTTCGCTCAGATATTTGATCTTCCGCCTGCCAGTGGTCAGGAGCAAAAACTTCAAGGTATGGGCTTTTTTTTACCGCTGTAGTCTTCCTTCTGCTCTTCATGATTACCAGGCCTTTGCCTGCGCTGCTCGGTGGCATCTATGAAAATCTCGCTTTCCTCCGACCAATGCTCTTTGAACTCTTCGACGCTTTCGTATGTACGTTTGGGCATATGACCGCCCATCTGCAGAGCGGCTCTGAGAACCCGTAATCCCAACGCTTGGTTTTGATAGGCATTGGCCGCGTCAAGACCAAACGTAAGGCCCAGCAAATCATACGTTAGCCCGCTCTTGATGCTGTACAGGCTGAAGAACAACAAATCTTCATACGTCTTGAAAGTAGCTTCCGACGTGGAATTGTTCTGCCGTTCGTTTATCGTTTCTCCAAACAGCTGTTCGTATGCTTCACCGAACATCTTGGCCAGGGACAAAAACTGTTTCTCATTCAAGCCCGTACTGGCTTTCCATTGCCGTTCATTTCGTATATCCTGGTATTTTATTGCCATGAAAAACTTTTTACCAAAAATACGATATTTGATTATCAATTACTTACGAAGCAACAACTCTAATATATTCACGGACTACTTCTTCCACTTCCTTAATTTGATCCTTTATTTCAAGATTCTCCAACTCCTTTTTATATCTATCAAAAAACTCTTTATCGACATCAACGGCATACTCCAGATACCTTTCCGTTTCGCTTCTGGGTGAAAGCAGGGTATCTCCAGCGTCAACGATCGTATCATTCGTCAAACAAATAAAGTCTCCCAATCCTTTTTCACTACCTGCCTTGTAGAGAATAAAAGAGTGGCTGTAAGTTGAATCAGGTATAAAATCCATCAGCGGCTTCAGGTATAATAAATCTCCATCAAAGTTAATCAAGCCTCCCATCCTGCTGCTCGAAATATACATGGCAACCCATTGTGAAGTATCACCGTTTATGAACCCTTTGTAGGTGTTCACTTCTCTGCTCTTTTGCCAAACAATAATGCCTGTTGTGTCAACTGTTGCGGCAAGAAGATAGTTGCCTGACCTGATTTCATTTTCTTCCAATGTCATCTGCCAATCATAAAGGCTGTCGATCTTAAACTGAATCGTCAAGGCCGAATCTGCCGCTGTTTCCTTTAAGCTGTAGTTTAGTCCTGTATATGGAAAGTGAAATACCTGATACGAAGAGTCGGAAAGTTCTTCCTGAATTAACAGGTGATCTGCAGTAGTTAATTCCAATAGATTTCCTTCATGAAGGTCTTGGGAGAATACTGGTTTGACAAAGCCTCCTAGAGAAAAAAAGGCGAAAAGGAGCGTGATTTCAGGTTTCATTTATTGAAAATTTAGGTGAGTATTCATGACCATAAAATCAAGGGCATAGAAAATCCTGCCTGAAACGAAAATGCTAATCCGCTTCAGCCACCATCTTCCAAAAGTGTTCATCCGTCGTGGGGGGAATTGACGGGAGCGTTATTTTTACACCCTTAATTTTTCAAAAAAAAAAACGGGAATTGCAAATTTATAACGAGTTTTTTTTGCATCACTGCCGACAAAAACGCCAGGCCGCACCCAAGGAATCATATTGAGAATAACTTCTTGATTTAAATAGAAAAGGTTCCAAAACCTCCGCCTAGTGTCGAAGAGGACTTCGACACTACTTTCCGGCCACGCACAGCATCTGACGCTGATATTTCTACCCCACAAACGCCCTCTCCTTCATCATCACCTCAATCTCCTCCGCCTCGATCGGAATGTGCGCCATCAGATCCACCGGCTCGTGGTCGGTGACCAGGATGTCGTTCTCCAGACGGATGCCGAAACCTTCTTCGGGAATGTAAATGGCCGGCTCGCAGGTAAAGACCATACCTGCCTGGATGGGGTCGTAGCGGTTGGAACGGTCGTGCACGTCGAGGCCCAGGTGGTGGGATGTGCCGTGCATGAAGTATTTCTTGTAGGCGGGATAATTCTTGTCCTGGTTCTTGATGGCGGTCTTGTCCAGCAAGCCCAGCCCCAGCAGTTCGCTTTCCATCTGACGGCCTACTTCCTTGTGGTATTCCTCGATCGTGGTGCCAGGCACGAGAAGGGTCCGCGCGTATTTGAGCACGCGCAACACCGCGTCGTACACGTCGCGCTGCCGTTCGGAGAAATGCCCGTTGACCGGGATGGTGCGGGTCATGTCGGCGGCATAGTTGGCGTATTCGGCGCCGAAGTCGAGCAGGAGCAGGTCGCCGTCCTTGCAGGGCTGGTCGTTTTGCACGTAGTGCAGCACGCAGGAATTGGCCCCGCTGGCGATGATGGGCGAATAGGCATGCCCGTTGGCCCGGCTGCGGATGAACTCGTGGGTCACCTCCGCCTCTATTTCATGCTCCCAAACGCCGGGCCTGGTAAACGCCAGCACCCGCTGGAAAGCCCTGCCCGTTATTTCAATGGCCCGCTGGATCAACGCGATTTCCTGCACTGTCTTGATCATGGCCTGCTGCTTGATCAGCGGCTGTGCGCGGTGGAATTTATGCGCGGGGTACTGCTCCTGCAGCTTGCGCGCAAAGCGCAGGTCGCGCGAGGGCACGTCGGGGATGAAGCGGTCGTGCTCCGGCAGGTTGACGTACACCCTTTTCGACAACAGAATGAGCTCGTGGAGAATGGTGTCCATCTCGTCGAGCCAGAATATCTTCTCGATACCTGAAATGGCGCGGGCCTCCTCCTTGGTGTACTTGTGGCCCTCCCAGCGCTGTATGTAGTCGTTGGTCTTTTTGATGAACGCCACCTCGCGGAAGCCCTCTTTCACGCAGTCGGGAAAAAGCACGACCACGGTCTCCTCCTGGTCGAGGCCCGACAGGTAGAACAGGTCTGAGTTCTGGCGGTAGGGGAAGTAAGAGTCGCCATTGCGCACCATCTGGTCGTTGGAGTGGAAGATGGCGATGGAGTCCTGCCGCATGCTGCGCATGAAGCGCTGGCGGTTGCCGCGGAACAGTTCGGGATCGATTGATTCGTATTTCATATTCAGCCGGTTCGGAATGGAACGGGCAATATAGTACATCTTTGGAAATCTTCCCTACAAACGGCTGTCAACCTCTGTCAGATCACTATCAGAAATGTGATTAAACCAGGAAGAAAGTCGCTCCCTGGCCTTCTGCCGCACATCGGCGTCGATGTAGCCGGCGATGGTCACCAGCCCGAAGCTCAGCACCCCGAAGTCGTCGGTAAAGCCAAAAATGGGTGTGAGGTCGGGCACGAAGTCGAGGGGAGAGAGAAAGTAGGCCAGCGAGCCCAGGATGATGTTCTTTGCCCAGGAAGGCGTGTCTTTGCGCTGGAAGGCGTAGAAGAGCAACAATACGGAGTATACGGTTTTAACGCCTGCCGACTGTGCAAAGCGCTTGAGCTTGTTCCACAATTGTCTTTCTTTAAATGGTTGGGGAGAAGGCAGTAAAGGGACTTCCATGGACATTTTAATTAAACGATAAACGCTCAACGATAAACGCTAGTTCCCTACCCCTTGCCTTTTCCACTCAAAAGAGCCTCATAGATCTTCACCCGCCTGCGGTTGACGCCGTAGGAGCCGGTGGTGAAAAAACTGTAGGTAAAATAGGCCAGGCCCACCACCGTCAGGGCGATGGAGCCGAAGGAGGCGCCTGTGGTGAACCACATGATTGTATACGCCACAAACCAGGGGATGCCTACCCACAGGTCGCGCTTCATCGCGTCCTGGCTGTTTTTCAGCCGGGCGGCCATTTCTTCCTTGGCGAGCGACCCGCTTTTGATCTCCTCCCGCTCTTTTCTCGGGAGTCGGAGCAGCCACAGTTCCATTTGCCGTTCCATGGTCTTGGTTTATCTGCGCCATTTTTCGGTGAGCAGGCGCTCCACGGCTCCGGCTACTTCCAGCCCGGCGTTGCGGCCTTCTCCTTCAAACAGCAGTTTTTCATTTTCGAAAAAACGAACCGACACGGTCGATTGCATGCTCTCGTTCACCTTGCCGGTCATGTTGCCGGAGATCGGCGCCACCAGCTCTGCCGATCCCGCCTGATGCGCCACGATCTCCAAACGGTTGCGCTTGTCGCGGAAGTCCAGCCGCACTTCGTGCTCGCCCAGGGCTGCCTTCATCTCTGCCCCCGTATAAGTGGCGAAGCGGTAGAGCCTGCCCTCGTGCAGAAAGCCCACGATATATCCAATAAACGAGCTGCCCAGCCAGGGGATGACCGCCACCGAGGCCATCAGCGACACCTGCTCTCCGGCATTGAAATGATTGGTCTGCATCCAGATCCATGCGCCGGGGAAAGAGCGGCCCCAGTCTTTTTCCATATAGCCTTTCCCTCCTGTGAAGTCAACCGGCTGCCCATGCACTTCCAGGCTCCCTTCGATGCTGTGGTTCATGCTCACCACGCCGTGGTAACATTCCATAAAAGGCACGAAGCTGTACCAGCCCATGATCCCTGGTGCGCCCAGCATTTTGGGCCAGGGGTAGCGGTTTTGAAAACGCAGCTCGCCCTTGAGCTGCGGAAGATCGAGCACGAGGCGGTCTGCCGCGAATAGGTTCGGCCCAAGCCGCACTTCAAAATGCCGCTCCGAAGCCCGGAAGGCATCGGCAGGGAAGTCATGGTAGTGCGCCTCGCAGCGCTTGCCGTCCATGACCTGTATGAAAGAATGGTGATAGCCGTCGAAACCCTTGGAAATGCCGGGGATGACCGCAAAGACAAATTGCTCCGAGGGGTCGGCGATCTTGAAATACCAGCCTTCGAAAAATTTGGACTGCCGCCCCCAACCGTGGTACACGTCGGGATTCCAGAGCGCTCGCCAGCGGGCGGGGAGGTGGGATATCCGGCTCATTGGGCAACCAGTACCGCGTCAGTCATGGCGAACATCAGCCGGTTGATGTCGTTGTCGTTGAGCATCAGCCGGCCCTTGAGCGTGACGGCCTGGGAAGTGTACTCCACCGGTTTTTTGGCATAGATCTCCATGACCGTCTCCGGCCCGGCGCCGCCGCAAAAGAAGCACATGTTGTAGGGAAATGCCGAAAAGACAAACTCCGTATGGCTCTTGTACCCCTCCACCGGGATGATATACCCCTTCACCGTGACTTCCTTGCCTTCGAGCCGCTTCACATCCTCGCTGAAAACGGGCACGTCGACCTTGAAGCCCATGATCTCGCTGTATTCTTTCTTGTAGGTGATCTTGGCAAGGGTCTTCCAAATGCCGTCCTGCGCACTCAGGGAGGCGGCAGAGAGGGCGAAGGCAAATAATCCGGTCAAGGCGATTCTGGTCATGTACTGTGTTGATTATTGGTTTGAAACGATATAGCGCCGCCAATTGTTTTCCTGGTGCTCATCCTTTGACGGCAGAGGCCTTTTCAAGGGTATACATGATCTCGCCTTTCGACGGCACAAACCGGAACACCCCCTTCAGCTCGATCGGCGTTTCGGAAAATTCCAGGGCCTTATTCCCCTCCATAAACACCTCCATCACGGTTTCCGGCCCCGCCTGTCCGCAGAAAAAACAGGTGGCGTAGGGATAGGCAGAAAACATGAAATTGCTCTGCGCCCGCTTGCCGCTCAAGGGGATCATATACCCCCGCACCGTGATCTCCTTCCCGTCCAGCTTCTGTATCATCGGCAAAAACTTCCCCTCCGGGTTGAGCGTACCATCGGCGTTGCGGTCGTACTTCAGCATCGCCAACGTGCTCCACACCCCTGTCTGGGAAAATGCGGCCGTTGAAAAGCATCCCGCAAAAAACAAGACCACAAATATCCTGAAAATCATAACTGAAAATTAAAAACCGAAAACTGAAAACTCCCCCTTAAGCACTCGCCAGCGTCCTCGAAATATCCGTCCGGCTCGCCTGTATCGCCGGGAGCAGGGCTGCCAGAAATCCCGTCAGCAGCGCGCCAATCAGCACATAGATCTCGACGGACAAAAACGCGAACCCGGTGAATGTATAGCGATAACTTTCTTTCATAAATCCTGCCAGCAGGTGCATGCTGCCATGGCTGAGTACAAAGCCGAGGGCAAAGCCCAGCAGAGCCAGCAACAGCCCCTCCAGCACGATCAGGGCGAAGAGCTTGCGGCGCGAAGCGCCCATGACGCGCATCAGCGACAGCTCGTAACGCCTTTCCCGAAGGGAAGAGTACAGGGAGATGAAGATGCTCAGGGCCGAAACGACCACGATGACGTAGGCCAGCGCCTGCAGCGCATCCATCCCCACGCCGAGCTGGCTGTACACGCGGTTGAGTTCCAACGCGGGCGAAGCGGCCTGCAGGTTGGTGTTTTCATTGATGTTGCGCGCCAGGTTCAGGGCCTGGTAGTTGCGGGCCTTGAACTGCACCAACAGGGAAGTGATCTGGCGGTCAGAAGCCACTTCTTCTTCATGGTCGTGCTCCTCGCCTTCTTCGTGGTGGTGCTGCTCTTCGTGCACCGCCCAAATGCTCTCCGTGGGGGTGAGGATCAGCTGGTCGGCAACCGAACCGGTGGGGGCCAGGATGCCCACTACTTTGAACGGCGCCGCATCGGAGTGCTCCAGCGTTTCGTCGTTGACCAGGCCGTGGGCGCTGCGGAAGGTGTCGCCCATTTTCAACCCCAGTTCTTTGGCCACGTTGGCGCCGAGGGTCACTTCCATTTCTCCTTCAAACAGGCTGCCCTCTGCTACCTTCGCGCTGTAGAGGTCCAGCAAATCATGGTTCGTGCCCACGATGCGGTAGCCCTTGTAATTGTCGCCCAGCGACAAGGGGATCGCCCGCTCGATGAGCGGATGGCCGGGACGCATGAAGGGCCCCGCCTCTTCCAGGGAGATATTGCCGGTGGGCGCGTCGATGTGGTACATGCTGCACAGGATCAGCTGCAGGGGGCTTCCCTTTGCGCCGATGACCAGGTCGATGCCGGCGAGGTTTTTGTCGAACTTGTCCTGCACCTGCGTTTGCAGCAGGAACAGGAAGATGATGAGCCCCACGCCCAGGCCGAAGAGCAGCAGGCTGAGCAGGGTGTTCAGGGGCTTATGCGCCAGGTTTTTCCAGCTGAGTTTGATCAGGTTCATAGCGTGGCGCTTTTAGAGTTGTATCTGTTTGGGAAAACGCGATTTGAGGCGGTTGTCGTGTGTTACGACCAGCAGGGTGGCGTCTACCATCCGTGCCTCCTCTTCCAGCAGGCGGATCACCTCGTCGGTATTCTGGTCGTCGAGTGCCGAGGTCGGCTCGTCGGCCAGGATGACAGCCGGGCGGTTGACGATCGCCCGGGCGATAGCCACCCGCTGCTGTTCGCCCTGGCTGAGGGCGTCGGGTTTGGCATGGGCTTTATGCCCCATGTTGAGCTGGTCGAGCAGCTGCTGTATCCTGTCCTTCTGAATAGGCAGGCCTGCCAGCGACTGGGCCAGGGCCAGGTTTTCGGACACCGTCAGCGAGCGCACAAAGTAGGAGCGCTGGAAGATCACGCCGATGTGCTGCCCGCGGAAGCGGTCCATTTCGGCGCGCCCCAGGCTGGCCAGCGAAGTATCGCCGATGCGGATATCGCCTTTCTGGATGGTGAGCAATCCGCCCAGCAGGTGGAGCAGGGTGGTTTTTCCCTTTCCCGACTGCCCTAAAAGCAGCCAGTGCTCTCCTTTGGCGCAGGAAAAGTCGGGGAAGCGGATCGGCGATCCGGAGGGATAGGAGAATTCAAGGTCTTTTACTGTCAGCATGGTGCGAAGGTAGCTAAATCGGGCTACACTTCTCTTTTAACCAGCTAACTTCTTCGGGGTTCATTCCGGGCGCTAAGGTTTCGAAAACTTCCTGATGGTAGGCGTTCAGCCAGCTGATTTCCTGCGGGCTGAGCAGGCTGCGGTCGATCAGGTTGGTGTCGATGGGGAAAAGGGTCAGGGTATCGAATTTGAGGAAACGCCCCGACTCGGTCTGCCCGGCTTCGACGCACAGGATCAGGTTTTCGATTCGGATGCCGTATTCGCCTGTTTTGTAATAGCCCGGCTCATTGGAGGTGAGCATGCCCGGCTCCAGCGGCGTGGTGCCCCGTGCGTTGGCGGCGCTGGCTACAAACCCCTGCGGCGGCTCGTGCACGTTGAGGAAAAAGCCGACGCCGTGGCCGGTGCCGTGGCCATAGTTCATCTGCGATTGCCAGAGCGGCAGGCGGGCCAGGGTATCGAGCTGCACGCCGGAGGTACCAACGGGGAAGACAGCGGTAGAGAGGGCAATATTGCCTTTCAGCACGAGGGTATAAGCCCGCTTTTGTTCCGGATTGGCCGGTCCGAACACCGTGGTGCGCGTAATATCGGTTGTACCGCAAGTGTACTGCCCCCCGCTGTCGAGCAGGAGGATGCCTTCGTTGTGGATTTCGGCGCAATGGCCCGGCTCGGGGTGGTAGTGCACGATGGCGCCGTTGGCCTTGTAGCCCACGATGGCTGCGAAGCTCTCGCCGTGGTAGTCGCCCTGTTCCCGACGGAAGCCGTCGAGTTTTTCCGCCACCTCTACCTCGGTGACGGTGCGGGTTTTGACGATATCTTCCAGCCACATGTACAGGCGGGTCAGGGCCACGCCGTCGCGGCGCATGGCCTCGCGGAGATGCTTCACTTCGACCGGGTTCTTGATGGCCTTCAGGTTGCGCACGATGGCGACATTTTCCTTGCAGTCGAGGTGTTTGAGCGAGCGCCAGAACTGGTACTGCGTCAGGTATTGATCGTATCCGATGGGACTGGAGGCGGGGAGAGATTCCAGGAAAGACTCGATGGCGGCGTAGGGATGCACTTTCACCCCGTCGTGTTCCAGGCTGGAGCGCAGGGCGGCAGGCATTTTCTCGGGAGCCACAAACAGATGCGCAGCGCCTCTTTCGATGAGGGCGTAAGCGTAAAAAACCGGATTGCACTCCACATCCGCCCCGCGCAGGTTGAACGTCCAGGCGATATCGTCGAGGGCGGTGAGCAGGTATTGGTTCAGCCCCTGCTGCTCCATCTGCTCGCGGATGGCCGTCAGCTTCTCGCCGCGTGATTTGCCCGCGTAGGAAGCGCTGTGTTCGAACACCGGCTCAGCTGGCAGCGCAGGCCGGTCGCCCCACAGCTTTTTGATCAGATCGACCTCTGTTTGCAACTGGATATTTTTGGGAGAGAACAGCCTTTCATAAGCCCGGAATTGCCCGATAGTGAACAGGCGTCCGTCAAGTCCGATGCGGCTGCCCGAAGGCAGGTGGGTGGCCAGCCAGTCGAGGTGCTCCGGCGCGTGGGGGATTTGTTGTTTTTGTAAAACGATGCCCGAGCCGCTGAGCTCGTTTTCCGCCTGGAGGAAGTAGCGGCTGTCGGTCCAGAGCCCCGCATGGTCGTCCGTGACGACCACCGTGCCCGCCGACCCGGAAAAGCCGGAGATCCATTGGCGGGCCTTCCAGTGCTCGGCCACGTATTCGCTTTGGTGGGGGTCGTTGCTGGGTATCAGGACGGCGTCGAGGCCTTCCTCCTGCATGGCCTGGCGGAGCCGCTCAAGCCGTTGCGCTACGGTCATCGTTTCTTTCATCGGTTACAGGATAATTTTCTTCAATGAAACATTACCTGCGAATATAGGGAAAAAATGCAACAGAATACCCTGTCTGTTTGACGGCTGGCCAACACAAGTTCAATATTTTGGCACATTTTTTGATAAAAAACCTTGACACATTACTGTTTATTCTTCTATATTCGCCCCGGATCATTTGTTGTCAGAATCCCATGCTCAAGCAGAATCTCAGTCAAAAACTACTCCAAAAGCTCTCTCCTCAGCAGATCCAGCTGATGAAGCTGCTCCAGGTGCCCACCGCTAACCTGGAGCAACGCATCAAGGAGGAACTGGAGGTCAACCCGGCCCTGGAGGAAGGCGATGACCCGTTTGACCAGGATTTCTCCGACTCCTCCAGCGACGATTACGACTCCCCGGAAGATTACCGCGACGACGAGGACGATTTTTCAACGGGGAAAGACGACGTCAATCTCGACGACTATTGGTCACAATATATCGAAGACGACCCTTCCAGCTACAAATACAAGGCCGAATCACACCAGAGCGACGAAGAGGAAAAAGCCGTGCCGGTTGCCGTGGAAAACAGCTTTCAGGACTACCTGGAGCAGCAACTCGGACTGCTCGACCTCCGCGATGAGCGGGAGGAAATCCTGGCCCGGCAGATACTGGGCAGCATCGACGACGACGGCTACCTGCGCCGCGACCCCGCCGCCATCGCCGACGACCTGCTCTTCACGCAAAACGTCATGGCCACCCCGGAAGAGCTCGAAGAGCTCCTGCGCCAGATACAGCGCTTCGACCCGCCGGGCGTAGGCGCACGCGACCTGCGGGAGTGCCTGGCCATACAGCTGCACATGAAGCTGGAGCGCGAAAAACTGCCCCGCGCCCACCAGCGGGCCATACAGCGGGCCATCGTCATCATCGAAGACCATTTCGACGAATTTTCCAAAAAACACTTCCAGCGCCTGCAGCGCGAACTCAATATTTCGGAAGACGATCTTAAGGAAGCCATCGACGAAATCCTCAAGCTCAACCCCAAGCCGGCCAGCGGCCACAACGAAGGCGGCTCCCGCGCCGTGCAATACATCGTGCCCGACTTCATCGTCCTCAACCGCGACGGCGAGCTCGAGCTCAACCTCAACTCCCGCAACGCCCCCGACCTGCGCATCAACGACCAGTACCGCGACATGCTGGTCACCTACAAGGAGACCACCCGCGGCAGAAGGGCCAACAAGAACGAAAAAGAGGCCATTCTCTTCATCAAGCAGAAAATAGACTCCGCCCGCTGGTTCATCGACGCCATCCGGCAGCGCCAGGATACCATGTACCGCACGATGTACGCCATCATGCAGTACCAGCAGGACTTCTTTTTCTCCGGCGACGAGCGCAAGATCAAACCCATGATCCTCAAGGACATCGCCGATATTACGGGCTACGATATCTCCACCATCTCCCGCGTGGCCAACAGCAAATACGTGCAGACCGAATTCGGCACCCGGCGCCTCAAGGAGTTCTTCTCCGAAAGCATGCAAACCCGTGAGGGCGAAGAAGTCTCCACCCTGGAAGTGAAGAAAATCCTGGCTGAAGAGATCGGCAAGGAAAGTAAGCGCAAACCCCTCTCCGACGAAAAACTCACCGACATCCTCACCCAGAAAGGCTACAATATCGCCCGGCGGACCGTGGCCAAGTACAGGGAACAGCTCAATATACCGGTGGCGAGGTTGAGGAAGGAATTATAAAACTCTTCTTGACTCCTACCACAATTCTTCTTATATTTGCCCCGAATCAACGAAAAGAGGGAACCAACGTTCCCTCTTTTCAATTTATACACATAGGTTTCGTGATCGAACATCAGATTGAATCGCTTCTCGCAGTCAAATTCCAGGAAGAGGAATTCCAGGACTGCTACCTCATCGAAATCAACCATCACCCTGGCAACAAGTTGGATGTTTTCATCGACAGCGACACCGGCGTCACCTTCGACAAATGCCAGAAGATCAGCCGGTTCCTGGAAAGCGTGATCGACGAGCAGGGATGGTTGGGTGAGAAATACGTGCTCGAAGTGTCTTCTCCAGGCATCAGCCGCCCGCTGGTCCTGAAGAGACAATACAAGAAGAATGTGGGCCGGACCCTGGAGATCACCATGGCCGACGGCCAACGCCGCGAAGGCGTGCTCGTCGACGCACAGGAAACCCACATCGTCCTCGACGAAAAGATTACCGAGAAAGAAGGCAAGAAGAAGATCAAAAAACAAGTGCAAAGCCCGATCCCTTTTGAGCAGATCAAAATGGCGGTTGTGAAAATAAGTTTTAAATAAACACAGTCAATTGATTATGAACCTGGTAGATACCTTTTCCGACTTTAAGGCGGGGAAAAATATTGACCGCCCCACCATGGTACGGGTGCTGGAAGACGTCTTCCGCACGTTGATTCGGAAAAAATACGGCTCCGACGACAACTTCAACGTCATCGTCAATACCCAGCAGGGCGACCTCGAACTCTGGCGCGTGCGCCAGATCGTGCCCGACGGCGAGGTCATGGACGACCGCAGCCAGATTTCCATCTCCGAAGCGCTCTCCATCGATGAAGACTACGAAGTGGGTGAAGATTGCTACGAACAGCTCCAGCTCGAGGACTTCGGCCGCCGCGCCATCCAGGCCGCCCGCCAGACCCTCATCTCCAGGATCATGGAGCTGGAAAAAGACGAGATCTACCGCCGCTACAGCGAGCGCATCGGCGACGTCGTGGTTGGCGAAGTCAACCAGGTGTTGAAAAAAGAGATCCTCGTGCTCGACGACGCCACCGGCAACGAAGTGGTGCTGCCCCGAACCGAGATGATCCGCGGCGACTACTTCCGCAAGGGCGAGATCGTGCGCGGCGTCATCCGCCGCGTCGAGATGCGCAACAACTCCCCCATCGTCGTCATCTCCCGCACCGACAATACCTTCCTCGAAAAACTCCTCGAACAGGAGGTGCCCGAGATCGAAGACGGCCTCATCACCGTCAAGAAGATCGTGCGCATGCCCGGCGAACGCGCCAAAGTGGCCGTCGAATCCTACGACGACCGCATCGACCCCGTGGGCGCCTGCGTGGGCATGAAAGGCTCCCGCATCCACGGCATCGTGCGCGAGCTCAACAACGAGAACATTGACATCGTCAACTATACCAACAACGACTCGCTCTTCATCCAGCGCTCCCTCACGCCGGCCAAAGTGGGCAGCATCGAACTCGATACCGAAAACAAACGCGCCTCCGTTTACCTCGACCCCGAACAGGTTTCGCTCGCCATCGGCAAAGGCGGCACCAACATCAAACTGGCCAGCAAACTGACCGGCTACGAAATAGACGTATTCCGCAACGTTGACGAAGTAGAAATCGACGACGTCGACCTGGAAGAATTCGCAGATGAACTCGAAAGCTGGGTCATCGACGCACTCAAAAACATCGGCTGCGACACCGCCCGCAGCGTGCTGGCCCTGAGCAAGGAAGAACTCATCCGCCGCACTGACCTCGAAGAGGAAACGATCGCCGACGTGCTCAAGATCCTCGCTTCCGAGTTCGAAGAATAACAGTTCCCGCTCAGGGGCGCCCGCCGCGCCCCTGATTTTTAGCAAAATGCATGGGATTAGGCGGTTTTCGCCTATCTTTGCATCCGAAAAATTTTTTGAATGGCTAAACGCTTAGTTCAGGTAGCAAAAGAGTTAAATGTAGGGGTGTCCACGATCGTCGACTTCCTGGTTCACAACGGGTTCGAGGTCGAAAACAAACCTACCGCCAAAATCTCGGATGAGATGGAGGCAAAATTGTTGAAGGAATTCCAGAAATCAATCGCCATCAAAGAGAAAGCCGACTCTCTGGTGATTGGCGCCCGCCCTATGGCCAAAGGCAAGGAGGAGCCTGCCACCCACGTTTCTCCCCCTCCCGCCCCCAAAAAGGAAGAAGCCCCCGTCGTCGAAAAACACCCCAAACCGGAACCGGAAGTGGAAAAACCCGCTCCCGAAAAGCCCCGGCTCCAACTCCGCGTACAAGGTAAAGTCGACCTCGACGCTCTGAACAAGCCAAAAAAAGCCGCTGCCGAACCTCCGGCCCCCAAAGAAGAACCCAAGGAAATGCCCAAGGTCGAAGAACCTGAGGTAAAAGCCGAACCCATTGCAGAAAAACCCGCCGAACAACCGGCCCCCGAACCCGTAGCAGAAGCGCCCAAAGCGCCGCAAGAGCAGATCATGCGCGCCGAAGCCCCCGAACTGCGAGGCCTCAAAATCCTCGGCAAAATCGATATCGAGTCGCGCGCTCCCAAGAAAAAGAAAAAAGAAGAGCCCCCCAAACCCGCGGAGAAAAAGGCCGACCAGCCCGCTCCCGCCAAAAGCTCAACTCCGGGCGCCGCTGAAACCGAAGACCAGAAAAAGCGCAAGCGCAAACGCCGCAAAGTCTCCGCTACCCCCGTCAGCAACGATGGCAAAGGCCAGGCCGGCGGCAAAAGAGGCGGCCAGGGCGACCACGGCAAAGGCCCCGACCTCCACGAGGTCTCCCAAAAAGAGGTCGAAGAAAAACTCAAGGCCACCATGGCCCTACTCTCCGGCGGCGGCAAGAAAAAACGCCAGAAACTCCGCCGCGAAAGCCGCGAACGGATCCGGGAAAAGCAGGAGCAGTTCGAACTCTCCACCCACTCCGACAAACTCATGGTCACGGAGTTCATCTCCGTCCAGGAGCTGGCCAACCTCATGAATATCCAGGCTACAGACGTGATCACCTCCTGCCTGAGCCTCGGTATCATCGTGTCCATCAACCAACGCCTCGACGCCGAACTGATCGAACTCGTAGCCGGCGAATTCGGCCACGAAGTCGAGTTCATCAGCGCCGAAGACCAAACCGTCGAAGTAGAAGAAGAAGAGGACGATCCCGCCGACCTCGCGCCTCGCGCTCCCATCGTCACCGTTATGGGCCACGTCGACCACGGTAAGACCTCGCTGCTTGACTATATCCGCAAAACCAACGTCGCAGGCGGCGAAGCCGGCGGTATCACCCAGCATATCGGGGCCTACGAAGTAGTGGTAGGCGAAGAAAATCGCAAGATCACCTTCCTCGACACCCCCGGCCACGAAGCCTTTACCGCCATGCGCGCACGCGGCGCCAAAGTCACCGACATCGCCGTCGTCGTCATCGCGGCCGACGATAGCATCATGCCACAAACGCGGGAAGCTATCTCCCACGCACAGGCCGCCGGTGTCCCCATCGTCTTCGCTATCAACAAAATAGATAAACCCGGCGCGAACCCTGACAAGATCAAACAGGAACTCGCCAGCATGAACCTCCTCATCGAAGAATGGGGCGGTAACTACCAGTCGCAGGATATCTCCGCCAAAACCGGTCTCAACATCGACCTCCTGCTGGAAAAAATCCTGCTCGCTGCCGATATCCAGGAACTCAAGGCCAACCCCAAACGCAAAGCTATCGGCACCATCCTCGAAGCTTCGCTCGATAAAGGCCGTGGCTACGTGGCCAAAATCCTCGTCCAAAACGGTACCCTCGATATCGGCGACCCCATCGTGGCCGGCGAACACGCAGGCAAGGTCAAGGCCATGTTCAACGAACGCGGCCAGCGCATCCAAAGCGCAGGCCCCTCTACGCCCCTGCTCGTGCTCGGCCTCAGCGGCGCTCCCCAGGCCGGCGAACGCTTCAAGGAAACAGAAAACGAATCCGACGCCCGCCAACTGGCTGCCAAACGCGCCCAGATATCCCGCGAACAGTCCAACCGGGCCTCCAAACGCATCAGCCTCGAAGAAATCGGACGCCGCCTCGCCCTGGGCAGCTTCAAAGAACTCAACCTCATCGTCAAAGGCGACTTCGACGGCTCCGTGGAAGCCCTCTCCGACTCCCTCATCAAGCTGTCAATCGAAAGCGTACAGGTCAACGTTATCCACAAAGGCGTAGGCCAAATCGTCGAATCCGACGTCCTGCTCGCCTCCGCCTCCGACGCCATCATCGTCGGCTTCCAGGTGCGCCCCTCCGTCAGCGCCAGAAAACTGGCCGAACGCGAAGGCGTGGAGATCAAACTCTACTCCATCATCTACGAAGCCATCGAAGAAGTGCGCTCGGCTATCGAAGGGATGCTCGAACCCACCCGCGAAGAAAAGATCATCTGCAACATCGAAGTGCGCGAAGTCTACAAGATCAGTAAAGTGGGCACCGTCGCCGGCTGCTATGTCCTCGACGGCAAAGTCATGCGTACCACCAATATCCGCCTCATCCGCGACGGTATCGTCATCTTCCCCACCAAAGAAGGCGTCAAAGGCGAACTGGCTTCGCTCAAACGCTTCAAGGAAGATACCAAGGAAGTCAAGGCAGGCATGGAATGCGGCCTCACGATCAAAAACTTCAACGATATCAAAGCAGGAGACATCATCGAAGGCTACGAGATCATCGAAACCAGGCAAACGCTATAAGCCTTCCGCCTGTACTGCTAACGCCACGCCGCCACCTCTTCCTATCAGAGCTGGCGGCGTTCTTTTTTATACCCCCGTTAAACGATCGCTCCGTATCTTAGTCATATCGCCAAACCGCACGGATTGGAACCTGCTCAGCAACACCACGACGACGACGGCCGCATCCTGCAACTACTCCGGGACGAAGGAAAGACCGACCAGGGCTTCCGCCTCCTCCTCGACAAATACCAGGAACGCCTCTACTGGGTGATCCGCCGCATGGTCGCCGATCACGACGACGCCAATGACGTGGTGCAAAACTGCCTGATCAAGGTCTACCGCAACATCGGGTCTTTCGAAGGAAAATCCCAACTCTACACCTGGCTCTACCGCATCGCCACCAACGAAGCCATCACTTTCCTCAACCGGAAAAAGCGCATGCGGACCAACGCCATGGACGAAGGTTCAGGCGCCCTGCGCGCCGACCCCTACTTCGACGGCGACGAAGCACGAAAATTGCTCTACCAGGCACTCAATTCGTTACCCGACAAGCAAAAGCTGGTGTTCAACCTGCGGTATTTTGAAGAAATGAGCTACGACGACATGTCGCAAGTCCTCGATACCTCGGTGGGAGCGCTGAAAGCTTCCTTCCACCACGCTGTCAAAAAAATTGAAAACCATATCCGGCAACGCCAGACGATTGAATAGTAACGCCATGAAAAAAGACACCGATTCACTCAGAAAAGAACTGGAACAGGAAGCCCCCCTCCTCGCCAGGCTCAAGGATAAATCCGATGGCTTGTCTGCCCCCGACGGGTATTTCAGCCAACTGCGCCAGGACGTTCTCTCCCGCATCGAAGCCGAAAAAGGGCTCCCCGCCGGAAAGCCCCGCTCCCTGTGGCCCCGCCTCGCCATCGCCGCTTCGGTCGTGGTTCTCATCGGCGCCGCGATCTTCCTCTTCCGGCCAACTCCGCCCGCTCCCGAACCGGCCGTCGCCCTCACCGCCGAAGAAGTGCACCAATACATCGCCGACAATATCGACGAATTCGACCTCGAACTACTCCTCCCCTACGCCACCGCCAGCCAGGGAAGCTGGATGGAAGACGCCGATTTCGACGACCCCGCCATGCAACAATACATGGATGAACTCCTCGACGAAATAGACCTCGAAACCCTCGAAGAATTATTGTAATACCCTCCCGACAAAACAAACTTTGCCATGAGAAAAACAACCTTTTGCCTCAGCCTGCTCCTCGGCCTTGTCCCCCTGCTCAGCCAGGCCCAGCCCAGGCCGATGGAAGAACGCGTCGAAGCCCTGCGCATCGCCTTCTTCACCGAAAAACTGCAACTCACACCCGAAGAATCCCAAAACTTCTGGCCCCTGTACAACGAATACCAGGACAAGGAGAAAAGCATCCGCAAAACCTTCCGGGACGACAAGAGCCTGGAACTGATGTCGGACGCCGAAGCCGAAAAGCTCATCGAAAACACCTTCGAAATGGAGGAGAAACTGCTCGGCCTCAAAAAGGAGTACTACCAGAAAATGCGCAAAGTGCTCCCCGTCAGAAAGGTCGCGCTGCTCTCCCGCATCGAAAGGCAGTTCAAGGAGCGCCTCCTGGAAGAATGGCGCAACCGCCAGCAGGACAGGCAGCTTCCGAGGCGGAACAGGTAATCAAAACAACTCAAACTCCGTGCGCCGGTTGCGCTGCCGCCCTTCGGGCGTATCATTGGTGTCGACAGGACGGGTTTCTCCGAAGCCCTTGTAGCGCAACCGGCTTTCTTCAATCCCCTTTTCCACCAGGTAGGTATAGACCGCCTTGGCCCGTTGCCCTGACAAGACCAGATTGTCGGCATCCGTGCCCACGGCATCGGTGTGTCCGTTGATCTGGATGCGCAGGGCCGGGTTGTCGGCCACCAACTTGTACAGGATCTCCAGCTCGGCCAGCGATTCGGGTAACAAGACGGCCGAACCCGATTCGAAGAAGATATTTTTCAGCGCGATGGGCTTCTCTTTCTCCAGATTTTCCATACCCGCCGGAATGGGCTGCAATCCGATTTCCAGCAAAAATGGCTCTTCAAGGCTGTTCACCCCTTTCAGCTCGAAATGCTCGGAGAAGAAAAAATACTGTGGCCTCGTCACGTGCAAGGCGTAGTTCTTCCCCGCCGGCAATACGACCAAAAACTGCCCTTGTTTGTCTGTGGAAGAAGAAACTGCGGCCTGTCCGGAATCCAAATCGATGAAGTCGACATGCGCTTCCAGCGGAATATTCGTCCCTGCATCGCGCACTACGGCCTTGACATAGGTCACTGGCTTCGGACGCGCTTCGGGGTAGAGGTCGAAAGCGTAGAGGTCGTAAGTGGGCTTGCCCTCCGGCGAAAGCCCTGGATTCAGGTCTTTGCGGTTGCTGGCGAAATAGGCCGTTTTGCCGTCGATGCTCACGACCAGCAAGCCCTCGTCGCTCTTGCTGTTGATCGGGTAACCCATATTGACGGGCGCCGACCACTGCCCATCAGGATTCAGCCGGCTGTAAAAAATATCGGCGCCTCCCATTCCCGGGTGGGCGTCGGACATAAAATAGAGCGTCTGCCCATCGGGGTGAATGAAGGGCCCCTGCTCGTCGCCCGCGGTGTTGAGGCTGTCGCCCAGGTTTTGCGGTTCGCCCCAGCCGCCTCCGGGCTGCCGGTAACTAACCCAGAGGTCTTTCTCTCCCTTGCCGCCGCGGCGGTCGCTGGCGAAGTAGAGCGCGCGGCCATCGGCCGAAAGCGAGGGCTGCGACTCCCAGGCGCCCGAGTTGACGGGCTCTCCCAGGTTGCGCACCTCGGTCCATTTGCCGTTTTTGTATTCGGTGAAATACAGGTCGCAGCGGCCCTTGGAGTCGCGGCGGTTGCAGGCGGTGAAGATCAACAGGCGGCCATCGGCGGATACGGTCTGGGCGCCTTCGTTGCCGGTGGTATTGACCCACTCGATGGGCCGGGCCTCTTCCCAGCCGCCATCCGGGGTCTGGCGGGAGAGGTAGAAATCTTCCTGAAAGCCAGTAACCCTGGTAAAAATGAGGGTGCCGCCGTCGGCGGTGAAAGAGGGCAGGTATTCGTCCATGCCGGTGTTGACTCCAGGCCCCAGCTTTCGAGGCTCGAAGGGCACGGGGTTGCGCATGGCATTGGCGGAGAAGGCGCAGCGCTCCAGGTAGTTTTTCGCCAACTCGATGTCGCGCTGGTTGGTGGGCTCCTGAGCCAGGTATTGTTGAAAGGAAATTTCCGCTTCGTCGAATTTGTCCTGCTTCCACTCGACGAGGCCGAGCTGCAGCCAACCGGCTTTGCGGTAGGCAGGCGCCAGCGTGAGGGCCTTTTCAAACCAGCGCTCCGACTCCCCCAGCATCCCCTGGTCGTGGCGGATGGCGGCCATCTGGAAGTAGGCGTCGACGAAGAAGCTGTCGGCCTCAGCCGCCCTCGACATGAGCTTGAAGGCTTCTTCCAGCGAGCCCAGCTCGATCATGGTGAGCCCTCTTTCGTAGTCCTTGGCGCTGCGCTTGTTGGTGCTTTGCAGGGTGGTATAGGCGGGTTGCGCCGCCGCGAGCAACGGCAGGAATGCGAGCAGGGCTAAGAGGTATTTTCTCATGTACGCATGTTTCAACTAAGTAAACGCTCAACGATAAACGATAAACGCATTTTCCTTTATGATTTTTTTTTCAAAGAAGCCCCTCCTCCACCAACCAGCTGTGGCAGTCGGCCACGCATTGCTTCATTGGCACGATGCGGTAGCCCAGCTCGCGCACCGCTTTTTCGCTGGAATAACTGCGGTTTTTCCGCGAGGTGACGGTGGCGAATTCGGGTGTGAGCATGGGCTCTTTCCCCGTTATGGCCGCCATCCCGGTCATGACATAGCCCAGGGTTTTGAGCAACCAGGCAGGCGCGGGGGGCGGCGCTTTGGGCTTGCCTAACACAGCCGCCACTTCCCGGAAAAAATCTGCATAGGTAGTATCCGGCTCGCCGCCCAGGATGTAGCGGTGGCCGTTTTGGCCTTTCTCAACGGCGGCGATATGCGCGCGGGCCACCTCGGCGGCATGCGCGAAGCTGGCGCAGCCGGGCAGGGAGAAGGGGAATGCGTCGTTTTTCACCGAAATGAAGGCCTTGCCCCAGGAGGTCGCATCATAGGGACCAACCACTGTCGCCGGGCTCAGCACCACCACTTTCATGCCTTTCTCCATACCTTTGAGCGCTTCCTGCTCCCCTTCCCACTTGGTGCGGTTGTAGTTGATCCAGGAGCGGCCGCCCTCCAGCGGCCTGTCTTCGCTGATCAGTCCATTTACTTCGCCCCAGGCGGCCACGCTGGAGGTGTGGATCAGGCAGCGCGCGCCTTTTTCGGCGGCTACCTCTACCACGTTGCGCGTGCCGCCGACGTGGATGGCGCGCTGGCGTTCGTTTTTCTTCGACCAGTAATTCGTGTCGCCTGCGAGGTGAAAAACGGCGTCGGCTTGTTCCGGCATGGCCCGCCTGAGCGAACCGGCATCGGTGATATCGCCGATGGCCAGGTTGACGGGAAAGCGCCGAATGTACTCCAGGTTGGAAGAAGGCCGGTGGATAGCCGTGAGCTCCCAGCCCTCCCGCGTGAGCTGTTCGATGATATTGATGCCGATAAAACCGGTAGCCCCGGTGATGAATGCGCGCTTAGCCATGGTCTTTTTTCAGTTCAAAACAGTAATGAATGCGCTCGTTCCGGAAATCCTGTGGTATGCTTTGGCGGCTGAGGTCGCGCACCGAAGCGCCCCGTATCAGTCCGGCGTCGAATTTAAACGAGCGCAGGTTGGTCGAAAAGTACAGAATTCCGCCGGGATTCATGCGCTTCAGCGCCCCCTGAATGAGTTCGGGATAGTCGCGCTGCACGTCGAGGATGTCATCCATGCGTTTGCTGTTGGAGAAGGTGGGCGGATCGAGCACGACGAGGTCGAATTTTTCCGCGACGGGCTGGCGGAGCCAGGCTTTGACGTCTTCCCGGAGAAAGCGGTGCTGCGGGCCTGCCAGGCCGTTGAGTTGCAGGTTGCGCGCGGCCCAGTCGAGGTAAGTGTTCGACAGGTCGATGGTCGTGGTAGCGGCAGCGCCACCGGCGGCGGCGTAGACGGTGAAGGAGCCGGTGTAGGCAAAGAGGTTGAGCACGCGCTTGCCGGCAGCCTGCTCGCGCACCCATCCGCGTGTGAGGCGGTGGTCGAGGAAGAGGCCGGTGTCGAGGTAATCGCTGAGGTTGACCCAGAATTGCAGGCCGCCTTCGTGCACCACGGTTTCAAATTTCTCCTGGCCGAATTTTTCGTACTGCTGTCTGCCCTTTTGCGGGGCCCGGAATTTGAAAAAAACATGAGAAGCTGGCATGTCGAGCGTCTCGCAGAGCACCTCCCGGCAGCCGCTTCTCCAGGCTTGGTATTCTTCTTCGCTGAGCGAGTGGCGGCGTTGGTATTCGGCCACGTGGAGGTAGTCCTCGTAGCGATCGATGGCGAGGGGGAACTCGGGGATGTCGGCGTCGTAGATGCGGTAGCAGGAAACGCCGTTGCGGCGGGCCCATTTGCCGGTATGCCGTTCCATTTTCCGGACCCTGTTGGCGAGCATTTGAAAATCGGGTAGCGCCATGAGTCAATAAAAAGACCTGCCGCGTGGCCGGGGCAGGTCTTGTATTTATTTCGAAAAAAAATGAATCAAGACAAGGACTGCAGCAGGTGTGCGGCGCGTTCGGAGCCCATGCCTGCGGCTTCTTTCCAGTCGCTGGCGAAACCGGTCTCGCCTGCTTTTTGGCGGGCTATACCGCGCAGCACGAGGGCTTCAGCGTCCTGGCCGGCGAAGCGGGGATCGTGGAAGATGGAGATGGCTTTGTCAAAAGCCTTGACCGACTCGGCGTATTCGCCCGCTTCCAGCAGCGCTTTGCCGTAGTTGGCAAAAGCGGCTTTCTGCCACTCGAAGTTAGGGTCGTTCGAAGTAAAGGGACGAGTAGTCACCATCTTCAGCTCTTTGATAGCTTCGGCAAACTCGTTGAGGCGCAGGTGGCATTCGCCTTTCATGCGGCGGGCTTGCCAGAAAATGGGCTGGTGGGGGATGGAAGATTTAATGCCCAGGTCGAGGTCCTGAGCTGCAGCCTTGAAATCGCCCAGCACCATTTTGACGGCGGCTCGGCCGACGTAGGCGCCGGGGTTGTCGGGATAGATATCGATGCTCTTGCTGAAGTCGTAGAGTGCGTCCTTGAAGTTCTTCAGGCTGTAGTTGATCTTGCCGCGGCGCTCGTAGGCCAGGGCGTGGCGCTCGAATTTCTCGATGGCCTGGTCCATCATCTCTTTGGCTTTGTCTTGCTCGCCTTTCTCTACCAATGCACGTCCTTTGAGAAAAGCCTGGGTAGCGGCTTTATCGCCTGCAGGTTCGATGAAGCGCTCCTGGATCATCTTGCCGTTTTCGGTCATCCAGGCGCGGAAATCGCCGGCGATGGCGAATTCGGCCATGTATTCGATGAGGTTGACGGTGTTGCGCCAGCTTTTCTCCACACCTTCCGTGATGTGGCGGGGAACGTTCAGGCTGTATGTCGGTTCGTCGAAGATATCTTCCGCTTTGAGCAGGATATCTTTCCGGTAATAATTTTCAAACCGGTGCAGGTAAAATTTGAGTACCTGGCTGAAACTGCGCTCCGTGCCGAATTCCAGCCTTCCGGAGAAGATGATTTTGTATGTTCCCATGACGCTGCTGTTTAAATGGACCCACCCAGTCCGTTTATTTTTCTGATGCTGTTTCTTTGCTGCTGGCCTTGAGGTATGCTTGCGTAAATGGCATGCAATAATCCCGACTCCTGAAACTGTTCATTGAGGCAGGACAGTGCAACAAGCTAAATGGGCTTCGTGTTCACGAAATTGGAAAACCACCCTTCAAAACAGACTTATAGCCATTCACGAATTACAAAGGTGCGGCGAATTTTCCAGGATTCCAAATGATTTTCAACCTTTTACATCATTTTTTATCCACAATGCCCGGCGCGCATCCTGTTTGGAGGATGTGGATATCAAACAGAATAATGTGGAAAGTTTTCCACACAGAATAAAAAACCTGAAACTACATTGTTGGGGAGACTGAAATTTTCAGGCCCAGACTTTGCAGCCTTCCGTGCAATTGGTGCAAATGTCGATCTGGTCTCTTCCTTTCAGCAATTGCCGGCGGAAGTGATCATAGGCAGGCCCCTTCCATATTTCCCGCAGCGGCTGCTGCCTGAGGTCGCCGAGCTGATGCTGCAGGTCCTTGTCGAAACAGCAGGGCGCCACGCGGCCATCCCAGCTGATGACGCAGGCGTGCCAGAGCTTCCAGCAGTGGTTGAGCAGGCGGTTTTTCACCTGCCATTTGCCCTGCGCATCCTGTTTGTAACGCGCAAACTTGCCAATAGTAGGGATCAAGGGGTTGCCGTTTTCGTAATCGTAGACCTGAGCGGTTTTGAGCTTCACCTCATCGGCTCCGATCTCCGCCGCCAGCCTTCTGATCTCCGGTATCTGGTGCTCGTTGGGCCGCACCACGAGAAACTGGAAGATGACATGCGGGGTGGAGGCCCCCAGGGCTTTCTTCCATTTGACCACGTTGCGGGCGCCTTGCAGCACATGTTCCAGATTCCCCCCAACGCGGTATTGCTCATACACCTCCTGCGTCGTACCGTCGACCGAAATGATCAGGCGGCTCAGGCCCGACTCGACGGTCTTGCGGGCGTTTTCGTCGTTGAGGAAATGTCCGTTGGTGGAGGTGATGGTGTAGATGCCTTTCCGTGCAGCATACGACACCATATCCAGGAATTGGGGATGGATATAAGGCTCGCCCTGGAAATAAAAGATCAGGTAGGTGAGGTCGCGGTAGAGAGAGTCGATGGTCTGCCGGAAAAAATCGGCCTGCAGGTTGCCCGTCGGCCGCGAAAAAGCCCGCAGGCCGCTGGGGCATTCCGGGCAGCGCAGGTTACAGGCCGTGGTAGGTTCGATGGAGATCGTGACAGGCAAGCCCCACTGCACCGGACGGCGCAGCAGCCTGGTCAGGTAAAAGGAAGACAGCACTTTGGCCGCGTTCCAGATGCGGCGGAAAGTGAGGCGGGAGAGAAAGTGCCAAAGGTCGTGTCTGTATATCCTGATCAAGAAGCTTTCATTGAAGAAAAATCAAAAGCACAAATTACGTACCTTTGGTGAAATGAGCCAAACGACCTATACGATACATCTTCCGCAGTTCGAAGGGCCTTTCGACCTGCTGCTGTTCTTCATCGAGCGCGACGAGCTCGATATCCACGACATTCCCATCGCGAAGATCACCGACGATTTCCTGGAATACATCCGCCACATGGAGCAGATGAACATCGACCTGGCGAGCGAATTTATCCTCGTGGCCGCTACGCTCTGCCGCATCAAGGCAAAGATGCTGCTGCCCCGCAAGCCCGTCGACGAGGAGGGGAAGGAAATCGACCCCCGGGAAGAACTCGTACAGCGGCTCATCGAATACAAGCGCTACAAATCGGTGCTGGAAGACATGCGCAAGCTGGAGGAAAATCGGTTTTTCCGCCACCACCGCGGCAACACCTCCCGCGAGCTGCATGAACTCGCCACCAAAGCCCTGGTCGACGAAGAGCTCGAAGCCCTCACCCTGTTCAAACTGCTCAAGGTCTTCGAACGCGTCATGCAGCGCTACGACAACAAGCAGGCGCCCAAGAACGTCCACACCGTGCTGCGCTACCCCTACACCATCCAGGAGCAGCAGGATCATATCTTCTCCCGCATCCCGGCAGGCGGCTCAGCCCGCTTTGAAGACCTTTTCCAAGACCTCAAGGACCGCATGCAGGCCATCGTCACCTTCCTGGCCCTGCTGGAACTGCTCAATCTTCAGCGGCTAAACATCACCCAAGGCCTTGGCGCCAATAATTTCTGGGTCAGCGAAGGCGAAGCCAGGACGGATGATTAAAAAAAACAGGCTTATTCCGGAACGGAATAAGCCTGGTGGATCTCGACATCGAAAGGCGGGAATGTCGAACTTAGGGTTACAGCAACTAATAAGGGCAACACAAATGTCGCCCACCTGTATCAACCCAGATTTAAGCCACCATTAATCTCCGGTTAATTTTTTCCGAGCAGCTGGAGCACCAACACCTCCATTTTCCGCGCCCGCTCCTCGTCGACCCCACCTTTGTTTTCTCCTCCAATTGATCCGCGCTGTGCCAGGCTCAGCATCCGGCTGCGCTCGGCTGCCGGGAAGCGCGAAAATGTGCGGCGCAGGATGGGCAGCAATTCGGTCAGCTGCTCCATCGGCAGGGCGTCTACCCAGGTGTCGAGCGACTGCCACAGCGGCGGATAGTGCAACAGCAAAAGCCCGCTTCCATGCAGGAAGCCTTCCAGCCACCTCGCCCCCTTGGCGGGGTGCTGCCGGTCGGAAAGATGGAAAGAAATCGGCCGGGCCGCTTCTGCTTTTCCCTTGTCGAACAGCAGCCTGGAAGCGGCGCCCTGCAGGAGGGGATGCACCTGTTCTCCTTCCGCCAGCGCCTGCAATGCCCGCAACCACAGGGGCTGGAAGGCCTCCTGATTCAACAGCCCCATCAGGCGGTTCATCTCCAGCAGACGGCGAAATACCTCCTCCGCCAACTCGTCGGATATGTTCATGCCCGTCGGCGGCAGGCCGATGCAGACCCGGGGCACGATCTCACCGATCAGGCTGGCCGCCGCCCCCACAGCCGTTTTGCGGGCGTCGCCATACCGCCATATCTCTGCCAGCGGGGTGAGGGCGTCGATGAGCCGAAGGATGTCGTGCACCAGGGCGGCTCGTTCCTGCATCCTGGTGGTGAGCACGGGCAGGGGCGGTTCGAGGCCGGCCTTGAGCGTTTCTTCCATCCATTGGGCGAGTTGAGCCAAATCGTCCGTTTCGCCGGCCTGGCGGATCATCAGGGCGGAGGCGGCTTCGGCGACGGTATTTCCCCACATGCCCGCTTCGATGATGCGAATAGTGTAGTCGGGAAGCCATTTGAGCTTCCAATGCTCGCTGAAGCTGCCGAGTTTGAACTGGGACCCTTTCCTGGCGGCGCCCCAGGGGATGCCCAGGATATTGAGGCGGTGCAGCAACTGGCTGGCCAGCCGGTGGGTATCCTTCCTCAGGTCGAGGTCCTTGTTCACAGTCTCCGATATCCGGTATTCCTTCGCCAGGCGAGCCGACTGTATGCTGGCTTCCAGGTCTTTTTGAAGGGGCACCTGTGGTATGTCGCCGGGCACTTTTCCCCAGGCCTCTCCCGTCACCAGTTTTTCTTCTATGAGGGTGAGTTTTTCAGGGTCGCCTTCGCAGATGGTGCTCCAGGCGGCTTCCCGGAGTTCGTCGAGCCCGGGTGCGCGGCGCCCGCGCAGGGCGGCCAGGCTCTCCGCCAGGGTCACGGCGTCGATGACCAGGGCGGAGGAGGCGTCGATGTCCTCGCCGCGCAGCAGGCGGGCAGCGCGGGCCATCCAGCGGATCACGGCGTCTTCGCGGTTTTGAAACAGCAGGGCATACCAGGCCGGAGCAATCACACCGGCGCCGTAGCCCGACTGAACGGCGAGGCGCTCGTGGGTCCAGGGCGCCCAGGTGCTTTGGACCTTGGTTTTCGCCAGGCCCCGCAAAACGGATTTGTCTTTCGCTGAAGTTATTTGGTCCCAGGCGACAAGGGCGGGCACGTGCCAGGCGCCGCAGACTACCGCCACGCGCTGAAAGCCTTCTTTCGCGGCCTGCCGCAAGCTCTCGCGCATATATGCCTCGCGGGCGAGCGTGAGGTGGTTGGCATCGGGAAAATCCCTGCGCAGAGCCTCCATCAGCTCGGCGACTGCGTGGAAAATAGCCAGGTCGCTCTCTTCCTGTTCGAAAGTGACATCCCACCATTTTTCTCCGTCGGTATAGCCGGCTACCCGGGCGATCTCGCCGAGCGGGTCGCGCCGCAGCACTTCCTGTTTGCTGGCCTCAAACAGGCCCGGCCCCACTTCTCCGGCCTTGTTCTGGTCGAAGACCAGGGTCTGGGCGGCAGGCAGGTCGATGAAGCGCAGCGGAATTTTCTCCCGCACTCCAAAAACAATAGCCTGCCATTCGGGAGAAAATTCGGCAAAGGGGTAGTAGCTGGCCCGCCGGAAGTCTTTGGGGTCGTACATCAGCATGGCCACCGGCGGCTTGAGGCCGGGATGGCCCGCATAGTCGAGCAGCTCTTGCGCGTCGGCGGGCGACTCGATGCATATCAGGTCGGGCTGAAGGGTCTTCAGCGCCGCCCGGACGCTCTTGGCAGAGCCCGGGCCATGGTGCCGGATGCCGAGCAGGTGCAGGTCCATCACAGCAATTCCTTGCAGGCCTGGTAGAGGTCTTTCCAGTCTTTGCGGTCCCTGACCACCGTTTCCAGGTATTCCTGCCAGGCCGGCTGGTCCTGGCCGGGGTCTTTGACCACAGCCCCCGCAAGGCTGGCGGCCAGGTCTTTGGCCTGCAGCACGCCGTCGCCGAAATACGTAGCCAGGCTCTGGCCGTTCTGGATCACTGAGATGGCCTCCGCGGTGCTGAGCGTGCTGGTGGGGGATTTGAGTTTCTGTTTGCCGTCTTCCGTCTTGCCGCTGCGCAGTTCGCGGAAGATGGTCACCAGCCGGCGTATCTCCTCCAGCGGGGCTGCTGAGGGCGGTAACTGGAGCACTTTCCCGATCTGGTCAACCCTTTCCTGCACGATGCGCACCTCTTCTTCCAGGGTGGCGGGCAGGGGCATGACCACGGTATTGAAGCGCCGCCTCAAGGCGCTCGACAGCTCGTTGACGCCCCGGTCGCGGCTGTTGGCCGTGGCGATGAGGTTGAAGCCTCTCCTGGCTTGGATTTCGGTATTGAGTTCGGGTACGGGCATCACTTTCTCCGAAAGAATGGTGATGAGGGAGTCCTGGATGTCGGAGGGAATGCGCGTCAACTCTTCCACCCTGGCGATCTTCCCGTCTTCCATGGCGCGGATGATGGGGCTGGGCACGAGGGCTTTTTCGCTGGGTCCTTCTGCCAGCAGGCGGGCGTAGTTCCAGCCGTAGCGCAGCGCTTCCTCAGCCAGCCCGGCGGTGCCTTGGACCAGCAGGCTGGAGTCGCCCGAAATGGCGGCGGTCAGGTGCTCGGATACCCAGGTCTTGGCCGTGCCGGGGATGCCCATGAGCAGAAGCGCTCGGTCGGTGGCCAGGGTGGCGACGGCGATCTCCATGAGCCGCCGTGGCCCGTAGTATTTGGGCTGGATGACCGTTTTGTCGGGCAGCGTGCCGCCCAGCAGGTAGGTGAGCACGGCCCAGGGCGAGAGTTTCCAGTTGGCGGGCCGCTGCCGGTCGTCGTGGCGGGCCAGCGCTTCGAGTTCGTGGGCGTAGGCCGCTTCGGCGCTGGGCCGCAGTATTTCCTGTTCGGGGTTCTGTTTCATGTGTATTTAATGAAATGCTTTGTGCATGTCGATGCGGAACTTCAGCACCCGCAAAAAATAACCAATTTCGTCTTTCCAAAAGTAATATCCTTTTTGGGGAATATGCTCCCATCCGCCCATCCAGGGGGCGTCTTCCAGTGGCGGCGCCTTGTAGGCGGCCTGGCGCAGCATCTCCCGGTAATCGAGCAGGTCCCAGGAATCGCCGGACAGTATGAGCAATTTCTGAAACTCCGCCAGCCATTCGCGGGAAACCTGTTCATCCCAAGGGTGGCGGCTATGGAGCATTAACTCGGCTGCGTTGCCGAGGTCACCCAAATGAGGGCCTCCTTCCTCAAAAGCCCGGCGGATGAGGCGCTGGAAGGACTCCGCGTCGAGCAAGCCGGTCAATAGTTCTATCTCCTGCGCCTTGAACTCCAAAGGATGGCGCCGGATGGCGTGGCTGTCGAGGATGATCTCCGCCCATTCGGGCGACATGTACAAGTTGGCTGCGTTGACCAGGCTTTTGCGCCAGGGATCAGCAGCTGCTTCTTCCATAATATACTCGTAGATAAGCTCGGCATTCGACTCCCATCTTTCCTCCCAATGCCGGGGCGGGAGCCAGCTGAGCAGAGTGGTGAAAGTCTCGGTAAAATCCTGGTCTTTTCGCTTTTTGATCAGGCCGCTTTGGTAGGCCCATTCGGGGAATTCAACCGGAATATCGAGGCCCGCGCGGGTTTTTCTTTGGGGTACGCATTCGTCGGCAAATGCCCGCAATTTTTCCAGCAATTCCCCCTGCGGCAGGCCGGCAATTTTCTTCGCGTCCAGCTTTTCCTGTTTGATAAACAGGTCAAGGCGGCGTTGCTGCTCAGCAGGAAGTGGCGATTCCAGTGTGGCCCAGGCGGGGTTTTGGCCGATGAGCCATTGGGCGCGGGCGCCCAGGTGCGGTTCCAGCATTTCGCGAAGCGAAGGATCGGCGACGCAGCGGTTGAGCAGGCCGGGAAGGCTTTCCGGAGGCAGGCTGAGCCCGCTGCGGGAAAAGAGTTCCAGCCATTCGGGCAGCGCCGCGGCGTATTTCCCGCCCAGCATGGCAGTGAGGAAGCGGCTGGCGGAGGGATTGACCACCACATTCTCCAAGGAAACAGCCTGGACAGTGATATCCAATCGCTGCGGTAGTACCTGCCCTGCCCGGATGCGCTGCCGGATAAGAGCGGCGGCGGCCAGGAGCACCTCTTCCTCCGGAGCATAGATATCGATGCCGCGCGCTGCCAATTCCTCCAGCAAGGGAGGGGGGAGCGAGGTCCGTCCTGCGCCTACGACGGCTGTTTGTACGAGGGTCTGCCAGATGGTATAATCATCCATATCAGTTGCCCGATTGTAGCGCAAACACAGCGAAAGAAGCCAGCCAGTGCGAGCCTTCATAGTGGGGGCTCACTACATAGGGCAGGGAAAATTGCAGGTGCAGGCTGGCCGCATCGTACAGCTGTTTTTGCAGCGCCGGGTCATCGAGGGCGCCCGCAAGGCCATAAAAACACCAGGCGCGGCTGAGGTTGAGCCCATCGAGGTGTACGATCTTGGGGTCGGAGCGGTCGGCGACGCCAACGGGAGAAAGTAGCGCAATTAGTTGTTCTTGCGGCATGAAGCGGTTCCACCATTCCCGAAAGGCTTCTTTCGGCAGGCACCTGCGCATCAAGTTGGCCTCTTCGAGGCAAGCGGAGAGGAAGTCCTCACCGCTGGGCTCCCAGGAGGCCGGGCAGTATTGGTCGGAGAGGTAATAATCCCTGGCACGTTTTTCGAGAAGCGCCTTGAAATCCTGGAGGTCCAGGGTGTTGGCATAATCCCACGCGAAGGCCATACCGAAGGCCGTATTGGGGTGAACCCCTGTGCGCACGGGGTATTGCTGGACGGGGAGGAAGGATTTGTATTTTTCGACGAAAGCATCTGCCAACGGCGCTAGTGCGGCGTACCATTCGCTGCCCTGGGGATCTTCCCAGGTGGAGAGCTCTTCCGTCAATTTCAGCAGCCAGGCCCAGCCGTACATGCGCTCCCAGGAGCCGCCTTCGGTAGCCAGATAGGCGATCTCGCCCTGGATGTTTTCAGGCGTCAGATTGGCGGCGAGCTTTTGGCGGATGGCGGCGGCATCGGGCATTTGGGGGAATTGCTTCAGCAGTCGGACCAGCATCCAGTGGCCATGCACGGAGGAGTGCCAATCGAAGCATCCGTAAAATGCCGGGTGAAGCGCTTTGGGCGGCTGCAACAGCGTTGAATCGGGCAAGACCTGATTGAGTTTGTTGGGGTATTCCTGGTCGATACAGTGCAGGGCCAGTTGGGCGAAATGGGAGGCGCCCCGCTCGGTGAGCTCCCAGGCGCCGGCGGGCGTCCGGGAGAGGAAGGTGGTGTCCCAGTTCTGGCCGGAGAGGAGAAATGCTTCCATGATCAAGAAAAATAGAGCTACAATCCGCATGACGTGATATTTTTCAGAAAACCAGTTGGAGGTTCCGGTATTCGCATAAGGTGATGATTTCCCAATTGTGGAGGACCCTATCCAGCGGGCGTTCGCTTTTTGCGGCCAGGGCTACCAGTGTGGGCGACTGTCCTACTTCAGGCGGCAGGGGGTGGAGGTGAAATTCGGGCTGGTCGCGAAATGCCGGCGGCAGGAACAGATGGGTGGCCGCCGACCAGTTGTCGAAGCCAACCCGTTCCTGAGCGCAAAGGCGGCCAAGGAGGTCCACCTGGTTCGGGGTAGCCTCCAGCAACTCAACGGTGAAGGTCTTGTAAGGCGAGCTTTTCAAGAGTTGGATTTCGCGATAGGCCGGCCATTTTTGAGTGCCGACCACCTGAGCGCCTTCAGAGGCCGGATCGAACAGCACGATGTCCTGGTAGCGATGGCCTGAAGAAGGTTGGGGAATGCTCAGCAAGATCGCACGCGCAGGGTCGATGCGCCTGGCCCAGACCACTTCGGGCTGGGTACGTGGGTTGATATAGATAGCCGCCGCCCCCAGGTCGAAGTCGGTCGACTGGTCGCTTTCGCGAAATTCATACCCCAGGCGGTTCCAGGCCTGCCGGGCGGTGCGCCATTTTTTCAGGGCGGTAGAGGCCAGACCCAGGTTGAGCCAGGATTGCCGCTCATCCGGGTCGAGTTGCAGGCTTTTTTGTGTGTAATGCAGACTTGTTTTCCAGTCGGCCCTGTCGCGGTAGATCGTACCCAGCCGGGTGAAGGGCGGACTCCACTGCGGCGCCAGCCGGATCGCCTTTTTGTACAGCTTCACGGCATTATATACGTCGCCCTTCCGGTCGTAAGCCTCTGCTTCCAGAAAATATTGCTGCGCCCGCTCGCCTGGCTGATCTATCCTCATGTTCATAATCCCGGGACGTTTTACACGAATTTACTACTTTTAACTCAAGATGCGATAAACGCATCTTATCCCATTTTGTAACTGTTCAATAAGGGCATTGCGGCTGCGCCGCAATGAAAAAATATTTTGGATCTGTGTTTTCCTGAGCGCCGTTGGCGCTCAGGAAAACAC
>JBAQQB010000053.1:0-3485 GCA_049306275.1 Saprospiraceae bacterium | reverse complement strand
GGGGTGGGTCGTGCACAGCGGCCAAAATTCGGGATGTCCTGTTAAATTTTATTCCATGCAAAACCTCGATTCTTTCCATGCCTCCATCCTGGAAGGCATCCCTGCTGAATTGCCCGCTCCCAAGCCTCTGGACCCCAGCGTCAGCCATGCGCCCAAGCGCATCATCGAGGGGGTGCTGAGCGATAAGGAGAAAAAGCTGGCCATCCGCAACGCCCTGCGCTATTTCGATCCCAGGCACCACGCCGTGCTGGCGCCTGAATTCGCCGAAGAGCTGGAGCGCTACGGCCGCATCTACATGCACCGCCTGCGGCCCGACTACCCTATGTTCGCCCGGCCCATCAGCGACTACCCGCACCGCTCCAAACAGGCGGCCGCCATCATGGTCATGGTGCAAAACAACCTCGACCCCAAGGTGGCCAAACACCCCCACGAACTCATCACCTACGGAGGCAACGGCGCCGTGTTCCAGAACTGGGCCCAGTACCGCCTCACCATGAAATACCTGGCCGAAATGACCGACGAGCAAACCCTCGTGCTCTACTCCGGCCATCCTCTCGGGCTCTTCCCCTCCCACCCCGACGCCCCGCGCGTGGTGGTCACCAACGGGATGATGATCCCCAATTATTCGAAAAAAGACGACTGGAATAAATACAACGCCCTCGGCGTGACCCAATACGGCCAGATGACGGCCGGCTCCTTCATGTACATCGGCCCCCAGGGCATTGTGCACGGCACCACTATCACCCTGCTCAACGCAGGCCGCAAGATGCAACTCGGCGCCGACGACCTGCGCGGACACGTCTTCGTCACCTCCGGCCTCGGCGGCATGTCGGGCGCACAGACCCTCGCCGCCGTCATCACCGGCGCCGTTGGCGTGGTGGCCGAAGTAGACGGCAACGCCGTCAAACAGCGCATCGCCGACGGGTATGTTCAGCAAGAAAACGTCTTTACCGACCTCGATCAACTGCTCGCCCGGATCGGGCAGTGCAGGAAAGAAAAAACCGCCATCGCCCTGGTCTACCACGGCAACATCGTCGACCTCTGGGAAAAGCTGGTCAAAGAAAACGTGCACATCGAGCTGGGCTCCGACCAGACCTCCCTGCACAATATCGACGATATGGGCTACTGCCCCGCAGGCTACACCTTCGAAGAAGCCCAGCAGCTGCTCGCCCGCGACAAAGCCGCCTTCCGGGAGGCCATCCGCCAATCCCTGCACCGCCACGTGGCCGCCGTCAACGCCATGGCCACGCGGGGCATGTACTTCTGGGACTACGGCAATGCTTTCCTCAAAGAAGCCGGCGACGCCGGGGCCAATATCTGGAAAAACCAGGCCGAAGGATTGTATAAATACGCTTCCTACGTGGAAGACATCATGGGCCCCATGTGTTTCGACTACGGCTTCGGCCCCTTCCGCTGGGTGTGCACCTCCGGGCTGAAGGAAGACCTCGACAAGACGGACGCCATCGCCGCGCATGTCATTGAGGAAATGAGAAAAGAAGCTCCGCAGGAAATCCAGGGCCAGCTGCGCGACAACTGGCTGTGGATCACCACCGCCGACGCCAACCTGCCCGTGGTGGGCTCCAAGTCGCGCATCCTGTATGCCGACGCCGAAGGCCGCATCCGCATCGCCAAGGCGTTTAACGATGCCATCGCCAAGGGCGAGCTCAAAGGTCCAGTTGTATTGGGCCGCGACCACCACGACGTCTCCGGCACCGACAGCCCCTACCGCGAGACCGCCAACATTTACGACGGCAGTCGTTTCACTGCCGACATGGCCGTGCACAACGTCATCGGCGACAGTTTCAGGGGCGCCACCTGGGTATCGCTGCACAACGGCGGCGGCGTGGGCTGGGGCGAAGTGATCAACGGCGGCTTCGGCCTCGTGCTCGACGGCACGCCCGACAGCGAGCGCCGCCTGCGCTCCATGCTGTTTTGGGACGTCAACAACGGCATCGCCCGCCGCAGCTGGGCCCGCAACCCCGAGGCCATGTTCACGGCCAAAAGGGCGATGGAGCAGACGCCGGGGTTGGTGATTACGATGCCTAATCTTGTGGAGGAAGGGGTGCTGGAGAAACTGCTTCAAAAGAGTTGAGGAGGTGAGGAGTGGAGGGTTCAATTTGCATTCAGCCTTGTGCCGATTGCTTGCTTTTTATTTTTCTTTTTTGTAAGTTTCGTTTTTCAATAGTAATCCTATGAAAAACACCATCATCCTTTTATCCTTTTTCTACGCCCTCCAAATTTCCGCACAAAAAGAAGACTACGTTTGGATTTTAGGAAGTATGCCTATCCCTGGTGATTCCATTTATTCCACTACCGTTATTAATTTCAATCAATCCCCCCCATCTATTTCCCTTGTGTATAATTTCGAACCGACCGACTTCACCAATGCCGGTATCTCCAGCCCTGAAGGTTTTTTTCAATGCCACACCAATGGGGTGAACATCATCAATGCAGCGTTCGAAGTGTTAGAAAATGGAGAAGAATTCCAATCGTCTTCTACTTACCCGGGCGGATATGTCCCAATCCAGGGCGCTTTGTTTCTTCCCTTCCCGGAACATCCGGGAAAATATTTTTTTTTACTCTGTGACAGGTTTTTCTACCAAATCAACAATGCATATACATCAGGATGCAGGCCGCTGACCTATTCCGTTGTCGATATGAACGCCAATGGGGGCAGCGGTGAGGTGTTGGAAAAGAAAATCCCCCTGACTTATGACACCTTACATTTTGGGCAACTGACCGCGCTCAGGCATGGAAACGGGAGGGATTGGTGGGTGCTCGCTCCATCCGCCAGAGGCGGCAATGTTTTCCATAAATTCCTGGCGACCCCGGAGGGGATCCTTTGGGATCATGCACAATCCGTAGGTGATTCCATCAATCTCGGTTTTGGACAAGCCGCCATATCTCCGAATGGAGAATGGTACGCCCTGTATAACCTCTGGGGTTATGTCCCCATCTATGGATACCATGCAATCGACCTATACCGCCTCGACCGCTGCTCCGGGATGTTAAGCGACCATATTCATTTACAAGACACCATCTATTATCCCGGCGGCGTGGCCTTTTCTCCCAGCTCCCGGTTTATGTACGCCAGCCGTTGGGACAAGATCTACCAATGGGATTTGCACGCGCCCGACATCGCCGCCAGCAAGACCCTGGTGGCAGAATACGACGGGTTTCTCGGTGACTTTAATCTACCTACCCGGTTTTTCAATATGAAACTGGCGCCCGACGGAAAGATCTACATCTCCGTATCAAATTACAACTCCCGCTATCTCCATGTGATTGAGCAACCCGACGTCAAAGGAATGGCATGCAATGTGTTGCAGCACCATATCCAGCTGCCCACTTTTAATCGTTTTTCCCTCCCCAACCATCCGGTAACCCGCCTGGGCGCGCTGGAGGGAAGCCCCTGCGACACCCTTGTCAACGAGGTGGAGGAGCCTACGGGCCCCCATACCGCCGCCTGGTCGGTTTACCCCAAC
>JBAQQB010000052.1:0-33657 GCA_049306275.1 Saprospiraceae bacterium | reverse complement strand
GTTGAGCAGCAGGTCGCGGTATTCCGATTTTTGGAGCAGGTGGATGGCCTGGGTGTAGTTGTGGCGCTCGTATTCCAGATTGGCCAGGCAGAAGCTGAAGATGCTGTCGCGCATGTCGGGCTTGAGCATGTCGCGGTATTGGTAGATGAAATGCTCGACCCAAGCGAAGTCTTTCATGACCAGCCCGATGGTCACCACGTTGCGGTAGGTGAAGCGGGAGAGGTAGCCGTCTATCAGCAGGTATCCCTTTTCGAGGCCCTGCCGGTAGAGCTGGTATTCCTCTTCGAGGAAACGGGAGTTGCCCTCGTTGTATTTTTTGATACAGTAATTGATGGCCAGCAGGTAGAGGTTGCGCATTTCTTCCTGGGGAAAGACGCCGTCATACGTCCCGATTTTTTCGCGAAAAGTGCGGAAATGCCCTTCTTCTTCCGGATGGGCCAGGGCCAGGTAGCAATGGTAATAGATGCCGACGGCCGGGATGCGGTCCATGCCGGTGCGGTCCACATAGGCGAGCACTTCCTGGAGCAGGCCCGGCTGGTACTCGGTGTTGTAGACGGCCTGGTGGGAGAGGATGATGCAAGACTGGCGCAGTTTTTGGGTGATGTAGGCCAGGTCTGACTGGTCTGAAACGCTTTGCAGGTTGATGGCGCCCGTGCGCCAGGCGGCGGCGGCGTGGTTGTATTCCTCCCATTCGAGGCGGTAGGCCTGGTCGTAGTGCTCGGCGTTGCGCCAGGGCGTCTTCTCCAGCCAGGCCCTCGCCTGCCGGATAGCAGCCTGATAATGGCGCTGCAGGTTGCGCCGGCGGTACAGGGAGGCCAGCAGCACTTCGTTGCCGGCAGCCTGGGTTTCGCGGTGCTCGCAGAGCAGGAATTGTTCTGCCAGTTTCAGCAGCAGGCTGGAAACCAGGCGGAGGCGGTGGTCCTCGTAGGCTTCGCCGGGGAAAAGGCGTTTGTGCAGGGTTTGTTTTTCCGGGAGCGGCGTGGCATTGCGCAGGTGTTCGTCCAGCAGGTCCAGCAAATGCACCACGTCTTCCCTTTGGTTGAAGTAAGGAGAGCGGACGAATTTGGCCAGCCGGCTGCGCTCCCGGGTGTCCATCGTTTGAATTAATTCCCGGAGTTTTGAAGAAAACATTTTACAAATAAAAATATAAATATTTGATTAACAGAAAAATAATAGATCAAATTTAAAATTTAAAATTTATAATTCAACATTTTTGTATTTGCCTGCCCATATAGTTTCCGGCATCTTTGTACTGTGAAAAAAAAATAAATGCCCATGAAATCTCTTGTCCGCTCGTATCTTTTATTGGTTTTTGCCTTCCTGATCAATAACGCGGTTTTTGCCCAAATCCTCACTCCGGTGATCCTTTCGACCCAAGTGTCGGAAGACTACCCCAATGCTGTTGACCTGGACATCGAGGCCTACAATTTCACCGACCTGGTGTCCATGCAGTTTGTGCTGAAATTCGATCCTCAGGCAGTTTCCTTTGACAGCTTCCTTGATTTTAATCTTCCTGGATTGTCAATAACTGCAGTGAATTACCTTCCACCCAACAGGATCGTTCTATCCTGGATTTCTCCTAATCCGTCGGTAGGGCAGACGCTGGCCGATGGAACTTCTTTTATTACCATTCGCTTCACCCCACTGGTTCAAGGTTCCTGTTCCTTCGAGTTCGATCTGAATTCTCCGGTATTTCCGGAGTTTGTGAATGTTAACTCCCTTACGGTTCCTCATTATTTGTTAGACTGTACTTCAGGAACGGGGATTCTGTCCGGACAGGTCTTTGCAGATGAAAACAGTGATTGCGAATTGACAGCCGGGGAATCTGCCCTGGGAAAACTCGTGGTACAGGTAGTGAGTGGTATTGACACTTCCTATGTGGTGGCAAACTCAGGGGGCTTTTTTTATTATTTAATCAAGCCCGATGACGAGTCGCTGGAATTAAGCGTCCTTTCCCCCAACGGCTACTGGGCCGGCTGCGACTCCCCCCAAACGGTGGAGGTCACCGATCCGGAGGCCAATATACAGGCCGACCTGGGCGCCGTGGCCCTGGTGACCTGCGCCCCGCTGGAGATCGACATCACCACGCCTTTTTTGCGGCGCTGTTTTCAGAGCCTATATTATGTCAGCTATTGCAACGCCGGCACCGTGACGGCCGAAGGCGCCGAAGCCGTCATCGAATTCGATCCCTTCCTGAGCGTGACGGGGAGCTCCATCCCCTGGTCGAATGTGGAGGGGAATGTGTACACGTTTCAGTTGGGCGACCTGGAGACCGGTGAGTGCGGTTCGTTTACCGTGCAGGTGCTGGTGAGCTGTGATGCAGAGCTGGGGCAGACCCACTGTACCCAGGCCGTGATCCATCCGGTCGACTTTTGCGACCCGGCGCCGGGGTGGAGTGGGGCTCAACTCGCGGTGAAGGGTTCCTGCGATGGCGACCTAGTCAGGTTCGAGATCGAAAACGTGGGAGAAGAGCCCATGGACGCGCCCTCGGGCTACATCGTCATCGAAGACGACATGATCAAAATGATGGAGCCGGTCGATCCCCTGCAGCCGGGTGCGGTGGTGGAGCTGGATTTTCCGGCCAACGGCGCTACCTGGCGCGTGGAAGTGGCGCAGGTGTCCGATTTTCCGGCGCCCAGCGCCCCGAGCGCCACGGTGGAGGCCTGCGATGAGGACGGCGACGGACAGTTCAGCCTGGGCTTTGTCAATATGTTCCCGCAAGATGAGGAGGCCCCGTACCTCTCCGTCCATTGCATCGAAAACATCGGCTCCTGGGACCCCAACGACAAGGCGGCTTTTCCCGCAGGCTACCGCGAGGCCCACCTCATCGCTCCTGATACCCGTCTGGAGTACCTGATCCGTTTTCAGAATACGGGTACCGACACGGCTTTTACGGTGGTGATCCGCGACACGCTTTCGCAGTGGCTGGATCCGGCCACCCTGCGTTTGCAGGCGGCCAGTCACTCACACCAGTTGCAGGTGTCGGGCGATGGGCAGTTGGTTGTCACCTTTCCCGATATCCTCTTGCCCGACAGCACGACCAACGAGCCGGCCTCTCATGGTTTCGTGCAGTTCTCCATCGATCAGCGGCCGGGCAATCCCCTGGGCGAGCTCATTGAAAACCGCGCGGGCATTTACTTCGACTACAACGTTCCGGTAATCACCAACACGGTGTTCCATACCCTCGGGGTTGATTTTGTGGAAATCGTCAATGGCGTTTCGGAGGCGGGCGGCAAGCTGCAACGCCTGAACGCATATCCCAACCCCGCAAGCGCATCGGTATGGATCGGGTTGCCGGGCGAAGGCCTGCTGCGCCTGTTCGACCCCTCGGGCCGGGAGTTGAGGGCGATGAAAGTGCAGGCCGGCGCATTCCAACTTGAAAGAAACGGACTGGAGGCGGGCCTTTACTGGTTGGTGTGGGAGCAGGGCGGTAAGGCAGGAGGAATTGCTTCGGTGACATTCAGGTGAGGATGCTCAGGTCTTAACGCTTAAAACAGGAAGGTAAACGCCTTAATTTGGTGTTTACCTTTCTGTTTTGGTGGATGACCGGTTTTTACAAAATCGAAAAAATTCGGAATTTGCAGCCATAACAATAGTTGCAAATAATATGGAAAAGGGCCGGTTTGACAATCCGATCGGGGCGGTGCTCACGGGGGTGAAAGAGCTTCTTTTTCGAAAGAACAACCTGCGTCCCATCAAGGATTCCGACCGGCTGGACGGGAAGACCTGTCTCATTACGGGGGCAAATTCCGGAATTGGCTTTGCGGTGGCTGTCGAATACGCCCGCCGCGGCGCCCACGTCATCATGGCCTGCCGGGGAGGGATCCCGGAGGCGGGGGAGCGGGTTAAGAAGTTATCGGGTTCAGACAAGGTGGAGATGATCCGGGTGGATATGACGAGCCTGCATTCCATTCATGAGCTGGCCGATCAGTTGAAAAATCGCGGCATCCGGCTGGATGTAGTCGTCGACAATGCGGGGGTTACGCCGCCCTTCGCGCGCAAGACCATTCATGGCTTGGAGGAGATGTTTGCGGTAAATTACCTGTCCAAGTTCATTCTCATCAACCGGCTGCTCGAAGACGGCACCATTCCCAACGAGGCAATCGCAGGAAATGCCCTTCCTTCGGGGGAACCCAGGCCGCGTATTGTCTTCACGTCTTCCGACTCTCACCGCAACGCCACGCCTATTGAGTTCGAGCGTTTGGGCGTTTACGAAGACTATAATCCCGGCAAGGCCATCAAGTTATACGGTTATTACAAGTTGGTGCTCAACACTTTTGCGGCTGAGCTTTCGCGCCGCATCAACCGGGGCAAATGGGTCGATGTGAGCGTATTTCCCATGTGTCCTGGCGCCGTTCGCACCAACATTATCCGCGATGCGCCGGCTTTTCTGAAGTTCGTTTTGGGCGGCATATTCTACCTCTTTTTCCAGGCGCCCGAGAAAGCCACAGATCCTTTCGTCTTCCTCGGCGCCGCGCCCGAGATGGAGGGCAGCACCTGCCGCTACCTCCACATGATGGCGGAAAAGCCCATGGATCAAAAGGCCTACAACCTCGATGCGGGCAGGAAGCTCTGGGAGCGGTCGGAGGATATTCTGAGGCAAATTGAAGGGTAAAATTGCACTATCGCCGAGGTATCGCCGAGGTGACACCTTGTTTTGTGCTGAAAATCAGCCAGATAGGAGGTGACACCTTGTTTTTCGTTGAAAATCAGCTGGATAGGAGGTGACACCTTGTTTTGTGCTGAAAATCAGCCAGATAGGAGGTGACACCTTGTTTTGTGCTGAAAATCAGCCGGATAGGAGGTGACACCTTGTTTTGTGCTGAAAATCAGCCGGATAGGAGGTGACACCTCGATTGAATCAAGGATTCAAAATCTTGTTCAAAATCTTCCAGGTAATCAAATACGTCGGTTTGACGCCCTCTTCTCCCAGACTGCCAGAAGCCAGGGTGTGGCCGGTGAGCAGCGGGTTATCCGAGGCGTAGTAGGCGTAGCGCAGCACGATGTCCTTGCGGATGTTGTTGCGGATCTTGCTGGCGGCCTGAATGGCCTTTTGGTAATGCGCGCCTTCCATCTCCAAACCCACGGCTTTCCAGGAGGAGCGGAGGAAGTACTCCAGGATGTCTTTGTTCTGCAGCGAGGTGCCCAGCACGGTGATCATGGGACCCTGGTAGATATCCAGCCCGCTGTCTTTGAAATCCTCCACGCTCAGGTCGTTGTCCAGAGGGTAGTTGTCGGCGGTGCCTTCGAATACGTGGGCGGTGGGGATCATGATATCGCCTTTCACGCCCTCCAGAATGCCCGCCTTGCCCATGATGGAAACCGATCGCACGTCGAGGCAGTAGCTCTGTCCCTGAAAATCAAAGGGCTTGAGCAGCTCGTCCATCGTCTCGTAGGCCTGCTCGCCGAAGGCGTAGTCCATGACCAGTAGCAGGGGCTGCTCTTTTTCAATGTAGGCGTGGTCGCAGGTCAACTCAAGCGGCAGCTGGGCGTGGGGGATCTTTGCCAGATCGTAGATCTGCACGGTGATGTTGGTGCCGCTCTCGTCTTCGATCTGCTCCATGCCGTGCTTGCGGGCGAACTCCTCCACGCGGTGGCGCAATTCGTCGTTTTCCTCGCGGCTCAGCTCGAGGGCCAGGGTCATCAGGTCCTCCGTCTTGAGCGTGCGCTTCAGGGCGGCAGGCGCGTAGAAGCTGTTCATCACCGAGTGAAGGTTGGAGCTGATGATGTGCAGAGGACGGTGAAAGAGCTGGTTTTCGAGCAGAAATTCCTTGATGTGGTTGGCCCAGAGCTCGCCGTAGAGGTGGTGCCCTACTTTCTCCCGCAAAGCCGAAGAGAAGTTGATCACCCGGTCGCGACTTTCCCGCCTTTCCTCGCGCGACAGGCGGCCCAGCCAATAAGTTACGTGGAAAAGGTCGTTTATCCTGGGCGTGCGGGAAAATTTCTCCGCCGCCTCGGCGATCTCTCCGTAAGGCCTGCCCAGGATACTGCTCAGGTAAGTATAGGCCACTTCCCTTTCAAATTCTTCCCCCTTCTCTTCCAACTGGATGATCTTCTCCAGCATTTTCCATTCCCGCGTCGTGTTGCCCCGGGGGCTCTCGCTGTTGCGCCTTATTTTTTCCGATTCGATAAAAAGAAAGGTCAGGTGGGTCAGCACGTCGTAAATATCGCTCCGTCCCCGGGTCATTTCAATAAACATTTGCTCCTCGTCGATGCGGTAGCAGTTGCGCCGCCGTTTGGGGGGAATAATGACGGGAAAATGCGAGTGCCCGAGCCCTTCCCTGGAAACCAGGTTGATGTACCTGCATTCTTCAATGCCGATGGGCAGGCGTTGCAGCACGTACAGCAAACCCTCCAACTCAACCTTTTCGGGGTCGGCAATGCTGCCGTATATCTCCGGGCGCAACACCATCAGCGCTTCGATCATCGCTTCGCCCGACACCCCCAGGGGCTTGTAGTTGCCGCGTATGAACAAATGCCGCATGGCGATGTACAACCGCTGAATGGCCGCGCTCGACTCCTGCGCGCGCGTGCGCGACCGGGTCGTGGAATACAGGGGAAAAAGTGAACCGGATGCCATGTATGTTCTTTTTGGAACCGCAAAATACAAAAAACCCCGGCCGAAACCGGCCGGGGCAGGGGGGTAATTCGTGGAATTCAGGCAATTGCCCGGGCTGGCCCGCAAGGTGAACCCCTTTCACCACAGCAAGCCTCGTTGCAGGTAAAAAATTCATCGCAAGGCTGGAGCGCCCCGCATGCTACGGCAATATCCAAATGACATAAAAGCTTTCCAGGAACCCGGAAACCAGGAAGTGATTTGTTTTCTCATAATACATTTATACAATACGCCCTCGAAGGCTTCTATCAAGTCGCTAAGATACAGATAGGAGCGGGAACCAGCGTTTTTCCACAAGAAAATATTTGAAGAGTTCACCCTTCCACCATTTCACTTTTTCACTTTTTCACTCTTTCAAATACTCATAAAACGCCTCCTGCGCCCTCACATACGGCTGATGCGGCTCGCGCACCACATACGGGTTGCTCTGCTCCGCGTCGATGACCCGGGCCTTGAGGTTGCCGGCCAGCTGGATCTCCAGCAATTTCCTCATCTGCGCGGCCAGCGCGGGGTCGTAGACGGGGAAAGCCACCTCGATGCGGTAGTCCAGGTTGCGCGTCATCCAGTCGGCCGAAGAGAGGTAGACCTCCTCCTGCCCGCTGTTGCCAAACAGGAACACCCGCGAATGCTCCAGGAAACGGTCGATAATGCTGATGGCACGGATGTTTTCACTCAGCCCCTTCACCCCGGGTATGAGGCAGCAGATGCCCCTGACGATCAGGTAGATCCGCACTCCCGCCCGGCTGGCTTCGTAGAGTTTGTCTATCATGTCCCGGTCTTCCAGGCTGTTCATTTTCAGAAACATATAGGCCTCCCGGCCCATTTGCGCATGGGCAATCTCCCTGTCGATCATGGAGCTCATCCGCTCGCGCAGGGTGAATGGGGCTACGAGCAGGTGCTGGAACTCCGGACTCGGGATGCTGCCTTCCAGAAAAGCGAACAACTGGTTCAGCTCGTCGGTAATCCGCGGGTCGGCGGTGAAGAGCGCCTGGTCGGTGTACACGCTGGAGGTCTTCTCGTTGAAATTGCCGGTGCTCAGGTAGGCCACATGCGATTCGCCCCGCTTGTGCTTCATGCCGATGAGCAATACCTTGGCATGCACCTTGATGTTGGGGATGCTGTAAATGATCCGCGCGCCGGCATCCTGGAGTTTTTGCCCCCAGTAAAGGTTGGCCGCTTCGTCAAACCGCGCCTTGGCCTCTACAAACACCGTCACTTCCTTGCCCCTTTCCAGGGCATACATCAGCGCCGAGGCGATCTCCGACTGCTCCGCGATGCGGTAAAAAGTGATCTTGATCGTGTGCACTTCGGCATGCTCCGCAGCTTCCCGGATCATGGCTGGCACGTGGGCGAAGGTCTGGTAAGGATAGTGCAGCAATTGATCTGCCGAACGGATGGCGTCCAGCAGCGAGGGGGCCTTCGAAAGCACGGGGTGGGGGAGCCGGGGCATGGCGGGGTCGCGCAGGCCCTCGATGCCAGGCGGTTGCGGGAATTTCAGGAAATCGCTGAAGTTATGGTACCGCGCTCCGGGTATCAGGTCGCCTTTTTTCAGTTTGAAAATGCCCATGATCTGGGCCAGCAACTCCTCCGGCATTTCCGCATCGTAGAGGAAGCGCGTGGGGGCTCCCGTGGCGCGTTCTTCCAGCCCCTGCTTGATTTTCTCCACCAGATTGCCGCTCAGCTCATCTTCGATGTACAACTCGGCGTCGCGCGACAGTTTGACCGACCAGGCCCTGCCGTCCGACTCGCCCGGGAAAATACGCGGCAGGTTGTGCCGTACCACGTCGTCGATAAAGGCGAAACAGTGCCCGCCTCCATTGCTGGGGATGGCTACAAAACGACCTTTCTCCTCGGTAGGTATCTCCAGCAGCGTGCCGATGTTGGGGCTTTCCTCCGGCGCGGGCACGACCAGGTAGAGGTTTTTGTTTTTGAGAAAAGGCGCACGCGACCGGGGCGTCAGCGGGATGGGCAGGAGCATCGGCGCCAGGTGCTCGTCGAACCAGCTCTCCACAAACGCCTTCTGTTTTTTATTGAACTTCGTCTCCCCAACCAGGTTGATGCCAGCCCTCGACAGGTCAGGCAGAATCTCCTCCCGGAAAGTCTCCCCGAATAGCTCCTGCTGATGCCTGACGATCCGCTCCACCTCCTTCAGCGTCTTGCGCGGCCGGATGTGAAACTGCTGCCGGGTCTTGCGCCGCAGCTTTTTGAAACTCCGCAGCGAAGCCACCCGCACGCGGAAAAACTCGTCGAGGTTGGAAGAGTAAATGGCCAGGAATTTGAGGCGTTCGTAAATCGGCACCCTCCTGTCTCGCGCCTCCTGCAACACCCGGTGGTTGAACGACAACCAGCTGATGTCGCGGTCTATGTATGGTTCTTGTATTTTCATCTTCTTTTTGAAATAATGCCCGCCAACCTCAAACTCTGAAAAACCAGCAATAACATCAATGGCAGGGCTGGCAAGGGAAGGGCCTGCGGTAGCCACATCCAGGCGGCCAGCGCGATGAGTACCATGCCCGTTTGCAACCACCCGAAGCCCTTCAGCCAGGTTGACCGGCTGCCTGCGGCAACGGCAATCCCCGCGGCGAGCTGAAGCGGATTCAGCCAAAAAATATTCCAGTTCTCCTGCGTGGCCTGGTGGTCTGTACCCCACCACATGAAGGCCACCAGGCATCCCGCCAGACCATAGAGCATCCAGAGCCCCGCCTCGATCCAGCGCCTTTTTTTTGGGGAAAACCGCCAGACGAGAAAGAAAACTGCGGTCAACACCCATAAAAACCACCCCGGCTTGGGTTGCTTGCCCGGATGTATCCTCGCCTTTCCTTCGATAATGGGAATCCGCGGCCCCAGCAAGGGAACGCCGCCGACCCAGGCCTGCCCCAGACGGCCCGAAAGGAAATCCGGCAAAAACATCTGCCCCCGCTCATCCGCCCGGCGGTCGGTCGGCGCGCCGAGCAACAAATCGATGCCGAAAGCCATCCAGGGCCTGGAGGCCGTATAGGGGGCGATGGCCTGCCGGTAGGTCATCGTTTCGTATCCTCCCGAAAAGCGGTATTGCAGCCGCTCCCCCAACACCGTCTCCAGCGCGTCGCGTATGCGCGAAGAACAGTTGTCAAAGAAAAAATCGTAGAGGTAATACCGCTTCTCCGGCCGGTAATTGTCGGCCAGAAAGGCCTCCAGCGCCGCTTTATCCTCCTCGCTCAGCATGATCTCCTCTTCGTACACCATCCGGTCTTCCCTTGTGTATTCCCGCATGAAGTGCCTGAAGGACTGCACGTCCAACTGATACAACAACTTCCCCCGCATGAACTTCCAAACGAAATTCGGCGTCTCAAAATCAAAGGTGCCGTAGTTGTACACCATGTCCATGCCGCGCACCGGGTCCTGAACCCGCACCGCGCTGTGCCCGAACATACTATACGTCGCATCCCCCGGCGCACAGGTCAGCAAACTCATCCGCACCCCCTGCCCGCGAGCGGCCAAGGACATGATGAGGCAAGCAATCAGAATGGATATTTGTTTCATACCCCCATTTTCATCCCGAAAAATAATCCTTTTCCCTTAACCAACCCACCCCTTTAGCTGTTTCACTTTTTCAAATCCCTTCACCCTTCACTCTTCACTCTTCACTCTTCACTCTTCACTCTTCACTCTCCCTCCATGTCCCGACGAAAACCAACCGACGACAGTTCGCCCAAACCCAAACTCACCCGCGAATCCCTGCGGCACGCACTGGCGATCTTCCAATTCGTGCGCCCCTATTGGTGGCGGCTGGCCCTGGGCCTGGTCATCCTCTTCCTCTCCAGCCTGGTCTTCATGGTTTTCCCCTACCTCTCCGGTATGATGGTCGACGTAGCCCAGGGCAAGTCGGAATGGGATCTGAGCCTGCCCGATATCGGCCTCATCCTGCTGGGCATTCTGGTGGTGCAAGGGGTGTTTTCCTACAGCCGGGTGATGCTTTTCGCCTTCGTCAGTGAAAAAGGAACGGCAGATTTGCGCAGGGCATTGTACGACAAACTCGTTTCCTTGCCCATCGTTTTTTTCGAGAAAAGCAGGGTAGGGGAGCTGGTCAGCCGCCTTACGGCCGACGTAGAGCGGCTCTACAACGCCTTTTCCTTCACCCTGGCCGAGTTCATCCGGCAGATCATCATCCTGGTCTCGGGGGTGATCTTTCTGGCTATCACCACGCCGCGGCTGGCCCTCATCATGCTGGCTACCTTCCCGGTGGTGGTGGTGCTGGCCATGTTTTTCGGCCGCTATATCCGCAAACTTTCCAAAGCCCGGCAGGAGGAGCTCGCCAACTCCAACACCATCGTCAGCGAGACGATGGGTACGGTACAGACGGTCAAGGCCTTCACCAACGAATGGTTTGAGTCGGTTCGCTACGCGAAATCGGTGGGGCATATGGTCAAGATCTCGCTCGAATTCGCCCGCGGCCGCGCCCTCTTTTCCGTTTTCATGATCGTCGTGCTCTTCGGAGCCCTGTTTTTCATCATCTGGGAAGGAGCCATGCTGCTGCAATCCGGCAAAATCACCGCGGGCGACCTGATCGCCTTCGTTTCCTATACCGCCATCATCGGCGGCGCTATCGCGGGCCTGGGTAATTTCTACACCGAAATATTGGGCGCGCTCGGCGCTACCGAACGGGTCAGGGAAATCCTCGACCAGCCCTCAGAGGTGACCATCAAACCCGTACAACCCGCTGATCGCCAATCTGTCAGGGGAAATATCCGGTACGAGGATGTTCACTTCCGCTACCCGACCCGTGAAGACGTCGAGGTGCTCAAAGGGGTGAGTTTCGAGGTGAAAGCCGGACAAAAAGTGGCCCTGGTAGGTCCCTCCGGCGCAGGCAAATCGACCATCGTGCAACTGCTCCTGCGCTACTACGAGCTGGGCCAGGGCAATATCCAGGTCGACGGCCGCCCCATCTCCGAATACGACATCTCCGAATACCGCTCCCACATGGCCATTGTACCCCAGGAGGTCATCCTCTTCGGCGGCACCATCCGGGAGAACATCCTTTACGGAAAGCCGGACGCCACCGAGGAGGAAATCATCGACGCGGCCCGGCAGGCCAATGCCTGGGACTTCATCCGCGCCTTCCCCGACGGCCTCGATACCCTGGTGGGAGAACGGGGCGTCAAACTTTCAGGCGGGCAGCGGCAGCGCATCGCCATCGCAAGGGCCATTCTGAAAAACCCCAGCATCCTGCTGCTCGACGAGGCCACCTCCTCCCTCGACGCCGAGTCGGAGAAACTGGTGCAGGACGCTCTGTCCAAACTGCTCGAAGGCCGCACCTCCATCATCATCGCACACCGCCTGGCCACCATCCGCGACGTCGACCAGATCCTCGTGCTCGACGAAGGACGCATCGTGGAGAAAGGTACGCATGAGGAACTTTCCGGGATCGAAAACGGGCTCTACAACAGTTTGGCGAGGCTGCAGTTTGAACCGATTTAAATGGAGGTGAGGAGTTGAGAAGTTGAAAAGGTGAGAATATGCCGTTCTTGAAAGAAAAAATCATTTACATCGCCATCGCGCTGCTCCTCGTGGGGGGCATTGCGCTGTATGTCTTCGAGTTCTACTACTTCCAGCGCACTTTTGAGCTGAAGCCTCTCTTGCTCATTCCCGCCGCGCTCGGCGTGGCGCTCGGCGCCGGCCTGGGCTGGAAGCTGAGCCGCGACGCCGAAGACGGGGTCGAACAAATACAGGTCTACCTGCTCTGCATCGTATTGTCGGCCCTCTTTCTGCCCCTGCTCGCCAGCCTGAGCAACCGCCTGCTCTCCCCACATCCGGTGGTGTGGGAAGACGTCGTCTTTTTCGAAGAAAAAGCGTATGTTTCGGACCGGTTCGGCATAATAGGCGGCGAGCCGGCGAAGCCCCGGGGGTATTACCTGTTCATCCTCCGCAAAGGCAAACTGGAACGTATCGACAACCGCCATGCCATGTCCCCGGCGCCTGAGCGCGGCGATATCATCCTCATCCCCGTCAGGAAAGGGCTCTGGGGCGCCAGCTGGGTGCTGAGCGACAAGCAACCCTGGACCGGAATTAAGCGTTGATCGTTGATCGTTGAACGTTTACGTAAACGATAAACGATAAACGATAAACGAATACCAATGCGCCTGCTCACCAATCACCCCCTCGCCCCGCACCACACCTTCGGCCTCCAGGTTCGCGCCGCTTATTTTGCGGAAGTTGAAACCCTGGAGGAGCTCCGGGACTGCCTGGCATCGTGTCCGCCCCCCGTGCTGCTGCTCGGCGGCGGGAGCAATATGCTGTTTACCCGCGACTGGCCCGGCACGGTGGTGCATATGCTGTTGAAGGGACGGGAGGTTGTTTTTGAAGATGATCAAACCGCAGTCGTGGCAGCAGGTGCAGGCGAAAACTGGCACCAACTGGTGCTCTGGACGCTCGATCAAAACCTCGGCGGACTGGAGAATCTCTCCCTCATCCCGGGCTCCGCCGGCGCCGCTCCTATCCAGAATATCGGCGCATACGGCGTCGAACTCACCGATGTATTCGACCACCTGGAAGCTTTGGACCTGCATACCGGCGATCTGCACACTTTCGGCCGCGAAGCCTGCCGGTTTGGCTATCGCGACAGCGTGTTCAAGAACGAGCTCAAGGGCAGGTACGCCATCACAAAAGTTTTTCTCCGGCTGAAGAAAAACCCGCAGGTCAACACCAGCTACGGCGCCATCCGCGACACGCTGAAAGAGATGGGCGTGGAGAACCCCACGATCCGGGATGTGAGCCGGGCGGTGGTGTCCATCCGGCAGTCGAAACTGCCCGACCCGGCAGTGCTGGGCAATGCGGGCAGCTTTTTCAAAAACCCGGAAGTGCCGGCCGCCGAACTGGAGCGCCTGCTGATGGAATTCCCCGGCATCGTTCATTACCCCCTTCCCAGCGGCGGCGCCAAGATACCCGCCGGCTGGCTCATCGAGCAATGCGGCTGGAAAGGCAAACGGGTGGGCAACACGGGCTGCCACGCCCTGCAAGCCCTCGTCCTCGTCAATTACGGCGGCGCTACGGGAGAAGAGATCTGGCAGCACGCGCAGCGGGTCAGGCAAAGCGTTTTGGAAAAGTTTGGTGTGGAGTTGATGCCGGAGGTCAATGTTTTTTAAACGCCTTCATTCTCACCTTCTTCCCCCTCTCCGTCAATGCAAAATCCTCGAATTCGAGGGAAACGCCGCTCAGTTTCTCCAGCTCCGGCCGCTTGTGCGGCGTGATGATGACGATTTGCGGGGCGACGCGGAACAAGGCTTGCGCCAGCGGGTATAGCTGTTTCTCCGGGCAGAGGTGCATGGCGAAGCTGCAAATGACGCTTGAATATTCCCCCGTCAACTTTCCCTGTATCACATCCTGAAAGGAATAAGGCAGGCAGGTCCTGCCAAGGTTGGCCTCAAAAAGGGTGGCGGTATACGGATCGCAGCCTTGCGCTGTGTCAAACCCCAACTCTCTCAGCACCAGGCTCACCTCTCCGCCCCCGCAGCAAAAATCCAGCACATGGCTGTAATCGATGCGATGGGCATTGCGGTGCAGCAACTCCCTCACCTGCTCAACATGCGGATTCGCATACTCTGAGCCGTGAAGGCTGTAATACCCCTCCACCCCCATCTCACTATACAGGTCCCTGATACCCTTCCCCCCTTTCACTATTTCACTATTTCACTTCACTCTTCACCCTTCACTCTTGCGTTCCTGGATCCACCTCCGGCTTCACATACGGCTTCGACTTCTTCGACAGCACGGTCGTATACCGCTTCGGGTTGAGCCGCATATCCTGGGTGAGCAGTTCGATATTGAGCAGGGTTTCCTGGATTTGGTCGTGGAGGGCTTTGTCGTTGACGAGCATGCCGAGGGTGCCCTGGTTGTTCTCGATCTTGTCGAGCACGCCGGCCAGTTTTTCCACCGCGCCGTTGATCTGCTGGATGGTAGATTTCAGGTCGTCGACCGTGGTGTTGACGTTGCCTACCACATTTTGTTCCTTGAGTTGGGAGCTGATGGCCGCGAGGTTGTCGAGGGTGGTTTTGATCTGGGCGTTGCTATTTTTGAGGTTGCCGGTGATGGAAGCGGCATTGTCGAGGCTGGCCTGCACGGAGGCGGAGGAATTGGCCAGCAGTCTGTCGATTTTTGCCGTGGCTGAATTCAGGTTGGCCAGGATGCTCTTGATGTCGCTGCTCCCTTTCCTGAGGGCCGGATCTTCCGAAAACTTGCCGATCAGGGTGTCGACGAGCTGCGTCAGCCTTGTTTCGAGAATAGTGAGGTACATATCGAGGTTGTCAGTGCCGACCATGGAGTTGAGGAAGCCCTGGGTACGGCCTTCGAGATTCTTGCCTGCCGGTGGACAGGAGCCGTCGAGGCACTGTGGGGGGAAGATCAGTTCGATCGCGCGGCCGCCCATCATGCTGGTGGTCTGGATCTCGGCGATGGTGCCTTCGGGCACTTTAACGTCCTTCCGCACATCCAGTTCTACGATGATCTTTGTCAGGTCTTTTGGGTTGAGGTAGACGTCTTTGACGATACCCACCTGAAAACCTCTGACCAGGATGGGATTGGATTTTTTCAATTCATCGGTGTTGGAGTATTCGGCGATGAATATCTGAGAGGTCATGAGAATATTGCGGCCTTTGAGGAATTCGTATCCCCAGATGAGGACGGCCAGGGATACGGCAGCGAGGATCCCAATTTTGGTTTCTCTGCGAATTTGCATGTTGATATGGTGGTTAAGCGGTGTAAATAAGCGCCCAAAATTCGGGCATTTTTCTAACAAACAGCAACAAATGGGACGCAAAGTTGGTCGAAAACCGGATTATTGAATGCCCAGTTGTTGCTTGGCAGCCGGGAGTGGTATTTTTTGTCCGTTCTGGTAAACGACGATAAAGGCGTCTTCGAAGCCGGCCGTTTTGACCTGGCTGCGAATTTCTTCCGCATGCCAGTAGCCGTTTGGCGCGGGTATCTGGTATTTGTTCATCCCTCCTTCCGAAACGATGTCGACGGGGTGGGAAAGGCGCGTCCATTTGCCCGATCTGGTGTCGAGTACACCGGAGGAAGCGGCGAGTTGTACTTTGAACACCATTCCGTTGCCCGCAGCCGGTTGCGGTGCAGGTGGGGGCGGCGGCGGAGTCGTCTGGATGGTCACGGGCGCGGTGGCATAACTTTCCCTTACCGGAGTAACGGCGGCGGGCTTTGCCATGACCGGGGCAGGGGCGGGTTTTGCATCAGGTTTCGGTTCCGGCTCTGGTTTGGGTTTGGGTTCCGAAATTTTGACCACCTGCACCGGATCGGCGCCTTCCACTTCAGCCTTGTAGCCTGCAAAGGCGGTCAGAATGGCAAGGGCGATCTGCTGCTGGCCCTCTTCCGAGCGCAGGTAGTTTTCTTCATCGCGGTTGCTGAGGAAGCCGGTTTCGATCAGCACGCTGGGCATGGCCGTTTCGCGCAGCACGAGGAAGCCCGCCTGCTTGACCCCCCGGCTGTGGCGGCTGGCCGTCGCAAACTCGTACTCCACCTTGTCGGCGAAAAGGATACTCTGCTCCAGATAGGCGTTCTGGTACATCGACATGATGATCGTCGCCTCCGGCGAATTGGGGTCGTAGCCGTACACCGACTGGTAATTTTTTTCGAGCTGCACCACCGAGTTTTCCCGCAGCGCCACCTGCAGGTTCTCTTCCAGCTTGTGCGGGCCGAGCACGTAGGTCTCGCTGCCGTGCACGCTGGAGGCCTTCGACACGTAGTTGCAATGAAGGGAAATAAACAGATCGGCGCCGTTGCGGTTGGCGATTTTCGCCCGCTCGTGCAGGGGGATGAACTCGTCGGTGTTGCGGGTCAGGATGACCTGCACGTCGGGGAAAGTAGCCTTGAACTGGGCAGCCAGCTTTTGCGCGATACCGAGGGCGATCTCCTTCTCGTGTACGGCTGAGCCGATGCAGCCGGGGTCGTGCCCGCCATGCCCCGCATCGATCACTACTTTTTTTACTGAATAAACGGGCTTGGCATACTCCTCAGGTTTGGTATTTTTGCCCACCGGAATGTTGGCGGCAAGAAGACCTGTCGTATCCGAAATGTTAAAGTTTCCGCGCGCTGTCGGCGCAAATGCCACAAGCAGCGTTTGAATAGCGATCGCGAAAGGGAGAAAACGGGATTTAGCGCACTTCACCGGGTGGATTGGTTTTTTTGGTAACAGACCAAATAATTTTTTGCCACGAAGGCAAAAATAATGGATTTCAGGTCTTGAAAGCAAAAACGAAAATTACATTTTTAATATTCTTTTGGACCTGGTATTTATCCGGACAGGATACCATACCCCAACCACCCGTCAGACCAGCGATCGACACGGTGCGCATTTCGTCCGACGCACCCGACGAGCCCATCGACTACAGCGCCCGCGACTCCATGACCCTCAACCTGGCCGACAAGAAGCTCTATCTCTACGGCAACTCCACCGTCAAGATGACCGGCGTCTCCCTGACCTCCGGCATCTCGGAGTTCGACTGGAACAATAACCTCGTAAGGGCAGCGGCCGTGCAGGATGCCAACGGGCGCTACATCGAAGAAGCGCAGTTTACCGACGGTACCAACGAGTTCAAGTCGCGGGAGATGCGCTACAACTACAAGACCCACAAAGGCACCATCCTGCAGGCCTCCACCATCCAGAACAACCTCTACCTCATCGGCGAAAAGGCCAAGATCTTCGCAGCGGGCAGCGATACGACCAAGTCGAACATCGTCTACAGCAAGAACGCCATTTTCACCACCTGCGACCACCCCGAGCCCCACTTCGGCGTGCGGAGCAGGCGGCAGAAGATCGTTCCCGACAAGCTGGCAGTCATCGGCCCTTCCAACCTGGAGGTCATGAACATTCCCACGCCGCTGTGGCTCCCCTTTGGTTTTTTCCCGCTGAAAAGCGGCAAACAGACCGGCCTGCTCTTTCCCCGAAATTACGAAGACTCTGATACCTGGGGCTTCGGTCTCCGCAATATCGGCTGGTATTTCCCCATCAGCGACCACTTCGACCTCCAGGTAACCGGCGATATCTACCTCAAAGGCTCCTACCGCCTGCGCACCTTGGGCAATTACTCCAAACGCTACAAATACAGAGGCGGTTTTAGCCTCGAATACGGCAACCTGCGCACCGAAGACAACAGAGCCGCGCCTTTCCGCACCGAGACCTTCGCCCTGCAGTTTACCCACAACCAGGACAGCAAGGCACACCCCAGCCGCACCATCGGCGGTACGGTCAACCTGCAGACCGGCAACGCGCAGCGCATCAACTACAACGACCCCACTTCGGTGCTCAATACCAGCCTGCGCTCCAACTTCACCTATTCCGAGCGCTTCCCCGGCAAGCCCTACAACCTGTCCGTGGGCTTCGTCCACACCCAAAACACCCAGTCGCGCCGCATGACCATCAACTTTCCGACGGTCAATTTCCAGACCCAGACCCTTTACCCCTTCAAAAGGAAAGGCGCTCCTTCTGACCAGCGCTGGTACGAAAAGATCGCCCTGACGTACCGGGGCGAAGCCAAGGCGGAACTGCAAACCACCGATACCACCCTGTTTAATCCCGAAACGCTCGACCTCATCCAGTACGGCGCGCGGCACAAGGTGACGGCCAACACCTCCATCAAATTTCTCAAATACTTCAACATCAACCCCAATGCCAACTACGACGAGGTGTGGTATCTGGAAACGGCCGAAAAGTTCTTCGACCCCACGACCATCATCACCTTCGATACGGTCGACGTAGATGGCGAGCCGCAGATCATACCAATCGATACGACCTTCGGTACGGTCATCGACTCGGTAGTTTTCGGCTTCAAGCCCTTGCGCAAATTCAACACAGGCCTGTCGATGGACACCAAGCTCTTCGGCACCCTGCTTTTCAAACGCGGCCCCCTTCGGGGCATCCGCCACATCATGACCCCCTCCGTCGGGTTCAACTTCACCCCTGACTACACAGCGCCGAACTGGGGGTATTTCAAAACCGTACAGCAAGACAATCGCTTCCCTGACTCTCTTTTGGAGTACTCCGTTTTTACTGAAGGTCTTTATGCAGGCGACAGGCCCTCTACGGCAGGCAGGCAGATGGCCCTGACTTATGGCCTGAGCAATTTCTTCGAAGCCAAGACTTTCTCCCGCCGCGACTCCACGACGAAAAACCTGCGCCTGATCCGCCGCCTCGACCTCAACGGCAGCTACAACTTCGCTGCCGATTCGCTGCACTTCAGTCCCCTGACGCTCAACGCCAACACCGCCTTGTTCAAGGACGTGGTCAGCGTGCTGTTCACCGCGAGTTGGGACCCTTACGAGATCAATGAAAGAGGGCAGCGCATCGACCGATTCGTTTGGGATACCCGGGGTAAACCCCTGCGCTTCGTCGATGCCCGGGTGAGCATCTCCACGGCCCTCACCGTAAAGACCATTCGAAGTTGGTTCGACAAAGATGCCGCCCAAGAACGGCCGGATATCCAGACCGTGAGCAGCCCCACCCAGACGGAAAGTTTCTGGGATCTCTTCGACGGCTTTAACATCCGCTACAACATGGTGATACAGGGGCGGGGTATGTTGGAGAAAGACACTTTCTTCATCGCCACCCACACCGTGACCTTCAACGGCAGGATACCTATCACGCCCAACTGGGACGTTTCGGTGGGCAGTATGGGTTACGATTTCGCCCGGAAGGCCCTGACCTACCCCTCCGTTTCCATCTCCCGCGACCTGCACTGCTGGGAAATGGGCTTCAGCTGGCAGCCCACCCGCAGCACCTACGCCTTCTTCCTGCGCGTCGACCCGGGTTCGATCTTCGATTTCATCAACATTCCTTACCAGAAAGGCAGCCAGGACACGATATTCAGTGGTGGGTTCGGGGGGTTCTAAACCGAGGTTAAACCGAGGTGACACCTCGTTTGTGTTTGAAAATCAGAGAGATAGGAGGTGACACCTCGTTTATGTCTGAAAATCAGAGAGATAGGAGGTGACACCTCGTTTATGTTTGAAAATCAGAGAGATAGGAGGTGACACCTCGTTTATGTCTGAAAATCAAAGGAGTACGAGGTGTCACCTCGATATTACCAATCTCATGGTAAATACCTTCCCCCCCATCTCCCCCCTCACCCAATACATCCCGTCCACAAAGGAAAGGGGTACAGGCCAGGTATAGGGCTGGTTGGCGGGGATATCCAGGGCACACAGCTGCCGGCCCATGGCGTCGAAGACCTGGATATGGCAGGTAGCGCCCTCAGGCCCCTCGCATGCAATTACGACTTGCCCGGAAGATGGATTGGGCTGGATGGAGAATACGAGTGACGGTAAAGGCTGGGGCGCTGTATCGGAAGGCTGGCAACCCATGCTTTCCAGCAGGCCGGCCCTGGGCCCGTTAAGGCAGGCCAACACGCGCAGCTTCTGGCCTGGGGTGAATTGGGCCATGCAGGCATCGTCGGTGTAGTACATGAAATTGGTGTACATGTCGAGCGAGCCGCAGCTGGCCTGCAGGCTTTGCGGGCATTCTCCCAGATAGTTGTTGGAGGTGAGGGGCGTGTCAGCTACCTCGTCGTCGGCGTCGCAGGTGGGGGTGCCGGTGCCCCAGGGGTGGTAGAGGTTGAAATAGTGGCCGATCTCGTGTACTACCGTCCGGCCTTCGTTGTAGGGGAAAGAGCCAGCTGCCAGGCCCGTTGTGCCAAAATACCGCGGATCGATAACCACACCGTCTTCCGCCGCGGGACCCGCCCCGGGGAAAGAAGCGCGTCCCACGACGTTTTCTCCCATGTCGGCTACCCAGATGTTGAGGTAGCGCCCGGGGTCCCAGCCGCCGGCGCCGCCCTCCGAGGCGTAGTGCACGTCGCTGGAGAGGCCGATGTCGTCCTTCGTCGTTAGGGTGCGGGTAATGCCGGTGGTGAAGTTGCCTTCGGGGTCTGATTTGGCCAGGCAAAACTCGATCTCCAAATCGGCGATCAGGTTTTGAAAAATCTGGGGTACGATGCTCAGGTTGTCGTTTTGGGCCCGGTAGTCGGCGTTGAGCACTTCGATCTGCGATTGGATCTGTTCCTGCGAAATATTTTGCGGCGCCGTCTGGTACACCACGTGCACCACGACCGGTATGGTGATGAGATTGCGGCTTAGCAGGGCCTGGCTGTTGTTCTGGAGCCAGGCTTCCATTTCCGCTTCGGCCTGCGCCCTTTGCTGCGCAAATTCCGGGTAGCGCTGCGGGTCGGCAGCGCAGTGCTGGGCAATGGCTTTGGGGGCGGCAATTGCAAAGAGGATGGTCAATAACGCAGGCAGGAACAATAATTTCATAGAAGCGGGCTAATCGAATCGTTTATCGTCGATCGTTTATCGTTTACGTAAACGCTCAACGATAAACGATAAACGCTTCCCTTTCAATTACACTTTCCCTCTCATTTAAGTTTAAAAAAGCGCTAAAACCAGCAAAAACTGCACCGCCATCATACCGTCGAGCAGGCCGGAGAAGTAGTAGTCGTGTTCGATTTTGTTGGAGAATGCAGACAGGGCGGCCGACAGCGCCGCCGAGATGCCCAGGGCTGTCATGACGCCCGGCGGGTAGTGGTTCATACCGGCGAAGATCATCATGAGGAAAAGGAGGAAAAGGGACAAGGCCACCGTCAGGGGTATGCCGAGGAAGGCGGGCAGGGTCCTGACCCGGGTGTGCTGGTCGATCCTCAGGTCGCGCACGTCGAAGGGCAGGGTGATGGCGAAGATGAAGGAGGCCCTTTCCAGCGCCATGAGCAGGATGTTGCGTTCGAAGCCCCGGCCTGCTTCCGCGGCGGGCAGCCAGACGGTGATCCAGGCCCAGACGGTGGCGATGAGGAAAATTTTGAGGAAGTGGAGGTCGCGCAAGCGTTTACCGCTCTTACCCGCCGGGATAACGTAGCCCATGGCGATGAGGCCCGGCAGCAGGAGCTTCCATTGCAGGGCCCAGGGCAGCAGCAGGAAACAAACGCCGGCGCCTGCAAGTCCCAGCAGAGCGTATACCAGGATGTGGCTTTTGTGGGAGGAGATGACCTTGTAGCGGCCGAAGCCTGTAAACGGCGCCACCTGCTCCAGCCCGTTGATGCGGTGCAGGGCGTAGAGGAAGAGGGTACCGGAGAAGACGAAGCCCAGGGAAGGAGTGAGGGCGATGCGGCCGCCGAGCAGGAGCTGGGTCTGGGCCACCTGGGCCGCGGCGTTCAAAGCGATCCAGAGGTTGCTGTACAGCAGCCAGTCGATTGCTTTGAACACCGTTTTCCTGTCTTTGGTCAGAAGTATTTGAAGTTATGTCCGTTTTCGATCTTTAGCAACGATTCGTAGATGAGGCGGATGAGGTTTTCCACGTCGTCCTTGTGCGCCATTTCCACGGTGGTGTGCATGTAGCGCAGGGGCAGGGAGATCAGCACGGAGGGCACGCCGCCGTTGGAATAGGCGAAGGCGTCGGTGTCGGTGCCGGTGGAGCGCGAAGAGGCCTCCCGCTGAAAGGGAATCTTTTGTTCTTCGGCGGTCTGGATGACCAGGTCGAGCAGCTTGTTGTGCACGGCCGGCGCGTAGTTGAGGGAGGGGCCGCTGCCCGCTTTGATATCGCCGATCTCCTTTTTGCTGATGAGGGGCGTATTGGTGTCGTGGGTCACGTCGGTGACGATGGCCACGTTGGGTTTGATCGTGTTGGCGATCATTTCTGCGCCCCGGAGGCCGATTTCTTCCTGCACGGAGTTGACGATGTAGAGGGTATAGGGCAGCTCGGCCTTGTTTTCGCGGATGAGCCGCGCCACTTCCGCCACGCAGAAGCCGCCCATGCGGTTATCGAGGGCGCGGCCAACGTAGAAGCGGTTGTTCAGAACGGTCATTTCGTCTTCATAGGTGATGACGCAGCCTACGTGGATGCCCATGCCAAGCACTTCGTCCTTGTCTTTGGCGCCGACGTCGATGAAGATGTTTTCGAGTTTGGGACTGAACTTGCTGTCTTCTCCGCGCCGGATATGGATGGCGGGCCATCCGAATACCCCTTTGACGATGCCTTTTTTGGTGTGGATATTGACCCTTTTGGAGGGGGCGATCATGTGGTCGGAGCCCCCGTTGCGGATGACGCTGATGAAGCCGTCGTCGGAGATGTAGTTGACGAACCAGGAAATCTCGTCGGCATGGCCTTCGATCACCACGCGGTAGTCCTTGCCGGGGTTGATGATGCCGTAGGCCGTGCCGTAGTTGTCGATCTGCCATTCGTCGATATACGGCTTCAGGTATTCGAGCCAGAGCTTTTGCCCTGCCGATTCGAAACCGGTAGGAGAGGCGTTGTTGAGGTAATTGCGGAGAAAGTCTTCCGATTTGGAGTTGATAATGGACATATTGCTGCTGTAAGGAGAGTTTCTGGGGATTCAGGCTACTCCCGCTTCCTTTCTCCACGAAAGGAGATGCCGGAGATCCTCATCCGAGATGTAATGACTTTTCAGCGCTTCTTCGATCAGGGCATCGTAGTTGGAGAGCGTGTGCAGGGGGCACTGTGCGTCGCGGAAAGCCTTTGTCGCCGATTCAAATCCGTAGGTGAAAATGGCTATGACCCCGGCCACTTCGATGCCCAGGGAGCGGAGGGATTCCACCACCCGCAGGCTGCTGCCGCCGGTCGAGATCAGGTCTTCGACGACCAGCACGCTTTGGCCTTCTTTCAATTCGCCTTCGATGAGGTTTTTGCGGCCGTGCGACTTGGCTTCGCTGCGCACATAGGCGAAGGGAAGCTCCAGGGCGTCGGCCAGCAGTGCGCCGTGGGCGATACCGGCCGTGGCCACGCCCGCGACGGCGTCGAAAGCGCCGAATTCACGCGATTTTTCTACCAGACAGGATTTGATAAAGTCTCTGACGGAAGGGTGGGAAAGGACAATACGGTTGTCGCAATAAATGGGCGACAGCATGCCCGAAGCCCAGGTGAAAGGACTTTGCGGACTGAGTTTTATTGCCTTTATTTGTAGTAAGCTTTTTGCGACTTCGGCAGCAATGTTCATCGCCTTCCATTCATTTCTCTTCCCCGGACAGCGCCCGGGGGTGTTTAAAAGTATGGCAGCAAATGTACAAAATCTACATAAATGACAACCCCTTATTTTTGATCGCCAACGGCGAGCTCGCCTCCCTCCGGTCGCAACACCCCGGCTGCCTCACAGGGCGCTACACCGGTCAGCTGAAAACCATCCTCCACTACGTCGATCTCCTGGAAAAATCGCGGCTACCCCGCACCGTGGTCCTCCACTCCGCCGACCCCGAGGGGCTGGTGCGCGACTTCTTCAGCCAGTTCCACTACCTGGAGGCGGCCGGCGGACTGGTCTTCAACCCCGAAGGCAAAGCCCTGTTCATCTTTCGCCGCGGGCGCTGGGACTTGCCCAAGGGCAAAGCCGATCCCGGCGAAACCCCGCCCGAAACAGCCCTCAGGGAAGTCAGGGAAGAAACCGGCGTCGAGCAGCTTGAATTGAAAAATCATATCGCCGATACCCTCCACACCTATCGCGAAAAGGGCAGGCGCATCCTCAAACGCACCTACTGGTACGCTATGGAAACCACCGATACCAGGCTCGTTCCCCAGGCCGAAGAAGATATTGAAAAGGCCGATTGGGTCGAAATCAATGAAACTTTTTTGCGGCTCCCGGAAATTTATCCGAGCATACTGGAAGTGGTCCGGACCTGGATGAGGGGCTGAAATTTCGCGGGCATCGAAAATTTAACAAAGAATCTTAATTTAAAAAAACGGCCAAATGCCAAAACAATTTGGCATTAATCCGTGTTATAATTGGCTTAAATTTTAAAAAACAGGTATTTGTCCAAATGAGGCTGGCGGTTGAAACTGTGGCCTGTTTAGAATGTTCTGATTAAGTAGTACTTTTGAAAACTATTCATTGTCAACACAACCACTTTTAAAACCATGAATCGTATCGCGGGAATTTTAGTCTTCTTTTTGTTGGCTGGAGCCGTGAATCAGCTGTTCGGTCAGTCCAGCATGGCTCCCGGCTCAGGATCGGCGTCTTCCAAAACGCTCGGCGGCGGCGATGAGATCGCTCTCCTCGTCGACGAAGAGTCGAAGATTTACTACGTCGATTTTGAGCCCATCCAGGTCAACATCAACGAAATTGTGTTGAAAAATGCGAGCGGCGCGGTGTTACACCGGGAAAACGTCAGCGGCCTTCCCGTCAATGCCATGTATGAGCTTGACATGAACCGCTTCGGTACCGGCAACTACCGCATTGAGTTGCATACTTTCATCGGCGTCCTGAGCAAGGACATTCAGGTCCGCTAAAGACCAGACTTTGGGCTTAACCCCTCCCTGATTATTATTTCCCGTTACCGGTTTTCCTCACTCAAATAGCCCTGAAGGGCCTTCTCTATTGCCGTAAGATCGTACTGTTCTTCGGATAGGGCGTGTTTCTTCCCGCTCCTTTCTTCGATGATCAGCCAGTTGACGGCCTTTCTCTCCATGTCCGGATTGATCAAAGACGGTTCTGCCTGCCGGTGTACATACACCCGGCGGATGTCTTCGTATGGCACCTTCCCGTAAGGCGTCTCCAGCTGCCCGGCCTCAAACCGCACCGGGCCCGTCTTCAGGTGATCCCAGAAGGTAAAAAAGGCCGTGCCCGCCGCGATGATCGCGGCGATGAAAAACCACAGCGGCGCCACCTGCCGCCCGATCTTTCCTTTCCATGGGCCTTTTCCCATTAATAAATACGCCGTAAAAATGCCGCAGCCCAGCGCCGCAGCCAATGCTGCCCAGAAATGCCAGGGCAGGTGGGGGTGTAGTGGGGATATTTCCATTGCTAAGCTGTTTTACATTTAGTGAAGAGCATCTCGCTCCGCTCGATGGTGAGGAACCCCAACTTCGTTGGGGGTGAGGAACCCTCCGCTTTGCGGAGGGGTGATGTTTTCGCATCACCCTCGACGGAGTCGAGGCCCTTCACCCGCCGCGAAGCGGCGGTTCTTCACCATCGAGCGGAGCGAGATGCTCTTCACTCCATGATGATTGCCTCAATCGCCCGCTCCCGCATCATGCGGTTAAACGCGGCGATTTGGGTATCCTTGACGTCGCGCAGGCGGGCCAGCTGCTCGTCGATGGCGCGGCTGAGTTCCTGTCTTACCTCGATGGCTTGTTCGGTGGGCGGGAAGTCGCCCTGGGTCAGCGCGTTGAGGTGGGCCAGCTTGTTGGTCAGGCGGATGGGGAAGTTGAGCGGGTCCTGGCCGCTGCGGTTCTTCGTCTGATACAGCGCCTCTTCCACCTCGGTGAGCACAGAGTCGATGGCGGTGGCCTGATCGATGATGTCCTTCGCGTTTTCCCTGTCTTTGAGCCGCCCGGTGTAGTGCTTCAGCTGTGTGCGGATGTCGCGGATCTCCCCGATGGCTTCATGGGCTTCCGACACCTTGCCCAGCACTTGCTGGATGAAGTCGAACTGGGCCTGGAACTCGGCGGGGCCGGAGGGCGAGCGCGGATCGGCGAGGATACGGAAGCCGGCGCTTTGCCGGAAAGCGCCCGTTGCCATTTCTACAGTATAATTGCCGGGCACGGCCTTGGGACCGTTGAGCGAAGCCCACCACATGATCATGCCTTCAAAGTCCTTGCCGCCCGGGTAGCGCATATCCCAGACGAAGCGGTTGGCGCCCTTATGTACGGTAATCTTGTCTTTTTTCTCTTTGGCATGCGTGCTGTAGCTCCTGATCAGGTCGCCGTCTTCTTCGCGGAAGGTCAGGGTAAGGGTGTCTTTCTCCGTCCATTCCGCCAGGTAAAAATGCACCATGACGCCGCCGGGGTGATTCCTGCCTTCCAGCTTCGAGCGACCCTGCTGATAGCCGCCCATGCGCCAGGCGTCGAGGGGCTGGAAAAGCTCCGTTTTTTTCTGGCGGTGCTCGTCCGACAGCTGGTGCAGCAGGCTCAGGTCGTCGATCATCCAGAGCGAGCGGCCCTGGGTGGCGGCGATGAGGTTGTCGTTTTTCACCGCCAGGTCGGTGATGGGCACGATGGGCAGGTTGAGCTGGAAGGATTGCCAGTTGGCGCCGTCGTCGAAAGAGACGAAGATGCCGCTCTCCGTGCCGGCGTAGAGCAGGCCGCGGCGTTTGGGGTCGGCGCGCACCACGCGGGTGAACTGCTCCGCGCCGATGCCCGCGTCGATGCGGGTCCAGGTCTTGCCGTAGTCGCTGGTGCGGAACAGGTAGGGCTTGAAATCGCCCAGCTTGTAGCGGGTGGCGGCCACGTAGAGCCCGCCTTCCTGAAAGGGATCGGCCTCGATGCTGTTGATCTGCGCCCATTCGGGCAGGGCAGGCGGCGTGACGTCCTCCCAACTCCCGCCCCCGTCGCGGCTCAGGTGGATCAGCCCATCGTCGGAGCCGGTCCAGATGACGCCTTCTTTCAGCGGCGATTCGGCTACGGTGAAGATGGTGCAGTAATATTCGACTGAAGTGTTGTCTTTGGTGATAGGTCCGCCGGAGGCGCCCAGTTTGGCGCTGTCGTTGCGGGTGAGGTCGGGGCTGATGGTCTCCCAGCTCTGGCCGCCGTTGTAGGTGACGTGCAGGTGGTTGGACGCCGCGTAGAGCTTGGAGGGGTTGTGGGGGGAGAAAAGAATGGGGAAATTCCACTGGAAGCGGTATTTCATCGATTCGGCGCCGTGGCCCATGGGGTTGTCGGGCCATACGTTGATATTTCTGGAAAGGTCTTTCCGGTGGTCTTTTCTCTCGATAAGGCCCCCGTAGCAGCCGCCGTAGACGATGTCGTTGTCGGTGGGGTCGACGGCCAGCCAGCCGCATTCGCAGCCTGCGGTTTCCTCCCAGTCGCGGTCGCCGATGGTTCCGCCGGAGGTGCGATGGAAGAGGCGCACGGTGCTGTTGTCTTGCTGGGCGGCGTAGATGCGGTAGGGGAAATGATTGTCGGTAGTCAGGCGGTAGAACTGTGCGGTGGGCTGGTTGTGGTAGGTCGACCAGGTTTCTCCGCCGTCGTAGGTGATCTGCGCGCCGCCGTCGTCGCCGATGATCATGCGGTCGGGGTCTTCGGGGGCGATCCAGAGGTCGTGGTGGTCGCCGTGAGGCGCGTAGTAGGAGGAGAAGGTCTTGCCTCCGTCTTTGGATTTGTGGTAGGCTACATTCATCACGAACACGATATCTTCGTCGTTGGGGTGGGCGTAGATGCGGGTATAGTACCAGGCGCGCTGCCGGAGGCTGCGGTCTTCGTTGATCCGTTTCCAGGTCTTGCCCGCGTCGTCGGAGCGGAACACGCCGCCTTCTTTGGCCTCGACGATGGCCCAAACCCTGTCGGAGTTGGCGGGCGAGACGGTCACGCCGATGATGCCCAGGGGCCCTTCGGGCATACCGGGGGCCTTGCTCAGGGAGGTCCAGGTGGTACCGCCGTCGGCGCTTTTCCAGATGCCTGAGCCTTCGCCGCCCGATTCGAGGCTGTAGGGGCTGCGTTGCACCCGCCAGGTGGTGGCGTAGAGGATGCGGGGGTTGTTGGGATCGAAGGTGATGTCTACCGCGCCGGCCAGGTCGTTGGCGAAGAGCACTTTTTCCCAGGTCTGCCCGCCGTCGCGGCTGCGGAAGACCCCGCGTTCGGCGTCGGGAGCGAAGAGGTTGCCCATGGCTGCTACGAACACGATATCGGGGTTATCGGGGTGGATGCGGATGCGTCCGATCTGCCGCGACCGCGTCAGGCCCGCCTGTTTCCAGGTCTTGCCGGCGTCTTCCGATTTCCAGACCCCGTATCCGAAGGATACATTGCCGCGGACGGTCTTTTCGCCGCCGCCGGCGTAGATCACGTTGGGGTCGGATTCGCTGACGGCAATGGCGCCGATGGAGCCGCCGAAAAAGCCGTCGGAGATATTTTCCCAATGGCGTCCGCCATTGGTGGTCCGCCACACGCCGCCCCCGGTGGAGCCGAAATAAAAGAGGTTGGGCGAGCCCGGCACGCCCGTCACTGCGCAGGAGCGTCCGCCGCGGAAGGGACCTAGTTCGCGCCATTCGAGCGAATGGAGGTAGGCCGTGTCAGTGGGGGAAGGAACAGGAGCGGGGGCGGCCTTTTTTTGCCGCTGCGCGAAAACGGCAACAGACAACAGGCAAGCCAGCAGTACAAGCAGGAAGTTTCTCATGTGAGCAAAGCATTTTAAAGGGAGGGGAAGATAGGAATAAATCCCCTTTTTTCTATCTCCTGCCGCTTCCTCAAAAAGTTGGCACGCTATTTGGTATAGATAAGACAACGTACTATGAGAGGTCATTCCCCGGGCGTTGGCTGCTCCCTTCCATGGAAGGGAAAACATGACGGGAGCAGCCAGCATCCAAAAGGGAGCGGAACTTCTCTTCCCCCCACGCTATGGTGTAACCCCATCCCGGTAATCGGTATTGGATGGGAAGAGAAAACTACTAAATCCGTCTCCCTATGAGAACGACTACAACTGAATCAGGTTGGAAGCGGGCCATGTTGCACGCCTGGCTGGGTTTCCTCCTCTTATTGGCCTTTTACCTGCTGAGTTTCGGCATACCCGGCCGCAAAAACGCCAATCCGGCGGAACAAGAAACAGTGGAACGAACACTTCCCGCAGCTGCGTATCGCGTCGCGGTAGGGGAGGTTATGTCTGACAATTAAAGCCCGCAAGGGTAAAGAAATAATTTGGAGTGGATTTTTTGCTCCTGCTGGCATGTTTGCCGGCAGGAGCTTTTTTTGTTTCCGCTCCAGTGGGGCGCCAAATTTATTTGGCGCATGGTACACCGAATTTATTCGGTATTACCATGCGCCGCCAATAAATTGCCGGAACCCAGCGCCAAATAAATTTGGCGCCCCCATTGGTCACATACTCAGCAAAATCTTCTTCACCCGGGCCTTGCTGCCCTGTTTGATTTCCAGGAAATAAATACCGGGGCCATTCTGCGAAATATCGACGGCGTCGTTGAAAGCGCCGGAGAAGGAGCCGAGGTCGTATTCGTAGATGACGCGGCCTTTGGAGTTGAGGGCACGGACCTGCGTGTTGCCTTCCTGCGGCAGGTTGAACGACAGGTTGAAATTGCCCTCCGAGGGGTTGGCGCTCAGCCTGAGGTTCTGCACGTTGAGGGTGTTGTCGGACGACAGCCGGGCGTTGAACTTTTCGTTGAGTTGCCGGACTTCATCGCCGCTCAGGTCCTGGATGTCCACTTTCAGGGAAGCCACGTCGGTGACGGCGGGAGGCGCAGGCGGAGCGGGTGGCCTGGGCGGGGAGGGAACTTCGATCCGGATTTCGGGGATGTCAACCCTGATATCGAATTCCATTTCCTCCAGATCGGAGCAGTCGCAGTCCTTGCACTTCTTGGTTTCGGCGAAAGACCTGAGCCTGGCCGAGCCTTTTTGCGCCTTGCCGTTGCGCTCATAAGTGACGGAGATGGTTTCGCCGACCTTCATATTGTCGAGCACGTAGCTGATGTCGTCCCAGTCGTACATTTTGTAGCCGTTGATGGTCTTGATCACGTCGCCGGCGGCCAGGCCAAGATCGAGGGCGGTGGAGTTTTTTATGGGAGCGATCTTGACGCCGTCAACGGAATTGGGATCGACCGATTCGTCGGGGGTGACGCCAAGGAAAGTATCTTCGCACTTGTTCATTTCCTTCTTCTCTATCATCTCGGGGCGCTTGCCGAAGGTGAGGTCCACCGTCCTGGTTTCGCCCTTGCGGATCAGGTAGATCTTGGCTTTGTCGCCGGGTTTGTATTTCGCCAGAATGACGCCGAAGTTCTGTTCCTTGCCCGCCCGGTAGGCGTCAATGCCGTAGAGGTAGTCGAAGAGTTGCAAGCCCGCCTTGTCGGCGCCGGTGTTGGGGATGACGCCCACCACCAGGGTTCCGTAGTTGTGTTCCAGCCCCATTTTCGAGGCCTTTTCCGGAGAAATGATCTCGGCGTAGATGCCCATGAAGCCCTTTTCCTGTTGCTGTTCCACCCAGACATCCGCCTGCGGCGCCGGGGCAGGAACGCTATTTGGCTGCGCAGTTGCCGCAACGGCAACTGCCGCACTAAAAATTTGCAATAAAATAAGTCGTTTCATCTCTGTGTTTTATTTTCGTCCACGTTCAATGACAAATGTCCCTAAAATAGGTTGCCTTTCACTTTTTCACCCTTTCACTTTTTCACTTGAATGAGAACTCCTTCCCTCCACCACACGTTCACATTAGGTATGTTTTTCCTGGCTATTCAAACCATGGGAGCCCTGGGGGCCGCTGATTCCATTACCATACCGCCGCTGCCGGTTTCGGTCATAGAGATCCCTGTGCGCCTGCACCGGCTGCATTTGCAGTACGATATCAACCGGCAGCTGGGCGATACGCTGTACAATGATAAGAAAGCCGACGGAGAAAACCTGGAAATACGGGCCATGAAGGCCTCAGATATACAAATACAGATCACCGGGCAGGAGATCTTCTACAAGGTACCCGTCGATTTGTGGGTGCGGAAAAAAATGCGGCTGGCCAATCTGGAAGGCACGGGCGCCCTCAACCTCAATTTCAAGACCCGCTACCAGATCGGCGACGACTGGAAGCTGACCACGCACACCGAGCTGGTCGACTACCAGTGGCTCAAAAAGCCGGTGCTGAAAACGGCCCTGGTGGATATCCCCCTGCAATTCGTGGCCGACCTGGTGATCAAGAACAGCCGCAAGAAGCTGACCAGCGCGATCGACGACCAGGTCAAGGCCAACCTCGACCTGCGCAAGGAGGTGGAGTCGGCCTGGAGCATGCTGCACGACCCATTCCTGCTTTCCGAAGAATACGGCGCCTGGATGATCATGCGTCCGCGCTCGATCTACATGACGCCTTTCCAGACTAACCTCGACACCGTCAAGGCCACCATTGGCCTGGAGACAGAACTGGCGGTGGTGATGGGCCAGGAGCCCGACTCCATTCCCCCCTCGGCTTTGCCGAAGCTGCAATGGCGCAAGGAGGAGGCCAAAGGCTTGTCGCTGATGCTGCAGGCCGATGTGCCCCTCGCCGAGGCCGAGCGCATGGCCAAGGAGAGTCTGGTGGGGCAGCGCTTCGAGCAAGGCAAGCGCCGCTACGTGGAGGTAAAGGACCTGAAGCTCTTCCGCCAGGGCGACCAGCTGGCCGTGCAGACCATGCTGGCGGGCAGCTATAACGGCGCCATCAACCTGTTGGGCACGCCCCGGTATTCGGAAGAAAGAAAGAAGATCGAGCTGGAAGACCTCGACATCGAGCTCAAGACCAAGAACCTGTTGCACAAGACCCTGGGCTGGCTATTCAAGGGCGTTTTCAAGAACGAGATCCGCAAGAGCCTCGACTACTACCTCAACTACTACCTCGACAACGCCAAAAAGACCCTTCAGGAAGAGATGAAACACGTGGAAGTGGCCCCCGGCATCTTCCTCCAGGGCCAGCTCTCCCGCCTCAGCGTCGACCAGATATTCCTCACCCCCGACGCCATGCGCGTCTGGATCGGCATGAAAGGCGATATGCAGGTGGATGTGGAGGGGCTTTCGATACAATGATAGTTTATAAGTTTATGGGGTTAGAAGTTTAGCCCCTCTAAACTTATACCCTCATATACTTCTAAACTTTTCATGAACAAAATATTGCTACTTTTCGACGTCGACGGCACCCTGGTTCATTCTTCGCGGAATGACAGCCTGAGTTTTGCAGAGACCTACGAGGAGCTGTACCAGCGGCCGTTTCCAACCATCGACTGGCATACGTATCCGCATGTGACCGACACCACCATTCTGGAGTCGGTGCTGATGGAGCATTTCGGGCGCGCCTGCGCCTGGGAGGAGATCGAGTTGTTTCAGGACCGCTACATCGCCCGGATGGAGGCCAAGCGGAGGGTAGACGACAGTCCCTACCGCGAGGTGCCCTTTGCGCGGCAGGCCCTGGGCCGCCTGCTCGGCGACGAGCGTTTTGTGCTGGGCATCGCCACGGGCGGCTGGAAGCGTCCGGCCACCTACAAGCTCGACTACCTGGGCTTTCCCATCGTCACGGTGCCCCTCATCGGCGCCGATCACAAGCGCACGCGGGAGGACATCTTGCAGGAGGCCATCGGCGAGATACAGTCGCGGCACGAGGCCCCCCTGCGCGTCGTCTACATCGGCGACGCGCTATGGGATGTGCGCACCACGGCGCGCATGCGGCTCGACTTCGTCGGCATCCGGGTAAAGGGCGATGTGGAGTTATTGCGGCGGGAGGGCGTGGGGCATGTGTTTACGAGTTTTGAGGATTATGAGGGGTTTGTGGAGGCGGTGATGGAGGCGAGGCCGCCGGGGGAGTAGTGTCGAAGTCCCCTTCGACACAAGCACGGTATAGGAGATTTGGCTTGGCGTGTACTTTTTCCTTGTTGAAAAAGTACCAAAAAAACAAGGCTTTCGCCGCTTTGCCTAAAACCGGCTTTCATTCCGCCGGGCTGGCTAAACTCGCACGGGATGTAGAGGGGAGGCTCCGTGTCCGTTTTGCTCAAACAGTAGCCAGCCTGCATCCGGTCTTCAGCAGATTGCACATCGAAGGGGGCTTCATTCCAGCCGGTTTCTTGACGGCAAACCGGCTAAGGCCGGGTGGAAACGGCGTCTAAACTTCTAAACTTTGTAGAAAGATTCGTTGAAAAGCTTGTGTATTCGGAAGAAGTGCGTATATTTGCAACGCTTTTTTAAAAAGGGAGGGATAAGCCTTCCGAAGATCTCGTAGCTCAGCCGGTAGAGCACTTGACTTTTAATCAAGGGGTCCTGGGTTCGAGTCCCAGCGGGATCACGAAAATGGAGAGAGTTAGGGTTAGAAGAGCTAACTCTAACTCTCGTTGTTTTCGGCCCTGTAGTACAACGGATAGTATGTAGGTTTCCGGAGCCTAAGATCCAGGTTCGATTCCTGGCGGGGCTACGAAAAACCCCTTAACTGATTGATGGTTAAGGGGTTTTTGTTTTTTACTCAAAGGGCGCCCATTTGTTTGATGGATTTGATGCGGTCCTGATGTAGTGTCGAAGTCCTCTTCGACACATGCCAGGGGTAAAGAGCACATTGTTATGCTTTGCTTGACATGTACTTTTTCCTTGTTGAAAAAGTACCAAAAAAACAAGGCTTTCGCCGCTTTGCCTAAAACCG
>JBAQQB010000051.1:0-27785 GCA_049306275.1 Saprospiraceae bacterium | reverse complement strand
GGCGATTGGGGCCTGACCTTTGCGCCGCTGCTCCACGCGGGCTGGCATGGCTTCACGCCGACCGATCTGGTGTTTCCCTCTTTTCTCTTTGCCGTGGGCGCCGCCTTCGCCTTCGTCAGGGACCGCTGGGCCGGGAAGGCTTTCGGGGAGGTGTTCTCGAGGATACTCAGGCGGACCCTGTTGATCTTTGTGTTGGGGTATCTCATGTATTGGTTCCCGTTCATGAAATGGAACGAAGCCGGTGAACTGACCGGTTTCCCATTTTCCGAAACCCGCATTTTGGGCGTGTTGCAGCGCATTGCCCTTTGTTACTTCTCCGGCGCGGTGCTGGTCTACTACCTCAGCAGGCGGCAGCTGTATTTCACGGCGGCGGGCTTGCTGCTGGTTTACTGGGCGCTGCTGTACTTCTTTGGCGATTACACCCTGGAAGGCAATTTCGCCCGCACCGCCGACCTCTGGTTGTTTGGGCCCGGCCACCTCTACCACGGTGAGGGCATCGCCTTCGATCCGGAGGGGTTGCTGAGCACCCTGCCCGCTATCGTCAATGTGCTGGCGGGGTATTTGACGGCACATTACCTCATCCGGGAAGGTTTGGGGTATGAACGCCTGGCCAAATTGCTGCTGGCAGGCGTGCTCTGCCTGGCCGCAGCCTATGTCTGGGACTGGGTATTCCCGATCAACAAGAAGTTGTGGACCAGTTCCTACGTGCTGCTGACCGTGGGCCTTGACCTCTTGCTGCTCGCCCTGATCCTCTACACCACTGATTTTCTGGAAAAAAAGTGGAACTACCGCTTCTTCGATGTCTTCGGCAAGAATCCCCTGTTCATTTACCTGTTGTCTGAATACCTGCTGGTCACCTTGTATTTCATCCGGATCGGCGACGGGCAATCCCTGTTCAGTTTCATTTACCAAAACGGCTTTGCCTGGATTGGGCCGTATTGGGCATCGCTGGCGTTTGCGCTGAGCTATATGTTGCTCTGTTGGTGTTTCGGCTGGTGGCTGGATCGGAGGGGGATTTATATCAGGGTGTAGGGGGGCAGGATCAGTACTTTGTTAACAAGGTTCTTATTCCTTATAATAGATATTTCTGGTAGTTTTTTCATTAGCAATGGTTCTGACCGTCCAATCGCCTTTTTCATTATGTTCAAACGGAATGAGAGCCACCTTGAGCGCAAAGTTGTGTTGGATAACCCCTACCTGTTCGCCTGCGGGGTCGAGAATTTGCCACTTGATAAGTTGAAGGTCGGAAAGGTGAAAGTAATCCGGGCTCAAATAGGTTTTTTTTTGCACGTGGAAAGGTATTGCTTCATAAGGGGAGAACAGGGAAATTTCACGCAGGACATAGGTATTGTGAAAATTACTCCAGTCGTAGATGAATTGCCCCCATCGGGAGCTATCGCCAGGCATGTGTTTTTCCAATACGATACAACGGAACCCCCGTTCCCATTCGTAATGGCTTTTTACCTGCCAGGCACTGGTGTCGAGTGCCATGTCGAATGCGCCTTTTCCATAAGAAATTCTGGGGATTATTTCCTCATTATGCAGGTTTGGAATACCTCTCCTGATGGCGAGCCTGGATTTTTTCATATGGATCCCAGTTAACCGGAATTCGCCCTCCTTTAATTTTTTTTTGGTAATCGTCTTGGTGAGCCTCATTCCAAAGATCCTGGCAAGGCGCACATAATGCGTTTCAATGGCGGTATTGTCGTCAGGATAAGATATCTTTTTCATTTGTCTGTATAACAGACGGTCTGACTTTTTGGGTTTCAAGAGGTAATCCACCATTACCGGCCGGCCGGTCGTGTCGAAATATTCAGTAATTTTTTGGTAGCCGGGTTGATGAAATGGCGAAATAATTTCGGATTCGATCCGCAAAATATCCGGCCTGATTTTTGGGAAATCGTATTGAGCCCACCCGGGAAAGGGCGCATATTGCAAGAGGATCAAGGTTAGGAAAAAAATACGCATTTTGGAGGAATTAGCCAATTCACAAAATTACCTCATTTTGCCTAAGTAATCCCCTTTTTGCACTGAAATACCAGGTCAAAGAGCTTCCAAACAGATTTTGATCTTCCTCCACTCGCATCAACCAGATCTTCCAGGCCAATCCGGAAAAAGTTGTTCATCTTGATATCGTCGCTCCAGCGGGTTTTTCAATTTACTCTCACCCCCGAAGTAATTTTCAGCCTGTTCCACTGCCACCTAAACAATAAACCCTCAACGATAAACGCCTCAAGTTGATCAGTCTGAGTCCGGAAGTTACCTCCTGCTGTCTGCCTTGCCCCTTCCTGCATTTTCCCGTATCTTTCGGAAAAATTTCAGCCGCTTATTTTTATGATCGTCCAAATCGCCAATCCGATCTACGACTCGGTGTTCAAATACCTGATGAACGACGAGAAAGTCGCGAAACTACTGCTCTCTGCCATCATCGGCAGAGAGGTAGAGGAACTGGAGTTCCGCCCCACGGAACACCAGCTTCCCTTCCGCGAAGTGCTCACGGTGCTGCGTATGGATTTCCAGGCGCGCATCATCGATAAAGACGGCAAGCAAGAGCTCGTGATCATTGAATTGCAGAAAGCCAAGCTTCCTGCTGATATCATGCGCTTCAGGAAATACCTGGCCACCCAATATGCAGATACCGGAAACGTGGTGCGGGAAGGAGAGCCGGAATACCCCCGGGGCAAGGCGCTGCCAATTTTGAGCATCTACTTCCTGGGGCATACGCTCGACAGGGTCAAGGCCCCCGTAGTGCGGGTCAACCGCCATTATACCGATGCAGCAACCGGAGAGGTGATCCCGGAGCGGGAAGAATTCATCGAAAGCCTGACCCACGACAGCATCGTCATACAGATACCTTACCTGCAAGGCAGGCGCCGCAACGAACTGGAGAAACTGCTTGCTCTTTTCGACCAATCCTACCGCAGCAGCGACCGACATTTTTTGCATTTTGAAGAGGAGGAATTGCCGGAGCGCTATCGCCCTTTGCTGCGGCGGCTGCAAAAGGTCGCCGTAGACCCCGTCATCCGGCAGACCATGGACGCGGAGGACGACCTGCTTGAAGAACTCCAGGGCTTGCAACGCTTGATCTCCCGCAAGGAGCAGCAGGTGGAGGCAAAGGATAAGGTCATACACGAGCAGGAGCAGGTCATTCAGTCAAAAGATCAATTGATCCAGTCAAAAGATGAGGTGATTAAGGGAGCAATAAAGAGCATGTTCAAGGCCGGGGCGGGGATTGAAGAGTTGGCTGCCTTATTTCAAATGACAAACGGAGAAGTGGAAGAAATGCTGAAATGACAATAACCCATGCCCCCAAGCCTATTATCCCGGCTGATCGCCAGCATGCTCAAAATGGTCAGATTCAAGCGCCTGCTTGAGCAAATGGCCCACAGGAAAATCGCCAGATCCGCCAAAGGCTTTGTGCCTGCGCGGATCAACAAGAAGTATGCCGTTGCCACCAGAAAGGTGCAGGGCAAGGAAATAACCACCCTGGAGCGCAGGGATAAGGCGGCAAACGACCACCTCGTCTTTTTCCACGGCGGCGCCTATATCTTTGAAGCCGCCCCCTACCACTGGCGGTTCGCGCAAAAGATCATGGATCAGCACTTGTGCAGGGCGACCCTGGTGGACTATCCCCTGGCGCCCGAGCACAGCTACAAGGATACCTTCGGTATGGTGGCAGAAGCCTGGGATCTGCTGCTCCGCGAATATCCCGGCGACCGCTTTTTCTTTATGGGTGATTCCGCAGGCGGCGGACTTGCCCTGGCATTCGCCCAAAAGCTGGCGCAGGAAAGTCCGGCCAAACTGCCGGCGGGCCTGATCCTCCTGTCCCCCTGGCTCGACCTGACGATGTCAAATCCCCCGGTGAAAGACCTGGAACGCTCGGATGTCATCCTGTCGACCGGCATGCTTCGCCATGCGGGCTCGCTGTATGCCGGGGGCGATGATCAGCATCATTACCTGCTCTCTCCCATCAACGGCCCCTTCGAAGGGCTCCCCAGAACCATCGTGTTCTACGGAACGGAAGAACTGTTTCATGCGGATTGCCTCAAAATGAAGTCGATTGTCAATCCGCTCGGCCCCCGGTTCTTGTTCAGGGAATACCCCGGCATGCAACACGACTGGGCATTGCTTCCCCTTCCGGAAAGCGCGGTGGTGGTTGAGGAGATTTGTTCCTTCCTGAATGAGTAAAAAATCACTACCTTTCAAACATTGTGGGAGGTAGCCAAAAGAAAGACACAGCCATGAAAGCACTTTGCCTATCTTTTTTCTTTCTGCTCCTGTTTGCCGGCATTTCTTGCGGACAAAACACCCCTTTTACGGGCGATAAAAAATTGTACGACCCAAACGCTGACGCGAAGGCAGACATCGCCAAAGCCGTGGAGCAGGCCGGGCGGGAAGGCAAGCACGTGTTTCTCCAAATTGGGGGCAATTGGTGTAAATGGTGTTTCCTGTTTGATGAAAAGGTGAGAACAAATGATACCCTGCGGGTAACGATGGAAGAAAACTACGTGGTCTACCACCTGAACTACAGCAAGGAAAACAAGAACGAAGAGGTGCTGAAGTCCCTGGGCTTTCCCCAACGTTTCGGATTTCCGGTATTTGTAATCCTCGATGGGCAGGGAACCCGGTTGCATACCCAAAACAGCGCCTATCTTGAACAGGGACAGGGGCATAGCACCGAAAAAGTATTGGAATTTCTGAATGGCTGGTCGCCCGCTGCATTAGATCCCCAACAATACGAAAAGTAGCGGGCCTTGCAACGAGACTAGCGCTTGTGCTCAATCTTTCTCAAACTCCTCCGATAGCATCTTCGAAAACTCATGCTGCTGAGCCTGTGCGGAGATATTGATGGCGATGTTCCAGGTGGCATTATTCACCCGCTCCCCTTTGATGCAGCCGTTGTCGATCCAGAAATAGCCCCTGTTGGCGCAATAGCAGAACGCACCGAATACGGCGTTGCTCTTTTTGAGGTCTTCCCCACTGATGATAAAGGAATCGAGATCAGCCGGAATTTCGAACAAAATACGCTCCGTGTATTCGTCGTCTGCGATCTGGGGGCTGTCGTTTTTGACGAACTCGTACTGAAAGACCAGCTTATTGCCGGGCACGATATCCACCCCGTCTATCCGGTCGCCTTCATCGACTTGCAGGCTGGAGTTTTCAAAAAAACGAAAATCGTACTCCTGGTTATTGGTCGCTTCCGGCTGGAAATCCGGCATGCCATCGATGCAGTTCTCCCCATTGAAGTCGATGGGAATTTTCCTGCATTGCAGGGATAAGGTGAGGAGGGAGGAAAGGAGAATGAAAGGGAGTAGTCGCTTCATTTTTGGAGATTTGAAAGTAAAAGGACAAAAACTATAATCGTTTATCGTTTACGTAAACGCTCGACGATAAACGATAAACGATACTTTCTTCATAAAGAAATTTTGCTAATACCTGGTGTGCTATCGCCTCACATCACCTCAATATAGCTCACCTCGATCTCGTCGCCGAGGCAGGGCGTGGCGTCGGGCTCCCAGTCCAGTCGTACGGGGAGGGGGAAATCCAGATCGCTGATATTCAGGAAATTGACAAATTCTTGGGGCAGCATTTGTGCCCGCAGTGTGTCATCGCCGATCTCAATGAACCAGCCACCGCAACAGCGGCATTTCCGGAAGTCTTCGCCCAGGATGATTCCTTGATCGGAGCATGCGTAATTGTCATCGTCGCAACAGGCGGGGAGGAGGAGGAAGGCGCCGAGCAGGAAGGGGAGTATTTTCATAGTTTGAAGGTTTTTTTAATAGACGGGTAGTTGGGCAGGAAGCGTTGGGGATAAGGAGATATCTTCCTGCAACTCTTAACGCTGAAGTAATTTCCAGATGGCTTAACCGCAACATAAACGATAAACACTCAGCGATAAACGAAAAATCGATCTGCCAAAACCGAGGTAAGTTGGTCCTTCTATCTTGCCTTGCCCCTCCCTGCATTTTGCCGTATCTTTCGGGAAAATTTCAGCCGCTTGCCCCTATGATCGTTCAAATAGCCAATCCGATCTACGACTCGGTGTTCAAATACCTGATGAACGACGAGAAAGTCGCGAAACTGCTGCTCTCCGCTATCATTGGCAGAGAGGTGGCAGCGTTGGAATTCCGCCCCACTGAACACCAGTTCCCCTTCCGGGAGGTGCTCACGGTGCTGCGCATGGACTTCCAGGCGCGCATCATCGATAAAGACGGCAGACAGGAGCTCGTCATTATCGAATTGCAAAAAGCCAAGCTGGCTAGCGATATCATGCGCTTCCGGAAGTATCTGGGAGTGCAATACGCCGACCCCGAAAATGTTGTGAGGGAGTCAGCATCCGAGTACCCTCATCGCAAGGCGCTGCCCATCTTGAGCATCTACTTCCTGGGGCATACGCTCGACCGGGTAAAGGCCCCCGTGGTGAGGGTGAACCGCCAGTATACCGATGCGGCAACGGGTGAAGTGATCCGGGAAAGGGAGGAGTTCATTGAGAGTCTCACGCACGACAGCATCGTCATACAAATCCCTTATCTGGAGGGCCACCGCCGCAACGAACTGGAGCAGCTGCTTGCACTCTTCGACCAGTCCAATCAGGCTGACGACCACCATTTTTTGAATATCGAAGAAGAGGAATTGCCGGAACGGTACCGGCCTCTAATGCGGCGGCTTCAAAAGGTTATGGCCGATCCCATAGTGCGCCAGACAATGGAGGCCGAAGACGACCTGATCGAGGAGTTCCGGAGCTACCAGCGTTTGATCACCCTTAAGGAACAACAGGCGCAGGAAAGGGCCAGGGTTCTACAAGAGAAGGAAGAAGCTATTGAGCACCAAGGTCAGGTGATCCGGGAGAAGGAAGAGGTGATAAGGCGGGCAATCAGACAAATGTTCAATGCAGGTACGGGGGTTGAAGAACTGGCTGCCTTATTCCTGATGACAAGCGGACAAGTGGAAGAAATTCTGAAAGGAAATCAATAACCTTCAATGAGTGAAAATTAGTTTAACCCTTTTTCCGTATCTTTACCCCAGCCACCGCTATTGATGGGCCAACCAAAAATTCATTCATGGGGAAATCTCAGGAGTCTTTCAACAAAAAGGAAAGAGAAAAAAAACAACGCAAAAAGAAACAGGATAAACTGGAAGCAAAAGAGCAGCGCAAGCTGGAAAAAGCCGAAAGAGGTAAACTGAGTTTCGAAGACCAGCTTTCTTATGTGGATGAAGACGGAAACGTCACCTCCCAAAAGCCGGATCCCGCCAAAAAGAAAGTGATCAAAGCCGAGGATATTGTGATTGGCGTACCCCCGCGACGCGACGATGATGACGAGATCAGAACCGGAAAAGTCCAATCTTTCCTCTCCGACAAAGGGTACGGGTTTATCGTCGACGCCGCCTCCAAAGAAAGCATTTTTGTCCACATCAAAGATGCCTATGATTCGATTCAGGCCGGCGACGAAGTCACCTTCGAAACGGAAATGGGACCCAAAGGCATGAAAGCATGGAAGGTGAAGTTGAAGTGATTGTTGGATGTCTTATGCAACGAAAACCACTGAATGTCGCCACCATCCAGGAATTGTGGTCCAAAACCTACAACACGGAAGGGAAACCTGACTGGTCTCATATCTTTCCTTATTACCACCAGGACATCGTCTTTCAGGACACCATTCAGCGCATCGAAGGAATTGAGCCTTTCATGGCCATGTGCAAACGCCTGACCAACCGTACCCAGCAGCTGAACATGGAAATCGTGTCCATCGCCCAAAGCGGGAATGTCATCCTGTTTGACTGGGTCATGACCATGATGTTCAAAAAGTATCCCAGCACGCCCCTCTATGGGGCTACCAGGCTCGTCATCAGTGAAGACGGGTATATCACCCACCAACGGGATTACTACGACCTGTGGGGCGATATCTTCAACAATATCCCGCACTTCGGCAAAATGTACCGCCGCTTTTTGGTGAAAAAATTCGGATAGCACTGCCCATGAAATTTGAACTCCCCGACGAACTCAAATTCATTACCAACAGCCGCCTTCCTCAGCGCCATACCGATGCGTCCATGGATGGCAAGGTCTGCGTCATTACGGGCACGACATCGGGAGTGGGATATGAGGCCGCGCTTCGGCTCGCCAGGGGCGGCGCCAAAGTGGTCATGATCGCGCGAAGCGAGGAAAAGTCGAAACGCGTTTGCGAAGAGATCCATGCGTTGTCGCCCCATGCTCCCGATTACTTTCTGGCCGATTTTACCGACCTTGACCAGGTGGCGCATGCCGCGGAATCCATTCTAGCAAAATACCCCCGGGTGGATGTGCTGATCAACAACGCGGGCTTGCATAATACCACCCGCCAGCTCACCAAAGACGGGCATGAAACGGTTTTCTGCGTCAACCACCTGGCCTCCCATCTGCTGACCGGCCTTTTTTTGAAGAGAATGGCAGAAAGCGCCCCCTCGCGGATCATCCAGGTCAATTCGGAAGGCCACCGGTTCAATGGCCTCCGGCTGGACGACCTCACCTGGGCAAAACGGCGGTACCGCGGATTGCAGGGCTACGGCGCATCAAAAACGGCCCAGTTGATGGCGCTGTGGGAATTCAACGAACTGCTCAAAGGGACCGGCGTCACGATCAACGCCATGCACCCCGGGGCGGTGAAGTCGCATATCGGCCACAACAACGGCAAATTGTACAACCTCTACTCCCGGCTGATCATACAACCACTGCTGAAAGACCCCAAAATCTCCGGAGAGGCGATCTACTACCTGGCCGCTTCACCCGAAATGGCAGGCGTTAGCGGGAAATTCTTCAATCTAACGAATGAAGAGATCCCCGCCTCGCACGCGCTGGACCGGGAATTGGGCAGGCTGGTCTTCCAGCGTAGCAATGAACTAACCGGACTGGACAAGCGAAATGCCTATGAAATTTGACACCATCATCGTAGGGGGAGGGGTGGCCGGCCTCACGGCGGCAGCCTACCTGGCCAGGGCAGGACGATCCGTCGCGCTTTTTGAAAAACAGGAGAAGGTAGGCGGACTGGTGCAGTCCTTCGAGCGGAACGGCGTATTGTTCGACGCAGGACTGCGGTCAATCGAGAACTCCGGCATCGTATTCCCGATGCTCGAACAACTGGGAATCAGCGTGGAATTCGTCAAGAGCAAGGTGTCGGTCGGCATCGCCGATCAGGTGCTGACGCTCCACAACCACGAGAGCCTCGCAGAATACGAGACCTTTCTGATCTCGCATTTTCCCGAAAACAAAGACGATATCCGCCTGATCATCAGGGAGATCAGGAAGATCATGGGGTATATGGACGTGCTCTACGGGATCGAGAATCCCGCATTTAAGGAAATACCCCAGGACCGGGCCTTTCTGTTCGGAAAATTGCTGCCCTGGATGCTCAAATTCATCCTCACCATCGGCAAGATCAACCGCCTGAAGGAACCGGTGGAGGATTACCTGAAGCGATTCACCGCAAATCAGGCCCTGATCGATATGATTGCGCAGCATTTCTTCCAGAAAACGCCTGCATCCTTCGCCCTGAGCTATTTCAGCCTGTACCTGGATTATTTCTACCCCAAAGGCGGCACCGCTGTGCTGATTGACAAAATAGCCGCATACATCCGGCAACGGGGCGGCCTCATCCATACTTCCGCTTCCATCGAAAGCCTTCACCCGGAGGAGAGATATGTGGTCGACGACAAAGGCAATCGCCTGGAATACAGCCATTTGATCTGGGCGGCCGACCTTAAACAACTCTACCGGAGTATCGACCCGGCCGCCTTGAGCGACCCGGCACTGCGCGACAAGATCGTGGCCAAGCAGGCCGCGCTCAAAGACCTGAAGGGGGGAGATTCGGTGTTTACGGCCTATTACATCGTCGATGAAGACCCCGCTTATTTTTCCAACATCTGCACCGGCCATTTCTTCTACACGCCCGATAAAAGGGGATTGTCAAGCCTGCCTAAAGACGGGATTGATGCGTCGCTCAAGGAGGAGGTAAAAGCCTACCTCGAAGCATTCTGCGACTTGAACACCTTTGAGATCGCGATTCCCGCCCTGCGCGACCCCGCCCTGGCGCCGCCCGGTAAGACCGGATTGGTAGTCAGCTTGTTGTTCGATTACGAGCTGGCAAAAAAAGTGGATGAAGCCGGCTGGTCAGGCGAAATGAAGGACCTGCTGGAGCGCCGTTTCATAGATATCCTGGACCGCAGCATTTTCCCGGGGATCAAGGGCAAGATCGCGGAACGCTTTTCCTCCACGCCCCTGACCATCGAGCAGCGCACGCGTTCTACCGGCGGGGCGATTACGGGTTGGGCCTTCACCAACTCCTACATGCCGGCCGTCAACAAAATGCTGAAGGTCGCCCGGTCGGTGGAGACGGAATTGCCCTTCGTCTTTCAGGCCGGGCAGTGGGCCTACAGCCCCTCGGGCCTGCCCATTTCCATCCTGACCGGCAAGCTGGCGGCGGATGGGGTGTTGAAGGATGGGAGGGGGCGCTGATATGATCGCCTCAAATCTTCTCGATGCAGCTCACCTCAATCTCGTCGCCCAGGCATGGCGTGGCGTCGGGTTCCCAGTCCAGGCGCACGGGCAGCGGATAATCGCTGGAATTAATAGATTGCAGGAATTCCTCGGGCAGCGTTTGTGCCCGCAGGGTATCGTCGCCGATCTCGATAAACCAGCCGCCGCAGCAGATGCAATCCCGGGGGTCTTCGCCCAGGATGGTTCCTGTGTCGGAGCATGCGTAGTTGTCGTCGTCGCAGCAGGCGGGGAGGAGGAGGATGGCGCCGAGGAGGAAAGGGAGTATTTTCATGGCTTGGAGTTTTTTTGAAAGACGGGTTGTTTGGCAGGAAGCGTTGGGGGGCGGAAAAACAAATTTACCCCTCTTCCCTTTCTACGACTCGGTGTTCAAAATAATTTTTTCACCGGGAAAGGAAAAATTTCCGGTGTCTCAGCCCTGTATTTTCTATAGTCATCCCCGAAAAACCGCTCCATCTCCTCGTATTCGCGTTTGATGAAAATTTTAAATCGCAAATACGCAACCAGGCTCGTTGTCAAAACCAACCAGGAATTCATCATCAGGGATATTCCCGGAATAATAAACAGGATAATGGCTGCGTAAAGTGGGTTGCAGCAGAGATAGTAGGTCCCGGTGGTCAAAAGCCTGGTCTCCTTAATCCCCTTCAGCAGGGCAAAGGCCGTGAGGAAGTATAAGACGGCGCCGATGATGATCAGGGCAAGACCAAGGTAAAATAAAATCTTGCTGCCATTTTCGATGAAGACAAATAACCCTTTGAATTTCAAGGTAAAGAAAATCATGCCGGCTAACCATGGAAAGGTTACAAAACCGATCAAGGGGCCGATTCCCAAAAAATTGAGCTTGTTCATGTTTTGACGGGTTTCCTGAATTTCTCCAGGATGCAAAATATCTAAATTACCCGCTCATTTTCAATGACTTTTGTCAAGCCAGGGCTGTTATCCACCCCAACACCATTCTCCACACTTCGTTCTGAAACCCCATGAAATCTACCTGGTTATACCAGCACCAAACCCAGGAGATCGCGAAATAAATGAGCAAATGGGAAGCCAGGAAAGCCCAGGTGATGGCAAGGAAAACATAGATCCACCCCGGCCAGCTGAAGGGGCTCATGTAGGTGAAAAACTCGCTTCCGCCGTCCCCCGGCACGGGTTTGTTGAAAGGCTTCATGACCCGGTGCAGGTGGCCTTCAAACCAGATCGCCTGGAAACAGGGCAGGCAAAATATGGGGAATTGTTTCCCCCTCATGCTCTGGTCGATGGATTTCCATCGCAATTTCACATTCCTGGCAATCCCGATCTTCAACCTGCCCAGGTTTCGGGTCGACATGCCCACATAGATGAACCGGTATCCAAAAAGGGCGTAGAGTATTTGTTTCACGGGTTGCGTTTGTCGCTTTGTTCAATTGCAAAAATATGTTTGTTTTTGTGTTTTTTAAAACTTTTTATGTGAATTGTTGTAAAATTTTGGTTTCACTGGGGCGCCAAATTTATTTGGCGCAAGGTGGCGCCAATTTATTGGCGATAGCGGTTAGCCGAATTTATTCGGCTCAAATGAGTAGGCGCCCTTGCATTGGCGCCGAATAAATTCGGCAGACCAAGCGCCAAATAAATTTGGCGCCCCAGTGGAAGCCCGAACCTCACATTAAAAAAAGCCCCTGCCGGACTCCGGCAGGGGCTTGCTTGTTCTTAATGGATGCAATTACGCAATCCCGATATCCTTCCTCACCGTCTCAAACCCCGCCAGTTTCGGGAGGGTCAGGGTCAGGATGCCTTCTTCGTATTTGGCGCTGATGGCGTCGGTATCGATCTTGTCGTTGAGCGCGAAGCGCTTCTGGAAGCTGCCGGGGATTTCATCGGGCTTGTCGGCCGAGATGAGCAGCAGGTCGCCTTCGATCCTCACCTGGAAATCGCTCTTGGCATAGCCCGCGGCGAATAATTTGATCAGGTAGCGGTCGTCCTGTTCTTCGACAGCGGCGGGCGGGTAGGCCCATTGGCCAAAGCCCTGCTTCCAGTGTTGACCGGCATGATGATGTCTGCCCCAGTGGGGGTGATAAGCTGAATGATGGCACATATTTTTCTGATTTTGAATGGTTATTACTGCACTTCGATGATACGTCCCGACCGCCTGCGATCAGCCATGCTGATGGGGTAGTCGACGAGCATATCGCCTTTCCAGACGGGCATTTCGGGGCGGCGGCGGGAGTAGCCCAGCGCTTTTCTGCCCGCGATAAAGACGAGGCCCGCTATGAAAGCGAAAAAGAGGAATTTGGCGATGAAGAAAAAGAAGATAATGCCCATCGCGAGCATGAAGACAAAACGGAATGGTCGCATGTTGTTAAATTTTGGTTTCTATAGGGGTAGACGACCAGGTCCGATTTTTACTTTAAATTATTTCACTTTTTTTCGCAGCGTTCCCTCCACCGCGCTTTGAAGGCTGCGCGCTCCTCGTCGTTCATCTGCATCCATTTTTCTTTCCAATGATGGCGGGGCGAGCGGCTCCCGAATCTCAGGCCGCCCACCAGGATGCGGCTCAGGGCCAGGAGGCCGAGCGATTGCCAGAAGTCGAGCGGTTTCACCCCCGTAGCCTCGACGAGGATGTTGTTCCAAAGGAACATGATGACTTGGCCCAGAACGAACAGGAAAAAGGCCGCCATGGCTGCGAAGAACAGGAATTTCGCCAGTGGCGGCGTTCTGCGGGGGGAGAAATGATCGTTGTACATGATAGGATGCGGCTTTAAAGTAAAGAACTGAATTACTTAGTTTTAATCGTTTATCGTTGATCGTTTATCGTTTACGTAAACGATAAACGATCAACGATAAACGATACTTCACGGGTCAATCCCCGATGATTTCTTCATACAGGCTTTGGAGGCGGGTTCGCAGGTGCAGCACCGCGTAGCGCTTCCTGGATATCAGCGTTTTGATGTTGACGCCCGTGCGGTCGGAGATCTCCTGGAAGGTCTGGTCTTCCAGTTCGTTCCACACGAAGACCTCGCGCTGGTTTTCGGGCAGTTCCTCCAGGGCTTCAAAGAGCGCTTCCCAGAACATTTCGCGGAGCATGGCCGTTTCCGGCGTGCTGTTGTCGCCCTGCAGGATGTCTTTGAAAAACAGCTCGCCATCCTCGTCTTCCATGGCCAGTTCCTCCAGCGAGTCCTCCCTGCGTTTGCGGTAGCTGTCGGTGATGCGGTTGCGGGCCACGCGAAACAGCCAGGCGCTCACCTGTTCGATGGGCTCGGTGTCGACCACGCGGCTGAACTGGTACCACACCTCCTGCAGGATATCCTCCGCATCGGCCGTAGTCGGCACCCTGCTGCGGATGAAACCGAACAGGCGGCTGCCGTACGTTTTGACGGCTTGGGTGATATTTTGCCGGGGCTGGTCTGCCATTTGGGTTGTCATGGATATAGTCGTCTTCGGAAAGGGAAGACGAATGAAGGGGAAAATTACTTTAAAGGTAGGGGATAAAAATGAAGTTGAGGAGGTTGAGCGTCTTGATTGGTTTATTCAAATTCGATTATCTTTCGGTACTTTAATTTCTTTCCCAAAAAACTAAAAATACAACGCCCTATGCATGATCTTCCGCTCCGCCTCGCGGTCCTGCTCCTGAGCCTGGCTTTTTGCAGCCAACCCTTCACGTTCAGCTTGAAGACCTCATATCTGTATCCCATGATCCTTATTGAAGGCGGCACCTTCGAAATGGGCGACCTCTTTGGAGAAGGTACGAGTGACGAGACCCAACACACCGTGACAGTAAACAGCTTCCTGCTGGCCAAACACGAGCTGACTTTCCAGGAATACGACGCTTTCTGCGAAGCCACGAAGCGGGAGAAACCCTCCGATGCGGGCTGGGGGAGGGATATGCGCCCCGCTATATATGTTTCCTGGTTCGACGCGGTGGAGTATTGCAACTGGCGAAGCCGGCAGGAAGGGCTCACACCTGCTTACACCATCGATGGCGAAATAGTGACCTGCAACTGGTCTGCCAACGGCTACCGCCTGCCCACGGAGGCGGAGTGGGAATACGCCGCCCGGCAGAAAGGACAGAAAGTGCGGTTCGGGAATGGGAAGGATATTGCAGACCCGGAGGAGATCAATTTTTATGGAAAAGAGAATGCGAAGGAACCCTATTCAATGGTAGGCGAATACAGGGGGAGAACTGTTCCCGCAGGCAGCCTGGACAGCCCCAACAGCCTGGGGCTGCACGATATGAGCGGCAATGTGAGGGAATGGTGTTGGGATTTTTATGGCCCGGATTCCGGCTCTGACCGTGTGGTTCGCGGCGGTTCGTGGAGCTTCAACCCCGTCGGCGTGCGGGCAGCTGGCCGCTACGGCAACTCCCCGGGCAACCGGTACAACACCGTGGGGTTCCGTTTAGCCAGGACTTTTTAAATTTACTGTCTGAACTGTGATTTTTGTGATGGAAATGATTAATTTGATTGGGGAGTGAGAAAATCAACCAAACCAAAACCAACAGCTATGCCAACCCGATCTGCTACGCCATTTGTAATCGCCAACCTTCTGGGGTATGTCGTCGTCCTGGCGCTGAACTACCTCGCCAATGCCCTGCCTATCGGCGGGCGCACCCCTGCGGAGGTGTCCGGTATGTTTCCGACCTTGTTTACCCCGGCGGGTTACACCTTCGCTATTTGGGGGGTGATCTATTTGCTGTTGCTAGGCTTTGTGGTCTACCAGGCCCGCTTCTGGGGCAAGGAACCGCCCGCTTTTCTGCAGCGGATCGGCTGGCTGTTCCTGTTGTCATGCGCGGCCAATGCGGCCTGGCTTCCCGCTTTTCACTATCTGCAACTCGGACTGTCACTGCTGCTGATCCTGCTGCTGCTGGGCAGCCTGACCGGCATCTACCTGCGGCTGGACATCGGGAAGTCGTCCCCGGCGCCGGCGGAGAGATGGCTGGTTCATCTGCCGTTCAGCGTCTACCTGGGCTGGGTGTCGGTAGCCACCATTGCCAACACGTCCATCCTGCTCACCCACCTCGGCTGGGACGGCCAGCCCGGCGGACCGCAGCTTTGGACCGTGGTCGTCATTGCCGCGGCTGTGGGGCTTGGCCTGGCTGCCCTGCTTCTTCGCCGCGACTTCGGCTATGCGCTCGTCATCGTTTGGGCCTTATCCGGCATCTACTCCAACCGGGTCGCCGACATAGGTACGGATGATGGTATGGTGGAAACTGCGGCTGTTGTTGGGATGGTGCTGTTGGGGTTGGGAGTGGTTTTTCGGGTGGTGAGGCGGGGGTGAGGGGAATTTCCTTTCAAACCATCTCCCCCCTCAATTGTTCTACCTCCTAAAAAAACCTCACCCACCATGCAACGCCGCCAATTCATCAAAGGCTCCGCCATCGTCGGTATGAGCCTGGTGGCCAGCCCGCTGCTGGCTATCGACTCGGGAATGTTTTACGGGAAAGGCAAACGCCAGATCTACCGCATCCTGCAAGCCGACAAATCGCTGGTGGGCACCCTGCCGGTCATGAGGGCCTTCGCAGGCAACCACCTCGACCACGTGTCGCCCTACGTGTTTTTCGATGAATTCGGCCCGGTCTATGTCGACGCCAAAAGCAAGCCGCTGCGCGTCGACGCGCACCCGCACGCGGGCGTGACGCCGACGACCTACTTCCTCGAGGGCTCCGGCCACCATAAGGACAGCCTCAACTACGATTTCCAGATCGGAAAGGGCGACTTCATGATCTTCAGCTCGGGGCGCGGGGCTATCCACATGGAGGAGACGGGCAAGCAGCTCTATGACCAGGGCGGACATTACCACGGTTTCCAGATCTGGCTCAACACGCCGGCGAAATATAAATTCGTCGAGCCCACGACCGTGGTGCACCGCACGGCCAACATGGACGTCATCGAAAACAACCAGTACTGGATTCGCGTGGTGCTGGGTGAATTGATGCATGCCAAATCCAATATCGACCTGCTCTCGCCGGCATTTTACTACCACGTTCGCATGTTCGACGACTCCCGCCTCGATATCCCGACCGACCCCACCCACAACGCTTTCATCTACCTGGTGAGCGGCAAGCTGGTACTGGAAGGCGGCAAGGTGCTCGAACCCAATCAGGTGGCGCTCTACCAGCGAGGGGAAAGCATTATCAACCTGTATTCGCAGTGCGGCGCAGAGTTCCTGGTGCTGGGCGGCCAGCCCCTCAACGAGCCGGTCTATTCCTACGGCCCCTTCGTGATGAATACCGAAGAGCAGATACGGCAATGCCTCCAGAACTACCGCGCGGGGAAAATGGGGAACCCGGATTTGGTGAACCGGTAAGGCGGGGCGCCCGCTTTACTCTTAGAGCGGGCCCTCCGGTACTGTCCCCCTGCAAAAGGCGCCAACCTGCTCCTCCCGGAATGGAGGGGTGAACAGATAAGGGTCTTGCTGCCGGGAGCGAAAGAGGTCGCAAACGTAGTTCAGCCGGTCGGCCAGGTCGCTCCAGTTGCGGGCGGCGCTGCCCCTGAGGGTGTCGGGGGTGTAGTCGAACTGAAGCGCAATTTCGCGCACTTCCGGCACCGTCAGCTCACACAGGCAGTCGGGGAAAGGGGAGGTGTCGGATAAAGGCGGCACATCTTCGCCCAATGCAAGGGTGCCGGTGGGTGTCGACAGTTTGATGAGCATTTGCGTGGCGATGCGCTGCCACCGCTTTTCCAGGCGGCCCAGGAGGGGAAGCTTGAGAGGCGCCCCCAGCGCCCCTTCGATCGCCTCCTGCAAGCGGGTTTGCTCATGAAGGCCGATGAGCAGGTTGGCTGCGTAGATCAGTTCGGCGCGCACCTTTGGATCGGGCTCCGACAATACCTGAAAATAGTACCGGAAAGCGATCACGATCTCTTTGTGGGTGGTAGGGTCGATAGCGACTTCGTCCAAAAACGCCTGTATCTGTTGCTGGCCAGGGCGCGGGTTTTCCCGTATCAGGTCGAGGAAACCTGCGAAGATCGGAGCGAGCTTGGTGTACACGATCCGGTTTCCCATGGCAACCGATGCGCTGATGCCGCGCAGGGTCATCCGGCCGAAGGCCATGATGCGGGCGCTGTGGAGCAGGCGTTTGGGGATCAGGAACCAATACCAGGGACGCGGCGCGGGCTTGCCGTCGCGATCCATGCCCAGGTGCTCCAGAAAGGGTTCAGGCACCTGCTCCAGCCGGATAAATGCCCCGGCTTGCTTGGAAGCCCAGGTGGCATAGGCGCACCAACAGACGTTGTGCGGGTCTACCAATTCGGCAAAATCGACCGTAAACTGGTGATAAGACTGGGTGATCTGCAAATTGCGCAATACCGGATCCGGGTTGGAAATAATGGCTTGTGCCCATTCGCGCGACGACATCCTGCCGGAGGGGAACCCGCCCAGATGGGGAGGGACAGCGTTATGGGGGTTCATGCTTGCTTTTTAAGTAATTTGGGTTGAATCGTCCCTCAAAATTAATTCTAATTGTAATGTAAAAAAAGTGGGGCAAACCCTCCTCAATGTTGGGTTTAAAAAAATCCTTTTAGCCGACCCGTCCCCCCGCTTCGTCGATTCCTTTTGTTCAAGCGGCTGCATTAGGCGATTCTTGTGCCAATCACAAGAAAATACCCAATGAAAGCAATCATTTGTACCGGATACGGCGCCCCGGAAGTCCTCCAGCTGCAAGAGATCGACAAACCCCAACCCAAAGAAGGCGAAGTACTCATCCGGGTGCGCGCCGCTACCGTCACGGCAGGCGATGTCAACGTGCGGGGTTTTACCTTCGTGCCGCCCGGCTTCGGTCCCCTGCCGCGCCTGATGTTCGGATGGTCTAAACCCAATAAGCCCGTGCTGGGTGTAGAGCTGGCCGGCGAGATCGAGGCGGTCGGCGATGGGGTGACGACTTTTCAAAAGGGCGACCGTGTCTTCGGCATCGACTCCAAGACCTTTGGCGCATATGCGGAATACGCCTGCCGGCCCGCGGCCGGACCTCTGGCGCTCATGCCCGCCAACCTGAGTTTCGAAGAAGCGGCTTCGATACCGTTCGGCGCTGGCACTGCCCTGTATTTCCTGAGGGACAGGGCAAAGATCCGGCCCGGCCAGAAAGTGCTGGTCATCGGCGCCTCAGGCGGCGTGGGCGTCTATGCGGTGCAGCTCGCCCGGTATTTCGGCGCGGAAGTCACGGGTGTGTGCAGTACCGGCAACGTAGAACTGGTGAAGTCGCTCGGCGCATTTCAGGTCATCGACTACACCCGGGAGGATTTCACCCGCAACGGCGTGGTTTACGACGTCATCGTGGACACGGTGCCGGGCAAGGCCTCCTTCTCCCGCTATAAAGGCTCGCTCGCCCCGAAAGGCCTCTACCTGGCGGTGGCAGGGGGCCTGAAAGAAATGTTTCAATCCCTCCAAACCTCCCTGACCGGAGGGAGAAGAGTGATATTCGGCACGCCTGTCGAAAACAGCGCAGACTTGAGCTTCCTGAAAGCCCTGGCCGAACAGGGCCATATCAAACCCGTCATCGACCGGCGCTACCCGCTGGAGCAAGCCGCCGAAGCCCACCGGTACGCGGATACGGGGCGCAAGCGGGGGAGCGTGGTGCTGGCGGTTTAACTGCCAATTCCGGCACAAAATATTTTCCGGCTCAAAGCGTTAAAAGACAGCCGGTTTCGTTCCGGGCGAGTATTCACTAACACCCTTTAATGTTCATTCCATGAGAACCAATCTTCCTTTTACCGTCCTTTTTTGCCTCTTCACCTTGGGCCTCAGCGCCCAGATTCCTGAGACCTTTGAGCCGTATGAACCATCTGGCCCCATCACCACGGTGAAATTCGATGAAACGGAATTCGATTTCGGCAAGGTGGAACAGGGGGAATATGCATCCCATGTCTACACTTTCACCAATACGGGAGAGGCGCCGCTGATCATTTCTTCCGCCAAGGGAAGCTGCGGCTGCACGGTGCCCAAGTGGCCCCAAGGCCCGATTCTCCCCGGTGAAACGGCGTCTATCACCGTCCAGTTCGATTCCAAAGGCAAGATGGGACTCCAGAACAAAAAGGTGACCATAATCGCCAATACCGATCCGCAGCAGACCTTCGTGTATATGAAGGGAGAAATCGTAGACCCTGACGCCCTTCCTTCCGACAACAGGGACCTTGAGGCCGAAGCCAGGGTTCCTCAGCCCGACTGCTTCCAAATCGTGCCCAATCCCACTGCCGAATTGCTGACACTGAAGATGGATGAGGCCCGGATCGGGAAGCCCGTTTCAGTCGGCATTTACTCCACTACCGGCCAATTGATGGCCCAGCGCCATATCCCGGAGGCGACGGAAACCATCGAATTCGAGGTGACGCACTATCCGGCGGGGATCTACGTCGCCAAAGTACAGACGGATGAAGGCGTTGTGGGATCGCAGTGCTTTGTGGTGACGCGGTAGCCTTTTTTTTAGAGAATTTTCTCCAACACCCCAACCAAAGCCTCCACCTCCTCCACCGTATTGTAATGCACCAAACTGACCCTGACCACCCCGTCCTTCTTCTCCAAGCCCAGGTCGTGGATCAGTTTTTTCGCATAAAAGTCGCCGTAGCGGATGCCGATGCGGTGGGGGTCGACCTTCTTCACGATATCCGAACTTTGGAAGCGCTCATGCACGAAGGAAATGGTGGGTACCCGCTTGTTGCTGTGACTGTCCGCCCGGCCGATGATGCGCAGGCCTGGCACGGTTCGCAGGTAGCTCAGCAGGGTTTCCGACAGCGCTTCTTCGTGCGCGGCGATGAGCTCGAAGGCACTGCCGCCGTGGTGCGCCTGCAGGGCGTCGAAGTAGTCGAGCGTGCCCTGTAAGCCATAGGTGAGCTCGAAGTTGAAGTTGCCGGGCTGCAGCTTGTAGGGCACCTGGTCCTTCCCGATGAAATAGTGGTTGATGCTGTCCAGCTCGCGCAGCAACTCATATCGTCCATACATGATGGCCTGGTGCGGGCCATAGACCTTGTAGGTGCTGAAGACGTAAAAATCGGCCCCGAATGCCTGCACGTCGATGGGCCGGTGGGGCGCATAGGCCACGCCGTCGACGCAAAGCAACGCGCCCGCCGCATGCACCATGCCGGCCACCTCCCGCACGGGATTGATCGTGCCCAGGATATTGGACGAATGCGTCATGGCGACCAGCCTGGTGCGTGGAGACAGGAGTTGGCGCAGATCGTCCAGCTCGAATTCGAGCGTATCGGGGTTCAGTTGCCAGATCCTGACCACGATGCCCTTTTCCCGCAGATCCATCCAGCACGACACGTTGGATTCGTGGTCGGAATTGGTGACGATCACCTCCTCGCCCGCCTGCCACTGCCGGCTGAGGGTGAGGCTCAGGATGCGCAGCAGCATGGTGGTGGAAGGGCCGACGACCACCTCTTCGGGCCGTCCGGCATTGATGAATCCGGCGAGCCGTTCGGTGGCCTCCCGGAGCTTTTGTCCGGCCGTGGCCGACACCTCGTAGGAGGCGCCCAGTTGCACATTCCAGGAAGAAAGGTATTCCGAGATGCGCTCCACGACCTGCCGGGGTACCTGGGAGCCGCCCGCGTTGTCCATGAAGACGAAGCCTTGCTGGAGGGCGGGGAATTGGGAACGGATGAAGGGGAGGTTTAGCATTGTTGAAAAATTTGCACCAAATATAACTTTTTGTTTTAAAATTCTGCAAATTTTCTTATCTTGCCATCCCCACAAGCAGAAATTGAAATACTTTTTAATTCTGCTTTTTCATGAATTTCACTGCATTAGTCGGTCTTTTGAAGCAAACGCACGAGCTTGCCCAGGAGCGTGCAGCATCTGCCATTAACCAGGGACTGGTTATCCGGAACTGGTTGATTGGTTATTACATCGTTGAGTTTGAGCAAAACGGCGAGGATTTTGCCCAGTACGGCGAACGCCTGCTGTACCGCATTTCCGAAGAAATGACAGGAGCGGGCATCAAAGGGATGTCCTACACCAACCTGACTTTGTACCGGAAGTTCTATTTGGTGTATCCACAGATGGGGGTTATTGCCCATAAAACGCTTGTTTTTTCCGGGAAGCCAAATCTTCAGCCAGTGGCTGAAGATTTGGATGAGTGGCAACTTCCGGGAGAGAAATTACTCAAAAAGCTATCATTTACCCATTTCGTGGAATTATTGAAGGTTGAAGAGCGGGAAAAGCGCCTTTTTTATGAGTTGGAATGCATAAAAGGAAATTGGTCCCGGCGTCAACTCCAACGCCAAATCGGCAGCCTCCTCTACGAACGTACCGGCCTTTCCTGGAACAAGGAGGCCCTGCTAGGGCAAATCAAAGGAGACAAGCAACCGTTGAACATAGCTGATTTTATCCGGGAGCCCTATGTTTTTGAGTTTCTGGGGTTGAAAATGGAAGACGCCTACCCGGAAAACGATCTGGAAAGAGCTTTGCTCGACCATTAAAAATGAAACCGTAGTGCGCTACGCCACCGGTTCCCTGGATGCCCAGCTCTTCGTATCACGCTACCTGCTTCAATTGCCTGATGAAGAGACGCTCAGGAAGTTTTTGATTGAGGAAAAACGTTTCCTTGGCGGAGATTAACCAACTCACTGCACCACCAATTTTTCCCTTCCGGCCAGAACGCCCTCCCGCCAGAGCGAAACCTCGTATACCCCCGACGACAAAGGCTCGAGGTCAAACGTCGCTGGGGCAGAGGCGCTGCCGGGCAGGGAAGAGACACTCAGGAGCCGTCCCTGCGCATCGTGCACTTTTATTTCCCAAATGGCGGCAAACCCTGCCTCAATCCGCACGGTGGCGACTCCCGGGGCGGGGTTGGGGTGGATCAGGAATACAGATTTTCCCTGAGCTTCGCTGACAGATACCACCTGCTCCACTTCGGCGCTGCTCGTTTGCTGGCAGCCGTTAGCGTCCGTGACCGTTACCCAGTAGATGCCGGCGGACAGGCCGGTGACTGTCGGGTTAGCCTGCACGGGCTGGGTTCCCCAATTGTAAGTGTAGGGCGGAGTGCCGCCGGTTGCCACTACTGTGGCGGTTCCGTTCTGGCTGAGGGCAATTTCGGGCGTGCTGGAAACGCTGAGGCCGATGGGCGCAGGGGCAGTGAGGGTGATGACGGTGTCTCCCACCAATTGCCCCTCCGCGTTGTAGACTTCCAGGGTGTATTCCCCGCCGGTCAGGCCTTCGATCGTGCTCCCGTTTTGGCCGTTGTTCCACTGGTAGGTCACCGGTTCAGGAGCGAGGGCGGAGGCCTGGATAAAGCCATCGTAGCTGTCGTGGCAGAGCGGCGATTGGATCGCCAGCTCCAGTGGGTAGGCGGAGACGAGGATATTGGTCACCGCATTGGTCAGGATGGGGGCGTTGGCGTCGAAAAAGATGTTGGCGTCATTGGAAATGACGGTATTTTCGGGCAGACCGGCGTGGGGCAGAATTCCAAATTTTACGAATCCATGGCTCTCCGGCTCATTGGTCGTACTGTCGGGCAACAGGATGTTTTCAAACAGGAAAACCAGTTTGCCATGGGCATCCAGCGATGCCGAGCAGGGATGGCTTGATGCGATCAGGCGGAAGGAAGCCGGGTCGAGGTCCGGGCTGAGCTGATCGACGATCCGAACCGTGAAAGCAGTATCATTGCCCGTGTTCTGGAAGCGAACGGTGTAGCGCAGGGTGTCGCCGAACAGGGTGTAGTTCTCTTCCTCCGGGATATTGGGCTCTACCAGCTTGTCGTTGGGGTCGACGGCGCAGCGGAGCTGAGGGCTGTAGGTATAGGTATCTGTGACGGCGGGATTGCCTCCGCTGTCGAGTATATCCATGACGGCCTGGAAAGCCAGGGTCTCCCCGGCATAGTCCTCCGATGGCATCATCAGGATCAGGCGAATCTGTTCGGTATAAGTGGGAGGGAGGCTGGCCAGGTTCCACGTCAGGGTGTTTCCGTCTATCAAATCGGGAGCGGGGATGGAGTTGAGGACGGTCGTTAGCGGATCGATGGTCAGGGTAAGCGTGCCATGGAGGAAAGTGTTGCCCTGGTTGTGGCAGGATATCCAGAAAGGCGCTCCCCTGTTGCATCGCACCAAGCCCGAGCTGATATCGGCCTCGCCTGTGTGGACGGGAGCCAGGGCTTTCAGGCCGAATGGAGGCAGACTGACCAGCGGCGTTTGCAGGTTGGCGTCCTGCGTAGCATCGGTAGTCAGCGCCCATAGCGGGGAAGGGATACAGGTTACATCGTAGTAACCAAAAAGACTGTTGAAGGAGTAGCCCCCGTTCAGGGAGAAGGTAGTCATGTCAGGGGGCGTGAGCTGCAGCTTCTGGTCGTTGAGGCCCACTTCTTCCGGACCGTCCTGAACCCCGTTTTCATTTTGATCCCAAAACACCAAACCTTCTATCCGGGGCAGGCTGGTGGCGAGGTTTTCCAACCAGATCAGGTAGTCCGAAGAGATCAAGAGGTCTATGTCGCCGTCGCCGTCCAAATCGGCAGGAGAAAGGGTATTGCTGTCATCATTGAAAATTTTCACCCCAGGATGGAAACTGCCTGCTCCGTCCAGATTTTCATATATTTTGACCCCGAGAAGGAGGGCATGCGCAGAGACGAGGTCCTGATCGCCATCCAGGTCGAAATCGAATGATGCCAGGTGGTAACCATAACTTCCGGTGGCAATATATTGAGCGGGCCCAAAGTTGCCTGCGTTGTCTATGTTTTCCTGCCAGAAGATCCCCGAAAAAAGCCCGTAGGCGATATCCTTGTCCCCATCGCCATCGAAGTCTGCGGCGAGCACGGCCCAACTTCCGGCATTGTTCGGAGCTGTGGCAAGGATTACTTCGCTTCCGAAGTTCCCCTGTCCATCGAGGTTTTCAAACCAGGATATCTTGGCGTTTTGCCCGGTAGGAGTATAGGCAGTCAGCACATCGTTGTCGCCATCGCCATCGAAGTCGGTGATAAAAGCGCCACTCGACTTGTCGGTCGGCAGGGTTTGAAAATATGCTTGAATGGCAAAACTTCCTGCTTCCTCCCTGACCCAAAAGATGCCGTTTTTCGAGAGGATAACGAGATCCGGAACATTATCGCTGTCAAGATCGCCAGGGAGGATTTCCCCGGGGCTTTCGGTGGGGATCATCGCTTCAGGAGCGGCAAAATTGCCGGAGCCTCCCAGGTTTTCCAGCCATTTAATACTGTCCTTGGAGGTATTTTGAAATACCAGGATATCCTGATCTCCATCGCCGTCGATATCTGCGGCAGAACTGTTTTCCGGATGGCCCAAAGTCTGGAAAATGGGCTGGGCAATTTCAAAGGCGGCATTTTCATTTTCATACCAAAATATCTCTCCCTCGAAATAATAGGCATAGGTGGCCACGATGTCCTGATCGCCATCCCCGTCAAGGTCTGAAGGGAAAGCCGATTCGGAGAATGCCCCTTCTTTGTAGAGATAGATCGGATCGCCAAATGCCCCATTCAGGTTGTCAAACCAAACGAGGTGGTTGTATAAACCGTTGATGGAGAGCAAGTCAGGGTAGCCGTTTCCATTCAGGTCCGAGGAAACTACTGTGGAAAGTGTTTGGAGGAAACCAGTGGAGTATGCCGTGAAAGATTGCCCATCGAGATTTTTGAACCAGATAATAGCGGTGCCTGATTCGGAAGCCGTTACGAGATCAATATCTCCATCTCCGTCAAAATCTGCAGCGGAGAGGGCTTTTGGATTACCAGAAAGCGATTGGATCAACTGCATGGGGCCGAAGTTCCCGGAACCGTTGGTGTTTTTATGCCAGAAAAGGCCGTAGTTTCCCACCGCCACTATGTCAGTATTTCCGTCGCCATCGACATCCGCCGGAACGATGGCATTGGCGCCAACTGTATTGTTGATGTGGATCTCGCTGCCGAAGGTCCCTTGTCCGTCCAGATTCTTGAAAAGGCCAACCCCACCAGTGGAATTTGCGGATCTGCCGCAGACAAGGTCTTTGTCGCCATCGCCGTCCAAATCTTCCGCAAAGACCCATTTGGCAGGATTGGTGGTGGAAGAGATGAGCGTTTGCGGTCCGAAATTGCCCATCCCGTCGAGATGTTTAAACCATAGAATACTGCCTCCCGCAGTACAAATCAGGTCCTGGTCCCCATCGCCATCCAGGTCGGCGGAATAGGCATAGCTGAATGTGCTGGCGATATTGGCGATGGCTTTTTCCGGACTGAAGTTCCCAGCCCCGTCCAGATTTTCCAACCAGGCGATTTTGAATGTATTTCCGGAGACAAAAAGCAGGTCCTGGTCGCCATCGCCATCCTGATCTACGGCGTGAACGTGCAGGATATCTTTTGAATCGGTGGGAATAATGATCGGGTCGCTAAAACCACCCATTCCATCTTCATTCCTGAACCATGCCAGGGCGTTTTCCGCGCCTGTGATCACATCCATTTCGCCGTCGCCGTCCAGATCGGCTGATGCGATCGTTTGGGGCCGGTAGAGGGTGGGAGAAATGTGATGCGCGGCCGCAAATTGGGCAAACAGGCAAAAAGCCTGCATGGAAAAGGCCAGGGTGAGGAACAGGGGCTTTTTCATATTCGTATAGTTTGAAAAGCGAGCGTTTTCAAATATACGGAATTACTTTTTACTCCCAAAATTCTGCACCCACCGGTACATCCCTTCCTGCAACCCCGCCATATAGCAGGCCGCGTGGGTCCAGTCGGGCTCCAGGATGTTGTAGCGGTGCCCGTAGCCCTGTATGCCGCTGTCGATGAGCAGGTCGATGACGATCTGCCGGGCGCTGGGCTCCGGGAAACGCCCCGCCAGGTTTTCGTTGCCATAGCTCATGTCGGGGGCGAAATGGGTGATGCGGTCATCGGGCCAGCTGCCGTCGCTGCCGCGGTGGCTGAGGCTCCAGCCGTTGGCGTTGAGGTCGTTAGCGTGCTTTTGCGCGGCCTTGTAAATGCCTTCGTGGGGTTGGAGAATGGGAAGGGGAGGGGTGTTCTCCAGGTCGTGGATCAGACTTTCGATGGCGTGGAGCTCTTCTTGGAACGTGTAGTGCCAGATGGTGTCCATCTTCACCGTTTCCCGGTCGTTTTCATAGGTAAAGGTGGTCTGGATGGAATACCAGGCCGGGCCGCGGCCGTACTCCGCGAAATCGCGGCGGGCCATTTCCAGAAAAGGCTCGATGTGCTCGGCATAGGCCGCCGGATTGCTGCGTAGCAGGTTGAGCTCGTAGATCATCTCGCGCTCAATGGGCTTCATGTAGGCGGCATTGGCGGCGGTATTCAGCGTGTTTTGCTGGGCTTGCAGGGCGAAAGGCAGGCAGAGGCAGAGGAAAAGGGTAGTGCGCATGGGATTGGTTTTTCTCGGGAAACGCCGGACCGGGGCGGATTCTTGTTTTGTCGAAATGAAATTCAGAAAATTTAAGCATCGTCACTCCCCCAACAAAACCTCCCGGCCCTTTTCCAGCAAGGCCCGCTCCTCGTCGGTCAATACCGGGAGGCTCAAATTCATCTGCTCCATGGCGGCGACGATGATCTGGCCAATGAGCACCCGGGAAAACCACTTGTGATCGGCAGGCACGATGTACCACGGCGCATAGTCGGTCGAGGTGTGCCGGATGGCGTTTTCGTAGGCCGACTGGTAATCGTTCCAGTATGCCCGCTCCTGGATGTCGGAATAGGAGAATTTCCAGTTTTTGCCGTGCTTTTCGATGCGCTCCAGGAATCGTTTTTTCTGTTTTTTTTTGGAAAGGTGGAGAAAGAACTTCAAAATGGTGGTTCCGTTTTCGGTGATATTCTTTTCGAAGTCGTTGATTTGCCGGTACCGGTTTTTCCAAAACTCCTTGGTTACATCCTCGACCGAATGGATGCCGGGCAGGTTTTCCCGCAGCAGCATTTCGGGATGTACCCTGGTGATGAGCACGTTTTCGTAGTGGGAGCGGTTGAAAATGCCGATCCTGCCCCGCTCGGGCAGCCGGCGGTAATGCCGCCAGAGGTAGTCGTGGTCGAGCTCCTGAGCGGACGGGGCCTTGAAACTATACACCTCGCAGCCCTGCGGGTTGATGCCGGTCATGATGTGCCGGATGGCGCTGTCCTTGCCCCCGCTGTCCATGGCCTGAAAAATGATGAGGATGGCACGGCGGTCTTCTGCATAGAGTTTGTACTGCAGGTCCGACAACTTTTGAATGTCGTTTTGCAATTGCTCTTTTGCGGCTTTTTTGCTTTTGAAACCTCCGGTGCCGGCCGTGTCGTAGTGGGCCAGGGAGAAGGACTTACCATCGTGGGCTTTGAAATGGTCCAGGTTCATGTTAATTTGTTTTTCGGATTCTTGCGAAAATTACGTCCCGATTTGGAAAAATGTAGTGTCGAATT
>JBAQQB010000050.1:0-18199 GCA_049306275.1 Saprospiraceae bacterium | reverse complement strand
TATTCCTCCGTCACCTCCCGCTTCAGGTCGCCCGCCCCTACGCCGAAAACAGGCGCTTCCTTCACCACCTTCCAGCCAACCTCCAGGGAGGTGAGCCGGTCGGAGTCGGAGTAGTTCGCGCCCGTGCCCTGCCGGTGCTGTAAAATATCCCAGCGCGAATAGGCAATTTTGGCCCGCAAACTCGGAAAAACCTGGTATGCCCCAGCAGGCAGCAGGATGAGCAGCCCCCCCGCCACCGCAGCTACCGCCCACCTCCGGGTCAGGACCACATAGCGCAGCAGCCACACGAAAAGAGCCGCGTACAAAGCCAGCAAACCGCTCCGCACCGACAGCATGTGGATGAAGAGGAAGAGAAAAACCGTTACCACCAGTAAGATACGGCGCTCCCACGAATACCGGAGCACGGCGCCTTCCCGGAGCAGGAATATCCCAGACAGAATCGCAAAGCAGAGCACCAGGCTGAAACGGATGTGGTTGGAAGGCGTCGGAATCGTCTTCCCCATCCCGATCAACTGGTTGATCTGGTCGAAATTCAACAGGTAGTTAAAGCCAACATAGAGACAGGCCAGCGCCATCATGCCGATCAAAAAATAGAGAATGAGGCGATACTCCTTCCGGCTGAAACGGGGAATGCCCGCGAAAGCCCAGGGCAACACCAGAAAAGGCAACTTGATGCGCAAGCGCTCCAGGGTATAGGAAAAATCGGACGACCACAGCCCCGAAACCAACACGAGCAGAAATGGAATGGCAATCATCAGGTTGGGCCTATAGCGCCACCAGGCTGCCGTATTCTCCCCAAGCCCGCGCCGCAGCCGAAGCCAGGGAAATCCCGGCCGGCGCTCGAAAAGCGCCAGCGCCACCAAAAGGATCATGGCCTGCGACAACACGAACTCATGGGAAAATACCATCGACACCATCCAGACCATGGACAGCAATATCACCTGCGCCTTATATGATTCCAGCAATATCTTCAACCGCTCCTCTCCTTTATGATGCAAAACGGGGGAAAAATAAAGCTATTGCGCAAGCTGAACAATGAAGTGGGATTTTTTTAAAACGATTACCTTTGCGTCAACGGTGAAGGGTGAAGGGTGAAGGGTGAAGAGTGAATATTGCAAAATCAACTATTATGGCATTGGAACTGATTGATCGCGTTAAACAACTGATATCGGAGATACGTGCAGCTGCACCCGCTAACAAGGAAGAGCTCGAAGCCTTTCGTCTTCGGTTTTTGGGGGCCAAAAACGAGCTCAAGCCCCTGATGGGCGAGATCCGCAATATTCCCAACGAGCAGAAGAAGGAGTTCGGGCAATTGGTCAACGAAGCCAAAGAAGCCGCCGAGGAGGTATTCTCCCGGGTCAAAGAGCAGATCGAGGCCTCAGAGGCCGACTCGGCCGCCGGCCAGCTCGACCTCACGGCGCCGGGCGATCCGCTGACGCTGGGCTCGCGCCACCCCATCGCCACTACCATGAACCGCATCATCGATATCTTCAGCCGCATCGGGTTTACGGTGGCGGAAGAACGGGAGGTGGAAGACGACTGGCACAACTTCACGGCTATGAACACGCCGGAAGACCACCCGGCCCGCGACATGCAGGATACCTATTACCTGAAGAACAGCACGGAAATGCTGCTGCGCACCCACACCTCTTCGGTGCAGGCCCGGGTCATGACCACGCAGAAGCCGCCCATCCGGATCATCGCGCCGGGCAGGGTGTACCGCAACGAAACCATCTCGGCGCGCTCCCACTGCCAGTTCCACCAGATCGAAGGCCTCTACATCGACGAGGGCGTCTCCTTCGCCGACCTGAAACAGACGCTGCTGTACTTCGCCCAGGAGATGTACGGCCCCAACACCCGCCTGCGGATGCGCCCTTCCTTCTTCCCCTTCACCGAGCCCAGCGCGGAAGTGGACGTCTCCTGCTTCCTCTGCGGAGGCTCCGGCTGCCGCATCTGCAAATACACCGGCTGGGTGGAGATCATGGGCTGCGGCATGGTAGACCCCGCCGTGCTGGAAAACTGCGGCATCGACAGCTCCAAATACTCCGGCTATGCCTTCGGCATGGGCATCGAACGCCAGGTCATGCTCCTCCACCGCATCAACGATATCCGCCTGTTTTTTGAAAATGACGTGAGATTCCTCAATCAATTTAAATCCTCCTTTTAATTCATAATGAAGGGTGAAGAGTGAAGGGTGAAGAAAAACCACCCTTCACCCTTCACCCTTCACTATAAAAAATGAAACCCAGCATACCCAAAGGCACGAGAGACTTCCTGCCCGACCAGGTGCGCAAGCGCAGCTACCTGTTCGAGATCATCCGCAAAGTATTCGTCAGGAGCGGGTACCAGCCCATCGAGACGCCCTCGCTGGAGCTGCTCTCCACCCTGACCGGCAAATACGGAGAGGAAGGCGACAAGCTCCTCTTCAAGGTGCTCAACAACGGCGACTTTCTGGAAGGCGTCGACCAGAAAGCACTGGAACAACGCGACTCGGCCCGCCTGGCGGCTTCCATCGCCAAACGCGGCCTGCGCTACGACCTCACCGTGCCCTTCGCCCGTTTCGTCGTCATGAACCAGCACGAACTGCCCTTCCCTTTCAAGCGCTACCAGATACAACCCGTGTGGCGGGCCGACAGGCCGCAGAAAGGGCGGTACCAGGAGTTCTTCCAGTGCGACGTCGACGTCGTGGGTTCCGATAGCCTGATGTACGAAGCAGAGCTGGCGGGCATCTACGACCTGGTATTCGCCGAATTGGGGCTGAAAGTGCGCATCCTCCTCAACAACCGCAAGATACTGGCTGGCATGGCCGAAGTAGCCGGCATCTCCGATCGCTTCACCGAAATGACCATCGCCATCGACAAGCTCGACAAGGTGGGCATGGACGGCGTGCGCAAGGAGATGGAACAGCGCGGCATTCCCGAAGACAGCGTTTCCATTATCGAAAAACTGCTCGAAACCCAGCGCCTGGAAGCCTGGAAAAACGAGCTCGCCTCCAGCGCTACCGGTATGAAGGGCATTGAAGAGCTGGAGACCGTTTTTGCCTACCTGGGCGAAATGACGCTCAGCAATGAAGTGGTATTCGACCCCACCCTGGCCCGCGGACTGAGCTACTACACCGGCTGCATCTTCGAAGTAAGGGCCCTCGGCGCCCAGATGGGCAGTATCGGCGGGGGCGGGCGCTACGACGACCTGACCGGCATCTTCGGCCTGCCCAACGTATCCGGCGTCGGCGTGTCGTTTGGGGCCGAGCGCATCTACGACGTCATGGAGGAGCTGGGGTTATTCCCCGAAGGGATCAGCGAAGACCTCCAACTGCTCTTCGTCGCCTTCGACGAGGCAACACACCGCTATGCTTTCAGGGCCCTGCAACGCGTGCGCGCCGCCGGCATCGCCGCCGACCTCTACCCCGAGCCCGCCAAACTCAAAAAACAGATGAAATACGCCAACGACCGGAATGCCACTTACGTGGTACTCGTCGGCGAGGAGGAGATGAGCAGCAACATGCTGACATTCAAAAACATGCACAGCGGCGAACAGGAAAAACTCCGCCTCGACGAGATCATATCCAGATTATCTTAACGTTTCACCCCGTTGCGTTTTTGGGGCGAAACCCCCATATTGCCCCTCAAACCAAAGGTTACATGCGGCTATTCCTCTCTCTTGTTTCCATCTTCGGCCTGTTCTGGAGTTGTACCCCCGGCGGAAACACCCCAGGGGACCGCGGCGCCTCTCTTACGGGGTTTGACTCCACCTCGGTGAAACCCGCCGCAGCCGCAGAAATCCTGCAAATGCCCTTCGAGGGTGAGCTGATCCAGGCCATCAGCTGGACGGACAAAGCAGGTAAGAATACCCTGGTCTTTTCGGGAAAACCCGCCTACCCCATCGACGCAGATATGCGCAAGGCCGAGTTTTTCGCCTATGCCTACGCGGAAGAGGGAAAAGATTCCCTTGCCCTGCTTTGGCAAATACGGGAATCGGTAGACAGCTGCTATTGCGACTGCGCCGTCGAACTGACGGACAGCCCGGTCATCCTGCGCGATATGGATCAGGACGGCTATGCCGAGGCCAGTTTTATGTACTTCCTCAACGACCTCTGCGACGCCAGCCCCATGGACACCAAGCTGATCGTCGCCTCCCGCAACCAGACATTTTTCATGGAAGGCTATACCCGCAGGTTCCTGGCGCCCGGCGAGTCCTTTTTTCAAAAAATTTTGACCAGCGAAAATTTTGACCAGGCATCGCCACCAATCCGCGAGTTTGCGCGTCTCCATTGGGAATCTTATCTCCAGAGCGAACAAACCGCTTTTGAAAACGTCCAAAAAGAAAACAAGCAGACCGAAGATTAAATATCTTTAGCCCTTCCAATCTTTCAGCGCATGCAAAACCAGCCGACGGCTCATCCTCCCTTCAGTTGCAGCTATTCTCCCAACATCCCCGAATTGCTGCTGCAATTGCGTTGCACGCTCGCCATCAGCACCTACCAGGCCGGCAAGGTGGTCTTCCTCAGTCCGCAACCCAACGGAGAGAGCCTGGTACAGCTGCCCCGCACCTTTAAAAAAGCCATGGGCATCGCCCTGGAAGGGCCGAAAATGGCCGTCGCCACCATGGAAGAGGTCATGGTATTGGTCAATTCGCCCGAACTGGCCGCTCACTACCCCAAGCAGCCCCATACCTACGACGCCCTCTACATGCCCCGCGCCACCTATTACACCGGCCAGATCGACATCCACGACCTGGATTACGGCCACGGCGGCGCGCTCTATGCCGTAAATACGTCCTTTTCCTGCCTGATCAAAATCGACGACAACTATAGCTTCACCCCTATCTGGAAGCCCAAGTTCATCAGCAAGCTGGCCTCCGAAGACCGCTGCCACCTCAACGGCATGGCGCTCAAAGACGGCAAGCCCAAATACGCCACAGCCTTCAGCACCGGCGACACGCCGCAGGCCTGGCGGGAAGTGGTGACCACCGGCGGCGTAGTCATGGACGTCGATAGCAGCGAGATCATCGCCCACGATATCCCCATGCCCCACTCGCCCCGGCTCTTCGACGGCAAGCTATTCATGCTGCTCTCGGCTACCGGCGAGCTGGTGCAATTGGATATCGCTACCGGAAAATACACGGTCGTGACCAAGGTCAACGGCTTCGTCAGGGGCCTGGCGCGCTGCGGCGACTATGCCTTCATCGGCCTGTCGCGCCTGCGCAAGAACTCCTCCACCTTTGCCAAACTGAAGATCGCCGACGTTTCCAACTATGCCGGTATCGCCGTAGTGCACCTGCCCACGGGCGCCTACATGGGCGAGATCAAATACCATATGTCGGTCGACGAGATCTACGACGTACAAGTGCTGCCCGGCTTATTGAGACCCGGCATTCTCAACACCGATAAACCCGAATACAAAATGGGGTTGGCCACGCCCGAAGCCACCTACTGGGCCAAGCCTGACGCAGAAAACGCTTCCAATTCACATTCTTAAATACCAATTGCCTATGCAGAGGATTTCAACACCCTTCGCGAGAAAGGTGCGCCAATTCAAGCACCTTTCCAAAAAGGTCAACCGCATGCTGGAAAGCGGCCGCTTCCACGAGCTGGCCGAACAGAAACAGCTGGATCTGATCAGCAAGCTCAGGTCTATGTATCGCAAACTTCGCCTCGTATTTTCCACGCGCCAGCTCCGCGGCGCACTGGCAGGCGCCGCCATGCTGCTGGGGCTGGGCGCCGCTCAGGGCCAAAACTTCGGGCCGCCGGTAGTCACGCCTTTCAACTTCCCCCTCGCCATGGAAATTCACCTGCCGACCCTGGCCGACATCGACGGCGATGGCGACCTTGACATCATGGCCAGCGGGTATGAATATGGCAATTACACTCGTGTGCGTTTCTATGAAAATGTCGGCACCAGCGAAGCCGCTGACTTTTCTTCCACACCGGTTGCCGACCCATTCGGCATCGTTGAGGAAAATGTCACCGGACCCGCTTTGGTCGATATCGACGATGACGGCGACTACGATCTGTTCGTGGGACAGCTTGGCTACGGCAACTTCTGGTTCCGCGAAAACACTGGCACGGCTACCGCTCCTGCCTTTGGCCCGCTGCAAACCAACCCCTTTGGCCTGACGCCCCTGTTCTATTTCCCTTTCATCACCTTCGCCGACATCGACGGTGATGGCGACTACGACCTGTTTGCCACCGAGTTCTACGGCAACATGAAGTATTTTGAGAACACGGGTACCGCCAATGCCCCGCAATTTGCCGCTCCGGTCAATAACCCCTTCGGCATCGCGCCTCCGGGTTATGCCATCGTGCGCACCATCGCCTTCTCCGACGTCGACCTGGACGGCGATCAGGATCTGATGATCCACGACCTGACAGGGGAATATGACCAGACGGGTATTTACTACCTCGAAAACACGGGTACTGCCAACGCCCCCGCATTCGCCGCGGGTGTGCAGCAACCGAACATCTTCCACAACGGCTACTACATCGCCCAGCCCGCCTTTGCCGACATCGACGACGACGGCGATGAAGACCTCTTTATAGGTACCTACGTCGACTATGGAGGACTGGTTTTCTACGAAAACCTCGCTGTCGCCAACGCCCTGCCCACGACGCAGGATGCGGAAGTCATGACGGGCGAGAACATCCCCTACACCTTCTCTTCCGACGACTTCCCCTTCAATGATCCCGACGGCGACTTGCTGGAAGGCATCAAGATCACGGGGCTGACCAGCGTGGGCAGCCTGACCTACGACGGAGCGGATGTCCTCGTGAACCAGGAGATCGAAGCTGCCAATATCGGGCTGCTGGTCTTCACGCCGGTAGCCGACGAATTTGGCGACAACTACGACAGCTTCACCTTCCAGGTGTTCGACGGCGAAGACTACAGCGCCGACGCCACCATGGTCATCGATGTGGAAGAAAACGTCAACACGACGGAACTGCCGCTCAACGGCCAGGCAAGGCTGACGCCCAACCCGGCAACTGACAAGGTGGTCCTCGAAGCCAATTTCCGGGAAATTCCGGGCCGCCTGGATATCTCGGTCATCAACGCCCTCGGGCAGGTACAGCAATCGTTTGTCCAGGATGCGGCTCAAACCGCTTTCCAGACGCAACTCGACGTGTCCGGCCTCACGCCGGGCGTCTACCTCGTACGCCTCAGCGACGGCGCGCGTTATACGACGCTCCGCCTCGTGGTGGAATAAAATATTAAGGCTTAGCTGCCTTTTTTCGACTCTCCCCCGGCCCCTCCCTCGAACAGGGAGGGGAGCTCTTGGCACTTCAGGGAATCGCTATTTTCCCTCCAAGGTGCAAAAGTTTGATCGATCAAAATTACTGATTGTCAGGCCCAAAAAGCTCCCCTCCCTTTAAAAGGGAGGGGCTGGGGGTGGGTTTACTTTTCATTGCATATCAAAGGCAATATACTGTCCAGAAAGGAAATCGTGAGCGTCTTGCTCGCGATCGTCAGGTCTTCACAGGCCAGGTCCATCTGCTTCTCATTCATATAGGCCTGCCCCCTCATGTAGCGGAAGTTGGCGTGCTGCGGGAACAGATGGATCGCTTCCGACAGCTTTTTCAGGCCGGCTTCTTTCTCTCCTTCGTTATATAGCTCCAGTCCTTCCTCAGCCAGCTGGCGGGCGAGGCCAAAATCCTTCACCCGGGAAGCGCAGCGCGCGTCTTTCGGCTCGAAGAGCACGGGGATATCGTAGACCGTAGGCACGTTCCGGCCCTTGTACCTCGCCGGTGTCCATTTCCCCAGCGTAGCGGTCGAGACGCGGATGGCCTCAAACTGGAAATCAAAGCCCAGATTGTTGTAGTCGTCGACATTGAGCACCCTGAGCCTGCCATTGGGGTACACGAGCAACTGAACCATCATATCGCCAACCACACAACTGTCGAGCCCCTGGGCTGGATAGATCAGTTTTTCCCTGACGAAGGCCTCCAGGGCGGCGTGCCCGCCTTCATAGGCCAGCGTGTCGTCGAACATGGTATAAACCGTATCCTGGCCCATCATGACGTAGGGCAGCGGCTCCTCCAGCTTGAACTTGATAGGCAGGCTCTGGTAGACCCGCACCGGTTTGCCCTTGGATTTTCCCGGCGTCCAGCGCACGCCGATCTCGTTCATGGCGCCCACCACGCGCAAGGCTTCTTCAGCGCAACCGCCTCCAATATCCTTGACCACTTCGAGATGGGAAATGAGGCTGTCGGGCTCCACAACAAAACGCAGCACCACGGTGCCCTCCACCCCGTCGAGCCTTGCCTGCTCCGGATAGCGCACGTTCTGGTAGATGAATTGCAGCAAACTGGCCTGGGCGCACTGCTGCTTGACCTGTATGGTCGTGTCGAGCCCCTCGCATCCCGGAAACCGCGGCATTTCCTCCGCGATCTGGTAGATGGTCGTATCGGTCTGGGCGCTCAGCAGGGCTGCCCAGCATAAAGCGAAAAATAAAAAGGATTTTCTCATAGTTGTTTCAATCGATATCATATTCGAGCCACTGCTCCAGGGTGTTGATCAACAAGGTTTTTTCTCCTTCCGTCATATTCGCGATGCGGGCGCCGCTGTGGCTCTTGCCCTCCATCATGAACCAGACAGAATTGGTCTGATCGGAAGGCGGCACAGCGGTGGCCGACCAGGTGTCGGTGGAGCCATAGATATAGATGAAATGGTTGCCGTTTTTCTTCAACCACTCCGACACATTTCTCACCAGCGTGGGGTCGAAAGGCGCTTGTTTTTTGCCCGGCATGAAAATAGCGCTGGGATTCGGGCTGTAGGACAGGGCCTTCAATTGCCCCTTGAACGGCGCCGTGTCATAGCTGTAATACCCCATCTGGGTGCCCGCCTGGAAATAGTGCGAAGCATAGCCGGTCATCGACTCGTCGCTGAAGAAGTCCAGACCCGATACGCTGACAAAATGCTCCAGCACGGTTTCCAGATCGGCATTTTTGCCGGGGATGTCTTCGCAGGCATGCCCATTTTGCCAAAAAGAGAAAGAATACTCCAGCACGGCGTATTCATAGGCGGCATCGAAGCCCAGGTAATCGAAGGTTGCGCCTGCGCCTTTGTTATACCAGCGCAGCAGCGGCATCGCCTTGTCGCGCTCCTTGAGCAACCGCAGTTGCAGGTCGTAGATGGCCTTGCGGCATTCGGGCGTGCCGACGGAGTTGAGGAAGGAGTATATGCGCTTGTCTTCCAGATCCAGGTTGAGGGGCGCCACATAGGGCACTGAAACGGTTACGTCTTCGGGGTAGAAATAGCGGTAGAAAATAGTGGTCTGCCCCCCTTTGCTGATGCCCGTGGCTATCCAGTCCTCCCGGTATATCTGCCCCAAAAGGGTCCTGATCCTGTGGAGGTCGGCAGTGGCCTGCTCCAGGTTGAGGTAGCTGTAATCATTGGCGTTTTCGGGAACGGAGGTCCCAAAATAACGGTGCTCCACGTCGATCTGGTTGGCGCCGAGCAGGACGCTCAACTCGTAAATGCGGTTGGAGGGCCGGTTATAACCTTCGGTAATGATGACGTTGGGCCTGTCGAAGGCGGCATGCGAGAGAAACACGCGCTGGTAGAAAAAGCCCTTTTCGGGATGCTGGTGATCGAGCGGTTGTTTGACCGTCAACTCATAAGCTGCCTCAAAACCCTTAGGCGTCTGGATGGGGCGGAATGCCACATCGGGCAATTCAAACAGGCGAACCTCCAGTTCCGACTGGGCGGTAAGGGCGGCGGCGAATAAAATCGCCAGAAACAGGAAGAATGTCTTTTTCATCGCAATACCTGATTTATGGATGAACAGAAAACCAGCTCATGATCTCCCCCTCCGGCCTGCGGAAGCTCTTGTGGAAGAATTCGTTCATACGCGGGTCGTATTCGTAGTCTTTTTTCCACTCCTGAAGGTTCTCCACCACCTGGCGGATACCGGAAGTGATGTAGCGCAGTTCTTCGTCGGTCATCGTGGGGTGCAGCGACAGGCGCACCCAGCCCGGTTTGGCCGACATATCGCCCTGGTCGATGCGGGCGGTGATCTCTTTCGACAACTCGCGGTCTACATTGAGCAGGTAGTGCCCGTAGGTGCCCGCACAGGAGCATCCGCCGCGTACCTGTATGCCGAAACGGTCGTTGAGCAGGCGCACCAGGAGGTTGTGGTGGAGGTTTTCGATATAAAAGGAGAATACGCCCAGCCGGGCTTCTCCCGTATCGCCGAGTATCCTGAGTCCGGGTATGTTGTGGAGCTGTTCAAAGCCTTGCTCCAGAAGTTCCTCCTCGCGCTTCTGCATATGCTCCACCCCCATCTCCTCCTTCAGCCGGATGGCCATGGCGGCGCGGATGGTCTGCAGGAATGGCGGCGTACCGCCGTCTTCACGTATTTCTATATCGTCGAAATAGGCATGTTCTCCCCAGGGATTGGTCCAGGTCACCGTGCCTCCGCCCGGATGGTCGGGAATGCGGTTGTGGTAGAGATTGCGGTTGAAGATCAGCACACCCGAGCTGCCGGGGCCTCCGAGGAATTTATGGGGGGAAAAGAAAATAGCGTCTAGCCGCGCCTCCGGGTCGGCCGGGTGCATATTCATCTCCACATAAGGCGCAGAAGCGGCAAAGTCGATGAAGCAAACCCCTCCGTACTGGTGCATGACGCGCGCCAGTTCGAAGTATGGCGGCATGATGCCCGTCACATTGGAACAAGCGGAGAAGGATCCGATCTTGACCTTGCGGTCCCTATATGGTTTGATGGCTTCGTCCAGCATCTCGGGCCGCACCAGCAGGTTTTCGTCGGGTGGAATAACCACCACTTCGGCGATCGACTCCAGCCATGGCGTTTGGTTGGAGTGGTGCTCCATATGGGTGAGAAAGATCACCGGTTTCTCTTCGTTGGGCATATTGAGGTGGGGATACAGCCTTTCGGGAAGGCGCAGTCCCAGAATGCGCTGGAATTTGGCCAAGGCGCCCGTCATGCCCGACCCGCAGGTGAGGATCACGTCCTCCTGGCTGGCATTGACGTGTTTTTTGATGATCGTATGGGCCAGGTGGTAGGCCTGGGTCATGCACTGCCCCGTCTCGCTCGACTCCGAGTGGGTGTTGCCCACCATGGGGCCGAACTTGTGCAGCAAGGCTTCTTCAATAGGCCGGTACAAGCGGCCGCTCGCAATCCAGTCGGCATACACCAGAGGCTTGGGACCGTATGGGGTGCTGATGGTCGTATCGATACCGACGATATTCTTCCGGAATGGCTCGAAATGGGTCTCCAACTGGGTCGATTTGGTCAGGCTCTCCATGGCGGGGATGAATTTTGAGGCCGAAGATAGGGGAAATTGGGTGAAGGGTGAAAGGTGAAGGGTGAAGAGAGGATTATTTCAGGGCTTCAAGGAGAAATTTTCCTACGGCGGGGCGGCCGGCCACGCTCCTAAGCTCAGGGTGGCGGCTGTTGGCGAGCGATTGGGCGAGACGGAAACGAACGTCGGCAGGGATGAAATCCAGCAGGAGGAATCGCTCCAGATTGTCGAGCTGTGCCGGCGTCCAGTTTTTCCCCTTTTCCAGATGTGCCAGCAGCCGGGATACCGCGAGCGAAAGCATATCGAGCCTGTTGAGCCTGCCTTCCAGGCCTTCAAAAGAAGCCGCTCCAAGTATCTCTTCCGGCTCGACAGTTCCCTGCAAGCCGGTGCGCACGAAAGCGAGGAAAGCCGCCGTGGTGTCTTCATCCAGGCATCCTTCAGCCAGCAGGCGGACCAGGGGCAGCGCTGTCGAAAGATCGGGGATCGAGCTTATTTCCTGAAAAAACTGCACCAGGGTGCGCGGCGTCGTCCGGGATCCGTCGGCCAGCTCAGGGTGCGCGGCCACGAAGGCAATGCCCCGCGGGTCAACGCCCTCCCGATCAGCCCAGCGCGCCCAGGCGCATGCGTCCCACTCCAGCGTCACGTGCATCATGCGCGTGAGGATGGCATCGTCCATCGGTGTAACGGAGTAGTCGCCGCCATCGGGGTTGGCGGTGAGCACGATGTGCCAGCGCGGCGGAATGCGCCAGCTGACCAGCTCGTAGTTTTGGAGCAGTTGCATCAGCCCCCTCAAAATGCGATCGTCGGCGCGGTTGACGTCGTCGATGAGCAGGATGCCTGGGCCTTCCTCCCGGGGCGCCCAGTCGGGCGGGGCGAAACGGGTGACCCCGCCCTCCACCTGCGGCATGCCTGTCAGGTCGCCCATTTCCTCAAACTGGGCAGGCGCCAGGTAGGCGAATTTCGCCCCCATCTCCCTGGCCAGGTCCCTGACGATCCGGGTCTTGCCGATGCCGTGACGGCCCCAGATGCACAAGGGCGCCGGCGGCTCCGCACGCTCGCCGCGAAAGGTGGGTTCCAGCAAAAAGCGCAGCATCCGCTGCACTTCCTCGCTATTGCACGAGGCTCCGTATGTGATATAGTCGAAAGGGCGTTTCATACGCCTAAGGTAGCAATTTTCCGCAGCTTGAGCTTCAATCCGGGCAGGCTTTGGTACATGCCGGTTGCAGGAGAAAGCCCCTGCGCGGTGACCACCCATAGCACGGGGGGCCGGATGCCGATGCGGGGAATGGGAGCAAACCCGTCGGTGAAAATGATCAGGCCGTCCCAGCGGTCACCAGCGTTGGCGTATTCCAGTACCGGCACAAAATTGGTGTCGCCCCCGCCAACCAGAAACTCGGGGCGCTGCCCACGGTAGGGATAAACCCGCTTCACCTCCGCGTCGAACTCCAGGATCGTCACCTCCGCTCCGGTGCGGGACAGGAACCTGATCTCGCTGAAAAACTCCGCCTGCTCCCCCCTCGACAGGGAGCCGGAGGTATCTACCGCTACGAGCAGGCGCTGCCGCCTTCGCACCCTGACGCCGGGATGCACCCCATACCGCTTGCTGGGCCGGTGGATCGTGTCTTTGATAAAGGTGCTGCGGCTCGACTGGGCAAACTGCCGGAGCAGCTTCCGCCAGTGTATTTGTACCTGCGGTTCCTCCCGTTCCTTTTTCCAAAACAACTGCATGCCCGCGGGGGCTTCCCGCTCCGCCTGTTGCAGCAGGGTGTAGGCGCTCCAGCGGGACATTTCGCGGCCGATCCTGTTCCCATTCCGCCATTGCCGGTGCGGTTCAAAAAGCGCCTCCGCGGCTTCCTTCCAGGCCATCAACTGCGCGAAGGCCGCCGGGAATTGCCGGCCTGCGTCCGCCGACAGCATTTCCAATTTTTCATAAATGGCAAAAAGGGACAGCGCATCGTCGATGGGAAACCCAGCGAGGTCTTCCCGCCTCACCGCTCCCGGCCAATGCCAGGCGGCGGGAACGTGGGCATTGGCCTGAAGATCTGCCGCCACGTCGAAAAGGAAAGGATCAGGAAAATCGGCCGCCCGGTGCAGGTGGCCGAAGGAAAGATGGAGGAGCTGATGGAGTAAATGCCCCATCTGCTCCTCCAGGCTCCGGACCTGGCGCTGCCAGAAATCCGGATTGACGCTGATCACAAAAACCGGTTCTTCATACCGGATACAGACAGACGCCGTGCGGGCAGGATCCGCTTCTTTGCCGATATCGCCCAGCAGCCGCCCGAAGAAAGGTTGTTCGAGCAGGAGTGCGATGCTGGCCCGTGTGATCTGTCGCGCTACCGGCATATGCCTGTTTTTGCGAAAATAGCATTATTTCTCCACAGGCGTTTCCCCTTTGAGGTACTGATCGAGGAAAGTGACGATGGCGCCGTAGCCCTTGATCTCGTTTTCCTTCTTCACAAAACCATGCCCTTCGTCGGGGAAGATCACATATTCCACCGGCACGTTGTTCTGCTTCATGGCCTCCACGATCTCATCCGATTCGACCTGGAGCACGCGGGGGTCGTTGGCGCCCTGGAGCACCATCACGGGGTTCTTGATCTTGTCGGCGTGGAAGAGGGGCGAAATATTGTACAAGCGCACCGAGTCGGCGCTGGTCGGATCGCCCATTTCCGCATACAGGGCCTTTTTGAAGGACTCCCAGTAAGGCGGAATGGATTTCATAGTGCGCAGCCAGTTGGTCACGCCAAAGATATTGACCCCGACCTTGAACTCATCAGGAGCGAAGGCCATGGCGGCCATGGTCATATACCCGCCGTAGGAGCCCCCGATGATACCGATTTTCTCCGGATCGATGTAATCGAGCGATTGCAGGTATTTCTTGCCATAGATGCAGTCCTGCAGGTCCTTGTCGCCGTGGTTTTGGTCGTCCATCTTGTAGAAGGTCTTTCCATAGCCGCTGCTGCCGCGGTTGTTGACGGCCAGCACGGCGTAGCCGTGGTTCACCATGTACTGGATCAGCGCGAAGTAGCCAACGCGCGACTGCCCGCCGGGACCACCATGTACCCAGACGAGTGCAGGGACCTTGTTTTCAGGACTGGCGTTCTGGGGCTTGTAGTAAATGGCGGGAATTTCCAGGCCGTCGAACGATTTGTAGCGCACTACTTCTGCGGCGACCAGGTCTTCGGGGTTGATCTCGGGGTTGAGGGTATTGGTGAGAGATTTTAATTCACTGGTTTCGAAGTTATACAGGTATATGTTGCCGGGGGCTTTGGAAGTGCCTACGGTCAGGCGCATGAGTTTTTCGCTGGGCGAGATGGTCACTGCCAGCACATCGCCGTCGGGTATTTCGGGGAAAGCCACGTCCTGCCCGTTGCTCATGTCGGTCACCTTCAGGGTGTTCTTGCCGTCTTCATTGACGGCGATGACGCGGTAGCGCTCGTTTTCAGAAAGATACTGGTACATGACGTCCCAGTTGGCTTCATACACCGTGCTGCGCTCCCCGGTCGCCAGATCGTAGGCAGCCAGATAGGAAAATTCCTTGCCCATATCCGTGATGTAGAAGAAGGTCTTTCCGTCTTTGGAGAAGCCCGCCGGGCTGTAATTGGCAGGCGAATTGGGGTCGGAGAGCTCCGTTGTCTTTTTGGAAGCGCGGTCGTAGAGGTACATTCGCGATTCGCTGGTGGTCACGCTTTCCACGAGGGCCACCGTGTTTTCATCCCAGGAGATATCGCCCAGGTTGTAGCCTTTGTCGTTCTGGTAGAGCATTTTTGATTTCCATCCATCAATATCCATGCGATAGATGTCGAAAAAGCGGGGGTCGCGCTTGTTGGAGATGTAATGGAAAGCTGTTTTGTCTTTATTCCAGCCAATGAAATCGGCTTTCTCTTCCGCTCCGGGCGTCAGGTCGGTGGAAGTGCCGTCTTCGTTGAGCAGGTAGATGTGGTCGATTTCATTGCCGCCTTTATCGGCCGAGTAAAGTGCCTGGTTGGTTCCTGGCACATACCCGATAGAAAAAAAGGATTCGGTGGAAGAATTGGTCAGCTGCGACTGCGCGCCGTCGGCCAGGTTGATCTCATAGAGGTTGTAGATACCCGATTCATTGCTGTGGATGAGCAGGCGGGTTTCGTCCCAGGAGAATCGTCCGCCGCCAATTTGTTTATTGGCATAAAACTGTTCGATGGTGTACTGCGCCACCTCCCGGGGAGGAGCGGAAGTTTCATTTTTGCAGGCTACCAGCGACAGCGCGATTGCTGCGGCAGGCAGGAGAAGTGTCTTTTTCATAGTTCTGAAATTTAACCGTGAACAATGCAGCCAAACTTAGCGGGTTGGGACACTATGAAAAAGGAAAATAGACGGGAGCCGGTATTTGGCGGATAAATAGCGCTATCGAACAGTCTCCGGCTTTTGCACAAAGACGGGCGCCTGCTCATACCCTTCCGAGCTGGTCAGTTGTTTCAATTCCTTGTTTTTCCAGTTCACCAGATAGATATCGGAGGGGGTATTTTCGTCGGGAAACATCTCGACGGCCAGCCATTTGCCATCAGGGCTCCAGTCGTGCCAGAACTCGTTTTGCGGGAAATCGGTGAGCCGGAAGGCGGGTTTCCCACTCCCGGGATAGATGGCAAAGAGGGCATATTTCCCCTGCTGTCTGGAGGGATAGGAAACGAAGCCTTCTGTCTGGTGCCAGCGCGGCGGGCCTGCATGGTAAGCAAAGCGGCCTGCGGAGGTATCGGATGGGGGATACTGGGTCAACTGCTGCGGATGTTTGCCATCGGCCTCCATGATCCATAGCTCTTCATGGCTGGAACGGTCGCGCCGGTTTTTCTTATAGGCAAAGATGATATGCCGCCCATCGGGCGTGAAGAGGGGGTCGCGGTGCAGGGCGGCGGTGTCGTGGGTGAGCTGCTGGTAATCGCCGGTAGTAATGTCGACCAGAAAAAGTTGATGACGGACTTCCGGGCTGATGCGGCCATCGACGACCAGTTCCCTGCCGTTGAGGCGGCTGCCCATCCAGGAGTCTTCGAGCTGAATGTCGGTCACCTTGCGCAGGCCCTTGCCCTCGGCATCCATTTCATAGAGGAAGTAGCAGCGCTTGCAGGTATCGCGGTCGCTGATGAAATAGAGTTTATCTTTCCAGGCGTAATAGACCCAGGCTACGTCGGGATGGTTGGTAATGTTGCGTTTTCCGGAACCGTCCAGATTCATCACATAGATGTCGTAGTTGCCGGTATCGGCGTTTTCCAGTACGTTGTAGGCGATCAGCAATTCCGGCTGGTCACCCTTACAGGAGGAGAGCAAAAGAAGGATGCCGCCTGACAGCAAGAGGAAAAGCCCATAGTTTCTCATCGGACGGTATTTATGTCGCCGGCGCGGCAGCGAGGCGCCGCGCCGGCGAGTTCATTCATTCCAGCGGTTTGAACCGCGCCTGGAAGAAGCGAAGATACTTCGGTTCGTAGGTCATTTGCAAACCTTTGATCTTCTTCCTGTTTTCAAACACGTCTTCGACGGATTCAGCTACCACGTCCATGTGGGCCTGGGTGTAGACGCGGCGCGGGATGGTGAGGCGCACGAGTTCGAGGTTGGGGTAGTTGTGGTCGCCCGTCTCCTTGTTGCGGCCGGCCGATACGATGCCGCGCTCCATCGCGCGCACGCCGGAGTCGAGGTAGAGTTCGGCTGCGAGGGTTTGGGCGGGGAAAGCCGTCTGGGGCAAGTGGGGCAAAAAGCGCTTGGCATCAAGGAAGATGCCATGGCCGCCGATGGGCTGTACGATAGGCACGCCGTAATCGATGAGTTGTTTGCCGAGGTATTCCACCTGTCCTACCCGGGCGTGCATGTGGTCGTCGTCGACCGACTCGTAGATGCCGATAGCCATGGCTTCCATATCGCGCCCGGCGAGACCGCCGTAGGTGTGCAGGCCTTCGTAGACGACCACGAGGTTGCTGGCTTCGGTGTATAGTTTACGGCTGTTGAGGCCCAGGAAACCGCCGATATTGACCAGGGCGTCCTTTTTACCGCTGAAGGTGGCGCCGTCGGTCAGGTCGCAGATCTCGCGCACGATCTCGCGCACGGATTTGTTCTGGTACCCGGGTTCGCGTTGCTGGATGAAGTAGGCGTTTTCAGCCACCCTGGTCATGTCGTGGATGATGAGGATACCGTGTTTTTTGGTCAGTTCGCGCACCTGCCGCAGGTTTTCCAGGGAGATGGGCTGGCCGCCTGCCATGTTGACGTTGGTGGCGATGGTGACGTAGGGTATTTTTTTCGCCCCGTATTTTTTAATGACGCTTTCGAGCTTGTCCAGGTCCACATTGCCCTTGAAGGGGTGGGGGTTCTGGGCGTCGTGGGCTTCCTTGATAATGACATCCACGAAGGTGCCGCCGGCGAGTTCCTGATGGAGGCGGGTCGTGGTGAAATACATGTTGCCGGGAACGATGTCGCCCGGTTTGATGAGGATTTTGGAGAGAATGTGTTCTGCCCCGCGTCCTTGGTGGGTGGGGGTGACGAATTTATAGCCATATACTTTCCGGACGGCGTCTTCCAGGTGGTAGAAGTTTTCGCTGCCTGCATAGGCTTCATCGCCCAGCATGAGGCCGGCCCACTGCCGGTCGCTCATGGCACTGGTACCGGAGTCGGTAAGCAGGTCGATGTACACGTCGCGGGAACGCAGTAGAAAAGTATTGTATCCGGCTTTTTCCAGCGCCTTTTGGCGTTCTTCCCTGGTGGTCATGTGCACCAGTTCCACCATTTTGATCTTGTAGGGCTCCGCCCAGGAGCGTTTGCGCATTTTTTTCCTTTCCATATCGACAGGTCGTTTAAAACAGGTATGCGCGGCTGTTCGCCGCGCATACCTGTCAAGCATTTTGAATGAACTTAATACAATGACTTAATTTCTTGTTTCTATTCAGTATGCCTCGCCGCCTTCGGCGGCAGGGATATTTTATTATGAAT
>JBAQQB010000049.1:0-2913 GCA_049306275.1 Saprospiraceae bacterium | reverse complement strand
GGGTGAAGGGTGAAGGGTCGGTGTAGCTGTAGGTTTGGACTTCGCTCGTCGTGCCGGCGCCGGGTACGAAGGCGATGGTTTGCCAGTCGCGGCCGTTTTCGCTGCGCTGCACGTCGAAGCCTTCGTTATTGGATTCGGAGGCGGTGGACCAGGTAAGGTGGACGTCGTTTCCTTCGAGGGAGGCGCGGAAGTTCAGCCAGGTGACGGGGAGGGCGGATTCGGTGAGAACGAAGGCGGCGCCTCGGATTCCATCGCGGTAGGGAGAGGAGATCACGCCCCTCGACAAGTTGGAAGCGATAGAGAGGGAGAAGCTGAAAGCCTCTTCAGGTTCGTAGCCGGGGGGCAGGGCGAGGGTTTTGTACTGCGCCCATTTTGCGGAAGGATTGGCGTAGCGGAACAAAAAGGCGGCCCCCGCCCCGGAAACGGAAGCCGTGTCGCGGACAGGAGCGCCGGCCATGGCGATGTCACCGTCGCCGGTCAGCGCCACACTGCGGCCGAAATCGTCCTCCGCGGCTGGGTTGTAGGCGGCGATCATATCGATTTCAGTCCAGGTATCGCCTGTTCTGGTGAAAATAAAAGCTGCGCCAGCGTCGTTGTCGTGCCCCGGTGCACCAACGATCAGGACATCGCCGTCGTTACTCAGGTCGAGGGAAGCGCCGAAATGGCTCTGCGGCTGCAGGTTCGACGGTTTGATCTTTTGGACCTGCGTCCAGCTGTTTGGGGTAAAAGGTGAGCGTTTGTAAAAATAGACAGCGCCATAGAAATCAGTGGTGTTTTGAGGGATGCCGAATCCGTTGTCTTCCCCCGGCGCGCCGATAACCAGGTAGCTGGCGGTCTGGTCGAAAGAAATAGCTGCGCCAAAGCCGTCGCCCATACTGGGTTCCGGATTATCGAATGATGCGTAGCTGACCCAACCGGCGGCGCCATACAAGCATACATTGGCCCTTCCTTCGAAATGATGATGGAGGGGGGAGCCCACGCCGAGGTACAAGCCCGAGCCGTCGAGCGCCACCACCGACCCGAACATATCATTCGGGCTGGCGCCTGTGGTGCTGGAAGGAGGGCCTGTATGCGCCAGTGGCTGCAGCATGGTCCAGTCAGACCCGCTTCGCCTGAATAACCACACATCGCCCCGGTCCTGGCCCGCCCCTGGCGAACCTACCGCCATGATACTGCCGTCGGCGTTGGCAGCCACGGCGGCGCCCATTTTATCATTGTCCGCCAGATCGGAGGCATGGTGGAGGGTATCCTGCAACATCCAGCCGCTGCCCGAGAGGACGTACACGAATGCCACGCCTTCCTGCTCGAAGGCAGGGTCTTCAAAATTGCGGTGCCCCGGCGCGCCCACGACAATATAGTTGCCGTTGCCGCTGATGGCAGCAGATGCACCGTATAAGTCGCCTGGTTCGAGGAAATTGGTGGGAAGTTGTTGAAGCGCCTGTCCGAAGAGGGCGCAGGTGCTGGCGCCCAGGAACAGGGCCGTCAGCCAGCATTTTGGTTTTCTCATGATGGGGGGTATAGTTTTCTCCATACAAATATGATGAGAAAACGGCCGTAAATCAATAGGGAACGGCGGTTTTTTGGAAGAAAAAGGAGGCAGGAGGAGTTTTTGGCCCTATACTGTGGTCGTGCTGGAGGTTTTTCCTCCCCCGGCCTTTGGCCACCCCCTCCGGCGGGGGACGGGTGGAGCTGAGGGTCGCGGGGGGGTGCCGGAACGGTGAAGGGAAGCGTACCCTTCTGGCGGAACGGATAGGAACTCGCTCGTGAGCCGTCTAAGCCACCCTAAATGTACGCATTTGGGGGGAGAAACGTAATGAGGGAAAAACATTACCCCAAGCGCTCCAGCAGTGCGGCTTCTACCCTCTGCCATTCCTCCAGAACGGCTTCGTTGGAGAAGCGCAGGACCTGAAAGCCCATTTCTTCAAGCACTTCTTGTCTTAGCTGATCGTATTCGAACTGGTGAAGATGGATGCCGCCGTCGAGTTCGACGATGAGCTTGTGGGCGTGGCAGTAAAAGTCGGCAATGAAGAAAGCCTCCTTCTTTCCTTTCCCAGCGTGCTTTATCATATACTGGCGCAGGAATTTCTTTCCCGCAATTTTCTTCCCACGGACTTTCTCCCAGAATTTTTGCTCGGCTGGTGTCTGCCGTTTGCGCAGTTCGCGGGCATAGGTTAGTATCTGTTGGTAGGTCATGGTTTTTTTGAGAAAAGAGATGGCAGGGCAGGAAATTTCACGAGAGCTGGGGCTTTTTCCCTGGGCTACCACCCACCCCCGGCCCCTCCCTCGATCAGGGAGGGGAGCTTTCTGGGCTTTGCATTGGAAATATATTGAGCGAGGGAACCTTTACAAAAAGTAGGAAAAAACGACTCCTCCCAGTGCCAAGAGCTCCCCTCCCTGGACGAGGGAGGGGCCGGGGGTGGGTGCGAAAAGGCCCAGGGACGCACGCACCTGGGCCTTTTCCAAAAACTTATACCCTTAAAACTCAAAACCTAAAACCACTACTCCACCACCACCCTTTGCATCCACACCTGCGCCCCCGCTACCACGCGCAGCACATACGTACCCGCGGGCAAATACGCCACGCGAAGCGTGTGCTCGCTCGTGCCGGGCGCCAGGGTCTCTTCGGCTGCCAGCCGGCCGGCAGGGTTGAACAGCTGGATCGTGCCCCGCTTTTCGAGGGTTTCGGCGAAGGCTACCGTCACAGCCTCGTCGGCGGGGTTGGGGAAGACGCGGATGCCGCCGGCGGTGCTGAGCTCTACCACGCGCACGGGCGAGAAGTCGGTCGTGCCGTCGTAGTCGCGCTGCTGGAGGCGGTAGTAGAGTGAAGGGTGAAGGGTGAAGGGTGAAGGGTCGGTGTAGCTGTAGGTTTGGACTTCGCTCGTCGTGCCGGCGCCGGGTACGAAGGCGATGGTT
>JBAQQB010000048.1:0-22499 GCA_049306275.1 Saprospiraceae bacterium | reverse complement strand
GGCTGCGCCCGCCCAGCCTTTTTTAAAAAGTTTTTTTTGTTCAAGTGCAATTAGCGCAGGAAGTGTTTTTCGTACACGTTGGCGTTGCCCATGACGTCTCTTACCTCCAGCCGCAGCAGGTGTTTGCCGGGCTGGATGCGCTGGTCGAAGCGGTGGGTGATGAGCCCCGATTTCTTGTCGTATTCCATCAATATCCATTTGCCGTCGACGGTGGCGGAGAAATACAGCTTGTCCATATTCGGCGCCGTGGCGTAGCTTTCGCCGATGCGGAACGACATGGATTTCTTCCCCCGCATGTCGTATTTGAAGGATGAAGCGCTGATCGAAGGCGGCGATTTGTCGACCAGGATGGCGTAGGGTCCGAACTGCCTCACCCTGGCGGTCATCTCATCCCCTTTCCAGACGCCGCCGCAGTTGATCACGCTGCCGCGGGGGTTGAGGTAGGCGATGAAGGCCCTGGTCTTGTCAGCCTCACGCAGCGGGCGGTTGGCTTTGAGAGAGATGGTAAAAAACTGGTGAGCGGGCGTCATGTAGTCGTGGATGTGGTGCACGTCCGACAGGTAGTTGCTGCCCGGAGCGGGGGCAGTGCGAAAATTCATGGGCAGGTCCTCGTAGATGACGCCCTGCTGGATAAAGAGCGAGCAGTCGCCCGCCTTGACCAGATTGTCGCGGTCATGATGCAGGTAGTACTGGTAAGCCCCGGGCGCCGGAGGCGGGGTCTGTTCACTGGCTCTGCGCACCCAGAAGCGAAGCTTCGACACATTCTCCAGGGCGTCGGCCACCGACATTTCGACTAATTTGATTTCGCCGGGACGCAGAAAGACCAGACCGTGATTTTCGGAGACGGGGTAGCTCTCCAGTTGATCCCCCGGTAGCCGGAAACAGCGATGGAAGTAAGTCCGGCTCGTCACCTGATCCTGGTAATCCATGTGAGCGTTGATATAGCGGGTATCTTCGAAGGGCACTTCGTCGAGCTTGAATTGGAATGCCCTTTGGCCGTCCACTTTCATGTCGATGGCATAAATGCCGTTGCGGTTGCTGGGCGAGTCGTGCTGGTCGAATGCCTTCAGGGCAAAAGCGGCGAAGGGCGTGTTCACCGTCAGCGTTTCCGGTTCGGGGTGGAAATAGCCCTTATCCCGGTCAATACTGTAGTTTTGGCTACGGCTGCCAACCACCCCAAGGCCATCCATCTGGTAGAGTTTGAGTGAATAGATCTGCGGCGCCAGGTCGTCGGTGATGGGAAAACCGAACAAGAGGGGGTTGAATGCCTTTTCAGTCTTCGTGTCGCGGATCTCGAAATGCAGGTGTGGCCCTTGCGAAGCCCCGGTATTGCCCATATTCCCGATATACTGACCCTGACGGAAGGTGAAGAGGTGGGGCTTGGGGTAGAGGTCGACCTCGAAGCATTGCTGCCGGTACTGTTCGTGTTTGAGATAGCCTTCCAGTTCTTCGGTGAAGCGTTCCATGTGGGCATACAGGGTTGTATAGCCGTTGGGATGCGCGATATACAAGGCCCGCCCATAGCCGCTTTCCTCCACCTTGATCCTGGCCACGTAGCCCTCGGCTGCGGCGTAGAGCGGGTCGCCCACCCGCTGGTTGGCGGAGCGGATGTCGAGCCCGGCGTGGAAATGGTTGGGTCGAAGCTCGCCGAAGGTGCCCGACAGGCGGATGTCGTGTTTGACCGGCCATTGGAACAGCCCCTGCGGGTAGGAAGGAGCCGGGAACGGATTGACGGGGGTGAAAGCCGTTCCCGCCATAAGGAGCAGGAGCAGCAGCGGTAGCCAGAAGCGCATAGATTTGTTTTTCGAAAAATTGAGCCCCAAGTAAGGAGATTTTATCCAAAAAAGCCAATAAGAAGGACGATAGCGTGAAATTTCGGGCACAATCGTTTGAACAATAAAACTTTAGTCCTATTATTGTTTGGCCAAGCGCTGACTATGAAAGCTTTCGTTATACGCCAATACGGGTCAAGGGAGGTGTTGGAGCCTGCCGAAGTCCCTGACCCTGAGCCAGATGAGGACGAGTTGCTCGTCCGCATCCACGCCATTGGCATCAACCCTGTCGACTGGAAAATCCGAAAAGGCATGGCGCGATTTTTTATCCGCCGCAAATTTCCGCTCATTTTGGGGCAGGATTTTGCCGGAGAAGTTGTTGCTGTGGGGAGCAAGGTAGGCGACTACGAGATCGGCGACCGGGTTTTCGGGGCTGTCATTTCTCTTCAGCGCGACGGTTCGTACGCCGAGATGATCGCCGTGCCGGCCAGAAACGTTGCTACCCTGCCTGCCAACATGTCGTTTGAAGAAGCTGCCGCCATCCCTACCGCGGGCTTGTCGGCCCTGCAGGCCTTGCGCGACCTGGGCCGCATCCGCACCGGGATGGACGTGCTGATCAACGGAGCGGCGGGGGGCGTGGGGCATTACGCCGTGCAGATCGCCAAATTTTTCGGGGTGTACGTGACGGCCATCTGCGGTCCCGACAACCTCGATTTCGCCACCGACCTGGGCGCCGACGAGGCGATGGACTACCACCAGATCGACTATACCCGGGAGAAATCGCGCTACGACATCATTTTCGACACGATAGGCAATCACAACTTCTCGGAGTCCATCCCTGTGTTGCAGCCCAAAGGCATTTTCATTACGACCATTCCCTCTCCCCGCTTTTTCCTGCAATCGCTGCTGACCTGGTTCACTCCAAAGAAATCCAAGGTGCTGATGATGCGGATCGAGGAAGACGATTTATGGGAACTGAAGAAAATGGCGGAGGCCGACCAGTTGCGCAGCCACGTGGAGCACATCTTTCCATTCGACAAAATACCGGAAGCACAGGCCCTGAGCGAGAGCAAGCATTTGAGAGGGAAGATCGTGGTGCAGGTGGAGTAGTTACTTCCGTTTCCTCTCCGCAATCTTCTCCACCAGCCAGTCGCGGTGCAGGATGAGACTGGCATCGGGCAGTTGAGCTTCCAATTGGGGCAATTTATGGCTTTCATGGCGGGCGATCCGCGCCAGCTTGCGGGTAAAATCAATAAACTGCTGCACCTGCCTGCGGTTGGGTTCCGGCAGTAGCTTGTTGCGCAGGAGGTAGATGCGGAAGGCCTCCAGGTGCGAGAAAAGCAATTCCTCCTGATCTGTTTCATAAAAGATCTTGACCAGCAGGCTGCGGGTGCTGAGGGCGAGAAAAACGTCTTTGAACTCGACCTGCATCAGGGTGCGCTGGGCCTCGTCGTAGCGGCCGAGGTGGTAGTAATAGTGCGCCAGGTTGTATTCGTAGAGCGGCTCCTGGTAGGAAGCCGGCAGGCGGTCGCGGTAGGCCTGGATAAACTCCAGGGTCCATTCCGCCTCCTGCTGGTTGAGGCCGGCGGTGACCAGGTTTTTGTAAAGCCAGGGCGACAGGCGGCCCTCTTCAAAGATGAGCTCCTCGCGCAGCAGGAATTTGCCCACTTCGAGGTATTCTTTCCAGAAATAAGGATCGTTGAAGCGGTTGATGCGCAGGGAGCAAAAATTGAAGAGAAAGATGGAAAGCGTCGTCAGTTCCGGCTTGTCGAACAGGGCGGAAAAAGCCCAAAGTTTTTCCTTGGCTTCGGAATAAGCGCGGGTGTCTTCGCTGTCTTTCAGCATCCGGTACATGGCCAGGTAGACCTGTACGGCGGGCGCCAGCACCTCGGCGCTCCGCAGGGCAATGGGCAGGATGTCTTCCGTCCATCGAAGATCGTACGCCACGTTGAGTTGCTGGGCCATGTTGATCATATCGCAGGAAAGGCGCAACTTTTCCACCAGATAAAACGTGTCGAGCGCATTGGCGGCCTCCTGGAGGTCGGGGTTGTACGTACGCTGGCTCTTGTCGCTGTGCCGGTACTCCAAATGCCGGAGCTGAAACTGCCAGTAGAAAAATTCGGCGTTGCGCCAGGGGTATTCCTCCAGCTTGCGCCCTGCCTTGTCGAGCACGCCCTTGTAGTGTTTCGACAGCTCATTCCGGTAGTACATCTCCAGCAGCGCCCGGTTGCCCAGGTGGTCGTCTTCGAGCAAGGCCTCGACAGTGAGGAAAGTTTCGGCTTGCTTCAACAAGTCGCTCATCCAGTAAGCCAGCCGGCGGGCATCCCATTTTTCTTTTTTCAAAAAAGCCTCTTTTTCAAGGCCAGGACTACTAAAACCTGGGGCATAGGGCTTCAAGGCCCGGAAAAAAGCCAGCAGGTCTTCATTTTTATTGAAAAAAGGCGAAGCCAGGAACTCCTCCAGGCGGCTTAGCTGCCGGGGAGAGAGGGTGCGGAGGAGTTCAAGGAGCTTGCTTTGCAACATTTGGTGAAGGGTGAAGGGTGAAGGGTGAAGGGTGAAGGGTGAAGGGTGAAGTTGCGAGTAATTAAAAATAAAATTAAATTGGGGGAAAATGTAATGAAGAGATAAAAAATCTCTTCACTCTTCACCCTTCACTCTTCACCCTCCATGTCCAAACTCATCCCCTCCTTCCTCCTGCTCACCCTTACCGCCCTGCCCCTGAGCGGCCAGCTGATGTATCCCGGCGACACCAACAACGACGGGGTGGCGAATTACCTGGATCTCTTGCCCATTGGCATCGCCTTCGGGGTGGAGGGGGAGCCGAGGCCGCTGGCTTCGGAGAACTGGTTTGCGCAGCCCTTCATTATCTGGGATTATTTCCTGCCCACCACGTTTGTCAACGGCGGGTATATCAATGCCAACGGGGATGCGATCATCGATACGCTCGACCTCGACGCCATCGTGGCCAATTACGATTTGCTACAGGACACGGCTGCCCCGATGCCCTGGCAGCACAACGTGATCTGCGCGACCTGTCCGCCGGCCCTGTTCTCGATTACGTACAGCGACGACTCAGTGGCGGTAAACGAGCCATTTCAGGCGTTTATCAGCCTGTTGTATCCCGAGACCATTCCGCAGGAGCTGGGCGCCCTGGGCGTCGCGGCAGAACTCTCTTTCGATCCCGACCTCGTCGTGGAGGAGGCAGTGATGATAGAGCCCAACCAGGACGAGGGCACGCTGATGTTCGTGACCGCTACGAGCCAGAGCGCCTTTGGTTACCGGCTGCCTTCGCCGGGACGCATCCAGTTTGCTGCGGCGGGAAGGGGTGAAAACGCTCTGTACAAGGACAACAACCTCCTGGCTACGGCCTCCTTCGTGGTGGTGGCCGACATCCAGCGCGACACCGTATTCCGGGCCTTCAAGATGCAGGTGGAAAACCTCTTGCTACTCAACCTCCAGGAAGAAATGCTGCCCGTTTTTTTGATGAACCAGGACTCGGTGGTGCTCTACCAGCCGCTCAACCAGACCAGCGAAGCGCCCCTGTCGGAGGCACTGAAAGTCTTCCCCAATCCGGCCGGTCCGGTGATCGGGGTGCGAAGCGGGCGTTTTGTGCGCCTCGACTACCTTCGGGTTTGGGATAGCCGGGGCGTTTTGGCGGCGAGCCTGGAAAAAACGGAGGGTGTGAATTGGGAGATACCCACTGCGGGGTTTGCTCCCGGCATATACTGGGTAGAGGCCAGGAGCGGCGGGGAGTATTGGAGGCAACGAGTGCTGATTTTTCCATGAAGCAGTTGTAGTGTCGAAGTCCCCTTCGAAATATCGGCGCCCAATATTCACCTGCATCTTGATTTTGCTGACCATGTGTCGAAGGGGACTTCGACACTACAATTGGAAATCACCCAAAAAGCTCACTCCAGGAACCGCGGTGCGTGGGCTCTTCCTCGTTTTTTTTCAAAAAATCCAGAAATTCTTTTCGTTTGATGGGCCGGGCGCCGAGGGAAGCCAGGTGGCCGGTTTGCTGCTGGCAATCGATCAATTCATAGCCCAGCTCTTCCAGGCGGCGCGTCAGGGCGATGAAGCCGAATTTGGAGGCGTTGCTGACGCGGGCGAACATGGACTCACCGAAGAAACATTTGCCGAGGGCGATGCCGTAGAGTCCGCCGGCGAGCTCGCCGTTTTGCCACACTTCAATGGAATGGGCGAAGCCCATCTCGTGCAGCCGGGTGTAGCCTTCGATCATTTCTTCCGAAATCCAGGTGCCGCCAGCCTGGCCTTTACGGCTGGCCTCTCCGCACAGGCGCATGACCTGATCGAAGTGGCGGTCGGCGGTGAGCTGGAATTTTTGCTGATTGAAATAGGGCCGCATGCTGCGCGCCACTTTCAGCTCGGAGGGAAAGAGGACGAAACGCGGGTCGGGCGACCACCACAGGATATAGTCTTCCGGGTTATACCAGGGGAAAATGCCGTTTTGGTAGGCCAGGAGCAAGCGTTCGGGCGACAGGTCGCCGCCCACGGCCAGGAGTCCGTTGCGGTCGGCCAGTTCCGGCTTGGGAAAGGCCAGTTGTTCTTCTTGCAACCAGAAAACGGCCATAGCGCAGGGATTAACCGCCCTCGATCACGGCTGAGAGGCCGCGGTCGGTGAGGCCGTCTTTTTTGGGCTTCAGCTCGGAAAGCGGCGCGGTTTTGACCGTGGCTTTCCCCTTGAAATGGATGATCATGGCGAGTTGTTCGGACTGCTCGAAAGTATGCCCCAGGATCTCCATAAAGCACTGGATCACCCATTCGAAGGTGTTATGGTCGTCGTTGTACACGACCAGGCGAGCGAGGTCGCCAACGTCCTCGATCTCCTCTTCGACCAGGACGTCCTCTTTTTCGAGCTCTTTGGATGGGGTGGTGTGGAGCATCAGCGAAGAAGTTTATGAGTTTATAAGGGTATAAGTTTAATGGGTATGAGGAGTCTCATACCCTAATAAACCTATAAACTTATAAACTAACTAAGAAAGTTGCTGAAGAGTTTCCTTCACCGCTTCAAAGTTGGGCAAATCGCCGGCGGAGGCGAGCACTTCGGCGTAGCGGATGATGCCTTCTTCATCGATGACGAAGGCGGAGCGTTTGGCCACGCCTTTCATGCCGAAGACGAACTCGTCGAAGAAGGAGCCGTAGGCGATGGCGGTCTCCTTGTTGAAATCGGACAGCAGGGGGAAGTTCAGGCGCTGGTCTTCCTTGAAACGGGCAAGGGTGAAGATGGAGTCGACCGACACAGCGAGAACCTGGGCGTTGAGGCCTTCGTAGTAAGCGATATCGTCGCGCATGGTGCAGAGCTCGGTAGTGCAGACCCCGGTGAAAGCCTGGGGGAAGAAGAGCAGGACCACGTTGGAGCCGCGGTAATCGCTCAGCGAAACCTGTTGTTTTTCGCTGTTGTAGAGGGTGAAGTCGGGGGCCTGGTCGCCAGCTTTGAGTGCCATGGTTTTACTTTTTGAGAAATGAAAGGATAAATATTTGTTCTTTTGTTAAACGGTTACACAACAACGCAGGAGCCGAACTGTTTTGCCAGCTATGCAAGCCGAACGCCGCGCCAATCTCGAACTGCACCTCGCCGTCTTCCTCTGGGGTTTCACTGCCATACTGGGCGATCTGATCCAGCTGTCGGCCCTGGTACTGGTGTGGTGGCGGGTGCTGATCACGCCGCTCAGCCTGCTGCTCCTGATGCGGTCCCTCAAAACCTTCCGGGAGATGCCGCGCCGTTTGGCACTGCAATATATGGGTATCGGCGTATTAGTTGCGCTACATTGGCTGGCTTTTTACGGAGCGATCAAACTGGCCAACGCATCGGTAGCCCTGATCTGCATGGCGACCACTTCGTTTTTCACGGCGTTTTTAGAGCCGCTTTTCTTGCGGCAGCGGATCAAGGGCTACGAGATTTTCCTGGGTCTGCTGATCATCCCCGGTATGATGCTCATTGTCAGCAATCTGGATTTTTCGATGATGAACGGGTTTTGGGCGGGCCTGGCCGCCGCGCTCCTGGCCGCTACCTTCGGCACGCTCAACAAGAAGATGGTGACGAAGGCACATCCCTACCAGATCACCTTCCTGGAGCTGGGCAGCTCCTGGATATTTCTGAGCCTGCTTCTCCCCTTTTTCTTTTCGCAAAATCCCGGCCTGGTCTTCTGGCCCAGCTGGCTCGATCTGGGCTACCTGCTGGTCCTGGCGCTCCTGTGCACCACTCTTCCGTATATCCTGTCGCTGCGGGCCCTGCACCACCTCTCGGCCTTCGGCGCCAACCTCGTCATCAACCTGGAGCCAGTCTACGGCATCGCCCTGGCGTGGTTGATTTTGAGAGAGAACAAAGAGCTGTCGCCCGGATTTTATCTGGGGGTGTTAATTATTTTGGCGGCGGTTTTCAGCTATCCGGTGATTAAGAGAAGAGTGAAGAGTGAAGAGATATGAATTTACGACAGCTTAGCAAATTCTGTGAATCATTTACCTCTCCGCTCGACAGCGTGTTGTACGAGCTGGAGCGGGAGACGCATTTGAAGACCCTGGCGCCGCAGATGGCGTCGGGACGGCTGCAGGGGCAATTCCTTCGCTTTCTCAGCCTGATGATGCGGCCGAAGCGGGTGCTGGAGATCGGCACCTTCACCGGCTACAGCGCGATCTGCCTGGCAGAGGGGCTGCCGGAGGGCGGCATGCTGCACACCATTGAGGCCAACGCCGAACTGGCGCATTTCGGGAAAAAATATTTTGCGAAAGCAGGCATCTCACACAAGATCACCGCCCATATCGGCGACGCCTTCGACGTCATACCCACCCTGGATGAGACCTGGGACCTCGTGTTCATCGATGCGGGAAAAACCGATTATACGGCGCTGTATGACCTGGTCTTCGACCGCCTGCGTCCCGGCGGCTTTCTCCTGGCCGACAACACCCTCTGGGACGGCAAGGTGATGAGCGGCGCAAAGGACCCCGACACCCAGGCCATCCGCGCTTTCAACCAGAAAGTACACGATGATCCCAGGGTCGAAAACGCGCTGTTGGCGGTGAGGGATGGGGTGATGATGGTCAGAAAAGTGGAGGAGGTGAGAAGTTGAGAAGTGGAGTCCACTTTTCAACTTCTCACCTTTTCATCTTGTTCAAAATACACTGCTCAACATACCATCCATGGCTTTCAAACTCGTCTCCCATTTCCAACCCACCGGCGACCAGCCGCAGGCGATCAAACAACTCATAGAAGGCGTCGAAGGCGGCGAGCGCGCGCAGGTGTTGCTGGGCGTGACCGGCTCCGGCAAGACCTTCACCATCGCCAACGCGATTGCGCAGCTCAACCGGCCTACGCTGGTGCTGACCCACAACAAGACCCTGACGGCGCAGCTGTACGGGGAGTTCAGGGAGTTTTTTCCCGACAACGCCGTGGAATACTTCGTATCGTACTACGACTACTACCAGCCCGAAGCTTATATCTCCGTCACCGACACATTTATCGAAAAAGACCTCTTAATCAATGAAGAGGTGGACAAACTAAGGCTGCGAGCGACCTCCTCGCTGCTGTCGGGGCGCAGGGATATCATCATCGTGGCTTCGGTGTCGTGCATCTACGGTATGGGCAACCCGGAGGACTACAAAACCAGCATCATCCGCATACATAAAGGGCAGACGATTTCGAGAAATGCTTTCCTGTACAAGCTGGTGGAAAGCCTCTATTCGCGCACCGAGATCGACTTCAAGCGCGCTACCTTCCGGGTGAAGGGCGACACTGTGTCGGTCAACCTGCCGTATGTGGATTACGGCTACCGCATCACCTTTTTCGGCGACGAAATAGAGATGATCGAGCAGATCGAAGTCGAGTCGAATATGCGGATCACCGAGCTGGAAGACGCCGCCATTTTCCCCGCCAACCTCTATGTGGCGCCGAAGGAGCGGCTGCACCAGATCATCCGGGAGATTCAGGATGAGATGACCCAGCAGGTCAAGTATTTCGAATCGGAGGGGCGCCTGCTGGAAGCCCGGCGCATCAAGGAGCGCACCACCTTCGACCTGGAGATGATCAAGGAGCTGGGGTATTGCAGCGGGGTGGAGAACTACAGCCGCTTTTTCGACGGCCGCATGCCCGGCACCCGGCCCTTCTGCCTGCTGGATTATTTCCCCGACGACTACCTCATGGTCATCGACGAGAGCCATGCCACCATACCCCAGGTGCGCGGCATGTGGGGGGGCGACCGCGCGCGCAAGAACAACCTCGTCAACTTCGGCTTCCGCCTGCCCTCCGCGATCGACAACCGGCCGCTGAGCTTCAACGAATTCGAGACCATGGTCAACCAGGTCGTCTTCGTGAGCGCCACGCCAGGCGACTACGAGCTGGAGCAGACCGGCGGGGTGATCGTCGAGCAATTGATCCGCCCCACAGGCCTGCTCGATCCGCCCATCGAAGTGCGTCCCAGCAGCAATCAGATCGACGACCTGATGGAAGAGGTGCGCATCCGCATCAAGAAAAACGAGCGGGTGCTGGTGACCACCCTGACCAAGCGCATGGCCGAAGAGCTGACCAAATACCTCACCCGCATGAACATCAACGTTCGCTACATCCACTCCGAGGTGGAGACCATGGAGCGCACCGAGATCATCCGCGACCTGCGCCTGGGCGAGTTCGACGTGCTGGTGGGCGTCAACCTGCTGCGGGAGGGCCTTGACTTGCCCGAGGTATCGCTCGTCGCCATCCTCGACGCCGACAAGGAGGGCTTCCTGCGCAACGACCGCTCGCTGACGCAGACGGCCGGCCGCGCCGCGCGCAACGCCAGCGGCATAGTGATCTTTTACGCCGATAAGATCACCGACAGCATGCAGCGCACCATCGACGAAACCAACCGCCGCCGGGCAATACAGATGGCCTACAACGAAGAGCACGGCATCACGCCGCGCACGGTGAGCAAGACGCGGGAGGAAATCCTGCTGCAAAGCTCCATCCTCGACATCCGGGGCGGAGCGGCGGCCAGAGCCTACGTCGAGCCCGAGAAGCCCAGCCTCGCGGCTGACCCCGTGCTGCAATACGCCAGCCGTGAACAGATCGAGAAGATGATCCAGGACGTGGAGAAAAAGATGAAGGAAGCCGCCAAGGATCTGGATTTTATGTCGGCGGCGCAGTATAGGGATGAGATGATGGAGTTGAGGAAGAGGCTGTGAAAGAGTTGTAGTGTCGAAGTCCTCTTCGACACATGCCGGGCTGACGTAGCGTTCGTAGCGGTGAAAAAAGATTAACGAGCCGTTTGCAATTAGCTGCATGTCAGTGCTTTGCATAGCATGTTCTTTTTGTCTTGAAACAAAAAGAACCAAAAAATTCAAGGCTTTCGCTGCTTTGCCTAAAACCGGCTTTCATTACGCCGGGCTGGCTAAACTCGCACGGGAAGTTGGAGGGAAGCCCTGTATTCATTTTGCTCAAACAGTAGCCAGCCTGCATCCGGTCTTCAGGAGATGGCCCGTAGAATGGGGCTTCATTCCAGCCGGTTTCTTCACGGCAAACCAGCTAAGGCCGGATGGTTTTAACGATCCATGGTAATTAGAAAAGGGATGACAGTGGTATTTTTTTGATTTGTTATTTTCAGAAAATAGACAGCAGGAGGAAGCTGGAGATCGAGGGTGATGGTTTCCATTTTTGCATCGTAGGTCCGGAGGGTTTGGCCCTGGAGGTTGATGATTTCGATGACCGAAGGGGTGGGGATGCCTTCGATATTTACTTTGTCTTTTGCGGGATTGGGGAAGATGCGGACAGGTTGCTGTGCTGGCGAATTCGTATTTACGGGTTGTTGCCAGGTGAAGGAGGTGCTGTCGCCCCAGAGGTATTCTACCAGGTTGGGGAGGTCGATGAAGGGGTTGCGGTTGCGTTGCCAGGAGAAGACCACGTTATTCCGGTTCATTTCGTAGTCGTCGGGCGGGTCGTTGCGGTGCCAGTCGAGGAGGGTGGCCAGGTCGCCGAACAGGCCGGTGGTGTCTTCGGGGAAGCCGTTGACGACCTCCAGGCCGTTGTAGCGGACGACCAGGTAGAAGATGCCGCGGGCCACATCGCCTTTGAAGCCGCCCTGGGTTCCGGGAGGACCTGCGTATTGGCCGTAGAACTGGTTGCCTCTGGCGATATTTTCCGCAGCGTCGACCGCCCGGATGCCGTGGGCGTCGGAGTTGGCGTGGCGGGTGGAGTCGGCGTTGGTGGGCCAGAACAGGTCTTTGCCATCGGCGGTGGTGTCGGCGGCGATGCTGTCGAAGCCGCCGCGGGAGCGCGGGAAGGTGTGTTCCCGGTTCCAGACCCCTGTGTTGTTGGAAGAAGTCTGAAAGTCGATTTTGGGCCAGCCCTTTTCCAGGTAGACCAACCAGACCTGGTTGCTGTTGAGCGGGTTCTGGTCGGCTTCCCTCACGATCTCGATCACATCGGCATAGGTTTGTCCCCTGACCACCGAAGAATCGGCGATGATGGCTTGCAGGGCGTCGCGCAGGGCTTCGCCCGACAGTCCGTTCAGGCTGTTGTAATAGCCGGGTGGCTGGGTAGAAGATACCACCCCGTAGGTCGGGTCGATGGGCGTGCCGAAAGGCGCCACCTGGAAGTCGTTATCCACTGCCCGGATGGGGATATTGTCGTTGAAAATCAAAAAATCGGCAGGCAGGGCGGCAAGGCGGATGACCATGACCTCGTCGCCTTCGTCGAGTGCATCGTCAGTGAGGGAGATGACGGCCGTGGCGGAATTTTGTCCGGCCGGGATGAACAGCGAGGTATCTCCGGTGAAGTCGGCGGGGGTGAAACCTCCGTTGCTCAGGGAGAAGGAGACGGTGAGGTCTGAGATCAGGTTTTGTTCCGTAGAAAAGACGATATGGAGGGTATCGCCTTCGTCGTATTTGTCCTGAGCCACGGAGGTTTTGAACCCATTGAGCACGATTCCGCTGCCGTCGTTGAGCTGGCGGGGCGTGGGCGTGCCGGTGTAGTAAGCGCCATCGTTATCGCGCTGAATGGAGACCGGGTTATTGCCGGGTCCTTCGTTGATCTGCTGGATGGTAGGGTTGAAGGCCTGGAAAATAGCGATCAGATCGGTGGCATCTGGGTCGTTGGTGCCGTAGATCAGGACATCGACCAGCGTTCCATCGGCGAAGGCGGGGGTACCTTCAGGGAAATCGGTGGCGCTGCCCACATAGATTGCCACGGCGTCGGCGCCGTTCTGTATCACGTTGGCCGGGATGAGGTATTGCGGCGAAGGCACGACCGTGGTGCTGCCCATAAGCAGCAAGCCGTTGATATCGGTAGAATAGCCGTCGAGGCCGAGGGCCAGGTAGCTCGTATTGCCCCCGGCGGCGGAGCCGTTGAAGAAGACCAGCACATAGCCATCGAGGTCGAAGAAAGGCGTGGCTGATTTGATTTCGACGAATTCCAGGTCGTCGATACCGGGGGTATCGCAATCCAGTTCGTTGATGAGGAGGGGTTGGGCCGTTGCCAGGCTGGCGGCCAGGAGGAGGAATGAAAAAAGGAGGAGGCGAGTGAACATGAGTTAAGTTGAATAGTTGAGGATAAAGGTAGGGAAAAAGTGGCGTCTTTGGGGAGAACAAATATGGGTGTATGGTGTATATTTGGAGAGCTGTGCGGGAAGGCGGCGTTTCAAAGAAAATGACATAGTCAAAAATCAGCTATATGACTTTATTCAACAAAATCAAGTGGACTGCAAGTATCTTACTGGTTTTTGCAATTATCCTGACAACAAACCTGATAGACAAGAACAACTTCAATAAATTGAGATATTCAGTCGTGACAATTTATGAGGACAGGATTGTCGCAAATGATCTGATATTCGAAATATTACTGTCGATTCGGGAAAAGGAAATCGCCCTGGCAATGGCGGATTCAATGTTCTTCCTGCAAAAGAACGACAAAATCAATGAAGGGATTGGAATTTTATTGGAAAAATACGGACAGACAAAGCTCACCAATAAGGAACAAAAGTTTTTCACCGATCTGAAAGGCGAATTAAAAAACCTGGAAGGTCTGGAAAAAGAATTTGTCCATTCAGAATTCAGCAATAATGCTGATGCACAGAACAGCATAAACGAGATCATTCGCAATCTTTATGACTTGTCGAAAGTTCAGCTCGAGGAAGGGAGAAGGCAAATGGCGCTAAGTAATGAAACAATGGAGACCATCGACCTATTCACTCAGGTTGAGATAATATTTTTAGTACTGATGGCTATTCTTGTGCAGATAATTATTCTGTATAAGCCAAAACAGGATTGAAAATTACTGCGCCGAGGCCATAACTTGCATACAAATCACTAAATTTACAGCTGTAGGGTTTGCAGGGTTGGGTAGTTGCAGTGAACCACCATTCATACTTAAGTCATGAAATACAAAATTATTTTGGCAATCGTCATGTTGTTTTCGTCATTGCAGATAGTGTTTGCACAGCCGAAAACAAAAATTGAATTAAAGGATAACTGGTATTACCTCAACGGGCAGAAGTTCTTTATCAAAGCCATTGGCTACGAGATCGGCGCCCGTCCGGGGCAGCATCCTTACGAGGGTGTCAGGGCTGACGATCTCGATTTGCTAAAATTTGATCTCAAAGTCATTAAAGAAGGCGGGTACAACACCATCCGGACCTGGAGCCAGTTTTCAGAAGCACAGCTAAAGCTGGTGCAGGAATCGGGGCTGAAGCTTATTATGGGCATCGATGTAAACCCTGAAGGAAATTACGCCGACCCTGCATTTGTTAAGGAATGTGTCGATAAAGTCAAAAGGGTTACGGCCTATGCCCAAAAATACGATTGTATCATCACTTACCTGGTGATCAACGAACCCCAAACCAATCATATTTACCAGGTTACCGGCAAAGCATTCGTTGACCTCATGAAAACCCTGATCGATCAGTTACATGAAGGGCATCCAGGTATTCCCGTCACCCTCTCGGCCAATGCGATGATCAGCGATTATATGGATGAAAGCTATTTTGATGTGTATGCCTACAATTGTTACGACCATTCCGAAGCCCAGACGGCTACCATGGGTTTTAAGGATTATATAGCAGGCTTAAACAGGCTCAACGGCTTAAATAAGCCATTTATAACCACCGAATTTGGTTATTCTGTTTCGCATAAAGGCTATGGCCGTTACGGCGGAAATTCCCTGAAACAGCAGGCTGATGGACTTATTGCCAATTACCGCGACCTGATTGATGCCGGCGCTGTGGGCATGTGCCCGTTTTATTATGCCGATGGCTGGTGGAAAGGCGGTGATAAAAATAGTCATGCACTGGATCAGCCCGAAGAGTGGTTTGGCTTCTGGGGGTACAGTGATGCTGCCGATAAATACGGCTCCCCTCGACCGGTATGGTTTGCCATGCGTGATTATATGAAAGCACTTATCATAAGCCCGAAAAATATTTCGGTACACAGCGGCGACACGGTACCCCTGGAACTGTATACTGAACCCGACGTGAAAAAAGTAGTAGTAAAATACCTGGATAAAATCATTTATTCAAAAAACATAAACGCCGGGGGATACTTCGCTGGTCAAATCGCTATTAACCCTTCCGGCATAGAGGATATGGAGCTGGTATTTGAATTTTACGATGAAGATAATAAGGTGATAAAAACCGAATCTATCAGCATACTGGCATCAAAAACGGCTATCGAACTGCCAAAACTTACCATTGAAGTAACACCTGGCAAGGATTTAAATGAAGGGAAAATTGCCTGCATTAAAACCACGATCGAAAACAAGGAAAACTTCAACCTGGTGGGCGACCTGAGGGTAAGCTACAATACCCACCTGGGTTGGGAGGTTGGGCCACAGGCCACTATGCCTGTAAAAGAACAGGATGGTCAAAAAGTTATTACCACAGAACATTTCTTTCATATCCCTGATAATTGCTGGATCGTTAATGCATCGGCCGGTATTGCAGTGAAATATGGCAAGTTTATTTTCCGCATTCACGACCAGGAAATAATTTTCAGGGGCAACTGGGCAAAGGAAGTAGGGCGAAATTAAGCTATATGCCGTTTCCCTTTCTTTAACCCAGTCGTAAGTATTTAGGTCGCTATCAATGGGCGCAAACCAAATTAAAGGACCACTGCTGGCGCTGACATTTATGCCCGGATTCAGGGATTTATTTCCACTGTCCGAAAACATCAATTCAATATTTTCAATGAACTTTCAGCTGTCTTTAACAACCAGCCAATTTCAATATTGTGCTAAATAGTTACCTTGGCATTTTGATTGCCCTCACAACTCTCCCTCGAAAGAGCTCCGGATCAACTCCCCTTTGCTGTTGATGTTCAGCGCCCGGTAAATGTGCATGATGTGGGTGCGCACTGTATCGATGGAGATGCCGAGCTGGCCGGCGATCATCTTGTAACTCATGCCGTCCACGATGCATTGCACGATTTCCAGTTGGCGCCCGGTGAGCCGCGAGCTTGCCTTTTGGGGTTTTGGAGCGAAATGTTCCACCACCTTGCGGGCTACCGAGGGCGACATGGACGAACCGCCCCGGCTCACCGTCAGCACGGCTTCCCGGATATCGGCCAGGGAGGATTGTTTTGACAAATAGGAACAAGCCCCGGCGCACAAGGCGGCAAAGATGCGCTCACTGTCCTCGAAGGTGGTGAGCATGATGATGTCCAGGCCGGGCCGCCTGGCCTTGATGTGCGGGATGCCCTCTATGCCCGACATGCCGGGGAGCTGAATGTCGAGCAGCAGAATATCAGGCTGATCCTGGTGATGTGACTCCAATGCGGTCAGAAAATTTTCGACGGAATTGCTGACGAGCTGCAATGCAAACTGCGGGTTGCCGCCAAAAAAAGTCTGGAGACTCTCCATGACCACGGCGTCGTCTTCCACGATGGCGAGTGTAATTGTTTCCATAGCGCAAAGGTACGGCATGGTTTTTTCCCGGAGCATCACATTTTGATGGGATTCCCTTACCTTCCCCTTCCCAATGAAGCCTTTCATGGAGTCGAAACGAATCCTCATTCTGCTCATACTCTGGTTGCCGCTGTCGCTCGCTGCCCAGCGACAACCCAGGCCCGCTGCGCTTACTACAGAGGACGGTCTCGGCTTCCGCGATATCAGGGCAATCGTGCAGGACCCTCGGGGACTGATGTGGATTGGTACCACACAGGGGCTCGAGCGGTACGACGGGCTGCATTTTTTCCGGTACGGCAGCGATGCACAGTCCGGCTTACCCTTCCCCGGCAGCAGTGTTTCCGATAAAAACATGCTGCTGGTCAACGACACGAGTCTCTGGGTGGTGGCGGATGAGGTCTTGTACGCCATGAACCTGCGTACGCAAAAAACCGTCAACCTCTCGGCAACGGCCGGCCTGACCGGAAAAGTATACAACCTCCGGCAAGCGAAAGACGGCACGATCTGGGTCGTGACCGATGACGGCAGGGAACAACAATTGCTGCGGCACAGGGGCAAGCAGCGTTTCCAGAAAGTAGCCACCGCCCGGCACCTGCGCATGCCGTTCAGCGATGTGGCCTTTGATCGCCAGGGCAATGCCTGGTGGAGCACGAATGCGGAAGGGCTGCGGCTGTTCAGCCCGGACGGCAACCTGCTTCATGCGGCGAAACCCGACAGCATCGACTGGTATGGCGCCAGGATCTATTTTACCAATATCGCTACCGACAACCAGGGCCGCCTCTTTGTTTTTACCAAAAGCAAAAACGAAATCGGGCTGTACCACCCCGAAACCGGCCAGTACGAGGTGCTGGCAGGCAACCTGCCCGCACGGGTTTTCACGATGCTGGAAGATACCCGCGGCAATCGCTGGTTTAGCACGTTCGACGGACTGCTGCACTGGAGCCCGGGCGGCGAATGGACCGACCTGACCGCCACTTTGCACGGCGGCTTGCAATTCACCAGCATCCGCCAGCTGTATGAAGACCGCACCCACCTGCTTTGGATAGCCACCGACAACGGGCTGCTCCGTTTTCCGATTGGCAGTAATCTGTTTCGAAATCACCTGACTGTTCCCGGAGCAGCATGGGGCAATGCCATGCGGGGCATTTTCGCGGATGCGCAGGGCAATGTTTATGCTCATTGTGAAACGGGGCAACAGGGCCTCCACCAATTGGAAGAAAGCCGGCAAAAAGAGCGCCTGTTATTTCCCATCTCCGGTTCGCCGGAACTCGAACTGATCTTCAACAATGTGTATCATTTTGTTTTTGATGAAAAAGAAAACACCGCCTGGACGCTCAACAATAACTTGCTGAAAATCGACCTGGCAGACAGGCAAATAAGCGTCTATGACACCTTCGACGCGGAGTCGGGGAAATCATCCCGCAGCCCCTTCTGCCTGCTGAAAGAGGGGAAATTCATCCTGGGCAATTCCCTGGAAAACCTGACCCTTTACGACCCTGTGCGCCGGCAGCGCAACCGTTTTCTTTCACAGGGAGGGAACGGTATTCCTTCCACCAGGGTGGAGGTGATCCTGGAGGACCGCGACGGCCGGATCTGGATCGGAACAGCCTCCGAAGGTTTGTTTTGCTTCAACCGGAAAGGAGAAACCCTGGCGCATTTTTCCACCAAAACAAAACCCGCCCTCAACAACGACCGCGTGCTGGCAGTACATGTTGATCAAACGGGCAAGCTGTGGGCCGGCGCCTTCGGCGGCGGACTTTGCCGGATAGATTTCCCGGGGGGTAACCTGAGCGGTTCGGCCATCAAAATATTTACCCGGGAAGAAGGCCTCTGCGACAACAACGTGGTGAGCATTGAGGAAGACGAGGAAGGGAATATCTGGGCCGGCACCTACAATGGCCTGGCGTGTTACCGCGTATCAGAGGGTGTGTTCCGCAATTTCTTCGAAGCGGATGGCCTGTCGAGCAATGAATTCAACTACGCATCCTCCTTTAAAGACCAGCATGGAGGACTTTGGTTTGGCGGCATGAACGGCATCAATTATTTCAACCCCAAAGACATCCCGCAAGCCGAGAAAAACCCTCCGCTCTGCCTCACTGAATTTGCGAAATACAACATCCAAACGGACAGCACCCTGGTGCAAGTGATTGGAAATTATCCGATTGGCAGGTTCGTCATTTCACCTTTCGACAGCTGGTTCCAGTTCAGTTGGGCGCTTCCCAATTATTTCAAACCCGATAAAAACCATTTTTACGTCCGCCTTGAAGGACTGGAAAACGATTGGTCGTACATCGGCAACACGCCATTCGTGCGCTACAACAAGCTGCCTGCCGGCGATTACATCCTTCGGGTAAAAGGCTCGGACAGCCAGGGCAACTGGAGCGAAACAGAACTGGCCGTGCCCATCACGGTAAAGCCGTTTTTTTATGAAACCGGGTGGTTTTACCTGCTCGTACTGGCCCTGTTCGGCGGCGTTGGCTACTGGATTGCCCGCCGGCGCCACGTCCGGCTGCTGGAGTTGGAGCGCATGCGCACCCGCATCTCCAGCGACCTGCACGACGAGGTCGGCTCGATGCTCACTGGTCTGTCCATGCAGGTCGAACTGCTCGAAATGAACGCCCCGGAAAAAGACCGTCCCCGCATCCACCACATCAGCGACATCAGCCGCACGGCGGTGTCCAAGATGCGCGATCTCGTGTGGAGCATAGACAGTCGCCGGGACAAGGTGAAAAACCTCCTCGAACGCATGCAGGAGCAGGCCACCGAGTTGCTGCAGCCGAAGGATATTACCTGCCACTTTGAACTCGGCCTTCTGCCGATGGAGAAAAAACTGCCCGTGGATTTGCGACAGCACCTTTACCTCATTTTCAAGGAAGCCCTCACCAACATCGTCCGCCACAGCAAGGCCACGGCGGTAACCGTCCGCTTCGGAAACTTCAGGGAGCAATTTGAAATGAGCATCCACGATAACGGAACTTCCGATAAAGACGATCCCGTTTCGACAGGCCTGGGCTTGTCCAACATGGCGCTGCGGGCAGAGAAAATCAGCGCGAAACTATCGGTCGAAAACAGCGAGGGCTTTACCGTAAAACTCACCCGGAAGCCCCTCTGAGGCCCATCACATCAAGATGTGATACCCCGGCCCCTGGGTACAGCCTATTTTTGTGCTGAACCAAAATCTAAATATTAGATGAAAAAATTAGCACGACTTACCTCTGTTTTGGTCTGTTCGGCCATGCTGCTGTTCCAGGTTGCCGGCGCACAATCCTCCTTGCCGGCATCGGGTAAAACAGACAGCGGCAATCCTCTGCACCGCTCCTGCGGCATGGATGCGCACATGGAAACATTATTGCAAGACCCCGCCTATCGAAAAGCGCATGAGCAGAAATTAGCGTTCATGGAAAACATGCCCCAGGAAAGGTCGCCTTGTGGCACGCCAGCCACGCTGCCCGTAGCGGTGCATTACCAAAATATAAGCAATCCCAACATCCCCTGTTTGATCCAACTCGCACAAGAGCAGATAGACATTCTGAATGCCGACATAAACGGGACGAACAGTGATATTTCCAATTGGACGAATAGCGCCTCTTCCTTTTTCCCCGGAGTAGCCAATGGAGAGACCTGCGTATCCTTTTGTCTGGCTACCCGAAATCATCCGGCAGGGTTCGGGTTGTCTGATGGCTACCCGGCTATCACCATCAACCAAACTACAGGTGATTTCAACCCCGCCTGGGCAGGCTATATCAATATTTATGTGAGAGGTAATGGCGGAGGTTTGCTAGGCTATTCCCCTTTAGGTGGTGATGGCGATGGAGACGGCGTCGTGGTTTTCCTCGAGGGCTGGGGAACCGGGAGCGGATGCTACCCTGGCCTTCCTGTGTCTGCATATAACCTGGGCCGGACCCTGACCCACGAGATGGGGCATTACCTGTTGCTCGATCATATTTTTAGTGGCGGATGCAACAATTTGGATGCCGTGGCCGATACGCCGGCTGAGGCCGGTCCATATTTTGGTTGCCCGGCATTAGGCGCAGCCACTTGCGGCTCCACTGACATGCACATGAATTTTATGGACTACACCAATGATGCCTGCATGTATATGTTCTCCGCCGGGCAGTCCAGCCGCATGGAAAACTACCTGAACGCAAACCTGCAAAACGTCATCGCCAATGCAGCCAATGTGTGCGGACCTGTTACCTGCCCGCCCGGCTACTATCCCATAACGGAGGTCATCTATGGCGAAACGGTCGTCGTCGGCTGCCAACCCTGCCCCCCGGGCTCCTACTGCCCGAATGGTGTCGATGCTTATCCCTGCCCCGCCAATACTTACAACCCATTGGCAGGACAAGCGGAATGCCTGGATTGTCCTTCCGGTACAAGCAGCAATCCCGGCGCCACCATTTGTACAGAACCGGTCGCCGGTGGTAACATAAGCGGTAATATCAAGTGGGAACATAACATGGATCTCGGGGTAAACCTGACCACAGTGAAACTGACCGGCGACCAGACCGCAACGACCACCACCAATAACGGCGGGTTCTATTCGGTTACCTACACCTCCGGTTCGAACTTTACAGTGACCCCGTCCAAAAACATCAACAAACTCAACGGCGTTACCGTGGCCGACGCAACGGCCATCCAGCAGCACGTGGCAAATATCGCGCTGTTGCCCGCTCCGTTCAAACGCATCGCGGCTGATGTGAACAAGAGCAATACCATCACGACGCTGGATGCGACGCTGATCAACCAGGCGCTGTTGGGCAACCCCAACGCGCTGGCCCAGATCAAAACCTCCTGGCGTTTCGTGCCTTCTGCCTATTCTTTCCCCAACCCTAACATCCCCTGGGGCTTCCCCGAGATAATCACCCTGACAGGGGTGAGTGGCGATGTGCCCGGCCAGGACTTTAAAGGGATAAAAACGGCAGATGTGGTGACGACCTATGCCAATCCGGCCAATTTCGGGGAGGGGGAGCCGCTGGTTTTGCGCGCCTGGGATCAAGCCTTACATGCGGGGGAGAGCATTGCTGTCGAAGTAGCTGCCGGCCAATCGGAAGACCTGACTGCGTTCCAGTTTGCGCTGGCCTTTGATCCGGCCCAATTGCAGTTCGAATTCATCGAGCCGCTGTCCGGATTACCGCTGACCGAAGCGCACTTCGGTACCTACAACGCCGCGCAAGGAGAGATCAGGGTCGCCTGGTCGCATGAGGAAGGACTGAGGGTTGTTGAAGCCGCTCCGGTATTCCGTTTGGTATTCACGGCGCTGAAAAGCGGGTCGAAACTGAGCGAATTGTTGCACCTGGGGCATGACATTTTGCCTGCAAAGGCTTACAACGAGGCTCTGTCCGAATCGGATGTGCGATTGATTATCGAAGGGATCACCTCAACGACCGGCTTGGCTGCAAGCAAGTTTGCTTTGACCAGCCGGCCCAACCCTTTCAGTGGCAGCACGACGATCGAATTTGTGTTGCCGGAAAGTTGCGAAGCTACCCTCCGGGTGCTGAACACAGACGGAAGGGAATTGTGGCGGGTGAACAAGACGTACCCGGCAGGGAATAATGCGGAAGTTCTTCAGTTGGAAGCAGGCGTTGCCCACGGGGTATTGTACTGCGAACTGTTGACGTCGTTTGGCACGCAGGTACGGAGAATGGTGGCCGTTCAATAACAACCCGGCAATTCCATCCAGCAAGTTGATGATTTCAAAATAAGATTGACAGATCATTTGGGCTTTGTTGCATGAATCATTTTCAAAAAAGGCCAAAAAGGGCCTAAATCCGTGTTATTGATCAAGCGGCCTTTTCGGAAATGGGCATACCAATCCCTGTCATTTTGTTGAGACACATTACTTTTAT
>JBAQQB010000047.1:0-9126 GCA_049306275.1 Saprospiraceae bacterium | reverse complement strand
TCATCACCCTTATTTCATCGAACTATTCAATACTTTCTTATAAAATCATTGGGCGCTCGCGGCAAAGTCCTTAATTTGCTGCTTTGCAGAAATATCGCAATGAAAGATAAAAATGTAGCGGGCATATTGGCCCTGTTTTTAGGCTGGGCAGGCATTCACCGGTTTTACCTCGGGCAGGTGGGGCTGGGCATTTTCTACGCCATCCTCATGTTCACCGGCATCTCGGCCGTGCTTGGCCTGATCGATGCGGTGGCCTTTTTCCTGATGGACCCCGAGACCTTCGACCGCAAGTACAACCGCTCGCGCCGCTGGGACAACCGCAGGCAGGGTCGCGACCAACGCTACCAGGACTGGCGCGACCGCCAGGACGCCCGCCGCAAGGACTGGCAAAACCGCAGCCAGACCCCACCCAGCAGGGCAGCCGCGAAGGCCAATCCTTTCAAGCAGAGTGGCATCCGCAAATTCAAGGAGTACGATTATAAAGGCGCGATCGAGGACTTCGAGAAAGCCCTCGAAATGGACGAAAAGGACATCGCCCTCCACTTCAACCTCGCCTGCGCCTACTCGCTGGAGGAGAACCTGGAAAAGTCGCTCTACCACCTCGACAGGGCGGTGGCCTACGGCTTCAAGGATTTCGACCGCATCCGCAGCCACGACGCCTTTGCCTTTATCCGCATACAGAAAGAGTTTGCGGCCTTCGAAGCCAATAAATACAGAACACCCAAGGAAAGCCAGCCCAGCGCTCCGGCGCCGCCGGTCAAAGGAACCACTCAGGAAGAGACGGATCTGCTGAGCACCCAGCCCGACCTGCTCGACCAGATCAAAAAACTCGGCGACCTCCGGGAGAAAGGCCTGCTCACCGAAGAGGAGTTTGCGGAACAGAAGAGAAAACTTATGGGCTAATTTCGTTTATCGTTGAGCGTTTATCGTTTACGTAAACGATAATCGTTTAAACCCGGCAGGCAAGCTTTAGTTAAATGTTTTGTTAATGCTTGGTTTTCAGAACTTTTTATCAGAGATTTCGTTGTTTGCTTAATTGAATGACACCCCCTCGGGGGGAGCCTGTAACCTACAGATTGAATGATCGCAGAGAAACTGATATCGAAGAACCTGCTGCCCCTGCACGCTTCAGATACGGGAGAAGAAGCCCTCGGCGCCATGAACGATTTCCACGTGAAACACCTGCCGGTCGTGGAAGACGGCCGCTTCCTCGGCATCCTGTCGGAGGAGGAGATACTGGAATTCGGCGCAGAAGAACCCATCTCGACCTATCCGCTTCGCCATACAGGCGTTTTTGTGCGCGCTACCGACCATCTTTACGACGTGCTGCGGCTGGTGGGCATACACCAGATCACCACCATCCCGGTTTTACAGGAAAACGGCGCTTATCTGGGCCTCATTACCCTTGAAGACCTGCTTCAGGCGGTGGCCCACCTGGCCAGTTTCGCCGAACCCGGCGGCGTGCTCGTGCTCGAAATGGCCCGCCACGACTACACCATGGCCGAAGTCGCCCGCATCGTTGAATCGGAAGACGCCATCATCCTCAGCTCCTTCCTCTCCGCAGGCGAAGAACCAGCGCAGATCGAACTGACCCTGAAACTCAACCGCCAGGACCTGCACCGCGTCATCGCCGCCCTCAACCGCTACGGCTACGAAGTCAAAGGGTCTTTCACCGAAAAAGACTACGACGAGACCCTGAAAGAGCGCTATGAGCTGCTCATGTCTTACCTTAATGTCTGACCTGAGTTTTTATCGTTTACGTAAACGATAAACGCTCAACGATAAACGCGATGATGCCAAGGGCCTGGCTCCTCCCTCTCTTCCTCTTCCTCCTCCTTTTCACACGGCTGGATGCGCAGCCGGAGTATTCCTATATCATCGTCGAAAATATTTTCGTAGAAGGGAACAAGAAGACCCGTAGCCACTACATCCTGCGGGAGATGTTCATGCAGACCTGCGACACCATTTCCCTGGCCAACCTCAACATCGAGCTGGAGCGCAACCGCCTCCAGTTGATGAACACCGGCCTCTTCATCCAGGCGGACGTCCAGACCCGCAACTGGGACCTCGACGCCCGCACGCTCGACGTCGTCGTCAGGGTGACGGAGGCCTGGTATATCTACCCCCTGCCCATCTTCGAGCTGGCCGACCGCAACTTCAACACCTGGTGGGACGATTACGACCGTTCGCTTCGCCGCATCAACTATGGCATCCGCTTTCACCACAACAACCTCACCGGGCGCCGCGACCTGTTGAAGGCTACCCTGCAATTCGGGTTCACCAATAAATACCAGCTGGTCTACGAGTTGCCTTTTTTCGATAAAAAGCAACTCTGGGGGCTGGCCTTCAAGGCCTCCTACTCCCGCAACAAAGAGATCAACTTTGCCACCATCGCCGATCACCAGCAGTTCTTTCGCGAGTCAGACCATGTATTGTTGCAGCAGTTTTCGGCCGGCGCATCGGCCACCCTGCGCCGCAAGCGGCAGGTGACCCATATCTGGGAAATGACCCACTACCGCAACCAGATCCACCCCACGGTGCGCGACGACCTCAATCCCGACTACTACCTCGGCTCAATCCGGCAGCGGTACACCACCCTGGCCTATGAGTTTACGGCCGATACCCGCGATATCAGGCCCTATCCGGTCAACGGCGGCTTCATGCGCCTGCGCCTGCAGAAGGACGGGCTTGCGGGCTGGGAGGATGTGAACGCCCTTCACGCTTCCGCGCTGGTGAAAAAGTACTTTCCCCTCAGCCATCGTTGGAGCGTGGAACTGGTCGGCGCCGGCCGCCTGGCACTGATCCGCGAAAAACAGCCCTTCGCCAACAGCCAGGCGCTGGGCTATGGCTCGAACTACATCAGGGGCTATGAATACTACGTGATCGACGGCCTGGACTATGCCTATCAAAAAACCAGCTTGCGCTTCCGCCTGCTCGACCGCAGGCGGTACCTGGGCAAGCTGATGCCCTTCAAAAACCTCAAAACCCTGACCTACCGCCTGTATATCACCGGCAACAACGACCTGGGTTTCGCCAACAACCCGTATTATGCCGAAGGCAACCAGCTGGCGAACAGGCTATTATGGGGTTACGGGCTGGGCCTCGATCTTGTGGCCTACTACAACAACCTCTTCCGCGTGGAATTCACCCGCAACTACCTCGGCGAAAATGGCGTATTTTTACACTGGGCGACCAGATTTTGAGTTCACCAAAGCAACAGAGCCATGCAGGTAGTCGTATACAGCAAACTCCTCAAGGAACAGGACATTCCCCACGTGCAGAACCTGTTCGACGCCTTGCACGATGAGCAGATCAGCGTGTACGTCTACGGCCCCTACCTCGACACCCTGAAGCAGTACATCCGTTTTGGGCAGGACGTGGGGCGTTTTGAGGGGTACCCCGATTTCAAGGCCCGGAAGTTCGATTTCGTCATTACCCTGGGCGGCGACGGCACCATCCTCGGCGCCACGACCCTGGTTCGCGACAGCGGGGTGCCCATCCTGGGCATCAACCTGGGGCGGCTGGGCTTTCTGGCCAGCATCGAAAAGTCGCGCATACGCGAGGCCGTACGCGCCCTGGCGCGCGGGCACTTCGCGCTCGACGAGCGCAACCTGCTCTACCTGGAGTCGAATATCCCGGTGTTCGGCGACCTGCGTTTCGCCCTCAACGACTTCACCCTGCTCAAGCGCGACACCTCCTCGATGGTCACTATCCACACCTACATCGACGGGGCCTACCTCAACACTTATTGGGCCGACGGCCTCATCGTCGCCACGCCGACCGGTTCCACGGGCTATTCGCTCAGCTGCGGGGGGCCGATCATTTTCCCCAACTCCAGCAACTTCGTCATCACCCCGGTGGCGCCCCACAACCTCAACGTGCGCCCCATCGTCATTCCCGACGACTCCGTGGTCTCCTTCGAGATCGAGGGCCGGGCGGAGAATTTCCTGTGCACCCTCGATTCGCGCTACGAGTCGATCACCGCCGCACATCAACTGGCCGTCAGGCGATGCGATTTCAACATCCGCCTCGCCCAGCTCGACGACAGCGATTTCATGAAAACCATGCGCAATAAACTGGCCTGGGGGTCTGATATGAGAAACCACTAACCCCAACCCCCCAACAACCTAACAACCTACCCCCCCAACAACCCCAAATGCAAAATCCTCCCCCCCGTCTGATTGATCGGATTGACGCTTTTGCCGATGACGACGCCGTCTTCCGGGGCGTGGTATTCCTTGATGGGGTCGCCGAAGATGTTGCGGAGGGTGGCGATGACCTCGCCTTCTTTCACCATGTCGGTCACTTCCGGCCGCACGGTGAGGATGCCGCCCTGGTCGGAGTAGATCCAGTAGGAGGATTTGCAGATGACGGGTTGGCGGGCCGGCGGCTCGATCTTGTTTTTCGTCATGCCCATATAGCTGAGCAGGTTGTGGATGCCGGTGAGGCTGGAGCGGATCAGGCCTTTCTGGAAGGTATTGGGATCGCCCACTTCCAGGGTGATGGCGTGGATGCCAAGGGCTTCGGCCGCCCCGCGCAGGGTGCCGTCGGAAGGCTGGTTGTTGACGATGATCTGGGCGTTTTGGAGCAGGGCCATTTCGCGCGTGACGGGGTGGTCCATATCGACGCGGATGTAGTAGGAGTTGACGCGGCCGAAGCTTGCGGTGTGCAGGTCGATGAGGTAGTCGAATTCGCGGATGACCGCGTTGACGAGGCGGTAGGCGTAGACCTGGCTGACGTTGCCATTGGCCTTGCCCGGCATGATGTGGTTGAGGTCGACGCCGTCGATGAAGGGGCGTTCCATGCGCAGCAGGGCCGGGATGTTGACCACGGGCACCCCGACGATGATGCCTTCGAGGGTATTAATATCGATCTGTTTGAACAATTGCTGGATGACGGGGATGCCGTTGAGTTCATTGCCGTGCACTACGGCGGTGAGGCCCAGGGTAGGGCCTTCTTTGAAGCCCTTGGCCACGATTACAGGCACATACACCGGCATGCCCATGCCGTCGGTGACGATGTAGAGCCAGTAGCGGGTGATCTTCCCGGCCGGGGCGTCGCGGAGATCGAGTTTTTCGATGACGGTAGCATTGTTGTTTTTAAGCAACAACAGAGGGTCTTCCATAAATCACATTTTTCACATAGTCCCAGATCAGGTCGGCGGCCTCTTTCACGACGGGCCTGCCTGTGAAGTTAGCAATTTGTGTCAGACCGCCAATACTCAGGGTGTTGATTTCGGACAGTACGCGACGGCCCTCGTCGTTGACCAGGGTGTCGAAACCGAAGAAAATGACGCCTTTGGGGGTGAGGAGTTCGATGAGGCGGGATGCGATGGCCAGTTCGTCCGCGTCGGGTTCTGCGGGCAGGGCCTGGCCGCCCTGGGCCACGTTGCACATCCAGGAACCGGGAGGAGGCATGCGCAGGGAGGCGCCGAGGACCTTGCCGTTGGCCACCACGATGCGCTTGTCGCCCAGCACGACTTTTGGCAGGAACTGCATGCCCAGGTATTCGGCGGGGTTGGCTTCCAGTTGTTTTAGAAAGCTTCCCAGCGGCGTGCTTTTGTTGCCGCTCCATACCTTATCCCCTTCGATTTTCACGATACCCTGCCCGCCGTAGCTGTAGGCAGGTTTGAGCACGATAGGGAAGCGCTTTTTCATGTCTAGAACGTCCTTTGCGGTGTGGCAGGCCTGGATGGGCGGGCACAGTTCGGGTATTTGGAGCAGGAAGAGCTTGCTGCTCGTTTCGTAGATGCCGGCGGGCTGGTTGATGATCTGCTTTTCCGGGTAGATGCGTTTGAGAAAATTCCAGAAATTCTCGGACACGGGGTGGGGGAGCCGGATGAGGATGACGTCGTATTCGCGCAGGGAGGCCAGGCGGAGCTTCGCCTTGAAGGGGCCGCCATCGGGTTTGTGGATGAAGCCTTCGTCGGCGCGAATGACGTAGATGGAGCGCTGGGCGCAGTTTTCAAAAAAGAGCGAGTTGCGGGCAATACCCCTGCTGGCCACGTCGATGAACTGGCAGCGTGGATGTATCCGCAACTCGTGCACGAGCGCGTACAATGAGTTTTCACTGGTGTGGGCAGTGTGATCTGTCAGCACCAGCATCCGGAATTGCAGCATGTTTGCTGTTTTTTGGAAGGGTTACCCCTGTCCGTTCCATTGGTGCAGCGCACCGTCCCATTTCAGATGCCGGACGGACCGGTAGGTGTTGTGGTCTTTGACGAACTGGTTGAGTTCGGTCTGCATATCGGCGGGCAGAACCGGCCAGAGGAGTTGTTCGACATGGTCAACCTGCTCCAGAGCGGCAAAGACCTTTTCGTCCCATTCCTTGAAATAGAGATCGATGTCATTGGCTTTAACGCGGCCGCGGCAGTTTTCGTACTTGCACTGCACGAACATTTCAGCCTCCATGTTGAACATGCCGTATTCATCGGTGATCTCTTCCCCGGCCTGGATGTCGCGGATAGCGATTTCAAACCCGTAGCCGGTGCTCATCGTGTTGCAGTTGCAGCAGTGGTTGACGTACTTGGCAAAATCCCAGCTGACGATCCGGTGCCCGCGCTCGTCGATGTAGGAGTACTTGTCGACGGTCTGGCGGAAGGGAGGAGGGAGTTTCTCGTAGTGGTCGGGGGCTACATCGACTTCCAGTTCGTCCTTGACGTAGACAATGGTGCCTTTGGGAAGGAAATGAGTAGCAAAAACGCCGTATCCGATCTCTTCATTGATGTACCGGAGGGCAGTGTGCGGGTGGATCATGTGTTGGATGAGTTTAATCTTCTTCTTCTTCCTCCTCCTGAAACCAGGACTTGGGGTACTTGACTTTTGTGGATTTTTCCTGAACTTTCTTTTTGACAGGTCTCTCTTTCCATTCGTCAAAAGACTTCTTGAGATCCTTCTTCTTTTTAGGTTTCTCCTTTTGATCCATGGTTTTTGACCGCGAAAATCACCGGGAATTTTGAATAAAATCTGAATATTGCGATTATTTTTTCGAAGCCGATGAAGCTACTGATTGCAGAAGGAGATCCATCGTTTATGGACGCCGTTTTCAGGTACCTGAAGAAGGAGGGTCACATCTGCGAGCAAGCGCAGGATTGCCCTTCTGCCGGCAAAAAGATCGTCAATTACGAGTACGATTGCGTGCTGGTAGATTTTCAGTTGCCCCGGGGGGGCGGAATGAGCCTGATCAGCCGTTTGAAGGAGCAGCATTCCAATTCCGGCATCATCGTGGTTTCTGCTCAGGAGACCCTCGCCGACCGGGTGGGGGCCTTGAACGAAGGGGCCGACGATTTCCTGCCCAAGTCGGTCCATCTCTCCGAGTTGCATGCCCGCATCAAGGCGGTTGTCAGGCGCAAGATCGGCTTGTCGGGGAGGCTGATGGATTTCGGGAAGCTCAAGATCCGGCTGGACGAGCGGGCGGTGGAGGCTGATGGCGTGGTGTTGAACCTGACGAGGAAGGAGTTTGACATCCTGGTGTTTTTGGCCCGCAACAAAAACCGGGTGATGGCGAAGGACTCCATTGCCGGGCTGCTGTGGGGCGACAATGAAGACGATTATTTGTCGTACGACTTCATCTATGCCCATCTGAAAAACTTGCGCAGGAAACTGGCCGGCAAGGGTTGCGAGGGCTACCTGCAAACCGTTTACGGCGTCGGCTACAAGTTCGTTTACGGCTGATCAGCACTTGAATTTGAACCCCACGCCGTGGATATTCTCGATCTTGAGCGATTCATCTTCGCTGAGGTACTTGCGCAGGCGGGAGATGAATACGTCGAGGCTTCTGCCCATGAAGTAGTCGTCTTCGCCCCAGAGTTCTTCCAATATCGTGGCCCTTTTGATCACCTGATTGGGATGGTCGAGGAAGAAACGCAATAAATCTGCCTCCTTTTGGGTCAAGCTGCGGCTGTCGCCCTTCCTGGCCAGTTGCAGGTTTTCGTAGTCGAATTCATATTCTCCGAAGCGGTATCGGGTAGGCGCGGGCGGCTGGTGGATGTTGCGGCGGCGGAGGAATATCTCGATCTTCAGCAGCAACTCTTCGATGCTGAAAGGCTTGGTGATGTAGTCGTCGCCCCCGATTTTCAGGCCGTAGAGCTTGTCTTCCTTGAGCGATTTGGCCGTGAGGAAGATGATGGGCACATGGGGGTTGATGGCGCGTATTTCCTGTGCCAGGGTGAAGCCGTCCATTTCGGGCAGCATGACGTCGAGGATACAGAGGTCAAAAGATTGGGTCCTGGCCATTTCCAGGGCTTCTTTCCCGTTGATGCAATGGGTGATCTCGTAACCTTGAAGAACCAGGTTGTCGCGGGTGACGAAGCTGAGGCTTTCATCGTCTTCGACGTAGAGGAGATGCGCTTTCATGATCATGGGTGTTTTTGAGGAATGGCAATGGTGATGGTTGTGCCCTGGCCCACCTCGCTGTCCAGGTCGATCTTCCAGCCATGGGCCTGGCAGATGCTCTTGATGTAAAACAACCCGAGGCCAAAACCTTTCACGTTGTGGACATTGCCGGTGGGCACGCGGTAGAATTTTTCGAATACCTTGCTCTGGTATTCCTGGGGGATACCGATGCCCTGGTCGGAAAAGACGAGGAGTGTGCTCTTGCCTTTTTCCAGGGTTCTGACTCCGACCCTGGGCACATCCCGGCAGTATTTGATGGCATTGTCGAGCAGGTTGTGGATGATATTGGACAAATGAAGCCGGTCGGCCATAATGACTGGTTGGGAGGCCTCAAGGGTGCAATCGAGTGAGCCTCCCATTTCTTCCACCTTGATCCGGGCAGCGGGCACGATCTGATCGAGCAGTTCGTGCAGGTTGATCTGTTCGGGTGAAAGCCGGAAGTTGTCGCCTTCGATGCGCGCCAGTTGGAGCACTTTTTCCACCTGGTTGTTGAGGCGCAGGTTTTGGTCCTGTATGATACGGGCATACTGCATCAACCGCGGGTCAGATTGCACGGTGGGGTTGTTGAGAAAGACCTCGGCCGAGATTTTTATCGTGGAAATGGGTGTTTTGAACTCGTGGGTCATGTTGTTGATAAAGTCCTTCTGCATCTCCGAGAGTTGCTTCTGCCGCAGGATGACGAAGATGGAGTAGAGGAAGAAGAGGACAGACAGCAGCAGGACCGCCGTAAAGG
>JBAQQB010000046.1:0-10286 GCA_049306275.1 Saprospiraceae bacterium | reverse complement strand
AACCATCGCCTTCGTACCCGGCGCCGGCACGACGAGCGAAGTCCAAACCTACAGCTACACCGACCCTTCACCCTTCACCCTTCACCCTTCACTCTACTACCGCCTCCAGCAGCGCGACTACGACGGCGCCACCGACTATTCGCCCATTCGGGTGGTGCAGCTCAGCACCCAAGGCGGCATCCGCATCTTCCCCAACCCTGCCGATGAGGTCACGACCATCGCTTTCGGCCAGCCCACCGAAGCCCGCGGCTGGATACGGCTGCTCAACGGCAACGGCAGGCTCCTGGCAGAGCATACCATTCCAATCGGCGCCGCATCCTACGAGCTACGCGTCGCGCAGCTCCCGGCCGGCACGTACCTGCTGGAAATCAAGGTCGGGGTGAAGGAATGGACGAGGAGGCTGGTGGTGGAGTAGGCGCCTCGTGTCGATTTTTTTCGAAAAATTCGACACGAATCAGGGAATGTGTCGAACGAAACGACATATGCTTACGCAGGCAATACCTGCCCTATGCGATGATTTTCCAAAACATGCCGCCCTTACAGGGCTTGTAAAATCATGACATTCTTACCCCGGGGCTAACACCCCGGGCTATAAACATTTCGCCCCTCCGGGGCTTTACTGGATGCATCAAAAAAGCGGGTAAACTTCAGCCTGCGTGGAGACACTGGAACGAAAATTTCACCATTTCACCATTTCACCTTTTCACCTTCTCACCTTTTCACCTTCCACCCCGCCGGTACTCCCTGATACACCCCATACGCATCCAAATCCCTGGTAGCTACCGACCCCACACTCAGCACGGCATGGCTCCTGGCCGTCACCCCCGGGCACACCACCGCGCGGGCGCCGATCCAAACGCCTTCCTCCAGCACGATGGGCTTGACGATGAGGTCGAACGAGGGCTTTCGGTAGTCGTGGTTGCCGGTGAGCAGCAGGGCGCCCTGCGAGATGCATACGTTCGCGCCTATCTCCACCCGCTCCAGGTTGTCGATCCACACCCCCTCCCCGATCCAGCTGTGGTCGCCGATGCTCAGCTTCCAGGGGAACTTCACCTGCACCGACGGTTTGATCAGCACGCCGCGGCCCACCTGCGCGCCGAAGCGGCGCAGCCACCAGACCTTGGCGCCGTTCCACAACGAGAGCTCGTGGCGGAAGAACATGGCGGATACGAACATCCAGGCAGCTTCCTTCCAGAAGGGCGCGCCACGGGAGAAATCGGGGTTGGAGAAGGAGGAGAGATCTGAGTGCATTGTTTTGTCGTTTATCGTTTATCGTTTATCGTTTACGATTATCGTTTTGTAAACGATAAACGATCGACGATAAACGCCCCCCGCCCCAGATCACCGCAAGTGCGAACATAGCTCCCTTTACAAAATGATTCAACACCGTCGCAAAATCGGTCTCTACGGTGAGGAGGGCGGAGAAGAGGAAGGGGAGCCATAGCAGCAGCGCTGGCCAGCGCCACAGCGCCAGGCGGCCCAGCCAGGCGTAGGCGGCGGCGAGGAGGAAGCCATAGGCGAACATCGTGGCCACGGCGCCGCCCACCCCGAAGTTGGCATAGGCCTCGCCCAAAGGGCCCAGATTAGCGCTGTAGTTGAGCTTTTGCCCGGCGAAGCGCTCGTACATGTAGTGGCCGCCCGCGACGGGCTTGCCGGGCCACAGCGCGCGCGGTACCAGCGAGCCGAGCAGGGCCCGCCCGATGGTTTCACCCCGGGCGAAGGGCTCTGTGGCGGGGGTGTGCTTCATGGCCATAGCCACGTGGTAGCCCTGGTTGAAGCGGTCGAGGGCGCGGGTCCAGCGATAATTGGAGAAAAAAGTGCTGTCGCCCTGCATCGCCGTGCGGGAGAAGAGGGCCAGCTGGTCCTTCAGTCCGCCGGGCATGCCTTCCTGCCGCATGGCGGCGCGGAAGTCGAACTTGACCATCAGGGCCAGCAGCACGAGCGCGAAGGCGCCGCCGTAGGCCAGGGCCTGCACCCAGGCGTGCGTGCGGTAGCGGAAGAAGAGCAGCATCGCGGCGAAGACGAGGGTCCACAGCGGCAGCCCGGCCTGGGTGCTGCCGAGGGCCCAGCGCAGGTAGAGCAGGTACAGCAGCGCCAGCGCCGCCCATTTCCATTTTTTATCGAGAAAAAGCAGGTAGAAAGACCCCGTGAGGCAGAGCCAGTAGACGAAATAGGCCAGGGCGCGCAGTCCGGAGGGCGCCATGGGGTAGAACCACTTGCCGAGCAGGCCCAGGGCGATGAGCAGGAAGGGCAGCCAGGGGCGTTCCTTGAGCAGGGTTTCCACGCGGTCGAGGGCCTGGCCCTCCGGCCTTTGCCACAGCGCCAGGGCCAGCCCGCCCCCCGCCAGCATCGCCAGCACGCCGGGTATGGCCAGGGCGAAGTAGCGCCCCGCATCGACCGGCATGTAGTTGGCGCTGGGGTGTAGCTGCGGCGCAAAGTCGTACGCGATCGCCGGGGCGATCCAGAGGTAGACGATGGTGTGGAGGAAAAGGAGATCGAGGAGGGAGAACACCCGCCTGTTTTTTTCGAGAAAAACGCCGAAGGCGAAGGCGAGGAAGTGCAAGCCCAGCGGCAGGGCGTAAAACGCCCACAGGCCCGGGAAGAGGAGGGCGAGGGCTAGCGCCAGGGTGTAGACGGCCGGTGGGAGAAAAGGGCTTCGCATGAGAGCGAAGGTAAGGGGAAATTTGGGTTGTTAGGTTGTTAGGTTGTTGGGGTTTGTTAAAAGTCGGGGATGGGGGAATAGGGGGGATAGAAGCGGCCATGGCGGGAGTAAAGCCCATACACCACGGTGTGTTTGCGGGTGTAGAACTCCATGACGGTGGCGGGGGGCGGGGATTGCCAGGAGGCGGGGAAGGGCTGCCGGAACGACCAGGGATTGCCCCCGGCGTCGAGCGCGAGCCAGGGGGCGGTGTTTTCGACGACAAGCCAGCCACGCCGGGTGCGCACTTCGGTGGCGGCGTGGCTGCGCGAGCCGGGCTTCAGGATGTTTTCGAAAAGGGCGGCGTGTCGCACGCGATAGCCGCGATAGCGCAGGGCTTTCTCCAGGGTACGGCTGATGTCGTAGCAGGCGCCCTGCCCATGCTCCCACAGATCCCGCGGCTCGCGGCGCCGCCCTTCCGGGATGCCATCGCCCGGCGGCGCATGCCGCAGTATGGCCTGCTGAATGGCTGAGAGCTGGGCGAGCTGCGCTTCGTAGGTCGTGGCTTCCGCAGCAGGCACTCCCTGAAGGAACAGTTCCAGGTACACCCTGTCCTCTGCCGTGATGTGCCGGGGCACGCGGTGCAGCCAGAGGAGGAAAGTGAATAAAAGAAGCAGGGCGATCAGCCCTTTTGAAATTCCTTTGCGCCAAACCCAAAGCGCTCTCCATCGCTTGCGAGCTACCATCAGAACAGAATTTTGGCACAGTCCGGGGTTTCCGACCCACCCCCGGCCCCTCACCTTTGCTAATCTTGTAGGGGGTGATTAGTGGGGCGCCAAATTAATTTGGCGCAGGGTACTGCCAATTTATTGGCGGCAGCGGTACGCCAAATTTATTTGGCAGTTGAATCGATGCGTAATATGCTAATATTCAATTTCTTTTAAAAGGCAATCCTCTGTATTGCTCCGTAGCGAGGATTTTCAAAATCCTCGCTACGGAGCAGTATTGGCAGCAACCGGGTGTGCCGAATAAATTCGGACAACCATTACCGCCAATAAATTGTCGGCACCATGCGCCAAATAAATTTTGCGCTCCCATTGAAGACAATCACCCCTACAAGATTAGCACCTTTGAAAGGGAGGGGCCGGGGGTGGGTATGTCTCCGCATACACCTCCCCATACTTCCTCGCCACCTCCCCCGCCTCAAACCGCCTTACATTCTCCCGCCCCAGGCGAAGCAGCTCTTCCCGGTACGCCCGATCCCGTATCACCCGCAGCAGGCCCTCGCGGATGGACGCTACGTCGAAAGGATCGACCAGGCAGGCTGCGCCGCCGGCCACTTCGGGCATGGAGGAGCAGTTGCCCGTCACCACCGGGCGCCCTACGGCCTGGGCTTCGAGTATGGGCATGCCGAAGCCCTCGAGGGTGGAGGCGAAGAGGAGGAGGTCGGAGGAAGCGTAGGCCTGGAGCAAGGCCTCCTGCGATAGATGCGCCAGCCAGGTGTGCGGCAGCTGGAGCACATGGAGCATGTGCTCGATATCCGGCTTGCGCTCCCCGATGATCTGCACCTGGCAGTGAATGCCCGACAGCGCCTCCAGCTGCCGGGCCAGGTTTTTGTTGGGCTTGGTGCCTACCAGCAGGATGACGGGGCATTTTTCATCGAAAGTCTTCGGCACAGGCCGGAAAAACGGCAGCACCGGGTTGGGAATCACCCGTATCTTCTCCGGAGGACAATCGGGCAGCCACTCCAGGATATCCTGTTTCGTAGCTTCCGAGATCGTCGTGACCACCCGCGCCCGCGCAACCGGCAGTTTGAGCCAGAACCAGTAGAGAATTTTCCGCAGGATGGGGTTCTCCTGCCGCAAAAAGCCCAGGTCGTGGATCGTGAGCACCGTGCGCTCGCGCGGCGTACCCAGCGCCAGGTAATGCACGTCGCCCGTGATATGGTACACATCGCCTTTCAGCCTGCTCGCAAACCGAAGGTTTTTGAGCCTCCGCACAAGCCCCTGGCTGGGGTGCGGGCACTCTGCCGCCCGCACTTCCATCCCCTCCGGCAGTTGCGCCCGGATCGCCTCGAACAGCTGTTCGATAGAGTAATGGAAGGGGTGGGGTTTTCTATGGAGGTGGAGGATTTGCAAAATGAGGTGGTTAGGTTGTTGGGTTGTTGGGTTGTCGCTTCTCCCTGATCTTCACATCCACGATCATCCGGAACCAGAAGGCCTGGAGGAAGTGGAAGAGCCGCCCCTCGGGCCCGTCGAGGATGCCCAATTGGAAGAAGAAGCGCCAGATGAAGTAGAGAAATGGCCGCCAGAACAGGGGCAGGCGCCACCACAGGCGCTTGAACCAGGCGATGCGCTGGTCGGGGTTGCCGAAGAAGCGGGGCTGTATGGTCTGCGTGCGCAGCCGCTGCATGCGCTCGACCTCCTCCTGCGCCACCAGATCGCTGTAGCGGTTGTGCTTGTCGATCCAGAACCTGATCTCGTTTTCCTTGAGGTTCTCTTCCTTGAGGTAGCCGTCTTTCCAGATGAGGGTGCGGCCGGGTACGATGAAGCGGTGGTCCATGTTCTCGTGCAGGTCGGAGTGGCCGCGGCCGGTGCGGAAGAGTTTGAGGAGGTATTTCGGGAAATACCCGCCGTGGCGTATCCAGCGCCCCTTGAAGTAGTTCTTGCGGTTGAGGTAGATGCCGTCGACATCGGCCGGGATGTCTTCGTCGCGGAAGTGTTGAAGCTTCTCATACAGCTCCGGCAGCACGATCTGGTCGGCGTCGAGGCCGAGGGTCCAGGGCGTTTGGATATCGAAATGGCTCAGGGCGTAGTGCCACTGTTTGGGGTGGTTCTCGAAAGGGTGCTGCAGCACCGTGGCGCCGTGAGCTTCGGCGATCTCTACCGTGCGGTCGGCGCTGCCGGAGTCGAGCACGAAGAGGGGGCAGCCGAGGCCCTGTACCGATTCGAGCAGGCGGGGCAGGTGCCGCTCTTCGTTATGGGTGAGGATGATGATGGAGAAGTGAGGGTGCATAAAGTAGTAGTATCCTTAATCATTTCCAGGAGGCTTCTTCCCGTTCTTCTCTTCATATTCCGCAATGTAACGTTTTTCGAGTTCGTCGGCGAGCTTTCGCCCCTTGATGCCGCTCAGGAGGATGTTTGCAAAAAACGGCTCCATCCGACCAACTTATTAAAAAGACGGACCTGTGCGTTGGCGCGCGAAGAGGTGCCATCCGGTCTTAAAGGTTTTCCGCAAATGCCGTATTTGAAGACATCTTTCGTTTCCCTGTCACGGATTTCGTACAGGTGATGTTCCTCCTCGTTTTCGAAGGAATTGCCGTGTTTTTTCATGATTTCCCGGATATTATTTCCTTGAGGGGAATTTTATCCGGCCAGCCTTCAGGGTTGCTGAAGGTTTCGTACCAGGTTTCGGGAAGGTAATCGTAATCGTTCTTGCCAGTTTTCAGGTGGTAGGCTTCTTCCGGCAAATACAACAGGGCTTCAAACGAAAAATCTTTTGGCATATCCGCAGGATAGGACAAAACCCTGTTGAAGAAGTCCCGGCCATTAGCTACTACTACGCATCGGGCGTACAAAAAACCGTCCGCTGAGAAAGCGGATATTGCCGTATCTGCATATTTGTTGGCGCCAGTCTGCTCTGCATACTTCTTCCCATCAAGGAGAAACAGTTTTTGGGCCAATATTTCATGAAAGGCCTGAATCTCAAAAACGGCACATTGGCTGAGGGCCTGAACAGCAGGGAGAAGAATGGCGGAATCTTCTTCTTTGCCCCAATCGAGCAGGTCAATAATGGCCCAAAAGCGGTCTTCATTCATAGGGGCGCTTTCGTCTGCTTCAATACGGATGACCGCCTCCGGATATTTCTTCTTCAGATCCCGAATCGTCTTTTCATCCAGTGATTTCAGCGGCATATTCAGAATGGTGGTCATCTTGATCATTTATTGGCTAATAAAGATAACAAATTCTCAGGAAAAAAATTCCCCCCTCACCTCAACACCACCCTATCTATCTCATTCAAGGTATCCGGATTGATCACCCGCATCTCCACCCTTTTGCCGTCGATGTAGAAGAGGCAGAGGGCGTTCTCTACGCTGAACGACTGCGTGTAGGCGCTCCAGGGCAGCTCCTCCTGCCCGTAGTAGGGCGCGCCGGCGGCGCCGTTGTTGATCTGGTAGAGGGGGCGGGAGATCGTTAGGGTGCCGTAGGGCCAGTTTTCGGGGTAGATCGGCGCCTCGGGCGTGAGCTTGAGCCAGTTGTAGTTGTGCTCGTCGCCCGTGAGCACGGCTACCACCTTGGTGCTCTGGTTGATGAGGATGTGGAGGTACTCGTCGCGGCGCTCGATGATGCCTTTCTCGACGGGCTGGCCGGCGATCGAAGGGCGGAAGCTGTTGTCGCCGTTGTACCACATGTCGTCGCCCTTGTGTCCGCCGTTGGGGAATACGGGCGTGTGCTGGGTGACGAAGACGTGGTCGATGCCGGGGTCGGCTTCCAGGCGGACGACGACCCCGCGCAGCCATTCGAGCTGCTGGTCCATGATATAGCCGTGCAGGCCGCCGCCGGTGCCCGGATTGCGCCGCAGGGACGGCGCATACCAGTAGTCGCTGTTGAGCACGATCACGGCCACGTTGCCGTAGGTGTAGTAAAAGGCGTTTTCGTCGTAGGAGGGGAAGTCCTCGCCCTCGGGCTGCGGGCCGTTGAGGGGGTTGACGAAGGCTTCCGCAAATGCCGCCTCGGCGGAGTGTGTGTCGAAGGGGAAACCATCAACCTGGATGGGGTACAATTCGCCGGGAATCCGGAACTGTGGCCCCAGGGCCTCGTGGTTGCCGATGCCAACGCAGAAGGGCATGTAGTGCCAGAAGGGCTCCACAGCCCTTTTCCAGTTGGTGTATTGCAAATGGATCTCCTCCTTATGGCTCAAGTAGCCGTTGACCAGGTCGCCCGTAAACTGCACGAAGGAGGCGCCTTGCTGGTGGGCCAGGGCGGCGATTTTCTTCATGATATAGGCGTTGGCCCCGTAGAGGTAGCGCTCCCCGCCCCCGCTGGCGTGGCGGCTGTCGCTGGTGTAGCCGAAGACGAAGGGCGTCTGGCTGCCCTTTGCCGGCGCGGTGCGGAAGCGGTATTGCTGGCTGAAGGACCCGTATGTCACGGTGTAGTCGTATTCGGTGTCGGGACGCAGGCCTGTGAGGCGGAAGACGTGGTGGGTCTGTTCGGCATCTGACTCGTAGGTGCGGCCGCCGGCGCTCAGCGCGACCTTCACCGGCGCGGTGGTGTTGCACCAGATGACGGCGCCGTCGGGGGCGGGCTGGCCCACGAAGGGACCTTCGTAGATGGAGGGCAGGACTTCGAAGGGGCCCGTACCCGTGACCGAAACTTCCCCGTCGAAGATGATCGCGCCCTGTTTGTTGATCAGGCGGTAGCCGATGGTGGCCTGGCCGGATTCCTTCCAGCCGGTGAAATCGTAGGGATCTTTGAAATCGCTGGCGATATTGATCTCTGCTTTCCCCTCTTCTAGTTTTTTTGTGAAGCGGAACACCGGCAGCGGGTGCGGCGCCTGTCCGTAGGGGATGAGGCCGTAGGTGATGGAGCCTTCGAAGCCCCCGAAGTCGAGCGACACGCCGTTTTCCGTGCCCACGGCCCTGCCCAGGCATTGCGACAGGGTATAGTCAGGCGGCGCCGTGTCGGCGTAATGGCGCGCCTCGCCGTCCTGGTAGTAGAGCCGCCCCTGCTCGTCGAAGTGCAGGTTGGCGTAGGAGGATGGGACCTGGGCGGCGGCGGTTTGGAGGGCCAGCAGGGCCAGGAAGAGGAGTGTTGTGGTGGGTTTCATTCGTTGATCGTTGATCGTTTACTTTTTTGTTTTTGCAGGCGCTGGAAGCGTTCGGTTAGCAGGTCGAGGTATTGTTTTTGAAGAGCGGGGGACAGAAAGGAGTTCCGGATCGTGGCTTCCCAGGCAGGCTGCGCTTTGCGAAAGGATTGCAGCACTTCTTCAACTGCCTGTTCTGTGAGTTTCAGCCTTTCTTTTCCAAAATACTCCACCAGTTCCCGGCGCCTGAATTCCTTTCGTCTGCCGGCCAGCATCAGGGCCATTTCCTCTGTTGTGCCGCCGAGCGCCGGGGTGCTGTTGAGGAGGTCGTATGCAGGTGAAAACCCGGTCCGGCCATTCCGGGTGATCAGGGAGAAATTTTTCAGGTGCATATCTTCGTTGCCTGTCAGGAAGCAGAACAGGACGAGGCGGAAGAATCTGAATTTTTCCACCACGGGGAAGGAGCAGCGGCTATCGATGAGGGGGATCATCTTTTCGATGGTAAAGTCGTATTTGGTATCCCGGGAAAGTCCTGCGAGCTGGGCGAAATCTTCTACCGCCAGTTTGTCTTTTCTGCCCACGCGGTCGAAACGGCGGATGAAATAGCTCAGGCTGCCGTCTTTGCACCAGATCATTCCGTGCAAGGGCGTTTCGATGCCAGCCTGTGCGGCGAGGCGCATGGTGAGGTCTTCGTTTTCCGGCATTTGGGCGTACACCTCATGCTGGGGTTTGATGATAAACCGCCCGCCGATTTCCACGATCTCGAATTCCTGCTTCCGGGCGTTGAGCACGGCGCTGAGTTTGGGCTGCACGCCTTGTATGGACATGCGTGACATGCGTCCGGCAGCTTCCAGGCGTTGCTCCGGCGCGGAATAGGGGAAATCGTTCAGCGTGGTGAGGCTGCGGCTGAGCAATTTCAGGCCTTCGGGTGAATAGCGTTCTTTCCCGCAGGGCAGGTATGTGATGGGGCACCTATTCATCGGGCAAGGCTTCACAGGTGACGGCGCCAACCATGTCCTGTCCGGTGGCGATCAGTTGGGAGAGGTAGTCCAGGCGGTCGATCTTGAGACGCCGCAGCAGGCCTTCGAGCATGACGCCTTCCGGCAGGAGGCCTTCGAAGAAGGGGGGGAAGCCGTTGAAGAAGAAACGCCCCTCTGCTACCGGCATGGTCAGGGAGACCGGGGGGCCCTGGTATTCCGGGAAATAGGAAAACCGGTAAGACCTGCCGTCTTCCAGTTCTTCGAGCAGTCCGGCGGGTATGTCGTGCATGAAGACTTTAGCTTTCCGCATAACCGAGCGTTTTCATGAGGGGGCTTTCCAGGCGAATGGCGATGTTGAGCACGTGCAGCACTTTGAGCAGGGTGGCGAGTTGCACGGTATCCTTTCCGTGTTCGATGTCGTAGATCGCCGTTTTGCCCACGCCGGCCAGGCGGGCGCAGGCTTCGCGCGAGAGTCCCCCCGCTTTGCGGTGCGACCGGATGATCTGTCCCAGTTTCTCAACGTTCATTTTTTGCTGCTTTGACGGTAAAAATAGGGAGAATTTGTGAGAAAAGCCAGTAGTATGGTTCTTTTTATGGTAAAATTACTGCCGGGGCGGTAAAGGTGAACGGGGTTTCCGACTCACCCCCCGGCCCCCTCTCTGGTGAGAGAGGGGGAGCTCTTTACGCTGATCATCAATCTTTTGGCAATGTATTTTGCAAAGGATAGGACGTAGATTTTTATTCACAGGCAAGCCCAAAAAGCTCCCCTCTCTGGCGAGAGCTAATCTTGTAGAAGGTGATTGAACCGAGCCCCATTAGGGGCGATATCTTTGTAGCCCGGGGTGCTAACCCCGGGTTAGAGATCA
>JBAQQB010000045.1:0-7233 GCA_049306275.1 Saprospiraceae bacterium | reverse complement strand
GACGGGCTCAAAGGCTCGGTGTTTGAAGATATGCAGACCGGCTTTGTGAGCGGGGCCGAAGGCAGGGAGGCCTCCATCCAGTTCGGTTTAGCAGGCTCCATCCAGCACCCCCAGATCGACTACGCCGCAGTGAATTACTCTGATGCGCCCTGGACCCAGGCGCCCTGGCAGGCCGTTTCCTATGTGTCGTGCCACGACAACCATACCCTCTACGACAAGCTCCGGATCAGCCGTCCGGATGCCACCGAGGCCGAGCTCATCGCCATGGACAAGCTGGCCAACGCCATTGTGCTTACCTCGCAGGGCATGGCCTTCCTGCACGCGGGGGAGGAAATGCTGCGCACCAAGCAGGGCGAGCACAATTCCTTCGAATCGCCCGACTCCATCAACCAGATGGACTGGACGCGCAAGGCGGCCTATCCGGGCGTGGTGAAATACTACCAAAACCTCATCGCCCTGCGCAAGGCCCATCCAGGCTTTCGCTTGCCAACCGCGGCCGATGTGCAGCGCAGCCTCCGCTTCCAGACCGTGGAGAAGGGCCTGATCAGTTACCACCTCAGCGAGCTGCCGGCAGAGGAGCCCTGGAAGGATATTTTTGTGGTGTACAACGCCCGGCCTGAGCCAGCGGCGGTAACGCTGGAAGGCGAGTGGGAGGTGGCGGTATGGGGGGATGAATTTACCCTGGAGAAAGGCCGGAAGGTGAGCGGCAGCGTGGAAGCGCCGGGGAGGGGGATGGTGGTGTTGTACAAGAGGAGGTGAGTTCCTTCCTCCCTACCAACCCCTCCTTCCAGCAACCGCAAAAAGGAGTGTGGATTTCACCTTACAACAAAAACCCGCACCGTCTCCCCTCCCAGCCTCAGAAAATAACTTCCTCCCGGAAGGCTGGAGACATTGGCATCAAGCACGTTCAACCCTGCGTGGCCGGATACGGCGAATGTCCGGACGATCTGCCCCATGGGGTTGATTAGGGCTGCCGCCAGGTTATTCTGTTCTTCTTTCAGCGAAAAAGCCACTGTGATCTCCTCGGAAGCCGGGTTGGGGAAAACACTAAGTGCAGTAAGGCCGCTCTGGGTTTCTTCCACGCCGGAGACCTCGCCCAGGTAGGTTTTTTCGAAAATAAAATTCCCGTTTGTTGAGCCGCCGAAGCCGTTGAACACAATTTTCCAGAGCTGGTTGTTGGCCAGTTTGACGAAGAAGGCTCGCTCGTCGTCGAGCACCCAGACGAAATTCTGGAGGTCGAAGTATTTCCAGTCCTGCCCAATGATATCGAGCGGCGCCGCCTGGAGGCTGTCGAGATAGTCCTCGTAGTTGACCGTGGCGGGGTTAACGCCTTGGGCTTCGGCCACCTCTGTGCCAGGGCCCGAAAGCACGCCTGTTACTAAGTATTGGATCGGATTGCCGCCACCGGAGAGGGGCGTATGGTAACGGGTGAAGAGCAAGTCCCAGCCTGAAGGACCGGGCACGGTGGCGCCGGTGGAAAAGGAATAGTAAGCGAAAGGGCTTCCGGCGAAGTCCGCCTTATCGACCGTGACGATTTGCTCGTTGGCCCCGTCGAGGTCGGCATAGCGCATGTAGAAGACCCCATTGACCAACGATTCGATCTTGATCTTCTTCCAGGTGTCGTCGCGCAGCTGCAAGGCGAAGATGCGGTACCCGATGACGGTGGTGTCGCCGGAGCCGGTGAACCCCCAGCCGAAGTCGGAGGGGTCGAGGTCGTCTTTCATGCTGTTGAAAGCGCCGTTCTGCCAGTTGATCTCGGGGTTATAGAGGCTATCGGTGAGGGAAGCGGGATTGATGGGGTCTTCGAATTCGAAGGTAGGGGCGAGGTAGAGCCGCAGTTCCGGATAAGGGCCGGAGAGGACAGATTTGACCGCTTCATTGACGAAGATACCGGCATCGGCGGGGTCTGTTGAAAAGGCGAGGTCCCAGGCGGTATTCGCCAATGTGGTGACATCGTCGGTCTGGATATTGTAGTAGGCCTGGTTGGAGTAGGAGGCGCCGGTCGAAACCGTGACAGTTTGTGCCTGGAGTGAGATGGCGGCAACGACTGCCAGCATCGATAGAAGAGTAAGTGTTCTTTTCATGGGTTGAAGTTTTTCAACATGATACTCCAAGTTCTGAAAAAAAATGGATAACAAAAAGCAATAGGCATATTGAGGGGATCTGCCGGGGCGATATGAACCCTTGCCCAAATTGCTTATATTTGGTTCAAAACCATCCCCACATGAGCAAGATACTCGAACTCGACATCACACTGCAAGGCATTAAACCGAAGATCTGGCGCCGGGTGCTCGTGCCGGAAAATATGACTTTTCTCGAACTGCACTACATCATACAGTTTGCCATGGGTTGGACCAACAGCCACCTGCACCAGTTCACGGTTGGCAACTACGAGCGCCGCATCGGCGTGCCCTACGATGATGATTTTGAGGAAGTGGAAGACAGCCAGCATATTAAGATCAATACCCTGCTGAATGCTCCGAAAGACAAGATCGTTTATGAATACGATTTCGGCGACAGTTGGGAGCATCTCGTGGAGGTGAAAAAAATCCATGAGCCCGAAGCGGGGAAGAAATACCCTGTCCTGATTGGCGGGGCAAGGGCCTGTCCGCCGGAAGATTGCGGCGGCATTTGGGGATATCAGGATATGGTGGAAAAGTTGCAGCAGAAAGACCCGGATGAATACGAAGAATTGCTCGAATGGCTAGGCGGCGAGTTCGACCCTGAAGAATTTGACCTGGAGGAGATCAACGAGGAGTATTTCGACCACTTTAAAAAAGAGATGAAGGAGTGGGATGATATGGCGAATGGGGATTATTGAGGAGGGCTGATGGCTGGTCAGGTAAAAGTTCTTTACATGAGGCGGGTGTTATGTAAAGAATTTTCGATTTTTTTTACATGATGCTGGATAATGCAGAATGGGAGGTGAGTGTGCTAAGCAACGGCGAAATCGATCTCTCCGCCGTACCTGCCGGCTTGTACTTCCTCGAACTAACCGATGGCAAAAGATCAATCACCAAACGCATCATCAGGCAATAGCTCTGCTGAAAAGAGCTTTATGAGAAACATCTGCCGCCGGACTATCGTTAAAAGGCAGACCCCCATAACGAAAGGTAATGAGTACGATACCCATGTTTGATCCAAAAATCTTTTACGATGCCCTGCCCAAACGGCGCGCCGAATTGATCGCCGGAAAGTTGATCACAGGTGGCAGCCTGGCAAAAAGCGCGATGGCCATGGCCAGTATCATCCGGTCGCATGGCCCGTCCGTTTTACGTGCATTGGTGCCGGAGGAAATATTGTCCGATGCGTTGATTGAAGTGTACGGAAAAGAAAAGCCACCCGCCTCCATTGCCGACTTCTCTCCGGCCCCAAATCCTTTTCCGCTGGGAAGATTGGCGACAGAAATCCGCCTGGCGCTTTGGGGCGCGAAGGAGATTACTGTTTTGGGCGGCGGGACGGTGATTAAACTCGGAGAAGACGCCTTTATGCCCGATGTATATCTGTTGCGGCAGGACCGGCGGCATACCCTTTACAATTACTTTTTAGACGGCGCCCCGGATCTGATCATAGAGGTGGTCACGCCCGATCTTCTGGCCCATGAAAAAGAAGTCCGGCTGCCGCGTTTCGCCTCGGCGAAGGTGCCGGAGATCTGGTGGATCGATCCCATCGCAAAAACCTTTACGCCGCAGGTTTTAGACCGGGGCGTTTACCGGGAAGCAAACCCGGAAGGCGCCTGGTACGAATCGCAAGCGATTCCGGGCCTTCGGATTCAACCGGATCGTTTATTTCTCCACGACGATCCATGGCTTAAAATTCCGGAAGATTTGTTTGAAACCGATATACTGCCGTCCACTCAGGAACAGTCCCCATCCGGCCTGGGCGACTACCCCTGGCCGAAATTCAAATTTCAGCCACGCCTGGATTTGGAGCCGGTCCCAATCACCTTTCCCGAATACATCGCCGGAGGCGGGGAGCTCAAGTTTGAATGGTTTGACGGCAAAGCTGTTTTTGGCGGCAGCGACCAGACCACCCTGGAATGGCTGGGCCTGCTGTTGATGACCTTGGGCGTGAAAGAGGGGGTGCGCTGTTTGGCGGAGGAGGTATGGGGAAGGGGGGGATATGTTCACTCATAGCAAAATGCTCAGATAACTTTTCATCTGCCCTTCCACCCGCAGCAGCCGGGCGAAATGGAGCAGTTTGTCAATGTTTCGGCCTCTTTCCCTGAGATAGTTTTTCAGTACCTCTTTTTCCACGTCCTTCCCGATCTTATTCCTGAACCTGATGGCGTCGCACACCGATTTTTCCTTCTCGTAAATGGGGATTTCTCAATGGCGATGTGGTACTCAGGCGGGACAAAATCGGAAAGGTGGTAGTAGTTCCATATCGAGGTAGTGGTTGTGAAAACCTGCATCAAGGACATCGCCCGTCCGGGCATAGCCTTTGTTCTGCTTGAATATCTCGATAAGTGCTTTTCTTTGTCCATCTATCATGTAAAAACTACGGCTAAAACACATAAAAGCAGTATTTTTTACAAAAATATTATGCATTTTAGTTCTCTTTCTGGGCTGGAGAGAGGGCGCCAAGGACGCTGAACTGCTGCCCACCGATGCAATTGTCTATATCCGTCGGGAAGTTCTGCGTCACTTTTATTTTATTTTAACAAACAAAAGTAAAATAAAGGATTTTTTATTTTACTTTTATCTGCATGGAAGAACCCCTTTTCATAGAACAGTTTAATGCCGGCCATCATTCCAAAGGCGCCGGGTATGGCTTTTTTATCCCGGCAAAAGTCAACCGGCAATGGCAATGGGCGGATGCCAGGTTGGGGATCTTGCTGGAAAAAGCCTCCTTGCAGCTTGGTCAACTCAACTCTTTTGCACGCCTGGTTCAGGGCATAGATCTTTTCATTCACCTCCATGTGAACAAAGAAGCCGTTGTTTCCAGCAGGATTGAAGGAACGCAGACAAGAATAGATGAAGCGTTGCTGTTGGAGGAGTACATCTCGCCGGAAAGAAGAGACGACTGGCAGGAAGTGAAAAACTATACCCAGGCGTTAAACGAAGCGATTGAGCAATTGAAAACGCTTCCCTTGTCTTCAAGGCTCATCCGAAAAGCACATCAAACTCTCTTGCAGGGCGTTCGTGGCGAGCATAAAATGCCGGGAGAATTTCGCAGAAGCCAAAACTGGATAGGCGGCGCTTCCATCAGCGATGCCATTTTTGTTCCTCCTGCTCACACCTATGTTGACGAACTGATGGGCGACCTGGAGAATTTTCTGCACAACGATCAGATAGACGTTCCCGCTTTGATCCGGATAGGCATTGCTCATTACCAGTTTGAGACCATTCATCCCTTTTTGGATGGCAACGGGCGGATCGGCCGGCTGCTCATCACCCTGTATCTGGTAAGCGAACGCATACTGGATCAACCCTTACTTTATTTATCCGTCTTTTTTGAAAGAGATAAAGGTTTATACTACGACAATCTAAGCCGGGCAAGGGAAAGAAATGACCTGTTGCAATGGTTGAAATATTTTTTAGTAGGTGTAGAAGAGACTGCCCGAAAGGCCGGGCACACGCTGAATGAGGTCCTGCAACTAAAGCGTGAGCTCGAAGACCGCATACAGCAAAACTGGGGAAGAAGGGCCTTATCTGCATTGACTTTGTTGAATGCTTTGTTCAAAGAGCCATTTGTCAAGGTGAAAGACGTGGAATCCATTTGTCAACTAAGCCCGAAGGCCGCGGGCGATCTGGTACAGAGTTTCGAAAAAGCCGGGATATTAAAAGAGTATACCGGACAGAGCAGAAACCGGGTTTTTGTATTTGAGCAATATGTCGATTTGTTTAAGTAAGTTGATGAGGGTAAAAATGTAATCCAATACCCCTCTCAGATGGGTGCAGATTTTCTGCTGGGGTGCCAAAAATCATTTGAATTCTGGATTGGGTGTAGCTAGGGCTCCCTCAAAAACTTTCCACAGTCTTACAAAATGTTGATAAACAACCGCTTGGTGTTGAAAAAAGATATGACATATAGGCTCCAAGTGCAGGAAAAACAGTTAACTTTATAGGAAAACCTTGCACTTCCAATGATCAGGTATACACCATCCTCAGAGCGGACATTGTCCCTGTTTCGCACCCCATTCGAGCAAAAGCTATCGCCAGACAACCGCTGGGTAAGGATGGCGGAGTTGGTCCCCTGGGATGAGATGGCGCAGGTGTTTTTTTCGTACCTGAGCGCAGACCAGGGTCGTCCGACGGTTGATTTGGACTATTGTGAAAACGGAGCGCCGGAATGCACGCCAGAAATGAAATTGGCCCAACAGATAACCCTGCAATCCATAATATGGGAATTAAATCCTGAAAATCTGGTTTACCCAGCCAAATTGTTTAGGGTTATCCTGTGCGATGGGGCGGAACGATATATGCTTCCGGGAGAAATTCAGCAGTTATTTGGCAATTATACCATTCTTCAGCAAATTGATGTTTCACATCCCGATCAGGACTTTGTTCTCCGGATCGGAACGGACCTCCTTTCGTACACTGATTTGGGCGGATATTACACCATCGTTGATCAGATTATGATCACCGGCTATCTGCAGGAGTTGGATGTTGATTTCCCCGACGGCTCTACGCATACAGTGATTTTTAAGGATCTGGGGTCCGTTTTATTTACAGTTGGCATGGAGATTACCATAAACGACTACGAATCGTGTTTTGAGGAGCTTCCTTGCGACGAGGCTCCCGTGACCTGTGAAGTGCCATACCAGACTGAGCGCCAAAACGACTGGATACAAAACGTGCTGATCGGGTCCTTTTTCCCCGGCCAGTCTTCCGGAAATATCATCTATCCATCGAAACTATACAGGGTCCGGTTCTGCGAGGGGCTTGAGCTGTATCTTTTTCACCAGGAACTATATGCTGGTTACTCCCTTGGTGGCTATAAAATTCTGCAAGTAATCGAGGTACCTGGCGCCGGCCAAAACTATGAGGTAAAGGATGCGACCGGTACCCGGATTTTGGTTGGAGTTCAAGCTTTTCTGGATTATCGCTCAAACCTGATCGACGATTTTGCCGTAAGCGGATATAATTGCGCCCCCTTCCCTGTCGAAAATGGCGAAACTTGTCCCGACGACGAGATAGCTGGACAACAAGCAGCCCTTGCTCAGGTCAGGAGTAGCATGTCAGAGAGAACACCCTCCACCATTCAAATCCCGCAGGACTTACTCCGTAT
>JBAQQB010000044.1:0-132179 GCA_049306275.1 Saprospiraceae bacterium | reverse complement strand
CGTTCAATATGAAAAACCTTCGCCGCCGAAGGCGGCGTATCACCGCATCAGCGTCACAAAGCCTTTGTAATCAAATGGTTGTCCGCGGGGGCCGGTGAAGCGGGCCAGGCAGACGTAGACTCCGTCGGGGGCCTCACGGCCGGTGTTGCGGTACTTGCCATTCCAATATTCATAAGGGCTGTCGGTTTCGAAGATCAGCTGCCCCCAGCGGTCCCATACCTGTAGCTGAAAATCCGACCAGGAAGGCAGGATGCCCGTGCCCCCGAACTCGTCGTTGAGGTTATCGAAGTTGGGGGTGAAAGCGTTGGGCAGGTAGTATCTGAACTCCGGAAATACGTCGATCCACTGGATGGCGGTATCCCGGCAGCCCAGGTCGTTGGATACGATGAGCCGCAGCTCCTGCCAGCCGGTGTCGGGCATGGTAAATGCCATATCCGGCCCCGCGCCGATGCGCTTGCCGTCGAGGAAATAGTCCCATCCGCTGGCAAACAGGGAGGAATCTTTCAGGAATATGTCGGGCTGCAGATTGGTCGGATTGAGGGGAGAAAAGGAAAACCCTGCGATAGGATTTTTCTTGATCCGGATCAGGTCTTCGAAAAGGGTATCCGTGCGGCAGCCGATCGGCGATATGATCTCGAGGTAGACCGGGAAGATGCCGTCGGTTTCATAGGTATGCGAAGGGCTGATCGCCGAGGCCGTTCCCCCGTCGCCAAAATCCCAGTTGATGGTATAGGTATCGTCTACCGGCGTAGAGAGATTGGTGAAGGTGATCGTAGCCGGAGGACAGCTTGTGGTATCGTCGGGTGAGACCAATATCAGGGCGGGCACGGGGAAGTAGGAAACTTTTTGAATGGCTTCGCTCTCGCAGCCATTTTCGTCGAGCACCTGAAGTACGGCAAATTTATCGCCCGACTCCTGGTAGATATGCGTGGGAGAAGGCAGGGTTGAAGACGCTCCGTCGCCAAAATCCCAGGTCCATTGCACAATATCGCCGTCGCCAGGGGTGGTGGCGTCGACGTAAAATACCGGTCCCGCCACGCAAGTGTCATAGAAGAAGGAGAAGTCTGCTTCCGGCTCCTCATAGACCTCCACGAAAATCGACGCGGTATCTCCGCAGGCGCTGCTGCCCGGATTGATCAGGAAGAGGCCCTCGTAAACCCCGGGGCCAGGAAAGTTGATCACGGGCTCCAGTTCGTTAATTTGCACGATCGTATCGTTGATGCCGAATAGCCAGTAAAAAACATCCAATGACGGATTGAGCGTACTTTCGTTCAATAGCTGAATGGGCTGCTCGGAAAGACATGCCTGGAGGATGTAGCCCTGGGGCGCAAAGATGGAATCAGCTACAAGACTGGCGTAGACCACCGGCTCGCAGCTCGCCACGTTGAACTGGAAGTCGCGCCGGATCACGCTCAGCAGCTGCCCGTTGCGGTATTCCTCCACGCAGACGCCCACGACGTATTGCCCCAGGGCGTTGGGAATCCCGGTCAGCAGGCCCGTCACCGGATCGATTTGCATGCCCGGGCTGGCGGGCAGGGGATTGAGCGGGTTGAAGGGCGGCACGTAATTAACCGATTGGTAGGGAGGCGGGCAGGCCGGATTGGGCACGATGCCGTTACATCCGTTAGCGGGGCCGGGCGAGCCGGGACCGCCGTCGGGGCCGCCGCCTTTCAGGGGGGCGCAGAGGGAATAGATCAGCTGGTCGCCCTCCGCATCGGTGGCCTGGTGCAGGAAATCGAGGGGCTGGTTGGCGCAAATGACGATGGGTGGGAAGGTTTCAAAAACGGCGCTGTTGTTGCACAAGGCCTGCGAAGCGGCCGTGATCTCCACCGAAAAAGTAGCGCCCGTATCGCCTGGTTGAAGGATATTCGAGATGGTGTTGTTGCGGCAGCACCGCTGGTAAGAGATCGTATAAGGCTGGTTTGAAGGCCAGTCGGAAAAGGTGTAGGTGAAGGTGTACCTCGCCTCCTGTACGCAGATATTGGGCGGAAGGATCAGACAGGGGTCGGTAATCGCCGGAGGAATGTTCTGCACGGCCTGGGGCGAAACAAAAAGCGTCGTGAGCGGCACCTGGGAATTGCCCTTGTAGATGGAAACCGGCGCGTTGTTGTCAAAGCCCGCTCCTCCCCCGGCGCAGTCGCGATACATTTTCATGGTAAATTCATACGTGCCGTTGCCGAGGCATTTGTAGGTCAGGACGCCTCCGATGATGTGGGCAGCTTGCACGGCGCCGGCGAACCAAAGGAAAATGAACACGCTGTAAAAAATACGCATGACTTCAACAAATTTATAAAATAAGGGTGGGCGGGCTGTGCCCGCCCACCCTTATTTTAAAACAGATAATATCCTCTAAAAAGTGACAAGGTAACAATAATTCACTGCAACAAAACCGCATAGCCAGATAATTGTACGGGTACGCCGCGGGGAGTCCGGTAGGAGGCGGTCACGACGTATACGCCGGCAGGCGCAACATTGCCCGTATTGCCCTTCCTTCCATTCCAGGCCTCGAAGGGATCGTTGGTTTCGAAAATCAGTTCCCCGTAGCGGTTCCACACCTGCAACACAAAGCCCTGAGCCCCTTCCATGATCCCTTCCCCCCGGAACCCGTCGTTGATCCCGTCGCCATTGGGTGAAAAGGCGTTGGGCAGGAAATAGCGCACCTGCGGCTCTACGTCGATGACCTGAACGGCCGTATCCCGGCAGCCGCTGGGGTGCGTCACGATCTGGGTGACAACCATCAAGCCCGTGTCGGGAAAGGTGAATACGGGATCGGAAAGCGTGGAAAATCCCACCCCGCCAAAATCCCAGCGCCAGCTGATCGCACCCTGGGATTCATCGGTGAAATGCACCGTGGGCTCCAGATTGCTCGGGTTGTCGGGAGCATAGGAGAAACCCGCCACCGGCGAAGGTAGTATTTCGATCAAATCAAAAAAGGTAGTGTCGGTGAAACAGCCCAGCGGTGAAGTAATACCCAGCGATACGGTGAAAACGCCCACATCTTCGTAAACATGAGTAGGGCTAAGCCCGCTGCCGGTATTGCCGTCGCCGAAATCCCAGGCTACGTCATAGCTCTCGTCTATAGGGAAAGAGAGGTTCTGGAAGGTGATGCTCGCCGGCTGGCATGCCAGCAGTTCACTTGGCGCTACTACGATAAGCTCTGGCACGGGGTAGTAGGGCAAGTCCCTGACACGGGTATCCTGGCATTCATTGACATCCGTCACCGTCAGGGCGGCGCCGAAGGTGCCTGGCAGGATATACAAATGCGCGGGGTCGGGGAGGGTCGAGGTGTTGCCGTCGTCAAAATCCCAGGACCAGCCGGTGATCGTGCCCGGTCCGGCGCCGGAATAGGAAAGGTCGGTGAAAGTGACCGGGCCGGCCTTGCAGGTATCGTAATCAAAGGTGAAATCGGCCACGATCTCGGGATAGATCGTTACGAAAATATTGGCCGTGTCAGCGCAGGTGGTGCCGGCATTGAGCATGAGCTTCCCCTCGTAGGTGCCCACCCCCGGGAAGGTGACAACGGGGTTCCATTCTGTAAAATTCTGGTCGGCGCCCCCGATGTTGAAGGTCCATAAATAGGTATCGATAAATTGTTGCTGGTAGCTCTGGTTGACAAAGGAAATGGTTTCCTCGCCGCAGGAGATGACCAGGAAGTCCTGGCCGTTTATAATTTCGTCCTCTTCGATATCGGCCACCACGGTTGGCTCGCAGTTGGTGACGTTGAACTGAAAGTCGCGGCGGCTGACGCTCAACAACTGCCCGTTGCGGTATTCCTCCACGCACACGCCGATGACAAATTGGCCCAGGATCGTGGGCACACCCGTGATCAGGCCCGTAGTTGGATTGATGGTTACCGGGGGATTGGTGCCCATGGGGTTGGTTCCGGAATATGGCGGGTTGACCCAGGTCACCGGAAAATACGGCGGCGGCAGGTCGGGATTGGGCGCTACACCTGAGGGCAGGGTCGGCTGCGACTGATTGGTGCCGCCGCCCAGAAAGGGTGTGCAAAGGGAATAAACGAGCTGGTCGCCCTCTGCGTCCGAGGCGGAAAAGTCGTAGTTAATATCTTCTCCCGCGCAAATGACAATGGGCGGCACTTTATTAAAGGTAGGGCTGTCGTTGCAAAGGCTCTGGGCCAAGGGCGTGAGTTCGATGGTATAAGTCGCCCCTACGTTGCCGGGGTCGACGATATTGGTGATGGTGTTGTTGCGGCAGCAGCGCTGGTAGGTGATGTGGTAGGATTGGTTGCTCAGTGGAAGGTTCAGGTCAAAGACGTATACCCCTTCTTCAACACATAAACCAGGCGGCACGACCAGGCAGGGATTGCTGATCTCCGGGTCGATGCTCCTGACGGCCGGAGCGCCAAGTGGGATATTGGTGGGCACATTGGAATTGCCCTGGTAGATACTGACCGTCGCCTGAAATGGCGCTCCAGGAGCGCCGTCGAAAAGCGCGCCTCCGCCGGCGCAATCCCTGTAGAGGTAAAAGGTAAACCGGTAATTCCCTCCTCCCAGGCATTCGTAGCGGAACTCCCCTCCTATGATGTGGGCAGCCCATGCGGGCTGGAGCCAAAGCGAAAAAAAGAGGAGTATAAAAAAACGAGATCGAGCCATAGCGTTGTTTATTCCTTACCCTATTTAACAAAGAACGCAGAAAACTGCGACCTGTTTCGTCGCCAATCCGTCAAAATTAATTCTTTCAGGCAGCGATTTCCATACAACTGCCGTCTAACTTTTGCGCACTTTAAACAAGGAGCGCTTAGAAGCGTTCTTTGCGGAGTGCTTGTTTGTGTCTTTTAATTGAATAAGGAATGGTCGTAAACGATTACCTGTCGCTGCTCCCCAAAACAGATATGGAGGAGCTCATCAAAACCCTGCGAAACGGCGGACTTATCCTTTTTCCCTCCGATACCACCTGGGCCATCGGCTGCGACGCCACCAACCCCGCGGCTATCCGGCGCCTCCGGAAACTCAAGGACCGCAGCGCCGCACAACCCTTTGTCATCCTGGCAGACTCGATCGACATGCTCAAAAAGCACGTGCGCCACGTGCATCCGCGCATCGAGACCCTGCTCTACTTCCACCAGCGCCCCCTCACCATCGTCTACGAAGAGCCCATTGGCCTGCCCGCCGAAGTGCTCTCCCCTGAAGGCACGGCCGCCATCCGCGTAGTGCAGGACGATTTTTGCAAAAGCTTTATCCAGGCCTTCGGCCGGCCGGTCATCGCCACTACGCCCTGCCGCGACGGGGCGCCCATTCCCCGCCACTTCGGCGAAATCCAGTCCGATATCCTGACCGGCGTAGATTGGGTGGCCAAACACCGGCAAAAAGACCGGCAGTTCGAGCCCCTCTCCGTCATCGCCCGCCTCGATTTGCACGAAGAACTGGAGTTTTTGAGGGATTGACAGCATTCCCTGAAAAACACATACCGCGAGCCGGAAAATTCCCTAGATTTATGCCTCACCAGTCTTAATACCCTGTGAAGACACTTTCCAACGCATGCGTCTATGGGCTTCGGGCCCTTATTTATATGGCCCTCAAGGAAGATACCTCCCAATTTGTAAGCATCAGGGAGATTTCAGAGAAAATGGATATCTCCTTTCACTTCCTGACAAAGACATTCCAAACCCTTACCGAAAGAGGCCTCTTGAAATCCTACCGGGGTCCAAAGGGCGGCGTCGCCTTTGAAAAAGAGCCATCAGACATTTTCCTGATTGATGTCGTCAAAATCATCGACGGTGAAGACTTCTTCGATATCTGCCTGCTAGGGCTGCCGGGATGCGGCGAAGAAACACCATGCCCGGTACACGACTTCTGGAAAACGACAAAAGATACCATGAAGCTCGAATTTGAGACGACCTCCCTGGCCGATCTGGCCGAAAAAGTCCACAGGAAACGCCTCCGCATCAACGATTGACTTTCTTCCGGTGAATGCGGAACGTTTTTCTGTATTAAAATTTAAGACAAAATTATCTTAAATTAAAAAATCCCCTTATCTTTACACTAAGCGGCCTGTCAAAAAGAAGCCGCACCTAACCAAAGAGGAAACCATGACCGACCTGAAAGAAATCGTTGCCACCTGCCGGGAATGGGCATTTGACCTGCATTTTTCCCGCGCCAAAGCCTGGAAAGAAGAACAAGCCGGGCGGGTCGTCGTCGGCTACATGCCGATCTATTTTCCCAGAGAAATCGTCCATGCCGCAGGCGGCCTGGCAGTGGGGATTTTCGGAGGTGGCGACCGCAAACAGGTCATCAAAGGAGATGCCTATTACCAGTCCTATATCTGCCACATCCCCAGAAGTATCCTGGAACTGGCCCTCGATAAGCAAATGGACCACTTTGACGGCTTCGTGTTCCCCTCGATCTGCGATGTGCTCCGCAACCTTTCCGGCATTTTCAGACAGAAGAAGATCGGCAAATTCGTCAAATACCTGGATTTTCCGCAAAACTTCCTGCCCGGCATCGGCGGAACCTTTTACCGCCATGAGATGGAGCATATCCTCTCCTATATCCGCGAGATCAACGGAGTGGAAATCACAGCTGGCCGCCTGAATAACGCCATCGCACTTTACAACCGGAACCGCCGCCTCATCGAAAACCTCTACGACATCCGGCAGCACTATCCCTGGCGGCTCACCATGGAAGACCTCTACTACATCCTGCGGGCCGGAACGGTCATACCCGTTGAAGAGCACAACGATATCCTGGAGCGGGTCGCCGCACACGTTCGCCAGGACCTTGGCGCGCCCCAGGACAAAGTCAAGGTCGTCGTGTCGGGCGCGTTCTGCGAACAACCCGCCATCGGCCTCATCCGCTCCATCGAAGAGGCAGGGTGCTACATTGTCGACGACGACTTCATGCTCGGCTCACGTATGATCCAGGGAGACATCAACGCCGGCTCCGAACAACCCCTCGACGCCATCGCCAACGCATACCTCACGCAGAGCCGCTACTCCTCCTCCATCTACGACGTCCACGACCCCAAGGAGTACCGCCTGGCAAAAATCGTCCGCGACAGGGGCGCCGACGGCGTCATCTTTGCTTCGGCCAGCTTCTGCGACCCCAGCCTGCTCGACGCGCCGATTTTCCAGAATGCTTTCAATAAAATGGGCATCCGCTATATCGCCTTCCAATACAGCGAAAATATCAACCAGTTCAAGGTCATCAAAGAACAGGTAGGGGCCTTCTCAGACTCCATCAAGCTCTGGGAAGACGAACCCGCGGAAGCCCTCATCGCCAACCAGCCAATATCCTGAACCATGTCCAAAGAAGCGCAGAAAGAACTCAGCATGGTCCTTCAGAAAGAAATGATCGAAGGCCTGTTCAACGACCTCGCCGCCGCGAAAGACACCGGCAAAAAGGTTTGCTATACCTTCGTGCCCGGCAACCTCTCCGAACTGATCCGCACCTTCGATATGCTCCCCGTATACCCGGAGATCAACGCCCTGCAGAACGCCATGCGGAAAAAATCGGCAGGCTACATCAAGGAGGCCGAGCGCAACGCCCATTCCGAAGACGTCTGCACCTACGTCAAATGCGACGTCGGCATGATGCTCAAAGGCAATATCGGCCCCACCGGCCAACCCCTGCCTCCGCCCGACATCCTGCTGCTGAGCTATACGGGCTGCTTCACCTTCATGAAATGGTTTGAAACGCTCAAGCGGGAGTACCCCGAAGCCAAAGTCGTCATGATCCATACACCTTACCAGGAAAACGGGGAAATCACCCCCGCCATGACGGAATACATGGTCAGGCAACTTCGGGAGGAAGTCATTCCCCAAATGGAAGCCGTGACCGGAATCGCTTTCGACGAGGAAAAACTGAAAAGAATACTCGCCCTGTCGAAGGAAGCCGAAGACTGGATCACCAAAATATTCGACACTACCAAGCACAAGCCTTCCCCTATCGACGCCTATTTCGCAGGCGTCTATTATATCGGCCCCATCAACATAGGGTTCAGGGGAACGCAGGAAGCTGTCGATTACTACAAAGCCCTCTACGACGAAATTCAGGAGCGCATCCGCCTGGGCCTGGGGCCCATCACACCGGAAGGCGAATTGAAAGAAGAAAAATACCGCCTCGTGGTCGAAGGCCCCCCCAACTGGACCAACTTCCGCGAATTCTGGAAGATTTTTTACGACATGGGCGCCGTCATCGTCGCCTCTTCCTACACCAAGGTCGGCGGCGTGTACGACCTGGGCTGGCGCCACGACCCGGAACGCCCGCTCGAATCTCTGGCCGAATACTGCATGAACTGCTATACCAACATGAACCTGCCGCAACGCATCGATCTGTTGTCCAAATTTATCCGGGAATACGAAGCCGATGGGTACATTACCAACTCCATCAAGAGTTGCAACTCCTTCTCCGCAGGCCAGCTGAGCATGATGCGCGAGATCGAAGACCGCCTCGAAGTACCTGTGGGATTCATAGAGTCCGACCTCGTCGACCCCCGGTATTTCTCCTATTCCAATATCAAAAACCGCCTGGAATCCTACTTCCAGATGCTGGCGCAACGAAAAATCATTCAGGCAGCCGAAACCGCATAAGTTATGAGCAAGTACTACCTCGGCATCGACTTGGGCTCCACCACCTCCAAAGCGGTCATCATCAACGAAAAAGATGAGATCGTCGGCAGGGGTATCACCAATACGAGGGCCAACTACAAGGTCGCGGCTGATATCGCCCGCGAAGAAGCAATCTACGACGCCCGCTTCAACCTCCTTTCCAACCGCATCCAGCAGGACATGGAACTGCGGCCGGAATTTAAAAAATACATGGCCGACATCAGGGCCGTATTCCAATACCAACAGTTCAAACGGCGCATGGACAGCCTGGAAGACACCCTGCGCAAGACCGTGGCCGTCTTCCCGTTGGGCAACCGGGATGAAATCGCCGCAAAGCTGGGCGAGATCATCGAAACCATCCGCCCCCGCATCCGCTATGGCTTCATCAACGAAGACCTCGGCTCGAAAAACCAGTTTTTCCGCGATATCGTCAGCGAGCACTACAACGCGGAGGTCGCGAAAAAAGGCGCTGCTTTCTATGAACCCCTCATGCTCGCATTCGACAAAAGCATCACCCCGGTAGAAAACGAAATGGTCAGGTACAACTTCAAGGAACTCGTTCTGGAGTCCATGGCCATTCTGGAAGAAAAATACCAGGGGCTGGCCGACCAGCCTGAGGAGGCCAGGCACGAAGACTGGTACTACGCAGAACTCAATGCCGTCAGAAACAACTACAAAAGCGTGGAACTCTCCCTGCGCGAACACATCGAGGATATCGTAAACGAAGAAATCCACATCTCCCGAATGGTAGGGACAGGCTACGGCAGGGCGCTCCTCCCCTTCCCGGAAGACTGTATCAAGTCGGAAATCCTCTGCCACGCTTTCGGCGCACACGCCGTCTTTCCCAACACCCGCACCGTGCTCGACATCGGCGGGCAGGACACCAAGGCCATTCAGGTAGACAGCCACGGCCTGGTCACCAGCTTCCACATGAACGACCGCTGCGCGGCCGGCTGCGGCCGCTACCTGGGGTACATCGCCGACGAGTTCGGCCTCTCGCTCAACGAACTGGGCCCCGAAGCCCTGACAGCTACCAGGGAAACCACGATCTGCTCCACCTGCACCGTCTTCGCCGGCGCCGAAGTCAAAGAACTCCTCCACAACGGGGAAGAACGGCCCAATATCCTGGCCGGCCTGCATAAGGCCATCGTCCAGCGCGCCATGTCGCTCATCGCCCGCTCCGGGGGTGTGAAAAACGAGTTCACCTTCACCGGGGGCGTGGCCCGCAACCAGGCCGTACTGCGCTACGTCAGGCAAATGGTTACCGAAGCCTACGGAGAAGTAACGATGAACATCCATACCGACTCCATCTTCATGGGGGCCTTGGGCGGCGCCATGTTCGCCCGCAGAAACATCAGCGCCGACCTGCCCAAGGCAAGCAAATCCGCGGAACCTGCCGAAAACGAATCCCTCTAAACAAACAAAAGACAAAACATGCAACAGCCAATCTATACAATGGGCGCCGACGTAGGCGGCAGCTATGTAAAGGTAGCGCTGATGAGCTACGATCCCCTCGCTTCCGGCCACCGCCTGATCGACAAGCAAACTGAAAAAATCAGGAAGCGCGACCCAAAAGACGTGGCCCGGGAAACCGTAGACATGGTGCTCCAACGCAATAACCTGGACTATGGCCGCGATATCGCCTACCTCGCCTCCACCGGCGAAGGGGAGATGGTGGAAAGGAAAACCGGCCACTTTTACAGCATGACCTCTCATGCCAGGGGCGGTATCTTTTTCGCTCCGGGCGCAAAAACGGTGGTCGACATGGGAGGCCTCTATGTGCGGGCCATCAAAACCGACCCCCGCGGAAAAGTGCTCGACTACAAAATGACCGGCCAATGCGCTTCCGGCTCCGGCCAGTTTATCGAAAACATCTCCCGTTACCTGGGGCTCGCCGTGGAAGAAGTCGGCGAGATATCCCTCAAAGCCGAAAAACCGGAAGTGCCCTCCGGCATTTGCGCCGTACTGGCCGAAACCGACGTCATCAACCTGGTATCCAAAGGATTGTCCACGCCCAATATCGTCAAGGGCATCAACATCTCCATCGCGCAGCGCGTCATCAAGCTCCTGGGCTCCCTGCGCGCCGAATCGCCCGTCGCCCTGGTTGGAGGCATGGGAATGAATGTGGGCATGATCCAGGCTATCCGCGAATTGGCCGCGGAAAACAAAAAAGGCAACCTCGAATTCATCTCCCACCCCGATGCCATCTACTCCGGAGCCATCGGCGCCGCATTGTGGGGCGGGTTCCGCTATTTTAAACTCAAAGAAAAAACCGCGCTGCCCTCTATGCAAATTGTGTAACGCTTTCTAAATCAGAAAATGATGAAAGAACTGCACGCCCAAACTGCCATGGACGAAATTCTCCCCAACGTCTCTACCCTGCTGGCGAGAAATGCCCGCCGTTTTCACGACAAAACGGTATTCGCGGAAAAAGACGCGGAAGGGCAATACCGGGGCATCTCCTGGCAGGATTGCTTCACGGATATCCGGAATATAGCCTGGAATCTGCAGGAAAGAGGGTTTTCACCGGGCGACAAGATGGTCATTTTCTCCCGCAATTGCCTGCAAATGCTGGAAACCGAGCTGGCCGTCATGGCCTGCGGCGGCATCGCCGTGCCCATCTTTGCCCATTTTAAAGAAAAAACCGCTGAACTGCTCATCAACCACTCCGACGCCAACTGGCTGGCCGTCGAAAGCGATACCCAAATGGCCAACACGGGGGCCATTCCCCAGATAAGACAGATTTTTATCTTCAACGACAGCGAACGGCATGCCGCCACCACTCCCTTCAGCCACCTGCTCAAACCGGCGCCAGCCGATTTCGCATTCCCGGGCAAAGACCTGCCGCCGCAGACCATTTGCCTCAACATGTACACCTCCGGCACCATGGGAACGCCCAAGTGCGTGCAGCTCACCCACCAGAACATCCTGTCGCAGCAAGCGGCGCTGGCCAAAGTGCTCGGCATTTCCGAACGCGACCGCTTCCTCTCCTACCTGCCCTGGCACCATAGCTTCGGCGGTATCTTCGAACTATTCTCCGCCCTTTACAACGGCGCGGCCTACTCGCTGGAGAGCAGCTACGGCAAAGAACCCGAGAGCATATTCGACAACTGGCAACAAGTACGGCCCACCGTGTTCTTCAGCGTGCCGAGAGTCTACCAGAGCCTGTTCGACCTGGCGCGGCAAAGCCCCGAGGCCGAAAATATCCTCTTCAACTCCGGCCTGCGGTTCATCTTCACCGCTGCGGCCTCCCTGCCTGAACGTATCTCCCTCGAATTCGAAGACCGGGGCATACCGGTCATAGAAGGTTGGGGCCTGACCGAAACCTCACCCTGCTGTACCCTCACCGACCCCTCCCTTAAAAGAGAGCCCGGACTGGTGGGTAAACCCATCCCCGGCATCAGCCTGCGCATCGCCGAAGACGGCGAAATACAGGTCAAAGGCCCCAATGTCATGACCGGCTATTACCGCAACGAAGAAGCCAACGCCAGCGCTTTTACCTCCGATGGCTGGTACCGGACCGGCGACGTGGGGCGGCTCTCTGCGAAGGGACTCTACCTCATCTCCCGCAAAGACCGCATTTTCAAGCTGTCGAACGGAGAAAAAGTGATCCCCTCCGACCTGGAACGCGCCATCGAACTCAAATGCCACTACGTGCAGTACGTAGTGGTCTCCGGCAATGGGCAAGACTATCCGGTCGCCCTCATCTTCCCCAACCCCAAGCTCTTCGACCAGCCCAGCTACGAACTTACCCCCAGGCATGGCTGCTTCTGCCCCCGAAACCTCAACGAACTGGGCCGGTGCATGACCGGCTGCCTCGAAATCGCCAACAAAAGCATCGGCCAGAAATTTTCCAAGATCAAGTCCGCGGCATTGATACTCGGCGAACTGTCGCTCGACGACCAGACGCTGACCCCGTCTATGAAGGTGGCCCCCGGCAAAGTGCTCGAAAAATACCGCGACCACCTGCTCAACCTATACGGCGGCAACGTGCCCGTCGGCGAAGAAGTGTACGTCATCGAACTGGCTCCGCAAAAAAAACCTGCCCATGTACAAGATCAGATCGACTGAACGGATGAAGGAAATCATGGGCGCTTACTTCCGCTCGCTGGATGGAAGCGGAAAAAAAATCGCCTGGTGCACCAGCGTGGGCCCCGCCGAGTTGCTGCGCTCTTTCGGCTTCGAGGTCTACTTCCCCGAAAACCACGGCGCCCTGCTCGGCGCGACCCGCACCGCCATGGACAACATTCCCGAAGCGGTCAAATGCGGGTATTCGGGCCATGCCTGCTCCTACACCACCTCCGATATCGGCGCGTTTCTGAAAAAATCCTCCCCGCTCCAGGCTCATTATGGCATGGAGGGAGTTCCAAAACCCGATTTAATCGTTTACAACACCAACCAGTGCAGGGAAGTGGAAGACTGGTTCCACTTCTACGCACAACATTTCCAGTGCCCCATCGCGGGCATTCATCCGCCCCGGCACCTCGACGAAGTCACGCAGGATGAGATCGCCCTGGTCGCCACGCAATTCAGGAGGCTGATCCCGCTGTGCGAGCAAGCCAGTGGGCAGCGTTTCGATATCGACCGCTTCCGCGAAACGGTCAGGCTCAGCAAGGAAGCGACCTTGTTGTGGCAGAAAGTGCTCCGCACCGCCACCGCGCCCCTGCCGCCCATCAGCTTCTTCGACGCCGCCATCCACATGGGGCCTATCGTAGTGCTCAGAGGCGACCAGCGGGCCAAGGACTATTACGCACTGCTGCTCGATGAACTGGAAGAAAACATCCGCAACGGCGCCGGCATCCTGCCCCGGGTCCAGGCCCGCATCTTCTGGGAAGGCATGCCGATCTGGGGCAAGCTGCGCATGATGAGCGACCTGTTTGCCGCCAGCGGCGCAGCCGTGGTCGCTTCGACCTATTGCAGCAGCTGGATTTTCGACCAGTTCGACGAAAACGACCCCTGGAATTCTACGGCCAGGGCCTACACGGAAATTTTCATCAACCGGAGCGAGCAAGCCAAAATGAAGATGCTCGCCAATTGGTTCCGCGAGTACCGCATCGACGGCATCGTCTATCACGACAGCAAGACCTGCTTCAACAACTCCAACTCCCGTTTCGGCATGCCCCAGAGACTGCGGGAGGCAACGGGCGTACCCGCCCTGGTCGTCGAAGGCGATCTGTGCGACCTGCGCTTCTTTTCCGAAGGCCAGACCATCACGCGGGTCGAGACCTTCCTCGAGCAGTTGGAGAACAACAAAATGTTTGCCTGATGGAAAACGCAGCACAAACGAAAATCGGGATCATCGGGCTGGGACCCGTGGGCGCCATCCTGGCCGTCAAATTCCGGGAGGCCGGGTGCGACGTAGCCCTCTGCGTGCGCAACGAAGTCAAGCGCAACAAAATACTGGAAGAAGGTATCGTCCTTGAAGGCGCCATCCAGGCCAGGGCCTCCTTCGGCAAGGTTTTCGCCTCCGCGGCCGAAATGGCCGGGCTCGACCTCGACTTCCTCGTCTTCGCCGTAAAATCCTATCAGATACCGGGGGCCCTGGAAGACTGCGCCGGGCTCCATTCAGAAAAACTGCACGTTGTAGCCGCCATGAACGGCATCGACGTAGAAGACCTCCTGGCCGATTCCTTTGGCGAATCGAAAACACTGCGCATGGTGCTCAACTGGGGCGGAGCGCTGCTCTCCCCCAACGTGGTCAAGGTCAACTTCTTCCAACCGCCCAACTATGCGGGTTCGCCAAACGACGCCTGCCCGGAAAAAGCCAGACTCCTCGCCGGCCTGCTCAGCAGCGTCCAACTCGAAACCCACTTCGCCGACGCCGCGGAAATCCTGAGAAGAAGCTGGGAAAAAACCACCCTCAACGCTTCCCTCAGCGCCCTTTGCGGCGTGGGCCGCCTGACCATGGCGGAAGCTATGGCCGACCCCGACACCGTCGAACTCATCGAACAGATCATCTCCGAGGCCATGGTGGTGGCCGAACACGAAAAAATCCGCTTTCCCGACGATTTCCTGCGCCGCTGCCTGCGCTACCTGAAAAAGGGCGGCGATCATTTCCCCTCCCTCGCCCTCGACCTGATCCACAACCGGCCTACCGAAATCGACTATTTCAATGGGAAAATCGTTGCTTACGGCCGCAAACACTACGTCCGCACCTCGCTCAACCTCTCCTTTACCAATATGGTCAAGGCCATGACCAATAAGAACATCTCCAACCGCATCCCCGGCGCTGCCGCACAGGTCAACCGGCGGATACTCGACAAAGGCATGGTCGACAAACACGCCGGGCCGGGCGCTTATAAAAATACCGAATGTTTTCTGGGTATAGACCTGGGCTCCGCTTTTTCCAAATTTACCGTGATCGATGAGGCAGGCAAAGCCTTGTTCCACTATGTGCTGCGCTCCTCCGGCAACGACAGGAAAGGGCAGCAAAACGTCATGCAAGCCATCAACTCCAGCTTCGGCATCCGCTACAGCTGCGCCACGGGCTACGGCCGCAGGCACTTCCCCGATACCGACATCGTAAAAACTGAAATCAATTGCGCTGCCGCGGCCGTCTCCCGCGACTACCCCGGCGAAAAAAATATCCTGGATATTGGAGGGGAGGATATCAAGATCATCCGCTGCGACCAGCGCGGCAACGTCGATAATTTTTATATGAACGACAAATGCGCCGCGGGAACAGGCGCTTTTCTCTCCGAAATCGCCGAACGGGCCCAGATCAGCGTAGCGGAAATGAGCACGCTGGCGGCCCATTCCACCTATGACAAACCCCTCAACAGCTTCTGCACCGTATTCGCCAAAACAGAGATCATGAACTGGCTGTTCGAAGGTATGCCCCCCGAAGACATCGCCCGGGGCATCTATCTGTCCATCGCGGGAAAAATCGCCAAAATGCGCCTCGATCCCGGCATCCCTACCTACATGATCGGAGGCATCGCGGCCTATCACCCCTACCTCAAAACCATGCTCAACGAAATCTTCGACAAGAAAATGGAGATTTTGCCCATGCCTCAGTTCACCGTTTCCCTCGGCGCTGCCATCCTCGCCCAAAACGCATTCCAGCGCCTGGCCAAACCGGAGCCGGAGCCCAGGCGCAAAGAAATCCAAAACGAATCGCATTGATCTATGTCCTATCGCTTTAAAAACCGGAATATTGAAAAAATCGCGGTAATTGGCGCCGGCCAAATAGGCCCCGATATCGCCCTGCACTTTGCCAAATCTCTCTCACCCTACCAGGTCCGGGTCGTCGTGGTCGATATTTCGGCCGGGGCGCTGGAGGCGGCGGCGAAAAAAACCGAAGCCAAGATCGGCAAGGGCCTCGCATCAGGAGCCTTTAAACCCGATCAAGCCGAAAATATCCGCCAGGCTATCGGGTTTACGCTCGATTACGAAGAAATCCGCGGGGCAAGTATCGTCGTGGAGGCGGCGACCGAAGACGAAGGCGTCAAAGACGCCATCTTCCGGAAAGTGGAACAAATCGCGGACGGCGATTGCATCTTTCTGTCCAACTCCTCCCACATGCAACCGGAAGTGATCTTCCGCAATGCCGGCAAAAAACGGCGGTGCCTAGTCGCCCATTATTTTTTCCCCGCCGAGATCAACCCTGTCGTCGAAATCGTTCCCGGGGAACAGACAGACGGCGAGATCGCGGACTGGCTTCTTTCTTTTTACGAATCGATCGGGAAAATACCTGTCCGGGTGAAAAGCGCTTATGGCTACGCCATTGACCCCATCTTCGAAGGGCTCTGCCAGGTCGCCATCACCTGCCTGGAACGAGGACTGGGCACGGAAAAAGAGATCGATGCCGCGGCCGTCAAAGCCCTTGGCCTCGGCGTCGGCCCCTTTACCGCCCTCAACCTCACCGGAGGCAACCCCATCACGGCGCACGGGCTCGACGAACTGGGCCGCATCGAGTTGCCCTGGTTCAAGACCCCGGCCCTCCTTTCCGAAAAAACCCGCCTGAAAGAACCCTGGAATACCGCCCAGCGGGGGGAAACCGTCACCCTGAACCCGGAACAGGAATCACGCCTTACCGAAATCTTCCAGGGCGCTTATTTCGCACTGTGCGGCTTCATCCTCGACACCGGCATCATCTGTGCCAGCGATCTGAACATGGCCTGCGAAATAGCCCTCGTTATCAAGCCGCCGCTTTCCTTCATGAACAGGATCGGCATAGGCAAGACCATCGGATTGGTCGAAGCATTCTGCACCGAAAACCCGGAGTTCCCCTTTCCCCATTCCCTCCAACACGCCCGGACCGCCGGGGGATGGAACGTTCAGGATATAATCAGGAGCCGTAAAAATGGCGTGCTCTTGCTCACCATCCGCCGGCCCAAGGTCATGAACGCGCTCAACCTGGAAGTCCTGGCTCAGATACAGGAGGCGCTTGAAGAGGCGGAAGGCGACCCCGGCATCCAGGCAGCCGTGATCACAGGCTTCGGAACCAAGGCCTTCGTATCAGGGGCAGACCTGCAAATGATCACTTCGCTGAACACCCCGGAGGAAGGCGTGCAAAATTCACACGACTTCCAGGCGGCCCTCAACTACATTGCCGCTTTCCCCAAACCGGTGGTATGCGCGCTCAACGGCTTCGCCTTCGGCGGAGGGAGCGAGCTGGCCATGGCATGCACCGCCCGCATCGCCAGGAAGGGCCTCTCCGTCGTTTTCTGCCAGCCCGAAGTCAACCTCGGCTTTATCCCCGGCGCCGGAGGCACCCAGCGCCTGCCCCGCCTGATCGGCATAGAGGCTGCCGCAGAAATCCTGCGCACCGGCCGCCAGGTCGGGCTGCAGGAAGCCCTCGCCATCGGCTATCTCGACCAGGAAGCAGGCGAAGACCTCCTGGCCGATGCGGCCGCTCTGGCCCTTGATATCGCGGCAGGCAGGAAACAGGCAAAAAACCTTTCGCCGGCGCCGCTTCGCGCCTTAGAAGGCCCCAAACCCATAGATATCAGCCATCTCAGCAAAAAAATCGACGAGATACTGGTCAAGAGCATCTATGGCGGCTATTCCCTCACCCTGGAAGAAGGCCTGGCCCTGGAGTCGGCCCTCTTCGGCGAATGTATGCAAACCCGGGACATGAAGATCGGCCTCGAAAATTTCAAAACCAAGGGGCCCAAATCGCCGGCTCCCTTTATTCACCAATAAGACATTTTCTGTGAAAGCATTCAGGCACAAGGAAAAGGGATTTGGCATCACTTACGACGACATCTTTTTGGTGAACGGCGCCCGCACGCCTTTCGGCAAGCTCTGCGGCGCCCTGGGCCGCATTTCGCCCACAGATTTGGGCGTTTATGCCTCCCGGGCCGCCATCGAAAAATCGGGATTGGCCCCTCATGATATCGACCAAATTTTTTACGCGAATATCGGACAAAGCTCGCCCGACGCCTATTTCCTGCCCCGCCACATAGGGCTCTACTCGGGGATACCCCAAACCGTGCCGGCAGCGCTGGTGCAGCGTATCTGCGGGTCAGGCTTTGAAACGATCGTAGCCGGCGCCGAACAGATCGCGCTGGGCAAGGCCCAAACAGCCCTCTGCGGGGGCGCCGAAAACATGACACTCTCCCCCACCGCCGCCTTTGGCAACCGCATGGGCTACCCGCTGGGAAAACACGGCTTCGTAGACATGCTCTGGGAGGCGCTCAACGACACCGCCGCCGTTCCCATGGGCTGCACCGCGGAAAACGTCGCCAAACAATATGGCATCTCCCGCTCCGATGCCGACGAATACGCGCACTCCTCGCTCGAAAGGTATACCGCCGCCCATGCCCGGGGATTTTTTGAAGGCGAAATAGTCAAAATGAACTCAGCCGTTTTCGAGGTCCCCGGCCTCAGGCCCCGGAAGGTCTCCCTGCCTCCGAAAACCAAAGATTTTGCCACCGATGAAAACGCGCGGCCATCAGACCCGGAAGCCATGGCGAAACTCACGCCCGTCTTCGCTCCCGACGGCGTCCAAACCGCGGGCAACTCCAGCGGGATCGTCGACGGCGCCGCTTCGGTGGTCGTCGCCAGCGGCGATGTGGTGCGAGCGCACAACCTCCGCCCCCTCGCCCGCGTCGCCGCCTCGGCAACCTCGGCGATCGACCCCCGGGTCATGGGCCTGGGTCCCGTGCCTGCCATCCGCCTGCTACTTGAAATGACAGAACTCTCCCTCGGGGATATCGGGCTGATCGAAATCAACGAGGCATTCGCCGCCCAATACCTCGGCTGCGAACGCGAACTCGGGCTCGACCGCAGCCGCTGCAACGTCAACGGCGGCGCCATCGCCCTGGGCCATCCCCTCGCGGCCACCGGAACCCGGCTCAGCCTCACCCTGGCCAGGGAAATGGCCGCCCGCCAGGTGCGCTACGGCATCGCCTCGGCCTGCATCGGCGGGGGACAGGGCATCGCCCTCCTTTTTGAAAACCCAAACGCTACCAGATAATGAATACGCTGAAACAATGGCAAATGACCGCGCTCAAAGCCCCTTTCCAACTGGCCGAGTCGCCCCTTCCCACCCCCGGACCCGATGAGGCCCTGGTCGAAGTCGCAGGCTGCGGCGTCTGCCATACCGACCTGAGTTTCTGGCACGACGGCGTGCGCACCAAAAAAGAGCTACCCCTCACCCTGGGGCACGAAATCAGCGGCACGGTGGTCGCCGGTCCGCCTGAACTTATCGGAAAGCCCGTCGTCGTTCCCGCCGTACTACCCTGCGGCGAATGCGAGCTCTGCCTGCAGGACCGCAGCAACATCTGCCAGAACCAGCTCATGCCCGGCAACGACTTCCACGGCGGCTTCGCCTCTCATGTCCTCGTGCCGCACCGCTTCCTATGCACCGTGCCCGCCGCCGTTCTGGAAAAATACAGCCTGGCGGAAATCTCGGTAGTAGCCGACGCCATCTCCACCCCTTATCAGGTCATTGAAAAATCCGAACTCCGTCCCGGCGACCTGGCTGTCGTCATCGGCGTGGGCGGCGTCGGTATGTACGGCGCCCTGATCGCCAAAATCAAAGGGGCCCGGGTGCTCGCTATCGACATCAGCGGCGAAAAGCTGGCCCAGGCCCGGCAACACGGCATCGACGCCACTCTCAACTCTAAAGACCTCGATATCAAAACGATAAAGACCAGGGTCAGGGAAATCGCGCAGGCGCTCGGCGCCTCGCCTTACGGATGGAAGATATTCGAAATATCCGGCTCTACCGCCGGCCAGGAACTCGCTTTTAACCTGATCACCTTCGCTTCCACCCTCAGCGTGGTGGGCTTTACCATGCACAAACTGGAACTGCGGCTGAGCAACCTCATGGCCTTCGACGCCAAACTCATCGGCACCTGGGGCTGCAAGCCCCGCCACTACGCCGAAGTACTGGACCTGCTCGCCTCCGGCAGCCTGGATATCCGCGACTTTGTACAGACTTTCCCGCTATCGCACATCAACGAAGTATTTCAAAATACCCTCGAACACCGCTATTCCAAACGATCGGTGCTCAAACCCGATTTCAACTGAAACGACCATGCAGCAATTGAAAGACCACAACCTCGTCGGGCACGACTATACCTCCATACTCTTTGAGAAGCGGCCTTGCCTCGATACAGACGGAACGCCCATACCAGGGCTGTACAACGCCTGGATCATACTCAACAACCCCGCCCAGTTCAATTCCTACACCACCCAGGCCGTCAAAGACATCATCCTCGCCTTTGGCGAAGCTTCCAACGACCGGAGCGTGGTAGCGGTGGTCTTTACCGCCGTGGGCGACAAGGCCTTCTGCACCGGCGGCAACACCAAAGAGTATGCGGAGTACTACGCCGGCAACCCCCAGGAATACTCCCAGTACATGCGCCTCTTCAACGATATGGTGAGCGCTATTCTGAAATGCGAAAAGCCCGTCGTCTGCCGGGTCAACGGCATGCGCATCGCCGGAGGACAGGAAATCGGCATGGCCGCAGACTTCACCGTCGCTTCCGACCTGGCCCGTTTCGGGCAGGCAGGCCCCAAACACGGCAGCGCCGCCATCGGGGGCGCTACCGACTTCCTGCATCTCTTCGTGGGAGTAGAAAGAGCCGTGGCCTCCCTTACCCTGTGCGAGCCCTGGACGGCGCACCAGGCCCTCCACCTGGGGCTCATCACCGATATCGCGCCTGTGCTGAAGCTGGAAGGCAGGTTTATCGCCAACCCCCTGGTCGTCATCGACCGCTTTGCCGACGAGTACGGCCGCATCGTATTCGGAACCATGAAGACCGGAGCGGCGCTGCAAGAGGCCAAGGTCCTCATGGCCCGCTGCACCCCCGACCTGAGCCTGCTCGACGAGGCCGTCAACCGCCTCATCGCCAAACTGCTGCACACCTTCCCCAACTGCACGGCCAAAACCCTTTCGGAAATGCGAAAGAAAAAACTGGAACACTGGGACAAAAACAAGGAAAGCAGCCGCGAATGGCTCGCCCTCAATATGATGACCGAAGCCCGCGCCGGCTTCAGGGCATTCAACGAAGGTCCCAAAGACGACAGGGAGGTGGACTTCATCCGGCTCCGGCAACTGCTCGCCGAAGGCGCTGAATGGAACGACGATCTGCTCAGGGCCATCTCTCCTCAGTTCAAACAAAAAACCGTCTGACCCCCATGGAAAAAATCGAAGTGAGCTATGCGCACGAAAAGACCGTAGCCCGGATAAAGCTCAATGACGGCAAAGGAAACGTGCTGGACCACGTCATGATGGAAGAGATACAAGCCCAGCTTGGCCACTTTGCCAATATGCCGGGGCTCAAACTCATCATCTGGGAAGGCGCCGGCAAACACTTCTCCTTCGGGGCCAGCGTGGAAGAACACCGGGAGGAATACGCCGAGGCCATGATCAAAGGATTTCACAAGCTATTTTATACCCTGCGCGATCTGAGCATTCCCTGCCTGGCCAACATCAGCGGGCAGTGCCTGGGAGGTGGGCTCGAACTCGCGTTGATGTGTAATCAAATCTTTGCCGATAAAACCGCGCGGCTGGGGCAACCCGAAATCACCCTGGGCGTCTTTCCACCGCCCGCTTCCATTTTACTACCTGAAAAAATAGGCCTCTCGCACGCCGAAGACCTCCTGCTCACCGGCCGGTCTGTCACCGCGGAGGAAGCCTTTTCCATGGGGCTGGTCAACCGGGTATTTGACGACAAGGAGAGCATGGAGCAAGGAGCGGAAGAATGGATAGCGCAGTACATCCTGCCCCGCAGCGCCTCTTCCCTTCGCTTTGCCGTGCAGGCGGCACGCGTCAAATTCAACCACGTGCTGGGCAATTTCCTGCCGCAACTGGAGTATCTCTACCTCTCCCAACTCATGCGCACGGCCGACGCGAAAGAAGGCATCGGCGCATTTCTGGAAAAAAGAAAACCGGTATGGGAACATGCCGGGAAAGATAACGCATCGGTATGACGGACAGAAGAACCGCACTGGTCACAGGCGCCGCCAACGGCATCGGCAGGGCCATCGCCCGCCGGCTGGCCGCAGAGGGCTATTTCCTCGTCGCCGCCGACCTGGACGAAGCCGGCGCCGCGGATCTCCGCAATGAGATCGGAGCGGATAACATGCTGTTTGAAAAAACCGACGCGACCAGCGAAGCCGGTATACAAGCCCTGTTTTCCAGCATCGACCGCAAACCCGGCAGGATCGACGTGGTGGTCAACAACGCCGGCATCATCCGCGACAACCTCATCTGGAACATGCCTGCGGAAGACTTCGACGCCGTGCTGGCCCTCAACCTGCGAGGCGCCTGGCTGGTATGCCGCGAAGCGGCCATCCGGATGAAAGCCCAGCAAAGCGGGCATATCGTCAACATCGCCTCCCGGGCGTGGCTGGGCAACCCCGGCCAAAGCAACTATTCGGCCTCCAAAGCAGGCCTTATCGGCCTGACGCGCTCGCTCGCCCTCGAACTCGGGCATTACGGCGTCAGCGTCAATGCCGTGGCGCCGGGGCTCATCGACACACCTTTGACCCGGAGGCTAAAACCCGAAACCCTCGAAAAACTGATCGCCGCACAACCCACCCGGTCCATGGGGCAGCCCGAAGACGTGGCCCACGCCGTGGCCTTCCTGGCCTCCGCGCAAACCCGCTTCATCACCGGCCAAACCCTTTACGTCGACGGGGGAAAGAGCATCGGCGCCAATTTATAGACAGAAAAAACGAACGCATGGAAAGGCTCAGCATCACCATTAACGGCACGGCGCACGAAGTGCTCATCGAAAGCCACGAGACCCTGGCGAGCGTCATCCGCGGCAGGATAGGCCTTACCGGTACCAAGATCGGTTGCGAACAAGGCAGCTGCGGCGCCTGCACCGTGCTGGCGGCCGGCAAGCCCGTGCTCAGCTGCATCGCGCCGGCCATGCGCTACCAGGAAGCCGAGATCACCACTATTGAAGCGCTGGCCCAAGGCGGCCAACTCCACGCGCTGCAGGAAAAATTCGTCGAAAAAGGCGCCATCCAATGCGGCTTCTGCACGCCGGGCATGACGCTCACCGCCCTGGATTTCGTGCGCAACAACCCCGATCCCTCCCTACTACAAATTAAAGAGGCCCTGTCGGGGAACCTCTGCCGGTGCACGGGCTACAAAAAAATCGTGGAAGCTGTGGCGGAATACGCCGCCGGCGTTCCCGCCCAGACGCAGCCCCAGGGAGCCATGGGCGTCTCCCGGCCCTATCTGGAGGCCGGGAAGAAAGCCGCGGGAAACGCAGAATACGCAGACGACATCCCCATCAGGAACGCGCTGCATGGCAAATTCCTGCGAAGCCTGCATCCCCATGCCTATATCGAAAGCATCGACACCTCCGATGCCTTCCGCCTGCCCGGCGTCCGATGCATCGTTACGGGCGCCGAACTGCCCGCCAAATTCGGGGTGCTCCCCATTTCGCAGGACGAAACGGCTATGGCCATCGAAAAAACCCGCTATATCGGAGAGATCGTAGCTGCGGTAGCCGCCGAAACCGAGGCCATCGCCGCGGAAGCCTGCCGTCTCATCAGGGTGACCTACCGGCCCATCAAAGCATTTCTGGAAATGGAGGATTCCCTGCAGGACATCGGTGTGGCGGAAAAGATACACAACCACGTGCGCTTCAACAACAACGTACATAAAAAAGCCGAACTGCGATTCGGCGACCAGGAACAGGGCTTGCGCGAATCGGACGAAACCGCAAAGCTGTCGTTTGAATTCGCCGGCGTCAACCACGCATTCACCGAACCGCATGCCGCCATCGCATATTGGGACGAAAACGGCCTTACCATGATCACCGCTACGCAGGTGCCCCATTACCTGCACCGCGCCCTGGCCAAAGTACTCGAAATACCCCTGAGCAAGGTCCGCGTCATCAAACCCTATGTCGGAGGCGGATTCGGAGGCAAGAGCGACCCCTTCCCACACGAGATCATCATCGCCCACCTGGCGCGTAAAACCGGGCGTCCCGTCAGGGTGCGGCTTTCGCGGGAGGAGGTCTTCCTCACTAACCACGGCCGGCATCCAACGAAGATGACCATGAACATGGGAGTATCCCGGGACGGCATCCTCACAGCGCTCGACGCCGACATCGTCATCGACGGCGGCGCGTACGGCAGTTTCGGCGTGGTGACATCCTACTACAACGGCGTGTTGTTACAGGCGCCATACAAGCTCGACAACTTCGGGTTCCGCACCTTCCGGGTATACACCAACAAACCCCAGTCGGGCGCCATGCGCGGCCACGGAGCTGTGAATCCCCGCTTCGCCGTCGAGTCGCTGATCGACGAACTGGCCCACCGCATCGGCATGGACCCCTGCGAACTGCGCATGAAAAACTTCCTCGACCCCTACTCCACGACTATTGGCCAGTACCGCATCACCTCCAACGGCAGCCGCGAATCGCTCCAAACCGTCATGGAACAATCGGGCTGGAAGGAGCGCATCGGGAAACTGCCCCCGGGCCGGGGCCTGGGCGCCGCCTGCGGGTTTTTCATCAGCGGAAGCGCCCTGCCCATCATCTGGAACGAGCTGCCACAGTCGGTCGTGCACCTCAAACTCGACTTCGACGGCCGCGTGCTGCTCAGCTCGGGCGCCAGCGATATCGGCCAGGGAAGCGACACCATGCTCGCCATCGTAGCAGCCGAAACCCTCGGCATCCAGATCGAAAAAATCTTCGTGCTGGCAGCCGACACCCTGCTCACCCCCGTCGACCTCGGCAGCTACTCCAGCCGCGTCACCTTCATGGCCGGCAATGCGGCCAGGGATGCGGCCGAAAACCTCAAAAAGGAGATATTCAGCGCCGTGGCTAAAAAGACAGGCGCACCGGAAGACGAGCTGCACATTGCCGGAGACCGCGTATTTTCCAACGACCGCACCACCGACCTGTCGTGGCTGGAAGCCTGTGAAATGCTCACGGCGGGGCGCGGCGCGGTCAGCGTGAGCGGGAAATACATCTCGCCCAAACTCGGCGGCGACTTCAAAGGCGCCGGCGCGGGGCTAAGCCCCTCCTACAGCTTCGGCGCCTGCATCGCAGAAGTGGAAGTAGACGGCGATACCGGCGAGGTGAAAGTCCTCAAGGTCTGGGGCGCCCACGATTGCGGCAAAGCCATCAACCCCCTCGCGGTGGAAGGCCAGCTGGAAGGCTCCTGGCATATGGGAATCGGCCAGGCCATGAGCGAACAGATGCGCTATCACGAAGGGCTGCTCCTCCACAACAACTTTCTCGACTACAAGATACCGACCACGCTCGACACCCCTGAAATATTCACCAACATCATTGAATCCGCTGACCCCGAAGGCCCATACGGCGCCAAGGAATGTGGCGAGGGCGCCCTCCACCCCGTCATTCCTGCCATCGCCAACGCCGTTTACAACGCCTGCGGAGTCAGGATCACCAAGCTACCCATCAACCCGGCAGAGGTACTGGACCAACTGAAAACCAGGAAAGCCATTTTGGAAATGCAAACAAAAAACATGGCATGACCCCCGTAAACTCCTACCTCCGTCCCGCCACGGCCGAACAGGCCGTTCAAATGGCCTCCGGGTGCACATCGGGATTCCGCTTCCTCGCAGGCGGAACCGATGTGTGGGTAAATAAATTCCAGGGCGTCGACACTAACCCTTGCCTCATCGATCTGACCGGTATCGGGGAGATGAGCCAAATCCGCATGGAAGACGGCCAACTGGTCATCGGCGCCCTCCTTTGCCTGGAGGATATCTGGCAATACCCCGCGATCAGGACAGAATGCCCCGTGCTGGCGGAGGCGGCCCTCGCCGTCGCCTCTCCCGTCATCCGGAAAACCGCCACGCTGGGCGGCAACCTGATGTGCGAAAACCGCTGCGTATTCTACAACCAGTCGGAATGGTGGCGCGAGGCTGTCGGGTACTGCCTGAAATGCAACGGAGATATCTGCATCGCCACCGGAGGCAAGAAAAACTGTTTCTCCAAATTCGTCTCCGACACCGCCGTCGCCCTGATCAGCCTCGGAGCAAAGGTCAATCTGACCAGCCAGTCCGGCTCGTACACCCTGAACGTGGAGGACCTGTACTCCGGCGACGGCGTCTATCCCCACGCCAAGGACCCGGCCTCCCTGATCTGCTCCGTTTCCGTTCCGCTCGGCCAGGGCTTCCGCTCCTCATTCAGAAAGCTCCGGCAGCGCCAAACCCTCGATTTCAGCTCCCTCACCACCGCCGTGACCATCGGCGGGGATGAGAAGATCCGCATCGTTCTCGGCGGCGTCGACCCCAAACCCGTGTTGGTGGAAGGCAGCCCCGCCGACCATCCCGACGCGCTGATCAAACAAGCTGTCAAAAAAGCCCGGATCGTCGACAACGACGTCTACCCGCGGCTGTACAGAAAAGAAATGATCCGGGTATTTCTCGAAAAAAGTCTTCGGGAATTGTCCTTATATTAGAAGCAACAATTAGAATTTGCCTTATAACACATACTGCATCATGGCCATCATCATTACCGACGAATGTATCAACTGCGCGGCCTGCGAACCGGAATGCCCAAACGGCGCCATTTACCAAGGCGGGGACGAATGGCGCTTCTCGGACCGGACCGATCTCTCCGGCTTCTTCACCTCAAAAAGCGGCATCGCCGGCGACGCCGACAGAGCCCATCCGCCTTTATCCGCCGACTTTTTCTATATCGTACCCGACAAATGCACCGAATGCCAGGGCTTCCATGAAGAACCGCAGTGCGCCTCCGTCTGCCCGGTCGACTGCTGCGTGCCCGACCCCGATCGCGTGGAAACGGAAGAGGAGTTATTGGGAAAAAGGGATGTGTTACATCATTCATAGCGCAACAGGCATCAATTATGGCAGAAAATATCCGTATCAATCCGCAAAAGGCTATTGTCGAAGCCGAGAGCATCGTGGTGCGCTTTTCGGGTGATTCCGGCGACGGCATGCAACTCTCCGGCATCCAGTTTTCAGACACGACGGCGCTCCTGGGGCATGACCTGAGCACCTTCCCGGATTACCCCTCCGAAATCAGGGCGCCGGGAGGAACTATCGCCGGCGTATCGGGTTTCCAGGTCAATTTCGGCAGCCGGCATATCTACACCCCCGGTGACAACTACGACGTGCTGGTGGCCATGAACGCCGCGGCCCTGAAGGTGGAATTGCCCAGGCTGAAGCCAGGGGGCGTCATCATCGCCAATACGGCCGGCTTCGACCGAAAAAGCCTCGAACTGGCCAAATACCACGAAGGCGTCAACCCCCTTGAAAACGGCAGCCTCGACAACTACACGGTATACAAAATCGACGTGTCCAAACTCACCCGCGAAGCGCTTGAGGGCTCGGGATGGGGCGTCAAAGACCAGGAAAGGTCGAGAAATATGTTCGTCCTTGGCCTCCTGTTCTGGATGTTCGACAAGTCCATGGATCCCAGCATCCAGTCCTTGCAGGAGAAATTCGCCGGCAAGCCGGAGGTCGCGGAGTACAACATCAAAGTCCTTAAAGCGGGCTGGAACTTCGGAGAGAGCACGGAGGTATTCCCCTCGCGCTACTTCATCCGCCCCGCCCCCCTGCCGCCCGGCTCCTACCGGAGCGTCACCGGCAACCAGGCCGTAGCTGTCGGGTTGCTGGCGGCCGCCGAAAAATCGGGCCTGCAACTGTTTCTCGGCTCCTATCCCATCACCCCGGCGACCGATATTCTCCAGGAACTCGCCAGGTATAAGGCCAACGGGGTGAAAACCTACCAGGCCGAAGATGAAATCGCCGGTATATGCTCTGCCATCGGCGCAGCCTATGCCGGCTGCCTGGCGGTGACCACCACTTCCGGGCCAGGCATGGCTCTCAAGACCGAAGCGGCCGGGCTGGGCGCCATGCTCGAATTGCCCCTCGTGATCGTCAACGTGCAGCGCGGAGGGCCCTCCACCGGCCTGCCGACCAAGACAGAACAATCAGACCTGCTCATGGCCATGTACGGAAGGCACGGCGAAGCCCCCTTGCCCGTGCTTGCCGCCGCATCCCCTTCCGATTGCTTCGATGCGGCCTACGAAGCCTGCCGTATCGCCATCGAGCACATGACCCCCGTCATTTTGCTGACCGACGGCTACGTAGCCAATGGCGCAGAACCCTGGCGTTTCCCCTCGGAAAGCGAACTCCGGCCCATCCGGACCAGATTCCTGCAATCGCCCAACGGCCCCGACGGAAAATTACTGCCTTACCAGCGCGATGAAAACGGCGCCCGCCCCTGGATCAAACCAGGAACCAAAGGGCTGGAACACCGCATCGGAGGACTGGAAAAACAGGATATGACCGGCGACGTCTCCTACGAACCGCTCAACCATGAAACCATGGTGCGCCTCCGCGCCGAAAAAATCGAAAAGATCGCCGGCCATATCCCGCCCGCGGCGCCCGACAGCGGAAGCAGCCGGGGCAGGCTGCTCGTCCTTGGCTGGGGCTCCACCTATGGGGCCATTAAAACCGCGGTACAAGATCTCCTGGTCCAGGGCCACGAGGTCGCCCACGTCCACCTGCGCCACCTCAACCCCTTCCCCGGCGGCCTGGGCGAACTGCTGAAAGCCTACGACAAGGTCCTCATTCCCGAAATGAACAGCGGGCAACTGCTCCAGCTCATCCGGGCCAAATACCTGGTTCCCGCAACCGGATTTTCCAAAATACAAGGACTTCCTTTTACGGTGGCCGAGCTGAAAACCCACATTCTGGAATTACTCAACTCCTGACGACATGCAAATCGCCTTTCCCGACCCCTCGCCCCTCAGTCCGAAAGATTTCGCCCCCGCGCAGGAAGTGAAATGGTGCCCGGGATGCGGCGACTATTCCATCCTCAAGCAGGTGCAGACCATCTTCCCCGAACTGGGCATACCGAAAGAAAACTTCGTCTTCATCTCCGGTATCGGCTGCTCCTCCCGTTTCACCTATTACATGGACACCTACGGAATCCATGGCATCCACGGGCGGGCGGCGGCTATCGCGGCGGGCGTGAAAATGGCCAACCCCGCGCTCAGCGTCTGGGTCGTCTCCGGCGACGGCGACTCGCTGTCGATCGGCGGCAACCACTTCATCCACACCCTGCGGAAAAATTTCGACCTCAACTATCTGGTCTTCAACAACCAGGTTTACAGCCTCACCAAAGGGCAGTATTCTCCCACCTCTGAGCGGGGAAAAGTGACAAAAACCACGCCCTACGGATCGATCGAAGAGCCTTTCAACCCGGCGGCCCTGGCCCTGGGGGCGGGCGCCGCTTTCGTCGCGCGCACGCTCGACCGCGATACCAAACACATGCAAGCCATCCTTCGCAGGGCGCACGCCTTCCGGGGAACCTCCTTCGCGGAGGTCCTCCAGAACTGCCCCATCTTCAACGACGGCGCGTTCTTCGCCTTCTCCAACAAGGAGACCAAAAAGGAAGAGGCCATCCTGCTGGAACAGGGCCAGCCTCTCGTCTTCGGAAACGATAACGACAAGGGCATCCGGCTCGACGGGCTCACTCCGCGCGTGGTGCGCCTGAGCCCCGAAGGCGCCTCTGCCGATGATTTGTGGATACACGACGAAAAAGACGCGACCAAAGCCCACCTGCTGGCCAACCTCTCCAGGTTCGGCAAGCCAGACCAGCCCATGCCCCTCCCCTTCGGCGTGCTCTACGCGGAAGAGCGCCCGGTATACGAAGAAGAAATGGAGGGGCAGCTGCGCGAAGCCGAAAAGCAGCGCGGCCGCATTCCCCTTAATAAAATCCTGTCAGGGCGCCGCACCTGGCAGATCAACCCGGTTTAAGCCCATGAAGAAAAATGACCCCGTGCAAACCCTGATGAACGAGCACCAAATCATCGGGGCGGCCCAACAGACGATCCTTTCGCTGCGCGATACCTGGGGCAGCGCCCCGGAAGCCTACCGGGAGCGCGTTTCCAACCTCATCGCTTTTTTCCGCGAATACAGCGACGGCTTCCACCACCACAAGGAAGAAGCCGTACTGTTCAGGGAACTGCGCGCTAACCCCGATTTCCTGCTCGACGGCATCCTCGACGAACTGGAGAACCACCACGAGATGTTCCGGGAAACCGTGGCCGATATCGAAGGACTTATCCGGGAGAAGAACTGGCCCGGCGCCCAGCGGGCGCTCGAACAATACATGGAAGAGCTGCTCGACCACATCGCCGTGGAAAACGACGAGCTGTTCATCATGGCAGAATCTCTGTTCGGCGAGGAAGACCTGGAACGCATCTACTTCCTGTTTGAAGACATCGACCGCGACCTGGGTGCGGAGCGGAAACGGGAGTGGGAAAAAAGTTTGATATGAGGCCTTTACCCATTTTTTTGTCGCTATGCCTGTGTTTTCTTGCTTTTTCCGGCAGCATCTATCTCAGGCCTGCCATGGATACCCAGAGAGGAGAAGCTGAGGCAGCCCTGGCTGCTGAAGGGCGGTTGGTGTGGCAGAAGTACAACTGCCAGAGCTGTCATCAGTTGTACGGACTGGGCGGCTACCTGGGGCCCGACCTTACCAACGTCTATTCTGCGCCCGGCAAGGGCGAGCCGGTTATCAGGGCATTTTTGAAAGCAGGCGTACCGCCAATGCCGGTTTTCAACATATCCGAGGAGGAGACCGTCAGTTTGATTGCTTTTCTGAAAGCGACAGACGCTAGCGGCTCCGCGGCGCCCCGGGATTTCACCATTCTGCCCTCGGGCATGATCAAAAAGAAGTGAGCACCATGCAACCATCTGTCGGAAAGCCCTTTTTCCTCACCGCCCTGATTTTGCTGTGCGCAGGTTTGATTTTCGGCGTCTGGTCGAGCATTTATTACATCGCACCGGCCAACGGGGGGACCTATCCCGGCTTTGTGGCGCTCCGCCCCTTCCACGTATCCTCCATGATGTTCTGGATATTACTGGGCGCCATCGGGGCGGTCTACTACGGGTTGCAGCAACTGAGCGGCGGCCGGCTGTCTCCGGCGGTTGCAAGGGCCCAATGGGCGCTTTGGCTCTTTGCCATTGGCGGCATTTTCCTCTCCTATATGGGGCATCGATTCGGCGGCAGGGAGTACTGGGAGTTCAGCCCCGCCTGGGCCTTGCCCATCGCGCTGGCCTGGCTTCTATTCGGAGTGAATTTCGCGAAAGCGGCCCGCATGATCAGCCGCTGGCCTGTTTATGTCTGGATGTGGATGACTGGCATCCTGTTCTTTTTCTTCGCTTTTACCGAAAATTACCTCTGGCTCTTCCCCTATTTCCGGGAGCACTTCGTCACCGACATGACCATACAATGGAAGGTGAACGGCTCGACGGTGGGCGCATGGAACCAACTGATCTACGGCGTCTCGTTCTACCTCATGGAGCGCATCAGCAAAGACTCCAAAGTGGGGCATAGCCGCCTGGCGTTTGCCATGTATTTCCTGGGGCTTTTCAACCTGATGTTCAACTGGGGCCATCACATCTACACCGTGCCCACTCCCGAATACGTGCGCTACACCGGCTATCTGGTGAGCATGACCGAATGGATCATCTTCCTGCGCATCATCTACAATTGGAAATCGAGCCTCACCGACGCGCAAAAACACTACCACTACTTCCCCTACCGCTTTCTGATGGCAGCCGACCTGTGGGTTTTTCTCAACCTGAGCCAGGCGCTCCTTATGTCCATCCCCGCCCTGAATCTCTACACCCACGGCACCCACGTGACCGTGGCGCACGCAATGGGCACGACCATCGGGATCAACACCATGATCCTCTTTGCCGCATGTTTTGAGTTCCTGGGTGAGGGAAACCAGGCATGCCAGGCGGGCAACCGCACCCTGAACGCCTCTTTCCGGACGGCTCAGGGCGCCCTGCTCGTTTTCTGGCTCTCGCTCAACATCGCGGGCATTCAAAAGGGATTATGGCAAATGGACCCCGGCGAGGTGTATTTCCGGGAAATGATGAACGGGCTGCGGAGCTGGTTCTGGATTTTTGCCGCATCAGGCCTCGTGCTGGCCACAGCCCTGCTGGTCCTGGCAGGCACAATTCTCCGCACCGCCTGGCGGCGGCGGCCAGAGACCGGCGAAACGTTGAGCGCCATGCGGTAGCGGTTGAACGGCATTCCCTTTCGCGTTTTTTCTAAAAAAGACTTCGGTTTGCTTTTATTTAAGAGTTGGAAGCCTTAAATTTAGAAGGAAGAAATTTACCTCTAAACCTATTACTTCATTGTAACTTAAATTTCTTAATAAATTTATTTTTGTTACAAAGTAATTGCCATGAAAACAAAATGCTGCCTGATCTTTGCCTGTATTGGCGTTCTGACCTTTACATACTGCAAAAAAGAAAACGACGACAATAATGACTGCTATACCGAACCGGCCCTCAGCGACTTCGACTTCGCGGGTGGCTCGGCGGAGATGTATCAGTTTTTTATCAATAACCCCGTGCAATACTACGCCGAAACCGGCTTCCTCGGCCTGCTCTGGCAATACCGGGTCATGCAGGAATCAGGAGGCGTGGACCCCAACCTGGCCTTTGCCAGAATGCTGGAATTTTTCGATGAAGCGGCTGCCCAGCAAGCGATCAATACCAATCAATGGAGCCCCCAGTTCATCAATAAAATGCAGGAAGTCTTGCCCGAACCCATGCCCAGCCAGTGGCTGCACGCCATACTGCATTTCACCGGCCAACTGGAGCAAATGCTGGAGAACAACCCCCAGGACCCTGCCATAGGCCAAATGTACATGATGCTGGGAGACGGCATCATGCACGCCATCCATCCCGATTTCTTCAAGGCGGTATCTCCTATCGAAAATCCGGAATTTTCACCCATATACAACGAGTTGCTGTGCGCCCCGTCGGAAAACGACCCTCATACCGTCCCGGGTATGTTGCTTGCCGATCCCCCATGCAGTAAAGCGCTTGACGGAAGCCAGGATAATGACACCCATTCCTTCATGGATTGGACCGCTATCAAGACCCCTTTCAAAACAAGCTCCAATGGATTATGCAGCACACTGGCCACCGGGCTTTGTTTGGCAAAATTGGGTCTGGGGAATGAGCAGGTGAACCCCTGGCAATGGAAAGAACTCTCCAAAGCATTGAAATCAGGGCCGCAGGGAGGCGCAGCGATGGAAGATATAGCAGAATATTATAAAGAACGGGGCGTAGACGTCACCCTGGCCGCACAGGACCAATATTCGATTATCACCGGAACGACCAGAACAATCATTGAACAAGCCGCAGATGCGCTGGCCCGCGGCTGCGATGTCAAATTGGTTTATGCATCCAACGACAAAAAGAATGGGCACATTGAATTCGTAGAACATATCGACGTCGATCCAGATAATTCCATTAAAGGAAAAGTCAGAACGCGCTCCTGGGGCCAGGCGGCGACCGTGATTTTTGCGGATGGGCGGTTTTCAGAAAAAAGCGATGGTCAAAGTTATGGTGGAGGAAAGGAGCCTTTTCTCGCCGATAACGGGAATGCTTTCTTCATGATCTTTTGCCGGGACTAAAGCGACGTTTTTTATTTCCTGCGCGACAATTTTTATACCCCTTCCGCGCCTTTACCCCACATCTTTGCGCTATCATTTTCAAAACAGAAAAAATGGAAGACAGCAAAAAGCAAACCCCGGTTCCCCAACAGGCCTTTGATCTGTTTACTGGTTGGGCCCTGGCGCACGTAGCCTACAACTTAACCAAACTCAACGTATTTGAAAGCATCGGGAGCGGCTCAAAATCCGTGACCGAGCTGGCCTCCGCCTGCAACCTGCACGAGCGGGTGCTCTACCGCACCCTCCGCTTCGCCGCCAAAAAGGGGGTAGTCAGGCTGGAAGACCGGCAGGTTTCCCTGACCGATCTGGGTAAGTTTTTCCTGAAAGACACGCCCGGCAGCATGGCCAATACCATCCTGTTCCTCAACGAGCCGCCATGGCGCGACAGCTGGCACCATTTTGCGCATTCCCTCCAAAACGGCGCGCCGGCTTTCGACCACGTCATGGGCAAGCCGTTCTTTGACTACCTGGATGAAAACCAGCAATACGGCAAGCCCTTCAACGACATGAGCACCGTGCGAACCACCATGCTCGCCCCCCTCATCGCCCAGTCCTATGATTTCAGCGGCTTCCGGACGATTTGCGACGTGGGCGGCGGCCAGGGCATCCTGCTGAAAACCATCCTTGAAAAAAATCCCCAAGCCCAGGGTATTCTCTACGACCTGGAAAGCGCCATGCACGGCGATTTGATCGACGGCCTCGGCGGCCGCGCGACCAAAGTGTCCGGCAATTTCTTCGAGTCCGTGCCTGCGGCCGACTGCATGGTCCTCAAGCATATCATCCACGACTGGAGCGATGAAAACAGCGTGCGCATCCTTCAGCGCTGCAAGGCAGGGCTTAAGGAAAACGGAAGGGTCCTGCTGGTCGAAAACGTCCTGCAGGAGCCATTCGACGCGATTACGCTGTTCTACGACCTGCACATGCAGGTGATGATCGGCGGCGCGGAGCGCACCGAAGCGGAATATGGAGAACTGCTGGCCGCCGCAGGCCTGAAGCTGAACCGGATCATAGACACGCCTTCTCCGGTGAAGATCGTTGAGGCGGTTTAAGGCTGCTCGCCCCGATACCCCACCGATTCCCACTTGCGCCGCCGGTAGATTTTCCGGCGGCTGCTGTACCAATCGCGCTCTTCGACCAGCTGGCCCCGGGTGGTTTCCTGGATTTTATGCACGAAGCAATAACGCTTGTAGTGGTAGTCCTCGTCGTCGTCGAAGAAGTTGCGGCGCATCCGCTCCAATTCTTCCCTGCGGTAGGCCTCCAGGGGTTTGAAGGCTTCGTCCTTGCGCCGCTGGAAGCGCTTGGCCAGCAGCAGTTTGTCGAAATAGGGCAAAGCCGCGATCTCACCGGCGATCTGTTTTACCTGAAGGGCAAATTCCTGTGCCGTTTCACCGAAACAATCGTCGATCAGCCCGATCTCTTTGGCCAGCGCGACGCCCCAGGGCAGGCACTCTTCGGTGAATTGCCGCGCTTTCTCGGTGCCGATGCGGCGCGGCAGCAGGTAAGTCCAGTATTCCGAGCCGTACAAACCCATGTTGCGGGTGTGGGGATTGAGCACGATGCCCTTGCGAGCCAGCACCTTGTCGGCTGCCAGGGCCATGGGCACGCCGCCGGCCCCTGCGTTGCCCTGCATGGCGGAGATGATATAGTGGTTGGGCGATTGGATGATCTCCAGGATCAGGTCGTCGATGGCCTGGATATTGGCCCAGGACTCCTCTGCCGGGCTCTCCGCCGCTTCGATGACGTTGAGATGTATGCCGTTCGACCAGATGTCGGGGCCGCCCATCAGGGCGATGACTTTTACGGGGCGGCGTTTGGCCTCCCGCAGCGCGGCAAGGAGGCGGCTGCACTGGTCCGTGCTCATGGCGCCGTTGTAGAAGTCGAAATGCAGGAAACCGGCCGCTCCTTCCTCTTCGTACCAGATTTCCCGGAAGGTCTCGCCTTCGATCGGCTGGAAAGGATCGAGGACGCTCTCGGGCAGGTGAGAGGCCGCCTCTCCCAGGGCCAGTAACGCAGGTAGCTTGACGGCGTCTTCCGTTTCTTCCCGCAGGTGGGTCAGCCAAATAGCGCCGTCGCCCGTGGCGGCGCAAATGGCGCCGTGCCTTTGGGCCAGCAAGGCGCCGGGCGTACCGCGCAAATGGCTCTCGGCGTGCCCGGCGAAGCCGGCAAATCGCCTGCCAAACCACTCCACCGGCAGGCCGGGGTCGCTGTCGGCCGCCCTGGCTTTGCGGAGGATAGAGGCGGTATCGTCGGTCCAGAAGAAGCGGAAATCATCGGAGCTAGTGCGCCGGTTCCAATTCCCCCTGACGGTGGGATCGGAATAGTCAAGAGGCTGGGGCCGGAAATCCGGTTCCTGAAAACGGGCTACGGCTTCGAGCAAGGCCTCCATGGCAACCTGGGTGACCTCGTGGCGGTACAGGCAGGCCTTGCTGGCCGGGCGCATGGGAAAAGTCCGCCAGGCCCATATATCGCCCGCGTCCATTTTCTCGGCGGCCTGCAGGATGGTGACGCCCCATTCTTTTTCTTCGTTGAGGATAGCCCAGTCGAGCGAGGAAGAGCCCCGGTCGCCCCGGATGCCGGGGTGCACGACCAGACAGGTGTGGTTTTTCCAGATGCTTTCCGGTATTTTGGCTTTCAGAAAGGGGGCGATGACCAGGTCGGGCGCAAACGCCGCAGCAGCAGCTTCCATGGCCTCCGGGCCGGTAGCGATCTGGACCCTGACCTGGAGGTTGAGGCGGTCGAGCTCAAGCCATGCGCGCTGCGCCATGCCGTTGAAAGAGGTGGTGAGGAACAGGATTTTCACAACTCCATCTGTTCGACGATTCCCGAAAAATGGTAGTAGGCCGCGCAGGCGCCCTCCGAACTGACCATTGGCGCGCCCAGGGGGTTGAGCGGGGTACATTTTTTACCGAAATGAGGACATTCAAAGGGCTTTTTGATGCCCTTCATGATCTCTCCCGCCATACACTCCTCGTTTTCAGGCGCTTCGGGGATGTGGACGTCGAATTTCCTCATCGCGTCGAACGCGGCGTATTTTTCCTTTACGACATAGCCGCTCATCGGTATGACCTCCATGCCCCGCCACAGGCGGTCGGCTACTTCAAACACTTCGAAGATCAGGTCCTGTGCGCTGATGTTGCCTTCTTCCCGCACGATACGGGTGTATTGGTTCTCCACCCGCGCCTCCCCCTTTTCGAGCTGCCGCAGCGCCATGAGGATGCCCTGCAGGAGGTCGGCCGGTTCGAAGCCGGTGACGACGATGGGCACCTTGAAACGCTCTACCAGCGGATAGTATTCCAGTGTGCCCATGATCGAGCAGACGTGGCCGGCGGCCAGAAAGGCCTGTACCACGCTCTCCTCGTCTTCCATGATCGCCTCGATGGCGGGTGGCACCAACACATGGGAAGCCAGGATGGAGTAGTTCTTCAGGCCGAGTTTTTGGGCCTGGATGACCGACAAGGCATTGGCAGGGGCCGTGGTTTCAAAACCGACGGCAAAGAAAACCACTTCCCGGTCCGGATGCTGGTTGGCCAGCTGCACGGCGTCGAGTGGGGAATAGAGTATGCGTACGTCGGCTCCTCCGGCCTTGGCCGAAAGAAGGCTTTTCCTGGATCCCGGAACCCGCAGCATATCGCCGAATGAACAGAGGATGGCGCCTTTTTCCTCCGCCAGGTATATCGCCTTGTCGATGAGGTTGAGCGGCGTCACACAGACCGGGCAGCCCGGCCCGTGCACCATCCGTATTTCCGGAGGAAGTAAATTCAAAATGCCGTTCTTCACTAGGCTGTGGGTCTGCCCGCCGCAGACCTCCATGATCGTCCAGGGCCTGGTCGCCGTGCGCCTGATCTCTTCCAGATAGCGCCCGACCAGTTCGGGATTGCGATACTCCTGAAGGTATTTCATGGCTATTGATTTTCCGAAAGATACTACATCCTGTTTGCAAAACAAATAAAGACAAATTTGTCTTAAATAAAAAAATGCTTATCTTTGCATGGCCCATTCATCCTTTTCAAAGCAAACAGCCGATGTTTTCAAAAGCTTGCGAATACGGTATCCGGGCCACGATCTACATTGCCGGACAGTCAGGGCAAGGACTCAGGGCGAGCCTGCAGGATATTGCCAGAGAGGTCGGTTCTCCCGCCGCATTTACGGCCAAGATTTTGCAGACGCTTACCCGTCATAAAATCATATCGGCTAATAAAGGGCCGAACGGAGGCTACGAATTTCACGGGAAAGACGCGGGCTCAGTCAAACTGGCCCAGTTGGTGAAGGCTATCGACGGCAAAAAAATTTATAAGGATTGCTGCCTGGGTCTGGCGGAGTGCGATTCGGAGCGCCCCTGCCCCATTCACCACAAGTTTGAGCACATCCGCGAAGAACTGGAGGAGATGCTGGAAAATACGACTATCTCCGAACTGGCGGAGAAATTGGGCAATGGAGAAGTATTTTTGAAACGAACATAATCAATAGAACATGGATACCTTAGACGTCACAAAAATCGAACCCAGACTCAAACACCCCACCATTTTCGACCGCTACGACTCGCTGAGCGGCGGAGACGGTTTCGTCATCCACAACGACCACGATCCCAAACCCCTATATTATCAATTGCTGGCTGAGCGGGGCCGCACTTTTGAATGGGAATACCTGGCCGAAGGCCCTGAATTCTGGGAAGTGCGCATCACCAAACTGGAACCCGGCCAGCAGCCGGTAACCATTGGCGAACTGGTCGCATCCGATTTCCGGAAAGCGGAAGTCTTCCGCAAATTCGGCATCGATTTCTGCTGCGGCGGAAAACAATCGGTGGAAGAAGCCTGCCAGGCCAAAGGCCTCGACGTGCATACCGTCAAAAAAGAACTCGTAGAGGCGGAAAGCCGGAATAGCGGCCTCCATCAGGATTTCAACAACTGGGAACTCGACTTCCTGACCGACTACATCGTCAATACCCACCACCGCTACGTGAGCGATTCCTTTCCAATGCTCTACGAACTGAGCACCAAAGTGGCCCGGGTTCACGGCGACCGCCATCCCGAAGTGATCGAGATCGCAGAGCTGTGGGACGAAGTTGCCCGCGAACTGCGCATGCACATGTACAAGGAGGAGCACATCCTGTTTCCCTATATCAAGGAACTGGCAGCCGCCCGCCGTTTCGGCAAAACCATGGCGCCTTCGCCCTTCGGCGGCATAGCCAACCCCATCCGCATGATGGAATCCGAACATGTCTCGGCCGGCGGAAATATGGACGCCATCCACAGGCTCAGCGGCGGCTTCACGCCTCCAGCCGACGCCTGCACCTCCTACCGGGTGCTGTTCTCCAAACTCCAGGAGTTTGAACAAGACCTCCACCAGCACATCCACCTGGAAAACAACATCCTCTTTCCAAAAGCCATCCAAATGGAGGCTGAATAAGAGAAAGGCCGCCGTTACCGGCGGCCTTTCTTCTTTTCTATTTAACCTTCCCGTACACCAGCCCGATGACGCCGGCGGTGAGGGTTCCCACGACGGTATTCATGAGGACGTCTATGGGAAGCCAACTCAGGGTATAGGCCTTGTAGGTGGAAAGAGTCCACAGCCCATACCAGAACATCATCAGGAAAGATATCCACGCACCCGTGACCAGCCCACCCTTAAAGGTGCTGACTCCCAAACGATGGAGCAGATATGCAAGGAAGAAGGCCTGAACCAGTGTGGCTACGATCCATACCCATAGTGGCGATTCTTCCATCGAAAGGACGCAGCCCGCGTTTTCCGCGAACCAGCGCTCTGCCGTAGAGCCTAACAATCCCATAAAAATGGCCATGGACAACACAACCAGAGTAACGGCTCCCGCCAGGGTGCCAAAAAGAAGCTTCTTTTCCATATTTAGTTTTGTTTTGATGACGCGTTAGTAAAACCCACCCCGTTATTCATTGGGCAGGGGCAGGATTGGCCGGCGGCAGCGAATGGATGTAGTTGTACACCGCTTCGATTTCCATATCGGTCAATGCGCCCAGCCCCTGGTATGGCATGAACTTGGAATCTACGGCCTTGCCGAAAGGCGTCGTCCCGGTGCGGAAGAAATTCGTAAATCCCTCCAGGGTCCATTCGCTTGAAGGACCGCTCTTGCTGATATCGGGTACCGGCGGCGACACGGGATCGGGCGATTTGCCTCCGCCCAGGTTGGCGCCATGGCAGTTCGTGCAGCCGTCCCAGCTGACCACGTATTTTCCGTAATCGAGACCGTTGCTGACAGGCGGCCCCGTGACGTTCTTTGCCTTGTCGTGATCGATCTTGTTATAGGGGAACATTTCTCCGAACAAACCGGCCCCGGCCATGACCTGGGCCATATAGGTGAATTTGCGGCCTGCAAAGGTACGCTCGATGGGCTGCAGGGATTTGATGTAGGCAATGAGGCTACCAAGGTCCTCGTCGCTTAAGTGGGCATACGAATCGGAGGGCATGATCATCAGGGGGTTGCCCTGCTTGTTGAGGCCATGCCGGATGGCGCGCACAAAATCTTCGTCCGTATAGCTCTCCGTCTCGCTGCCTGCCGCCCGGGTCAGGTTGGAGGAAGGCAAGGATCCGATTTTGGGGTCGTCGAAGAAAACCTCGCCTGCCAGGTCCTTGGCATGGCAGGTCTGGCAGCCTCCCGACAGAGCCATGCCTCTCGCGATAGAAGCTGAATCGGTAGGGATGGAGACCGGCGCCGGTGTCAGTTCATACACCTTGTTGAATTGGGAGTTGAAACTTCTGGACAAGAGCCAGGAGGAAGCGAGGATAACGAGTACCAGGGCGAAAAGGACGATGCCCGTCCACTTGAGGATCTTTTTCATAAGCATTGATTATTTGGTTAAAAATCACATGACAAAGGAATGGAAGATCCTCTCGCCCGCCTTTCAAAATTGTCGCATTCTGTGACAATTTCGTCGCATATAAGCCCCCGGGATCAAGGCCAAACCACAGTCAGTTTCAACGTTTCGGTACGGCCTGCCTGCTCCACGATCAGCGCATAGATTCCCTGCGGAAGCCCTTTTCCTGGAAGAATAAAGGAATGGAGGCCTGAGTGGTCCGGCTCGAATTCAAGCGTAAACCAGATGGCGCCGTCGACGGAGTGAAGCCTGAACGATACGGGATGGTCCGTTTCAAGTTCTATCTGGCAGAAGAGATCCTGTCCGGATACAAGAGGATTGGGAAAAACACGGGACGGATGCCGGCCGGAAGAGGCAGGGTCGTAGACCGAAGAAGGAACGAACGTCACGCCGGGGTCGTAGCTTTCCGAAACCGCGCTTTCCACAAAACAGCGCTGGGTATAAACCGAATCTGCATTGATCCGGATGGTATCGCTCAGCGCATCCAGGATCAGATAGTCTTTGCCGCCCTGGCTGTTTACCCATATCTGTGAACCGAAATTGTTGCGCAGCCCGCCTGGGTTGACCTGATCCGAATCGTCGTTCCAGGAAACACCGTACCTGCCGCCGACTTTGACCATACCGTTGAGCACAACGCTATGCGCGTAACAGAACTGGGGCTGGTGAACGCCGTTGAGAAACCAGCAGCAGTGGTATTGCATTTCCACGTCTTCCCCATCGCAAAGCTCCTGAAGGAGCCAGGCTCTCGAAACCGATTCGGTATTTTGTCCCGCCGTATCGGGGGTAGTTTGGTTATCGGCAAAATGGCCGTAGGCCGGGTTGGGAGAAAAAACGGTATCCATGGGCGCCACGGAGGCGATGGCCTGATATTTGACCCGAACGGGAAGTTTGTATTTGTCGATGAAGCCCAGCTTGCCCTTTAGCATTTCCGGGAGAAAGACCCCTTCATTGTTCTGACGCATCATCTGCCCGCTGAATTCCATGAGCATTTTGCGCAATGAGTCTTCCCCCATTCCGTAATCTTCCGTCAGCAACGAATCGACCACGTGTTCCTGCTTGCGCAGCCAGGTAAAGCTGTTGGCCGTGGCGGCGGGCACGCAGGCGTTGTAGTCGCCCGCATATCCAGGCTGGGGCGGATGAGCCGTGCTGTCCAGATCTATATTGGGCATATCAGCCCGGTGCTTGAACTCGACAGGCGGCACGGGGGGCGGCCAGGTGAGAAACGGCATTAAAGACAATGTAGGAGGCAAATGCGCATTGACGGGGATGCCATTGTCGCCGGTGAGGTAGGTTTGCTGCCCGATCAATGCCTCAAATGGAAAATCGGGAAGCGGTTTTTCGCTCAGGGGATCAGCCGTGACCAGGGGAAAGAGGAGGGCAAACTCGAATGTTGACCCGGCGGGAAAGATGGCGAGCGGGTCGAGATCGAACCAGGTCGATACGCTTCCAAAGTCAGGGTCCGGCGGCAGGGCCAGATTTTGTACCGACCAATACAAGTCGCCTGTGCCTGAACCGGCCAGATACAGCATATTGAAAAACAGGACCTTGTCGGGAAACGGATTGACATAGTTTACCCGGATTTCCGCAAAGTTGGTCTTCGGCAAATAGACGGGGCTTTCCAGGTTGATCTGGTTCACCGATTCTATGGCAAAGGAAAAAATCTGGGCGGCCGGGAAGGCAGGAAAACAAAAGGAAACAATAAAATAAAAAATCAGTTTTTGTAGATTTTTCATAACATTTGGCTTTTGATATGAAATTGATGTAAAAGATAGTTTCATCTTCATTGATTAAGATAAAATTATCTTATTTTTTCCGTAACATCAAGCCTTGTCTTCCGTTTTTGGTTTTTCCGGGACAACCATTTTATGCCCGGGAATTTCCGGGCAGTATTCGGGCCGCACTTCAGGGCTGGTGGCAAAGCAGACGCCGGAAGCCGGTTCGTTGGCTTCACAGGAGCCGTCTTCCTCCTTAACATCGGGCTGATCGTTCTTTTTATCGTCTTTCTTCATAACAGGGGTGATTAGCCGGACATGGCATCCATTTCCTCTTTGCCCAGCAGACGCTGCGCCTGGGCAAAGAGGACATTTTCCTCCCTGAATATGTGAAGTTTGAGCAACTCGACCAGGTTCTTGCCCTGCTCCAGGGCAGCATCCATGACGATGGCGCGCGAAGCGGCGTCGGGGAGGCGCATGGCCATCCCGAAGAAATTAAACACGATGGCGGCCAGTTGGAGGGCCTTGGCGTGATCGTCTTCGAGTACATCGACGCCGGTGACCGGTTCTTCCCCTTTACCGTGCTCGCCGCTTTGCATGAGGCGTTCGCGAAGAAGGGGAAACAGGGTGCGCTCCTCTTTCTGGTTGTGAGGCACGATCCTGTCGTCGAAAGCCTCGAAAAAATCGCGCAGTTTTTTGTCGGCGGCCCTGCTGATACCGGTTTCCCGGATTTCGAACAGCGCGTCTTCAAAATCCTGAAGCGCCTTGAGCGCCGACTGGTGTTCATCGGCCAACTGTCGCAGGAAGGGGTGCATTTGGCTGTACTCCAGCTTCTCCAGATTAGGCGGCGTATAGGCGTCGGGCGGGTCCATGGGGGAAAGCCCCTCCATTTCCGGGTCCTTTTCTGCGTTCCGCCTGAGCGGGTCAATCTGGTTCAAATTTTTAAAATCATGCATGAGCTGTGCGCTTGTTGGATTATCTTCCTTCATAAATATCCTCGATCCAGGACAGCAGGGCCATCATAGAGGGAAACCCGATGGTAGGCAGGGCGAGGAGGGCTACCTGCTCCAGTTCCTCCCTGCTCACGCCGGCCTGTATGGCCTTGCGCACATGCGAATGGAATCCGCCATCGAGCATGGCGCCGCCGGAGATGGCCACTTTGATCAGGGCGCGGGTCTTGGCGTCGAGCGGGCCTGCCTTGTGCACGGCGTCGCCCAGGTCGCCGTAGGCTTTTCCGATCTCCGGATATTGTTCCATAAACCGGGTAAAACGCTTGGGAATTTTGTCTTCTGGCTTTGACATGGTATGCTGTTCAGGATGCCTCTTTGCAGAGGTGATAGTTGAAATAAAATTGTTGGACCAAACTGCGGATGAAACCGGTGAAGGTTGCCAGCCAGGCAGCCAGGGCAATATAGATAAAATATCTGGGCAGAGGAAAAAGAAAATGGAGGTTCATCGCCTCCGCCATTTCAAAGGTGCAAGCCGTATACATGCCAAGCGGGAAGACGGCGCCCCAATACAAGGGATCGTAGCGGAAGGGGAAGCGTTTGAACAAATGCCGCCAGAATGCCAGGATAAAGAGCATGGGTATCCACCAACTACCCGTAGCCCAGTAAAAAACGGTGAAACCCTTGAGAAATGCCAGCGTGGACAGCAAAAAAGGAGCGTGCGGGGTATTGATGATGAGCAGCGCGCCGGCCAGCGTCGAGATTGCCATCGCGCCCATGTTGATCCAATAAGGAGGGGACAGGTCGCCGGGTGAAAACCTGAAAAAGGTATAACGGTAAAAGATCAGCGAAATCATCCAGATGTATTGCATGCCGCCCCAAAGCCACATGGAAAAAGCGAAGAAATTGATGATCAGCTTGTATGCGTCAAAATGCATGGACAATTTCGCGCTGAGCACCGCCAGTGCCTGGGTCGATACGACGGCCAGCAGCCAGCCTCCGTTAATCCCATCTGCCAAAACCGGTTTCTCCTCCTTGATGGTGAAGGAGGTAAAAATCGTATAGGTGATGATCATCCAGAACAAAATGCCGGCGCCCCACAGCACAACGGCCGCTTCGTAGTTGCCGTGCAGGATGATAAACTGCACCCCCACAACGCATACGCCGGCAACTATCGTAAAGAACCCCGGCGCACGCGCATGGTCCAGCAGATCGCGCACCAATTGTTCCCTGTACCAGACAAACCTCGCGATGGTCAGGCAACACAATACCAGGAAAAAAACGATGTTGAAAGTAAACAAGACATGCGCCACCCACTCCATTTTCAACAGGTGGGAAGCGATGGAAACAATCCCGGTTGCCATCACCATGGCAAAATAAGATGGCGACAACTCCCTGGTCATCTGCTTTACCGTGGCGCCGCAATGTCTAAGATAGGTGTATTGCATATCGGTCCGGCGGTGTTAAGCGTTTCAAAAAACAGCTTTCCCTCGGTCTTACGTGGATTCCTGAGCCTTCCGGATAATCGCTCTTACGGCCAGGCGCTGCAGGACGACACAAATCGCGGCAATCAGGGCGAGGAACATCCAGCAGGTGGTCCATACGCCCGTAGCTTTCAATAAATATCCGAAAATAATCGGGTAAAAGAAGCCCCCCAGGCCGCCCAGCACGCCCACGATACCGCCTACCGACCCCACGCTTGCCGGATAATAGTCGGAAATATGCTTGAAAACGGCGGCGGAACCAAAGCCCATCATGATGCCGATGATTAATAAAAATACGGTGAAGATGAACCGGTTTGCCTGAAAATATATGTTGGTAACGCCTTTGGCGAGCAACTGCCCCTTGACTACCTCATCGCCGGCTTGTACCACGGGAACCTGAAGGAATGACGCCGTCGGTAACAAAAGAAATTGCTCCTGATCCTGATGGATTCCAAAGCGGATGCTGACATGAGAAGAATCGCCACTTGCGCTCAGCAGCGGATAGGCGTCCTCTCCCACCCTGATCTCCTCCGGCATTACGGAGGTCACCTTGCCGGGTCTGGCGGCCATCACCCCCTGCCCCGGAGCCTGAATCTCCATTCTGGGAACGAAGAGAAAAAACAGGCAAACGATGCTGACTCCGAAAACCCAAAGCAACACCATCCGGGCGCCCACTCTGTCGGCCAGCCAACCGCCCACCGCCCGGATCACGCCGGCAGGAAGGCTGAAAATGGTAGCCATGAAACCAGCCGAAACGATGGACATGGAGTAGACATTTACGTAATAGGGAATCAGCCACTGCGCCAGGGCGACAAACCCGCCGAAGACGAAAAAATAATACAATCCGAACCGCCATACCCTCACCTCTTTTAAAGGCTTCAATCGCTCGGTCAGGGTCTTACCCCCTTCGGGCCTTTTATTTTTCGTTCCGAAAAAATACAATACCGCCATCGCCACGAGCACCCCGGCATACAACTGGGGCAGGCTGCGCCATCCTTCCAGATTCGTCCCCTGCATGGTGAGGCGCTGAAGTATGCTGGGAGCCAGCATCGAGGTCAGGGCGGCGCCGGCGTTTCCCGCGCCAAAAATGCCCATGGCCGTTCCCTGAAGCGATTTAGGGTACCAAAGCGAGGTATTGGCGACCCCTGCGGCAAAAGAACTGCCCGCCAGGCCAAACCAGAAACTCAGCAGTAAAAAAGAAGAATAAGAGTTCGCCTGTGACAACAGGTACAGGGGCAAAGCGGAAGAGAGCAAAATAAATATCATCACCGGTTTGCCGCCAAACCTGTCCGTGAGCAACCCCACGGGCAAGCGAAGCAAAGCGCCTACCAGCACCGGGACGCCCAGCAGCCAGCCAATCTGAATAGAACTCCAGTCAAATACGCCGGTATTCACCAGAAACGTCACCAACACGCCGTTGATCATCCATGCCGCAAAGCATAACGTGAACGCGAGCGTATTGAAAAACAAAACCTTGTGCGACTGAAAGGTAGCCTTGTCCTGCATTCATTCCTGTTTTTCGTTGAAGTTGATCCTTCCGGAACCGGGAAAACGGGCAGTGTACCTCACCCGGTAGCGCCCCCCCGTCGCCGCGATATCCTGCAGCGGTATGGGGTGGTAGGTGTTGCAATTGCGGTACGTCACGCCGTTTACCTGATACTCGAATTCGAGGCCTTTGCCCCGTCCCGCGGCAGAACACGGCCCGAGCGTCGTGCCTGTCGTGTAAACCGGCTCGCGAAGCAACTGGTCTTCGATAAAGATCCATTTGACGAGAAAAAATATGGGCAGGAAGAGTAACAGGGCCATCACGCTACGGACCACCCTCTTGCCCAGGCCGGTCCGCCGGGAAGCGGCTTTCAGGAGGTTGAACACCGCGCCGGACAGCAACAACAATACGAGTACCCCCTTGACAACCTGTCCTGCCATGAGCTCCAGGTCCGTAACCGCCGTCAAAAACAGCACGTCCATGGCGCTTAATTATTTTTTGGCCTGTGTATCGACCAGGGCGTCCACGATTTGCGCACCTCTTTGCGCGGCCAGTTCCACATCACCTGCTGATAGGGCCTCCACAGGTAATCGAGCGGCACGACCAGGAAGTGCATGAGCCTGGTAAAAGGAATGAACAACACGACGAGGTAAGCGCCGACGATGTGCAGTTTGATCACCCAGGGCAGCGCGCTGACGGCGGCCGCATCGGGCTGAAAACGGAAAATAGACCACAGGTAGGGCGTGAGCACCGAGGAAAACCAGGAAGACCCCCAGCGGAAGTTATAAGCTACCCACAAGCCGGTTACGACCTGCAGGAGCAGAAGGCTCAGAATGACGTAATCCATCCGCGAGGTGACCGTCGAGATGCGGGGGCTGCTGATGCGCCGGTAGACCAGGTTTACCAGGCCTATGAGCACGGCAATGCCGAATATAAAAGCAGTTACTTCCAGCACGATCAGGCGCACGGGGTGGCTGTTCCAGGCCAATACGCCCCTGGGAATCAAAAAGGCGGTCAGGTGCCCGAAAACCAAAAACAACATGCCCATGTGAAAGGGAACGGAACCCCAGAACAATTGCCTGCCTTCTAAAAATTGGGAAGACAGGGAAGACACCTTGAATTTGGTCGAGGTGTAGCGCAGGATTGACCCGATGAGGAAAACAGCCAGCGCGATGTAAGGCAGCCCGATCAGGAAAAAATTGTTGAGGGCGTTGAAGAAACTTTCCATTCCAAAAAGGTTTGATGGTTCATTCAAATTAATCTTCCAGCAATGTCTCGGTATTGAGGTTTCTGAGGAAGTCGGAGGTTTGTTCCACCGGCTCCCGCTCTTCGAGCGCAAAATCGGTTTCCAGGACGCAGTAGAGCGCCTGCAGCAGTTTCTGAAAAATGGTGTAATGGCTTTCCGGCCGCTCGATCAGCGTTTTGTATTCCCTTTGGTAGAACTTGTCCTTGAGTTCGACCTGTTCCGGGTCGAAGCCCCGGATCATGCGCCGCAGGGCGGGCCCGATGATGCGTTGGGCCAGTTCTTCCAGCAGCTCGGGGTCTTTGAGCTTCGGCATCAGGCGCAAAACGTTGGGCAGGTGGTCGGAGAGCTCGACGCCGCAATCGTTACCGGCATCTCGGTGCTCGCGGTTCAGGTTGACCAGCAACTCGCCGCGCTTGTAGTCGTCGCCAAAGAGCACGTAACCCAAATCCAGCGTCGTAACGGCCTGCACATCGAAGGAGCGCAGGAACAATTCCTGCTGCACCTCCAGAGGGGCCGACGCCATATAAGTTGAAAACGGGCTAAGGACAGCGGCTGCCTGCGGACCCCCCGCCGTCAGGCACTCCTGCGCAGCAAGCGCCTTGAGGCCATAGTCCCCGCCCGGATAATCGAACAATTCAGCTAATGTTTCGTATACCGTCATATTCTGGTTCATCTCTTGTCATTTTTGCGTTTAAAGCCCGCGTTCGCCTTTGAGCCGGAACCCGAAGCCCGTGCTTCCCTTGGTATCGCCTGTAAACTCCAGCATCTCGATGGCCTGTTCGCGGTGCGCGGGCGGGATGACGAAGCGTTCGTCGAATTTGGCCAGGGAAGTGAGCTTGTAAATCTCGTCTGCGGTTTGGGCGTCGAGGCCGGCTTCCGAAAGGGTCCGTTCCACTTTTTCCGGGGCGATATCGCCCACGGTAACACCGCGGCGGTGGATGCGCACGGCCATCAGCTTCTTTAGCACGGCTTTCACCTTCTCCTCGTCGCCGCCGGAGAACAAATTGGCCATGTAGCGGAGCGGGAAACGCGCCTGATCGATCGTGCCCCAGAGCTCTTCGGTGCTCGTATCGTACAGCCAGGTGTCGTTCCAGAACTTGGCGATGGGATCCATTTTTTCACCCTGGGAAGTATTCTGGCTGCTGAGGGTTGCCATGACGGGCAGCATCGGCGGCACGTAGAACAGCATGGGCAGGGTGCGGAATTCGGGGTGCAGCGGCAATGCCAGGCCCCATTCCTTGACGAACTTATACGTGGGCGAGTACTGAGCTGCCTTGATCGTTGAGTCCGCCACCCCGTTTTCCTTGGCGGCCTGTATGACCCTGGGGTCGAAGGGGTCGAGCAGCATGTCGAGCTGGCTGTCGATCAGGCGGTCGTTGGGCGCGGAGGCAGCCGATTCGATGCGATCGGCGTCGTACAGCACTACGCCCAGGTAGCGGATGCGGCCCACGCAGGAGTGCATGCAGGCGGGCGCGTAACCCGCTTCGATGCGCGGATAGCAAAGAATGCATTTCTCCGACTTGCCCGCATGCCAGTTGTAATAAGATTTCTTGTAGGGGCAGGCGGTGACGCACATGCGCCAGGCGCGGCATACCTCCTGATTGATCAACACCACGCCGTCTTCGCCCCGCTTGTAAATAGCGCCGGAGGGACAGGAAGCCACGCAGGCGGGGTTGAGGCAATGGTTGCATATGCGGGGAAGGTAGAAAAACGCCATGCGCTCCAGTTGGAACATGGCCTCCTGCTCCGCCGCCGAAAGCCCTTCCATGTTGGGGTCCTGCCGCGCATAATCGGGCGTGCCGCTGAGATCGTCGTCCCAGTTGGGCCCCATCTTGATGTCGATGGGTTTGCCCGTGATCAGGGAGACAGGCCGCGCGGTAGGCTGGTCGTCGGAGGCCGGCGACTCGATCAGATCGAGATATTTATAGGTGAAAGGTTCGTAATAGTCGTCGATGACGGGCAGGTTGGGGTTGTGGAAAATATTGAGCAATCCCTTCTTCTTGCCCGCGCCCTTGAGGTGGATGCTGCCGTCGCGCCTTTCCCATCCACCTTTATAAATATCCTGATTTTCCCATTTGGTGGGGTATCCGGTACCGGGCTTGGTTTCAACGTTGTTCCACCACATGTATTCGGCGCCTTTCCGGTCGGTCCAGATATTCTTACAGGCGATGGAGCAGGTATGGCAGCCAATGCATTTGTCGAGGTGAAATACCATCGAAATTTGCGCGCGTACGTCCATGATGTATTTTTTTGAATGATTAGAAAAGCCTCAATTCTTGAATTGTCGTTCCCGTTCGCATGCGGCAACCTCCTGCATGTATGAAAAACGAATATGCTCCAAATCAATGCTGAAAGTGTCCAAAGCGATCAGAGCAGCTTCCCATTTGTCATCGAGCCGGGATTTCACACGCTGAAACAGGTTTTTGTAATATTTTATCCCTTCCGCCAGGTTCTCCTGGAACTTTTCCAGGGACCTCAGCTCCCGCTCCGTGACGGAGGCGGAAATCTCCGCGAGCTTCTCCTTCAGGTACCGGAAATTGAGATCGAGTTCCTTAATAAAGAGGTTGGGCCGGTCTTCCCGTTTGATCAGATTGAGCCGTCCATAGATATGCCCCACCATTTCCTGGAGGGTGGCCTCCTCCGAAAAATAGGCCATATTCGGCCCCGGGCAAACCGATACGCCCTTTCCATGGCTGCCCGCAGGCAAGTTATTGACCAATAGTGCGGTAGCGCCTAAACCGGTGCAAATACAGGCCTTGCCGACGATTTTGGCATACTCCCGTTCGTGCATTTCAGGGGAAAGATCTTTTGCTTCGAGGTCCTTGATCTTTAGCGCCTGGTACTTGTGGGATGCCGTGCAGAGCCCCTCCTCGTCATACTCGGTGTTAAGGGCCAGAAACCGCTTGGGGCAGGGGCTCCCCGCCTTCCCTTTTTCCAGGGAGCGCTCTTTCTCCACATCCTTGGAATTGCCGCGGATACTGTTGAACCGGACGCCAAGGGGAGAGATATCGCTGAGATATAGATCTTCCTCTCTGGCGCTTTTGAGCAGGTCCAGGGTATCGGCGTCGACATTGACCACCTCCGGGACGAGCAGGAAGGGGGTTCCCCATCCTACGGAATCGACGCTGTAGTGGTCGAGTAAAAAAAGGTGCTCTGCTGCGGTTCCAACCCCTCCTTGCACCGTGATGCGGATAGGAGGAGGAAGGGAGGGTGATGGCAGCTCTTTCGAAGCGAGTCCTTCCGAGAAGAGCTCGAAAAGACTTTGCGCCAATTCCTCCTTCCGGCTGGCGAACTCTTCCAACACCGGACCCAGCAGCAGGCCGTCGGCAGGGAATGCGTGACCGCCGCAATTCAGGCCTGATTCAATCCGGAATTCGGAAATCCACAAGCCTTTTTTAGCCAGAAATTTCCCCTGGATAAGGGCCGACCGGTAGTCGCTCACCTTCAGGATGATTTTTTTGCGGAAGGCGCCGGAGGCGTCGGGATAGAAATCCGGAAATTGTTCGAGATAACTGTAGAGCCGGGGGTTCATTCCGGAAGAGAGTATCAGGGAGGAATTCAGTTCGCTTTCCGCGAATCCGCGAAGGGAGGCATGCCCGTCGTTGAACTGGGAGGGAAGCGGCTTGTGCTTGAGGTAATTCACCCTGTCAACCTTGGTCATGACGTTGACGTCGATTTCTCCCATGACCAGGTTCTCCCGGAGCCAGCGAACGGCTTCAGCTTCCCCTTCGGCCGCCAGCCGTTTCAGGTATCCCGTTTTCAGGGTGGAATAATCGGGCATCATTTCCAGGTATTTCTTCAATGGGCTTCCCTCCTCCATGCCTGACTGTTTCAGTTCCTCAAACCGCATGCTGGCGATGTGCCCGATGAGGTTGAGATAGGCTGTCGTCCGCTTTGCCTTTGAATCGTATTGGGAGACAGGAATGGGCTGATAGGGAATCCCGAATTTATGGCAATAGAAAGCCCTGAGTTTTTCCATCAGCCCGTCGTCACCGATCGAGATGACCGACGAAATACCATAGGCAGCGGTTTTCAGGGGGGTGTCGATGGTGAATCCCACCCCCATTACCGGAATATGAAAGCTGTGAGCGCGGTGTATCTTCATTTCGATGTTTACCAAACCAGTTTCTCCATTTTTTTGACAATCACATGAGTATCTCGGTTGGGAGCGATCGGCCCCCAGTAGTTGAAGTGGTAGGAGAACTGGCCATAGCCCCCCGCCAGGTAATTGGGCTTGAGGTGGATACGGGTAAAGCTGTTGTGGCCCCCCGCCCGTTTGTTGCCCCTGACCTGGGATTTGGGAATGCCGACCGTTCGCTCCGGCACATGGTAGACGATGCAGACGCCGCGTGGTATACGGGCGCTGACGACGGCACGCGTACAGTATACGCCGTGATCGTTGTACACCTCGACCCAGTCGTTATCCTTGATCCCGAGTTCTTCCGCGTCTTTTTCGTTGATCCAGCAGGGCTCGCAGCCTCTCGACAGCGTGAGCATCCGCAGGTTCTCCATGTAGGTGGAGTGGATATGCCACTTGCCGTGCGGGGTCAGGCAGTTGAGTATCTTGGCTTCGCCGCTTTTGAGCGTATCGCGCAGGTCGCCGTAGGCTTCCGGCTTGGGCGAAGGTTTGTAGGTCGGAAGGTTTTCGCCGTAGGCGAGATACAACTCGTGGTCGAGGTAAAAATGCTGGCGGCCGGTAAGGGTGCGCCAGGGCACGAGGCGCTCGACGTTGTAGGTATAAGGCGCATAGGCGCGGCCATCGGTCATCAGGCCCGACCAAAGGGGAGAAGTGTTGTAGCGGCGGGGCTGCGACAGAAGGTCGGCGTAGCGGATACGCACGTCCCTGCTCCCGTTGCCCAGGTCGGCGAGCGGCATGCCCGTCTTCTTTTCGGCATTTTCATATGCCCGCACGTTCAGCACGCCATTGGTGAGGGTCGACAGGTGGAGCACCGCATTGGCAGCCCACTCGTCTTCCTTGATGGAAGGCCTTACCGTACCGTTCTCGCGCTCTACCGGGAAGTGGTTGGAGTTGAGCATTTCGTCGAAGGCGTCTTCGCACATGTAGGTGTTGCCGTGCGCTTCCAGGCCCTTTTTGCGAATGTTGTCACCCAGGGTGATAAACTTGTCGTATAGCTTGGTATAATCCCGCACCTCAACCGCGATCTTGTGGGTGGTTTTTCCGGGAATGGGCTCGCATTCGCCTTTATACCAGTCTTTTACAACAGACTGTGCGATCTCTCCGGCCGTGTCGTGCGAAAGGGCGGAGGTCACGATGTCGGTTTGCGGTTCGGCAAAGTTCTTCTTCGCCATTTCGCTGGTAGCCTGTGCGATGTGCTTGAAAATATCCCAGTCAGTCTTCGATTCCCAGACCGGGGGGATGGCCTGGCCGAGCGGATGGATGAAAGAGTGCAGGTCGGTGCTGTTGAGGTCTGCTTTTTCATACCACGACGCGGCGGGCAGCACGATATCGGAGTAAAGGGCGGAAGAATCCATCCGGAAGTTGAGGTCGACGATGAGGTCCATCTTGCCTACGGGCGCGATATCCTGCCATTTCAACTCTTCGGGGTGGTCTTTGGAATCCTCGGCGATGGCGTTGGAGTGGGTGCCGAGGTAGTGTTTCAAAGCGTACTCATGCCCTTTCATACTGCCCATGATGGCATTGCCCCGCCAGATGAACCAGACACGAGGATGGTTCTCCGGGGCTTCCGGGTCGCTGACCGAGTATTTCAGTTCCCGCGACTTGAGTTTTTCCAGCACGTACTGCTGGATTTCTTCGTTGTTAGCGGCGCCCTTGGCTTTCGCTTCCTTGCCCAGTTCGAGGGTATTCTGGTTGAACTGGGGGAAGAACGGCATCCAGCCCATGCGCACCGACTGGTAGATGGTGTCGGCGGTATGCTGCCGCGTCCACTTGTTGTCGGGCACCGTGTTGTATTTCGAGAATTGCCCGTCATAGCGGTACTGGCAGGTGTTGATGTAGTGCCAGAGAGGGGCTTGTTGGAGGCGGGTGGCGCCGACCCAGTCCTTGCCGAAGGCGATGGTGCCCCAGCTATCCTGGGGCGCCAGTTTCTCCTGCCCGACGTAGTGGTTCATGCCGCCGCCGTTTTTGCCAACGCAGCCGGTGAGCATGAGGGCCATGATGGCGGAGCGGTACATGAGGTTGGCGTGGTACCAGTGATTGATACCAGCGCCCACGATGACCATGCACTTGCCGCCGGTCACTTCGGCGGTATTGGCCCATTCTTTCGCAAACTGGATGACTGTTTTGGAGTCTACGCCCGTAAAGATTTCCTGCCATGCGGGAGTGTAGGCGGCGTCTTTATCGGCGTAATCCTGCGGAAAATCGCCCGGCAGGCCCCTGTCGACGCCGTACTGGGCCATGACGAGGTCATAGACGGTGGTGACGGGAATTTTGCCATCGGAGGTTTCGATGTACTTTACCGGTACGCCCCTTTGGCGGTGCATGCCGAGGCCAAACTCGGTAAATTCAACCTGGAAGACTTCGTCGCTCTTGCCGAGGAAGGTGAGAACGGGATTATAACCCCGGTCGGATTCTCCGTCTTCGAGTTTGAGGTTCCACTTGCCGCCATCCTTGTCCCAGCGGAAGCCGGAGCTGCCCTTGGGAATGACGAACTTGCCGGTGTCTTCGTCGATGTTGAGGAATTTCCAATCCCCGTTTTCGATATCCTTGTAGCTTTTCAGCTCGTTGGCGCGCACCAGTTTGCCGGGTTTCCAGGAATCGCCCTCTTTATCGAGCCTGACCAGGAAGGGGCTGTCGGTGTATTGCTTGACGTAATGCAGGAAGGAAGGCGTCTGTTTTTCATGGTGCCACTCCTTGAGGATGATATGGGTAACCGCCATCCAGAAGGCGCCGTCGCTGCCGGCGTGGAGGGGCACCCACTGGTCTGCGTATTTGCAGACCTGGCTGAAGTCGGGGGCAAAAACGACGGCTTTGGTGCCGTTGTGCCTCGACTCGGCGAAGAAATGGCAGTCGGGCGTGCGGGTCATGTTGAGGCAGGCGCCCATATCGGCGATCATCTTGGCGTTGTACCAGTCGGCGCTCTCGCATACGTCGGTCTGCTCGCCCCATATTTCGGGGAAAGCGGTCGGAAGATCGCAGTACCAGTCGTAAAAGCTAAGGTTGACGCCGCCGAACAATTGCAGGAACCGGCCGCCCGCCGCATAGCTCATCATGGACATGGCGGGGATAGGCGAGAAACCGATCACGCGGTCGGGGCCGTATTTTTTAGCCGTATAGATATTTGCCGCGGCAATGAGTTCGAGCACCACGTCCCACGAGGTTCTCCGGAAACCGCCTTTGCCTCTGGCCTTTTGGTAGTTTTTACGGGCCTCTTCGTTGTTTTGCAGATTTTCCCAGGCCAGGTAAGGGTCTCCGCCTGCCTTTATCTTTTCAGCCTGGAAAGCGTCGATCAAAGCGCCCCTGACCAGCGGATATTTGATCCGGAGCGGGCTGTAGAGGTACCAGGAATAAGAAATGCCGCGCTGGCAGCCGCGGGGCTCGTATGGAGGCAGGGAGCCCTCGAGCAGCGGATAATCCAGTTGCTGGGTTTCCCAAACGACGATGCCGTCTTTGACGTGAATCTGCCAGGAGCAACCGCCCGTGCAGTTCACACCGTGGGTACTGCGCACGATGCGGTCGTGCTGGAAACGATTGCGATAGAATTCCTCCCAATGACGGGTCTGAGGAGAGATGATATCTTTTATCCAACTCATGGTATATTGGTTTTTCGCTTTAATTCTGGGATTTGATCTGGCGCTTGTAAATCGAGTGGTTGACGCTTCGCTCTTTCCTGCTGTACCACAGGCCTGAGAAGAGAATGATCAGCGAAGCGCCCCCCATCAGCCCGTAGAGGAAAAATCCCGAACCGGGCGCACCCGCGGCCCGGACGGATTGTTCCGGGTCGGCGGCTTTGAGGTAGGCCAGCAGGGCTTTTGTCTCCTCTGGTTTCAATGCCTTGCCGCGGAAAGCCTCGGCCATGACGGGAAAGGGCGGGTTTTCCAGGATGGCTCTCACCCCTTGCTCGCCCAGGGTGGCGAAAGAACCGCCCAGGTCTTTGGCATAACTGTTTTCGTTGAAAAAAGTATTCGACAGGCCGTTGTGACAGGCAATGCAGGAAGGACCTCCCCCCGCGAGCTTCAGCCTTCCGTCAAACAACTTCCGGCCCATCTCGATATCCTCCTCACCGGCTCCGGCCAGGATAGATTCATAAGGCGCCGATGCGGCGCCCTGGCTCTCCTTGATATGCTTTAATATATCGAGTATCTCCTGGTCGCTGATCATCGGATCGGGCATGACGGTATTGTTGTATTGTTCAAACAAAGCCACCGCCTTGGCGTCCCCGCTTTTGATCATCGTCTGGGAAGACTTGATAAAGCTGAGCAGCCACTCCTGCGGATGCCTGTCGTGTACCCCGGCCAGGTCGGGACCTACCAGCTTCCCGCCTCCGATGGTATGGCAGATGCCGCATTTCTGACTGAACAACTGCGCTACATCCTGCCCGAGCGAGGGCCGGGCGGAAATAAGCCCCAGCAACCCGATAAGTAAGATCGTTTTGTTCATCTCTGTTTTTTGTTTGTTCGACAATTGGTCCTGTATGCAGCATAAAATGTCCGCATTGTTAAAATCAAAGTTCAGAAAAAAAAATAATTAAGATAAAATTGTCTTAATTATTTTTCTTATCCATAAAAAGTCTAAATTAAATTTGAGAGGATCCCGGATATTATGGAAAAGGCTTTTTGGCGGCAGGCGCCAAAAAGCCTTTTCAGAAAGGGGGAAAAGCACAGGTTCAGGAGTAAAGAGCAGCCTCCTTTTCTTCTGCGGCAGTACTCTCCGATCCGGCGTCAAACTCATCCGCTTCCGTTGCCCCTCTTGAGGGCTTGAGCGCGCCAAATCTCGACACCATAAACCAGGCCAGGGGAATAACGCCGCCAAAGAAGAACAGGGTGGCGCCGATCCCACGCATCCAGGTCAGGGTTTCAAAAGCGCCGCCGTGTATGAACTCGGCCGAACGGCCGTACCACAGGCCTTGGCTGACTACCGCTTTGAACTGGATAGCGCCGGCGGGGAAGAGGTCGAGCAGCACCATCAGCATCAGGCCCGCGTTGATCGACCAGAAAACGACCTGAACCGCCTTGCGGTTCCATCGTTCCGGTTTGACCATCATCTTGGCGGCAAAAAGCATCGCGGCCAGCGAAATGTTGCCATATACGCCCATCAGGGCCGCGTGAGCGTGGTTAATGGTGAGATAGGTGCCATGCTCAAAGTAGTTCATAATGGGCAGGTTGACGATGATGCCCATCACCCCGGCGCCAAAGAAGTTCCAGAAGTTGACCGCCACAAGGAAGAGAAAAACCTCCGGAAAGGCGAAATTCCGGCCCAGGTCTTTCTGTTCGACATCTCCCACGGCGATCCGCGGCATGTTCTTGAAGCGCCAGGCCTCAACGGTGAGCAGGATCAGGGGGATGAACTGAAGGGTTGAAAAAACGCTGCCGAGCGCCATAGTAGCCACCGGCTTGGCATTCCAGTAAAAATTGTGGGAAATACCCAACAAGCCGGTGCCGAGGAATAAAATGGTGGCGAAATACACCACCCGTATCGCTGCCTGCCTGCTGACCAGCCCCATGAGCACCAGCAGGTAGCTGACGATCACGGTGATGAATACCTCAAAAAACGCCTCCACCCACATATGTATCACCATCCAGCGCCAAAAATCGGCTATGACGAAGTTGGTCTCCGGCGTGGCTACAAACCCGCTGATGAACAGCAAGGGAATACCGATCACCGAATACATGATCCACTTGGGAAGACTCCAGGCTTCATTTTTCAAAAAGACCGGACGCAAGCCCCGGTAAACGGCTATTCCCCAAAGTACGAAAACGACCATCAGCAAGCCCTGGAAGAACCGCCCGAAGTCGACATACTCCCAACCCTGGTGGCCAAACATGTACCATTGGTCGCCCAGCAGCCCTAAAGGCCCCAGCACCATGCCGGTCAGCGAACCGCCCACCAGCGCGACCAGCAGCCAAAACAGGGTGTTGACGAGCGCCAGTTGCCCGGGGACCTCTTTTTTGGAAAGGATCGGCAGAATGAACAGCGAAGAAGCGATCCAGCAGGTGGAGATCCAATACAACGACAGCATGATATGCCAGGTCCTGGGCAGGGTCACCGGCAGATTTCCCGCGATGTGGATGCCGAAATACCCCAGAAAGTCGATAAAGTCGTTGATCGTGACAATGCCGCTGGAAACCTGCACGAAAAATAATACGGCGGCCACCGCGAAAAATTTGTAGGTCGCACGCTGGGCCGGACCGGGTTTGAAGGTCCGGATCTTATCGATCGTGAGCAGGTCTTTCTTGGGAGGCGTGAAGAATTTATTGGGCAACTGGTTGTACTGCCCAATGAAATATAATACGATGCCGCAGCCGAGCACAAACCCCAGCATGCCCAGCACGCTCCACAAAATGACCGGAGTGGTGGGCGTATTGCCCGCTACCGGGTCGTATGGCCAGTTGTGGGTATAGCTGAACGACGACCCCGGCCGCTCCACCGCGCAAACCCAGGCGCCCCAGTAGAAAAAGGAAGCCAGGTCCCTCACCTCCTGCCGGTCGCTGATGTAACCTGGAGGAGGAAACGATTTCTCGGTATTGCCATCGATAAAGACGTGTTCATAGTATCCCTTGACCTGCTCCAGGGCGTACACCTGGCTTGCGATGAGCTGAACCGCATCCTTCTGCTCGTCGAAGCGGTTGGTCTTCAGGTCCCTTTTCGTTCTCTCCTCAAGCACCCGCAACTCGTCTTCCGAAGGGTCCCGGCCGTTCTGCTCCCGGAACTCATTGGCAGCAAACTCCGTCATATGCCGGGCGGTCAGGTTGAGCGCCTCCGCGGTAAAATCCGGCCCGCGCTGCGCTCCGTCGCCGAAGAAACTGCCGTATTCCATCAGCGCGTATTTGTGGAAAACCTTCTGCCCCCGCGTGATCGCGTCTTTTTCCATAACTACATCTCCGAAAGGAGAAATAAACGCCGCCTCGGGCGGCGCATCGTAATAGGTCTGGAATCCGATCATGCCCACACCCGCCAGGCTGATGATCAGGATGAAGGTGAGCGGCCCCCACCAATTGCGGGTGTTCATGAAATAATCAAGGCCCTTGCGAACCGTGCCGTTTCCATTTTCATGGGCGCCAGGTTTGCCTTCATTGGTATCCATGTGCAAGCGATTGAAAGAGTGTGTAAAATGAGGTTATACCAGGCAATCTGAAATAATTTACTTACGCCAGGGCAATTCAACTACGCGCTGCCCGGCAAGGTACCCCTGGCGGAGGCCTTCGTCGCAGTCCATGCGGAAATGCACGCCGAGTGGTATCCGGGAGTAGGCATTCTCAACTGCCATGTCGATGAAGGAGCTGAACGAACGGGGCGCTCCATTGAACTCCGTGCGGTCCTTATGGCAATTGTCAGTGAGATCGTAACTATACCCAAAGGCGTTGGTCAGCACGATCCCCGCAGCCCCGCCGAAGCCGGAATGGCCGGAGGGATAAGCCGGAAATTCGGGGGTGATGCCCGTGACGCCCGTAGCAGGGTTGTTCATCAGGGTCTCCCAACTGGCGTCGAAGTTGCGGCGGATAAAATGGATGGGACGCTCGTAGTTATAATGGAACTTCGATTTCCACACCGCGATACCCGCGTCACACAAGGCCATTCCCATCTGGGCATACAGCGCCACCGCTTCCTCCAGCGTGATATCCTCGGCAGTTGCCGCCTGGCTCGCGATCGCGATCCAACGGCCCGCCGGCGTAAAAGTGACGCCGCCGAAATCGTCGCTCCAGAACTGAGCTATCCAGTAAGCCTCATCATCCTGCCCGGCATTGATCTGATCGACCCAAATCTGGGTCTCCTTCGCCTGGTTGTAAATCGGCGAGTTGGGATCCTCGCTCCAGGCCAGGGGCGGCTCGGCCAATAACTCAGACTGCTTCATGGCAAAGGTGCGAGCCTGGCCCCAGTAGGGGAACAATGCCGGCGTGTAGTCAGGCCAGGTAGGCTGCCACAACCCCGGGCCGGAGGGCGGGGTATAGCTCGCCGGACGAGGATCCAGGTAGGCGTTGTGCCCTGCGGCATCCGTCGACGACCAGTCGTAAATGGCGTCGGCTATCGCTTTGCCAAACTGCGCCGAGCGGTCGATCACGTCCTGATCCGCCTGGCCCGCAAACGAAGCCTCCAGCGTTTCGTTCAGCTGCTCTATCGCATCCAGATGAGACGCCTGCACGTGGGGATAAAAATGCTGGAACATGGCGAAATAGGCCGCATTCACCGCGGCAGGCCAGTAATACTCCTCGCCGGACTCGGACTGAGGCAGCGCCAGACCGTTATAAAATCCCGAAAATGTGTTGTAGGATGGCATGCCCGGCAATGCCGCTTCATATCCCGCCAGGCCTATATAACCCAGGGCCCTCGCCGCGGCAGGCGGGCGGTAACCCGGAGCGTAGCGGTCGATCTCTTCAAAAAGCTTATACCACTTGAGCGGAACCTCCGCCGAATATTCTTCAGCAAGCGCCGATGATTCATCGGGTTCCTTTTGACAAGAAGGCAACAGCACTGCCACGGAAACCCCCAACAACATCAAAACTGGAAATAATTTGACATTTTTCATGACGATAATTTTTGGTGACAAAATTTCGGGATCTATTAAATAAACAAAATCAAGATTTAAGAGTATTTAGTCTGCAATATTAAAATAACATTTCATCAATCGGAAGAACGATTTTGAAATCTATCCGACAATTAAGCTTTTTTTGTCTTAAATAAAGTATGTATATTTGGACTGAATCTAAAAAGCTGCTATGAAGATCAGCCTCCATACCAAAATTTCAGACATCATCCGCCACGACATCCGGGCCATCGAGGCCATCGCCTCCATCAACCCGCATTTCAACAAACTGCGCAACCCCATCCTGCGCAGGGTGCTGGCGCCCCGCGTCACTGTGCAGGACGCCGCCCGCATCGGCAAATGCCGCCCGGAGGATATCCTCGAAAAATTGCGGCAAATCGGATTCGAGCTGAACGGGGCGGAATCCCCAACTCCCGAGCCGGATTCCGGCAGCGGCAGCGGCAGCGACCTGATCCTGCCCGCCATACAGAACGGCAAAGTGCAGACCCTCGACGTCAGGCCCATCCTGGAAGGCGGGACCGACCCCTTCCAGGCCATCATGCAAAAACTGAAAACCGTCCCTGATGGCTACGCACTGGAAGTCGTCAACTCTTTCGAACCCACGCCCCTGATCAAGATACTGGGCAGGCAGGGCTACGCCTCCTGGGTGAAAACCGAAGGCGAGGCCGTGCACACCTTCTTCCTGAAAACGGGAGAAGCAGCGCCCGAGAGCCAGCGCAAAAACTGGCTGTTCAAGGTCTCGCCCGACGCGCTGGAAGCGCAGCGGGCCTCCTTCCAGGGCCGCGTCCGCGAAACCGACGTGCGCGACCTGGAGATGCCGCTGCCCATGGTGACCATTCTCAACGAGATGGAGGACCTGCCCGAAGGGCACGCCCTTTTCGTGCACCACAAAAAAACGCCCCAATACCTGCTGCCCGAACTGGAAGAGCGCGGCTACCAGGTCTGGATCGCCGATCTGGGCGAAGGGGATGTCAAACTGCTAATCCATCGCTAGATGCAAGCTATCGCCAGCCAAAACGCCCCCTCCCCTGCCGTCGTCGTGCCGCACTTCATCTTCGGCGGGCTAGCCTGGCTCTCGGCCGCCGGACTGATCGCGCTGTTTCCGGAGGCCTTCATCGGCCACTATTTCAATCCCAAACTCCTGGCCCTGACCCACCTGCTGGCCCTGGGCTGGATCACGATGGTGATATTCGGGGCACTGTACCAGCTCATCCCTGTAGTCATGGAGGTGAAGCTCTTCAGCGAGCGGATGGCCACGGCGGCCTTCGCGCTGCTGGGCGCGGGCGCGGTGCTGCTGGCCATGGCTTTCTGGCATTTTCAACTGGGGCATTTGTTCACCGTTTCAATAGCCCTGATCATCCCTGCCGTGCTGTTGTTTGCGGCCAACGTAATGGTCACGGGCAGCCGCTCGAAGACGGCCTCCATCGAGCGCGACTTCATCCTGACCTCCGCCCTGTGGCTGCTGTTCACGGTGCTGGCGGGCGCCACCCTGGCGCTCAATCTGGTAGAGGCATTTCTTAAAACGCCGCATTTGGAACTGCTCAAACTCCACGCCCATGCCGGATTGGCGGGCTGGTTCATCCAACTCATCATGGGGGTGGCGAGCAAGTTGCTGCCCATGTTTCTGGTGTCGCACGAGCTGAAAACCCGCAGGCTGCAATGGGCTTACTATTTGCTCAACGCCGGGCTCTTGCTGGGTGTGATTTCTTTGGGTGTGGAATGGCGTCCCGGCGCCCTGGCCGGCCTGGCAGGCGTATTGGGCAGCCTGGGGTTCTTCCTGTCGTACCTCTGGGGCGCCTTCCGCACGCGGGTGAAAAAACAACTCGACATCGGCATGCGGCAGTCGGCGCTGGCATTTTTGCTGCTGCTCCTGCCCCTGGCCGCGGTGCTGCTCTACCTGAGTCCGGAGCGCTTTACCATGCCCCTGGCTATCGCCTACGGCAGCGCGCTTTTTCTCGGTTTCATCACCTCGCTGATCATGGGGCAGACCTACAAAACCCTGCCCTTCATCGTATGGTTGAAGGTGTACCGGGGTAAAGTGGGGAAAGGGAAAACGCCCATGCCCAAGGACCTCTATTCGGAGCGCGCCGCCCACGTCCAGTTCTGGCTCTTCCTCGCGGGCTTCCTGGCGCTGATGGCGGGCATCCTGCTGCAACAGACAGGTATTATTACCGCCGCAGGCATCGCGCTTTTTGCCGCCACGGCGTTTTACAATTACAATATTTTCAAAATCGTATGGCACAAACCGAAGGATCCATGAAAAAAATATTCACCGCGACGGACGCTACGGACGCTACGTTTTCAGTCCCAGGTACTCCTCCAAAGATTGCAAAGCCCCAATCTCGTCGCGTCCTTAGCGTCCGTAGCGGTAAATAAAATCAAAAGTTATGATTCCCTCAACCTCCCAAATAAAAGCCTATCTCAAAAACGTCATCGACCCCGAGCTAGGCATCAACATCGTCGATCTGGGCCTGGTCTACGACATCCGTATCGACGCCGAGGCGCGCAGGGTTGCCATCGACATGACCCTCACCACCCACGCCTGCCCGCTGGGCGATGTGATCTTCGAGCAGGTGTACGAAACTCTGCGCAGCAGCCTTCCCGCTTACGAGTTAGACCTTCAGGTGGTCTGGGACCCACCCTGGTCGCCCGAGCGGCTCACGGAGGAGGGACGGAAGGCGTTGGGGAAAAACTAATCAAATTTGTTCATTAAAAATCGTAGCAACCATGAAAAACATCATTCTTTTCTTAGCGCTGATCACTTTTGCCGCCTGCCAGGAGAGCCACACGGGCCACGCCGCCGCCGTAGAGCTCGACAACGGCAAGCGCTGGCAGGCCAATCCGGAGACCACTGCCGGCATTGCCAAGATGCAGACCATTCTCGCCAACTACGAAGGCCGCAACACCCCCGAAGACCGCAAGGCCATGCGGGAGGAGTTGGAGGCCGCCTTCCAGGACATCTTCGCCCAGTGCACCATGAAGGGCGAGGCCCACGACCAGTTGCACAACTACCTATTCCCGATGAAAGACCTCTTCGGCCGGATCGAGAGCAGCGACGAGGCGGTTGGGGAATTGAAGGCGCATTTGGGGGAGTATGGGGGGTATTTTGAGTAGGGCTTGACAGAGAAGTCAGGAACCAACCTGCCGAAAATTTCGTTATGTTGCATCAGGATGTGATGATGCACTGCTGGTTATTTACAGCGGGTTATGTGATATATGCGCTGACCCCAAAACCAGAATGCTATGATATTCGAATGGGACGAAGGTAAAAACCAAAAAAACGTCCAAAAACATGGCGTCGATTTCAATGATGCCAAAGAAGTTTTCCGGGATACCAAGAGATTGACATCGCCAGACCTGCGAAAAGATTATGGTGAAGAGAGATGGAAAACCGTCGGGGCTGTTTTGGGACTGATTTTTTCTGTAATTTTCACTCTTAGAGAATCTGCGATTAGAATCATTTCAGCCCGAAAAGCCAGCAGGAAGGAACGGGATGAATACTTCAACCAATAGCCATGGAAAAATCCGTAATAAACCAAGCCCAGGCTGTCGATCTGCTGAAAAACCATAAGAGTTTGAAAGGTTTCGAGATCCGTTTTGATACTACTCCAATTGAAGCCCTGGATGCCTTTTTGTTGAGGAAAAACGGAGTAACCGTTCCCGACAACCTCATATTTTACGATGATAACGCCATCGATTTCAGTGACGACCCTGATCTGACCGACGAAGATCTGGCGACCGGAAAAATAAAATGGGTTGTGAAGGCCGAAATCTCCCTTGACGAAGAGGTCAAGCTCTGGATACAGGAGGAAAAGATCAACCTCAATGCCTTGCTTTCGGAACTCGTCACCTCTTTCTACAAAAACGTGAAATCCATACCGAAGAAGGTTTCTTAGCGAACACCCCCAATCTCCACCCCCGATGCCTCTTCCGGATACTCCTCCCAAACCCGTCCCTGCAAAAGCCTGCCATTCTCTTTCTTGCTACGCTTCAGCCCGTCGGAACCCCAGGCGCCCCATTGTTTGAAGAAGAATGGCACGTTCTGCGTCCGGCAGGCGGACAGGATATCCAGCACCCAGGTTTCCTTCATCGGGCGGGCGCGGCGGCCGCTTTCGCCTCCTGCGATCACCCAGGAGATATCGCGGAGGTCGAGGCCTGGAAGGGGTCCCAGCAAAGGCTCCAGCGACAGGAATTTGACGGAGGCGCCTGTTCTGCGGAGGCATTCGATGCGGCCGGTGACCTGCTGGTTTTCGACCGACACCCCCATCCAGATATTGGGCGTCCAGTTGAGAATGGGCGAAAGCTCCTGCAGCCGCTCCGCCCGTTTGGTAAGCACCTGAAACCGGTGCTGCGGGCATTCGTTCATGACGCGAAAAACATCCTGGATATAAGAAAGCGGAACCGCTTCATGAAACAGGTCGGACATGCTGTTGACGAAGATGCGCGAAGGCTTCCACTTCCGGGGCGCATCCAGGACGTCGGGATGGAGCGCCAGCTCAAACCCATTGGCGTATTTTTCCAGTCCCATCGCCTGCAAGCGGCGGGCGAACACTTCTGCGTAGCAGAACTTGCAGCCCTGCGACACTTTCGTGCAGCCGGTGGTGGGGTTCCAAACCCGCTCTGTCCATTCTATGAAGGATTGGGACATGGGGATTGATACTTTTGTATAAAAAAATGAAATTAAAAACATTTTAAAACAAAAGCAACATAATCCTGCATTTTCCCAATACTATCCCCTCTTTTTTCTATATTTAGTGCGGTGTCCAGCCCATAAAACGAGAAATCACAAACACCGCCATTAATGCCCTCACTTTCCACAACCGCCGCCGATACCCTGCGCGAAGCTATCATCCGCGACGAACTCCGCACGGTGTTCGATGGACTGACAGCCTGGGCCAGTGAACATCACCTTTTTGCCGTCCGCGACAGGGTGCTTCATGCCAAGGGGCAATATGAAGAGTTGAAACGTAGAGAATTAAAAGGCACGATTACTTCCGACCAGGCCCAGGCTGCTTTTAGCTCCCTTCGTGAAAACCTGCTCGACATGATTACCCGGCTGGAGATGGGCGATACCAGTCTGGCCGCGCCTCCTGACGAATCAACGGCCCGCCATCTCCCCCACCTCCTCACCTCCCTGCCCCGCCCCGACACCAGGCTCATCGGCCGGGAGGCAGAGATGGAAAACCTGGCAAAAGCCCTGGATTCGGGCGACAAAGTACTGCTCGTCAACGGCATGGGGGGCGTGGGTAAGACCACCCTGGCCATGGCATACGCCAACCGGTTCCAGGACCAATACACCCACATCGCCTGGGTGGAACAACTCGACGACCTGCCCACCAGCCTGCTGGCCAACACGGTGCTGCTGAAAAACCTGGACTTTTCCCCCAGCGGAGACCCCGAAAACGATGCCCGGATATTGCTCAACCAACTGACCAACCTGGGAGGGGATAGCAAATCGCTCCTGGTCATCGACAACGCCACCGAAAAGCTCACCCCATTCAAAGACGACCTGCCCCACCCTCCGCAGTGGCATGTGCTCATCACTTCAAGAGAAAACCTCGGCAGCTTCACCAGGACTATCGAGTTGGATTTTCTGCCGGAAGAAAAGGCGCTGGAACTCTTCTTCGAGCACTACAAGCTCGACCAGGATGAAGCAGCGGCCAAAAAGATCATTTCTCTGGTGGACCGCCACACTCTCACTGTTGAGCTACTGGCCCGGACAGCGCAAGAGCGCTTGATCCAGCCCCTCGCCAGGTTTGTCAGCCAGTTGCGGGAGCAAGGCCTGCAGATCAGCCGGAAGATGGACCTTTCGGTGCTCCACAGCCGGAATCGAAAGATCGAAAAACTCTTCCCCTACCTGCTTGCCATTTTCGAATGGACGCCAACCACGCCGGAAGTCGAACGGCTGCTCAAACAGTTCGTCGCCCTGCCCCCCGTTTTCATTTCACTCGACGACCTGGCCTTTTTCACGGGTCATTCATCCGGGCAGGAAGAGGATTGGGATAGATTCACCGGGACCCTCCAAAGCCTGGTGGCAAAGGGTTGGATACAAAAGAACCGGGAAAAACCGGAATACAAAATGCACCGCATTTTGCAGGATGTGTTCTTCGTTCAATTGCCCCCCGCGTTTGAAGATTTGGGGCCCGTTATTGAAAATCTGACAGAGGCCTTGGAAATTGACCAGGCAAAAGACAACCCTGTTGATAAATTCGCCTATGTGCCCTTTGGCGATCGCTTCCTGGAAATATTGCCGGAAGATTGGGTGTCAAAAAAAGAAGTCTCTAAATTTTTCAACAACCTGGCTTTAGTGTACAAGGCCTTAGGCCGTTTCGACGAGGCCGCTCGACTGCTCGAACAGGCACTCAAGTCCGCGATGAACAACTTTGGAGAGCTTCACCCCACCGTCGCGGTCAGCCAGGTAAATTTGGGTATGGTTTATTATTCATTGGGACGGCGGGATGAAACAAAAAGCCTTTTGAATCGCGCCCTTTCTACCTTCACCTCTTCCCTGGGTGAAAACCACCCTAACACGAAGACCGTGCTGAATCTGTTGGAGCAGATCAAGAGGTAATTTAATCCTTCATCCGGATGTGAAGCGGATCAGGAGATTTTTACAGGAGTAATAACTTCATGCAATAGCCAAAATTTGCTTCGTACTCGCAATCTTAGCCGCATAGTTCAAACAAGCCTGGATATCCTCCAGCTCGATATACGGATAGTCTTCCAGAATTTCCTGAAAGCTCATCCCGCCGGCTATCAGCTCCAGCATTTGGGAAACGGTAAAGCGCATATTCCGAATAGACGGCTTTCCGTGCATCACCTTGGGATCTATGGTTATCCGGTCCAATTGCTTTGATTTCATCGTTTCTTTTTATACCGTTCACAACTTCTCTACAAGGTAATAAATGTTTGAGATTTTGGAAAGGAAGCCTTCAATAAGTCATGGTGTGTAACTCTATATCAGTATGGAAATATTAAAACAAAACATCTTAATTGTAATAAAATTTTTAAAATTTAACACATTTTTTTTAATTTTGAATCCTGTCATTATCAATTTATGGGCAAGATCACAAAATTCGACTACCAAGGCGTAAGCATCAGTTTTGAATTCGCTGATGGAAACAAAATGATTAACGCCACCGAAATGGCCAAACCATTCAACAAGCCCGTAGGCAATTTCTTGCGTCTGAAGGAAACCAGGGAATATATTGGTATCCTTCAGGAGCGATATTCAGATGTGAATATCGGTCGGGAAGTACTAAGAATTGTCAAAGGCGGCGATATCTCCGAAGGCCTTCAAGGTACCTGGATGGATGAAAAATTGGCCCTGAAATTTGCAGCCTGGCTCAGCCCTCGCTTCGAACTATGGGTCTATGACCGCATCCATGAATTACTTGCCACCGGTGAGACCCGCCTCCAGGGCATCCCCCCTTCCGGCTTCGCGGCCACACTGCGCTTGCTGGCAGAGCAATGGGAAAAACAGGAAAAGATCAATGAGGAAGTAAGGCAGGAACTTGAAAAAACCGCTGAACGCCTCGATGAACTGGAGGCCAAAATCATCAGCGCCGATGACCACTATTTCACTATCGCCGGATATTGCAGCCTTAAAAAAATCCCCTGCCCCCTTCACCTGGCAAAGGATTGGGGCAAACAAGCCACAACCCTTAGCCGCCAGAAAAACATCCCCACCGGTTTAGCCCATGATGAGCGCTACGGACAGGTCAGAACATACCATGAAGACATCCTGAAAGCAGTGATCGGCTAAAATTCCTTACCCGGCTTCCACAATCCCCACCTCCCCCTCCGTCAACCCATACAACTCATACACCAAACGGTCAATACTTTGGGTGAGTGAAGGGTGAAGAGTGAAGGGTGAAGAGGATTCATTTTCCAGAATTTGGTTCACTAACGTCCTGATTTCTTCACCTTTTGCTTCTTCATAGCAGATTGGGATCTGGACAACATACTGGAATATGAACCTCAAATATCCTCCCCGATATGCTGACGATAGATTCCTGTAGAAAAAATCTACGAGCTTGGAGTTCAATAGGCCCAATAAGAACGGATCATCATGAACGATAATATAGGCGGTATTTACAACAAAAAAGCCGCCATCTGCATCCAAGGTAAAGTTCCCACTTAAGGAGATGTCAGGGAAAATAATCTTCGGCCGCTCAAACTCCCCCCAATAATCCACCGCATCCTGTATCTCATACCACTGGTAAGTCCCGGGCTTGCGGCCGGGCCAGTCTTTGCCGGTGAAATCCTTCGGGCGGGGCGCCAGGCGGTCTTTGTATTGCTCCAGATGCCTGAGAATCGCGGGGTATTCCTCGATCCTGATGCCGCGGCGGGCGAAGATCAAATACTTATCCGCCCTCGGCCTCACATACCTCTTTATATCCCTCCCCGCCAAAAACGGCTTGATCACCTCGGCGCTGCGAGGGTCTTCGGCGATGAGGCGCTCGCGGGTGGCGGCGTCGATGACGAAGGCTTCGTTGAGGCCGGTCTTGATGCCGTAGAAAATTTTGCCCCCGACATACTCTCCCAGCGGCTTGCCCTGGCTGCGGAGCTTGTCGAGCAGGCGCTGCACCTGGTCGCCGGCAAGGGTCCAGCCTTCGGGGCTGAGGGCGGACTGCGACGACCGGAACCGGTGCTGCGCCACAAAGAGCCCGAAATCTTCCGAAGGTAGGCTGGGGATGTTGGCGGCCCGGAACTCGCCGGTGGGCGCCGTCTTTTGCATCGACAATATACTTGGATAGGTCGTGGCCTCGAACACGGGCAGGTCGCCGAAGTCGAGTATCTCCAGCAGGCGGTGCCGCTGCAGCCACTTGCGCAGCGGCGCGCCGAAATTGGCCCGCATGAACTTGTTGGAGATGATGAAGGTGAACTGTCCCCCGGCCTTCAGCACTGCCATGCCGCGCTCGATGAAGTAGACCAGCAGGTCGGCCGTGCCTGCAAAGGTGGCGTAGTGTTGCTGCAAATAGGGCTTGACCGCCGAGATTTCCTCCTGCCGGATATACGGCGGATTTCCAATCACCACATCAAACCCCTTAAACCTTCCCTCCTCATCCAGCACTTCCGGAAACTCAAACCGCCACTCGAAGGCGTCGCGATAAACCGCCGCGTTGCGAATGGCGTCGATCTCGCCCTCCAGGGCCTTGACCTTCTGGTCGATTTTGGCCAGGTCGCCGACGATATCCTCTTCTTTCAATTTCTCGAAAAGGTCGCCTACCTCGGCTTTGTTTTCGAGCAAGTAGCGCTGGCCTTTCAGCTTAGAGAGCTGCTTGAAACGCGGGTCGTTGCCGTAGATATGCGTCTGAAAATCGCCCTTGATGCGCTCGATCAGGTCGAGCAGCTGCCGTTTTTCCTCCTTTGCCGTGGCCCGCTGATAGCTGCTGATGGCGATGCGGTAGTCGGAGAGGGTCCACTTGCTCTTTTTCAGGTGGGCGCTCAGGTCCTCCTCCAGCCCGAAGCGGCTGATCAGGCTATTCCCCTGCTTGATGTTGATGTCGATGTTGGGCAGGGTTTCGAGCTGTCCGCCGGGCTGGTAGTAGGCGTTTTTCAGCAGCTCGATCCAGAGCCGCAGGCGGCAGATCTTGACCGAGTTGGGGTTGATGTCCACGCCGAAGAGGCAGCTTTCGATCAGGGTTTGTTTTTCGTGGAATAGGGTCTCCTGCACACGCTGCCCCTCGGGCGACGCCTTGCCGTTGAGCAGGCGGTAGCTGAAGAGCTCCTGGCTTTCCTGATGGGTCAGGATGAGCTCGTCGTTTTCCACCGTGGCCTGGTAGGCGCTGAGCCGCTTCCCGTCTGTGTCGGCCAGGATGCCCAGTTCGCTTTTGATCGCCACCAGTTCGTTGAGGGCCGACACCAGGAAGTGGCCCGAGCCCACCGCCGGGTCGCAGATGCGCAGGCTGTTGACGGCCCGGTTCATGTCCAGCACTTCCTCGGTTTTGTATTTGCTGCCCGCCCAGTTTTGCAGGTCTGAAAAGCCCTCGCATTCCAGCCCGTACTGCTCGTTGAAGCGATCCAACACCGCCCGGCGAAGGGCCTCGCGGCACATATACATCGTGATGAAGCCCGGGGTGTAAAACGAGCCGTCGCGGTAGCCGTTGATCTTTTCGAAGATCAGCCCGAGCACCGAGGCGTTGATGAGGGTCTTGTTCTGCTCCTGAATCTCCTCGCCGCCTTCCGAAGAGAAATTGTAGGCGTCGAGGAAGGCGAAGAGGTATTCCAGCGGGTTCTGCTCACCTGAGAGGCGTTTGCCTTTGTTGTCTTTGAGCACCGTCTGCCCGTAAAGCGGCAGCGTATGCCGGTCCTTGAGGCTGTTGATGCGGATGGTGTCGTACTCCAGCTCGCTGATCTCGAACAGGGAGCTATTGAGGTACGGCACCTTTGCGAATTTGGCGGCGGCCATGCCCTTGCGGTCTTCCGGCCGTTTGGCCAGCGCTTCGAAAAACAGCTCGTTGAGCTCGTCGAAATCGCCAATCTGCTTGCTGTTGAGGAAGCGGTAGGCCGGGTCGCCCTGGTGGTACTGCACCAGCTGCGCTTCCAGCAGTTTGAGGAAGAGGGTGCGGTTGATCCAGGTCAGGCAGAGCTCGAGGGCCACGTTGTAGAGCTGTTCCTCTTTGCCATCGCCGTATGTCGTGAGCTTGGGCACGTTGCGCAGGCGGTCTTCGGCTTCCAGCGTGGCGATGGTATTTTCGAGCAGGGCGCCCGGGTGGCGGTCTTTGCCCGCCTTGCGCCTGATCACCTTTTTGCTGCCTTCCTTGGCCTCTTCCAGTCCGATGAGGTGCAGTAGCTCGCCGTAAAAGCCCTTGTCGAGGGTATTGGAGTCGTTGGCGAATGGCAGGCGCAGCAGGTGGGTCGGCGAAAGGGCCTTGTAGAGCGGTATGAGCTTTTTGTCGTTGCCGGGGTCCTCGTCGAGCAGGGGTTTTTCGAAGTCGGAGAGCCGGAAATGGGTGGCGTTCAGGGTTTCATGGCTTGCGGCCACGAAGGGTTTGACGATTTCATGGTAGAAAAAGTCGTTGGTAGCTTGGGTTTTGCGTCCCGCCTTCCAGTCTTCAAAGTCTTTGAGAAAGGTTTTGTTCTTGTAAAAAACCCGCTCGAACTCCGCCGCGTCGAAGACGTACCAGTCCTCGAAGTTGGTGGCGATGAGGTATTTGATATCGGTGTTGTGGTGCTGGGTGCGCTCCTCCATGAAGTAGAGGACCAGTTCGTGCAGCGCTTTGAGGTTGGGGTTGGCAGCAGAGATCATCTCCGCTGTATTTTTCAGGCGTTTCACCTCGAAGAGCACCCCCGCAGGACTGGAGCTTTTGTTTTCGGTATGGATCACCAGGTCGGTGCGTCCTTTGGTGGCGACCAGGTGCTGGTCCTTATACCAGGTATCGTTGAGGAAATCGCGCAGGTGGGTTTTGGCGTTCTCCTCGCTCTCATCGGCGTCGAGGCGGTCGAGCAGGGTCTTAAAGCCCGCCTTGAAGCGTTCGATATCGGCCCGCTGCACGGGTTCTTTCAGAAAGGCTTTGTTGAGCGATTTGCGGAGCGTTAGGGTCGTTAGTTTCATGGGGAAGAATTTCGAGGGTTTAAAATAGGCAATTCTTCCAATTATCAATAGCAATAGGGAACTAAGCGAAAAGGCTTCCGGTTTTTTTTCAAAGGGTATTGCATAAACTAAGAAGGATTCCTACTTTTGTCATCCCAATTGAAAAGCAATTCAGCCGAGCTGGTGAGATGGGTGAGTGGCTGAAACCAACAGTTTGCTAAACTGTCGTACTGGGAAACTGGTACCGCGGGTTCGAATCCCGCTCTCACCGCCAAAAGAACGGAGCCGGCCTTCCAGCCGGCTTTGTTCTTTCCGGGGTATAGCGCAGTCCGGTTAGCGCACCTGCTTTGGGAGCAGGGGGCCGCAGGTTCGAATCCTGCTACCCCGACGAAGGCTTGGAAGGTTGCTTCCAAGCCTTTTTTATTCTTTAGGATCGTTTCAAAAATAATTTCCCGATTTCATGAGCACGGGGGTGTTTCCATCCGGCCTTAGCCGGTTTGCCGTCAAGAAACCGGCTGGAATGAAGCCCCCTCCGATGTGCAATCTGCTGAAGACCGGATGCAGGCTGGCTACTGTTTGAGCAAAACGAACTCAGTGCTTCCCTTCAACAGTCCGTGCGAGTTTAGCCAGCCCGGCGAAATGAAAGCCGGTTTTAGGCAAAGCGGCGACAGCCTTGTTTTTTTGGTACTTTTTCAACAAGGAAAAAGTACATGGTCAGGTTAAATATGACATTGTGCCTTTGCACCTGGCGTGTGTCGAAGAGGACTTCGACACTACAAAAGAGCCACCCCAAATCCGGAATTAATTTCCGGAACAATACTAAGGATCGTTATGTGAATAACTTCCCAAGTAAAATAGTGCAGAATGAAAACCATCCGGCCTTAGCCGGTTTTAGGCAAAGCAGCGACAGCCTTGTTCTTTTGGTACTTTTTCAACAAGGAAAAAGTACATATCAAGCATAGTATTACACTGTGCTTTTACCCCTTCTTTAACTCCAAAACCGTAATCTCCGGCCAGATCCCCACCCGGCCCGAAAAGCCCAGGAAGCCGAAGCCGCGGTTGATGTGCAGGATGCGGTCTGCCTCCTCGTAGATGCCCGCCCACTTCTTGTAGCGCAGCTGGCTCGGACTCCAGCGGATGACGCCGGGAATCTCCACGCCCATCTGCATGCCGTGGGTGTGGCCAGCGAGGGTGAGGTGGATCGGCGTGTCGTGTTTCTTCACCTGCTCGTCCCAGTGCGTGGGGTCGTGCGAGAGCAACACTTTGAAGGCCGTGGGGTCTACGCCCTGCAGGGCCTTGCCGAGGTCGCCGTACTGCGCGAAGCCCTTGCCCCAGTTCTCCACGCCGAGCAACGCGATCTTCTCGCCGTCTTTTTCGATCTCGACATGTTCGTTGAGCAGGAGGCGGAAGCCCGCGCCGGCATGAAGCCTGTGCAGGCGCTCCAGGTTGGCGTGCTTGTCTTCAATAGTATCCCACTGCGCATAGTCGCCGTAATCGTGGTTGCCAAGGATGGAATACTTGCCGTAGGGCGCGGTAATCCCCCTGAACATTTCCTCATAAGGTTCAAACTCCGTGGCCACGTTGTTGACCAGGTCGCCCGTAAAGACGAAGAGATCGGAACCCTGCTCCTGGGCCATCTCCACCCCGCGGCGCACGGCATCGGGATCGTCGAAGCTGCCCGAGTGCACGTCGGAAATCTGGGTGATGGTGAAGCCGTCGAAGGCCTCGGGAAGGTCTTTGAAAAATACGGTGTGGCGGTGCACTTTGTAGTTGTATTTCCCCTTGGTAATGCCGTAGAGGAAAGAGGCGAACGGTATGGCGGCGAGGCCCAGTGCCAGCTGGCTGACGATGCGCCGCCGTTCGGGCATGAAAGCGGTTTCTTCTCCCCCGCCCCCGATCCATTTCACGGCGCCCTCAGCCACCCGCAACACATCGCCGCCCATCAGCACGCCGACGAAGACGATCTTGGTGACCAGGAGGGTAACGAACAGACTGGCCGTGGTAGTCACCAGCGGCGGAAAACCGTGGGAGCGGTCGAGGGTGAACAGGGCCAGCATCATCAACCCTGGCAGACCCAGACTGACGATCCAGTACCCCCAGTGCATGAGGCTGCGCAACAGGTTGCTCTGCCAGGAGGTCGTCAGGGTTTTAACCCCCTGAAAAACATACAGATCCAGCAAAAAGAGGATGGTGAAAAGAACGGCGATGACCGCCAGCGCGCGTAATGGCATTTTTATCGGTGTTTGTATGAGATGGGAAACACCTTTGTTGAAAGAAAAGTTTATAGTTTAGAGTGGAGAGTGAAATACACTTTAAACTCTAAACTATAAACTATTTCTCATTAAGCGACAGCCTGATCTTCTTCTCCAGTTCCGCCACCGTTTCTTTAAAGATCATATCGGTGTCGAGCAGGTCCTGCACGGTTTTGCAGGAGTAGATGACGGTGGAGTGGTCGCGGCCGCCGAAGCGCTCGCCGATGGACTTGAGTGACTTGTCGGTGAGGTTTTTGGCCAGGTACATCGACAGCTGGCGGGCGATGACGATCTGGCGTTTGCGGGTTTCGCCGGCCAGCTTGTCGACCGGCACGCTGAAGTGGTCGGCGACGAGCTGCTGGATGAATTCGATGGTGATCTCCTTGTTGATCTCGGTGACGAAGTTCTTGACCACTTCCTTCGCCAGGTCGAGGTCGATCTCGCGGCGGTTGAGGGAAGACTGGGCGATCATGGAGATGAGCACGCCTTCGAGTTCGCGGATGTTGTTGCGGATGTTGTAGCAGATGAACTCGAGCACGCTCTGCGGCAGGTCCACCCCTTCGCGGCCCATGCGGGCTTCGAGGATGGCCATGCGGGTTTCAAAATCTGGTACCTGTAAGTCGGCGGATAGGCCCCACTTGAAGCGGGAGATCAGGCGCTCCTCCATGCCTTCGAGGTCTTTGGGCGGGCGGTCGGAGGTGAGGATGATCTGTTTCCCTTGCTGGTGGAGTTGGTTGAAAATATTGAAGAAAATTTCCTGGGTCTTGATCTTGTTGGCCAGGAACTGCACATCGTCGATGATGAGCACGTCGGCCAGCTGGTAGAAATTGACAAAATCGTTGACCGCGTTGTTGCGGATCGACTCGATGATCTGATTGGTGAACTTGTCGGACGAGACGTAGAGCACCTGTTTGTCGGGGTTCCTGGCGATGACTTCGTTGCCGATGGCGTGGGCCAGGTGGGTTTTGCCCAGTCCTACGTCGCCGAAGATGATCAGGGGATTGAAGGCGGTGCCGCCCGGGGTGCGGGCCACGGCGATACCGGCGGAGCGGGCAAGGCGGTTGCAGTCGCCCTCGATAAAGGACTCAAAAGTATAATGGGTGTTGAGCTGCGGGTCGATCCGCACCTTTTTGATACCGGGGATGACGAAGGGGTTTTTGATGTACTGGGCGTCGACCATCCCGGGGCCATAGCCGTCGTGCGGACCGGAGGGCTCGCCGTTGGCCCCCTGCAGCACGGGAACCTTGACGCGGCGGCGCTGCTCCTCGGCCTGGTTCATCAGGATCTGGTACTCCAGCCGGCCTTTATCGCCGAGTTCCTTGCGGATGGTCATCTTCAGCAATGCCACGTAGTGTTCTTCCAGCCATTCGTAGAAGAATTTGTTGGGAACTTGAATGGTCAAGGCATTCTCCACGAGCCTTACAGGCTTGATCGGCTCAAACCAGGTTTTGAAACTCTGGGAGTTGACATTCTTGCGGATAGTCTGCAGACAGCTATCCCATACGGTAGCATGGTCCCTAACCATTCTCCATTGCGCTAAAGGTGAAAAAATACACTAGTTTACAGTGCTAGTGCCCTGTTGCCTGGTTTAGTATCAGTAAGATGTTGGAAGGCGTGTTTGTCCACAAGGATCATCCACGCGAAAACGAAGTAAAATGAAGTAGATTCGCTTCCTATGCGAGGAGGACTACAAAGTTGAGCATTTTTTCCCAAAGAGAAAATGTAAGCGTTTTACTATGTCGTATATTTTTTTTTATAAACTAAAAGCGCCTTTTTTTGTAAGCAAGAGATGGAAAAACGACTTTCTCTCATCAAAAAAAGGATGATTTTGATCGTCAACACATTACTAGGTCAACCTTGCAGGAATACTCGAAAAAATGCTCCCATAGCATTGAAGGTCAATAAACGCCCCGGGGAAAGGTTCTTGGCGCATGCGTCAAAATGGCGCGCCAATCTGTCGCCTCTTTTTTTTGAGATATGGTTTGCTATATCCGGAGAATTCATTATTTTTGCAGTACTTAAAAAGTAGTTTTTGTGTTTATTTGTTTGGGTTAGAGGCCCTTGCTTCACCAGAAGCAAGGGTTTTCTTTTTGGCGCCGGCGCCAAAGAAAAAGCCCCTCCTGGCACGCCTGGAGGGGCTTTTTCAGCCTCGGAAGAGAGGATTAGTTATTGAACCCTCCCGTGCTGGCCGGTACGCCTGCCGGTTCGGTCGGCTTGGCAAAAATTTCGCCGGAGATGCGCAGGGTGCGGGTCTGAACGGCTTCATTAGTGGTCAGCGTGATCGTCTTGGTGAATTTGCCGATGCGGTTCGTGTCGTAGCGAACTTTGATCTCAGCAGATTCGCCCGGAGCGATGGGCTCTTTGGGATAGTTCGGAACCGTGCAACCGCAGCTGGCCTTGGCGTTTTCGATAACCAGCGGAGCCTTGCCCGTGTTGGTGAACTTGAATACGCGATAGGGATCAGATCCCTGCTCGACCTTGCCGTAGTCAACTTCAGCGGCATCCAAAGTCATTACCGGGCCATTCACATCCGCAGGCGCAACAGTGGCGTTTACCTGAGCAGACATCCAACCGGCGGACAATACAGTCAATGTAAGGGCAAAGAACAGTTTTTTCATTTCCTGGTAGGTTTTTGTTTATGAACGAAACAAAAGTACAGATTAATGATGACAGATAAAACCGCCCGCCATACCACCCGAGGTTAATGAGTTGTTAATGATATCCCTTTATCCGTATATTTGCAAATCCCAGGCCCTCAAGGCTGCCAAAACCTGGATTTTCCAAACAATTCGTATCTTTGCAGCGAAGTCTATCTGCCTTTTGATACGATATTCTTTTCCTGTGTTTTTTTTGAAATATTCTACCAGATAAAACCAAACAACTAATCAATCATGCTGGAAAATCCGCTTGCCAAGAGCCCCGCAGAAGCCTATGCACAAGAGGTCATCCACGACTACCGCATCTGCTGCATCAGCCGTGAAGCGAGCTTGCTGGCCAGGAAAGAAGTGCTCACCGGCAAAGCCAAATTCGGCATCATCGGCGATGGCAAAGAAGTGCCGCAGGTCGCCATGGCCAAAGCCTTCCGAAAAGGCGACTGGCGCTCCGGATACTACCGCGACCAAACCCTCCTCTTCGCCCTCGGCCTCTCCTCCGTCGAGGACTTCTTCGCCCAACTCTACGCCGACTGCGACAATGACCCCTTCTCCGGCGGCAGGCAAATGAACAGCCACTACGCTTCTCCCACCATCGACGCCTCCGGCGCCTGGACCACCCACACCGAGCAGTACAACATGTCGGCCGATATGTCGCCCACCGCCGGACAAATGGCGCGCTCCCTCGGCCTGGCTCTGGCTTCCAAAAAATACCGCAATATCCCAGAGCTTCGGTCCGGCTCCCCCTTCTCCGAAAATGGCAACGAAGTCTGCTTCGCCACCATCGGCGACGCCTCCACCTCCGAAGGCGTCTTCTGGGAAACCCTCAACGCAGCCGGCGTGCTCCAGGCACCCCTGGCCGTGTCTGTCTGGGACGACGGCTACGGCATCTCCGTGCCCATCGATTACCAGACCATCAAAAAAAGCATCTCCAAAGCCCTCGCCGGCTTCCAACGCACCGACTCCGAAGAAGGCATCGATATATATACGTGTAAGGCATGGGACTATCCCGCCCTCTGCCAACTCTACGACAAAGCCATCGCCAAAGTGCGCGAAACCCACATCCCCGCACTGCTCCACATCCAGGAAGTCACACAACCCCAAGGACACTCCACCTCCGGCTCCCACGAACGGTATAAGTCGCCCGAACGCCTCCAGTGGGAACACGAACACGACTGCATCCGCAAAATGCGCGAGTGGATGATCGCAGAAGGCATCGCCACCGCGGAAGACCTCGATAAACTGGAGAAAGAAGCCAAAACCTACGCCCGCGAATGCCGCGACCGCGCCTGGAAAGCCTATAAAATGCCTGTGCAGCAGGATATGGCCCACATCGACGGACTCTACTCCCAACTGGAGGCAGCCCTGCCCGGCAACGCCGAACTGGGCGCCCTGCACCGCGAACTGAAGAACCTGCTCAACCCCCTCTTCGCCGAATTGGTCCAAAACGCCAAAAGGGCCCTCTTCGCTACCGCCGGGATAGAACACCCCGTACGCAACGAGATCAAAGACTGGGTGGAAAAAGCGGCGCAAAAATCGCACGAACGCTACCACACCCACCTCTATAGCGCTTCTCAACACGCGGCGCTCAAAGTACCCGCAGTGCCCGCAATCTTTACCGAAGAATCGTCCGTGAAGAATGGTTACGAGGTGCTCAACGCCTTTTTCGACCACCAATTCTCCTCCAATCCCTACCTCGTTGCCTTTGGCGAAGACGTCGGCAAGATCGGCGACGTCAACCAGGGCTTCGCTGGCCTGCAGGCCAAATACGGCGAAGAACGCATCTTCGACACCGGCATCCGGGAGTGGACCATCATGGGGCAAGCCATCGGCCTGGCCATGCGCGGCTTCCGCCCCATCGCCGAAATCCAGTACCTCGACTACCTCATCTACGGCCTCGAACCGCTCAGCGACGACCTGGCCACCCTGCGCTACCGCAGCGACGGCATCCAGCAGGCGCCCGTCATCATCCGCACCCGCGGCCACCGGCTCGAAGGTATCTGGCATGCCGGCTCCCCGCTCGGCATGCTCCTGGGCTCCCTGCGCGGCATGTACATCTGCGTGCCCCGCAATATGACCCAGGCTGCAGGTTTCTACAACACCCTGCTCCAATCCGACGACCCGGCCCTGGTCATCGAATGCCTCAACGGCTACCGCCTCAAGGAACGCATGCCCGACAACCTGACTGAGTTCACCGTACCCCTCGGCGTGCCCGAAGTGCTCAGGGAAGGCGCCGACGTCACCCTCGTCACCTACGGCTCCTGCGTGCGCATCGCACAGGCCGGCATCGAATGGCTCGAAAAAGCAGGCATCTCCGTCGAACTCATCGACGTGCAGACCCTCCTGCCATTCGACCTCGAACACCGAATCGTCGAGTCGCTCAAAAAGACCAACCGCATCGTCTTCATGGACGAAGACGTGCCTGGCGGCGCTACCGCCTTTATGATGCGCGAAGTGCTCGAAGTGCAGGGCGGCTACCAATACCTCGACTCCCCGCCCCGCACCCTCGCCGCCCGCGATCACCGCCCCCCCTTCGGCTCCGATGGCGACTATTTCTCCAAACCCAGCGCGGAGGATGTGTTCGAAACGGTCTATGAACTGATGCGGGAAGCTGATCCACAACGGTTTCCGGAAATTTAAATTCAGGGGTGAAGAGTGAAGAGTGAAGGGTGAAGAGACGCCCCCTTCACTCTTCACTCTTCACCCTTCACTCTTCACCCTTCACCCATACTATGATCACCCATAAACTCATAGCCCAAACCCTCCAACTGCCGGAATCTTCCGTGCGAAATACCATTGAGCTGCTCGAAGAAGGGGCCACCATCCCCTTCATATCCCGCTACCGCAAGGAGCGTACGGGCTCCCTCGACGAAGTGCAGGTCGCCGAGATCCAGCAGCAGTGGAAAAAGCTCAAAGAGCTGGAGGAACGCAAAACCTTCGTCCTCTCCTCTATTGAAGAACAAGGCAAGCTGACAGAAGAGCTGCGCAAGCGCATCGAGCAGTGCTATGACCCCACCGAACTCGAAGACCTTTACCTCCCCTACAAGCGCAAGCGCAAGACCCGCGCGAGCGTAGCGCGCGAGAAAGGCCTCGAACCCCTGGCCCAGGCCATTTTCAAACAGACCAAATCCCGGCCCGAAGAGCTGGCCCAGGCCTATATCACTGAAGAAGTGCCGACCGTTGAAGACGCCTTGCAAGGCGCCCGCGATATCATCGCCGAATGGGTCAACGAAGACGAGAAAGCGCGCAACAAGGTGCGTTTCTATTTTCGCAAAAATGCGACGATCCGCTCCAAAGTGGTCAAGGGGAAAGAAGAGGAAGGCGCCAAATACCGCGACTATTTCCAGTTCGAAGAACCCCTGGCCAAGTGCCCCTCCCACCGCCTGCTCGCCATGCGCCGCGGCGAAGAGGAAGGCTTCCTGCGCCTGCTCATCGAACCCGAAGCGGAAGAGGTGCTCTACAACCTCGAACGCATGTACCTCGTGCCCATCAGCCCCTGCGCTTCGGAGGTGAAAACCGCGATCCACGACGGCTACGAGCGGCTGCTGGCCCCCTCGATCGAGACGGAATTCCGCAATTCTTCCAAAGAAAAAGCCGACAAGGAGGCCATCGACGTCTTCGCCGAAAACCTGCGGCAGCTGCTCATGTCGCCCCCCCTGGGCCAGAAGCGCGTGCTGGGCATAGACCCCGGCTTCCGCACGGGCTGCAAGGTGGTGGTGATCAACGAATACGGCGACCTGCTCTACAATTCCACCATCTTCCCCCACCCGCCCCAGTCAAAAGCCGACGAATCGCTGGCTTCGGTGACCAAACTGGTTGAGCAATACAAACTCGACGCCATCGCCGTGGGCAACGGCACCGCCGGGCGGGAGACGGTCTCCCTGCTCCGCGCCGCCCCCTTCGCCGCCAAAGTGCCGGTCTTTATGGTCAACGAAAGCGGCGCCTCGATCTACTCGGCTTCAGAGGTGGCGCGGGAAGAATTCCCCGACCACGACCTCACCGTGCGCGGCGCCGTCTCGATCGGCCGCCGCCTGATGGACCCCCTGGCCGAATTGGTCAAGATCGACGCCAAGTCGATCGGCGTGGGGCAGTACCAACACGACGTCAACCAGGTGCAGCTGCGCGAAAGCCTCGACCGCGTGGTGGAAAGCTGCGTCAACAGCGTGGGCATCAACGTCAATACCGCCAGTAAACACCTGCTGACCTACGTATCCGGCCTCGGCCCCGCCCTGGCGCAAAACATCGTCAGCTTCCGATCCGAAAACGGCGCCTTCCGCTCGCGCGAAGAGCTCAAAAAAGTGCCCCGCATGGGCGACAAAGCCTTCGAACTGAGCGCCGGCTTCCTGCGCATCCGCAGCGGCAGCCACCCGCTCGACAACACGGCCGTGCACCCGGAGAGCTACCCCATCGTTGCCCGCATGGCCGCCGACCTGGGCTGCACCATCGAAGAGCTGATCTCCAAACCGGAACTGCAGAAAAAAATAGACCCCAAGCGCTACGTCAGCGGCACGGTGGGCCTGCCCACCATCACCGACATCCTCAAGGAACTCAGCAAACCGGGGCTCGACCCCCGGGGCGAGGTGCATGTGTTCGAGTTCTCGCGCGAAGTGCACACCATCGAAGACCTGCGTCCCGGCATGCTGCTGCCCGGCATCGTCACCAACATCACCAACTTTGGCGCCTTCGTCGACGTTGGCGTCAAGCAGGACGGCCTGGTGCACATCTCCCAACTGGCGGATAAATTCGTCAAAAACCCCGCCGACGTGGTGTCCCTGCAGCAGGAAGTCATGGTCCGGGTGCTGGATGTGGATATACAGCGAAAAAGGGTTAATTTGTCGATGAAAGAAAATTAAACCAATGTCCCGACTCACCCAACTCCTCCAACTTCACCAGGCCACCCCGGGCGACTCCTTCCTGCTCTTCGCCCTCGCCAAGGAATACGAAACCCTGGGTGACGACAGGCAGGCCCTCGGCTACTACCTGCAGCTGCGCGAGTCAGACCCCAACTACGTCGGGCTCTATTACCACCTGGGGAAACTGTATGTAAAATCAGAAGACCTTGAAAAAGCCCTGGAGGCCTATAATACCGGCCTCGAAGTGGCCCTGCGCGTCAATAACCGGCATGCTTACAGCGAGTTGCTGGGGGCCAAGATGGAGATGGAGGAAGGGTGAAAAGGTGAAAAGGTGAAAAGGTGAAAAGGTGAAAAAGACGCAAATTGGCTTCGCCAATTTGAACTCCTTTTACCCTTTTCACCTTTTCACCACCATTTCCCTTCAAAAACTGACTCCGTAGGCCCGCACAGCCATATCTGCTCAAACCCGCGCGGTGAGCGGCGGAAGCGCACCTCCAGATTGCCGCCCTTCGCTTTGACGGGTATGCGGACTTCGCCTTCCTGCGACTGTCCTCTTTTGAGAAAAGCGGCCAGGGCGGAGGCGGTGACTCCGGTGCCGCAGGCCAGGGTTTCGTCTTCCACGCCGCGCTCGTAGGTAGCCACGGCGATGCCCTCGCCCTGGTCTTCGACGAAATTCACGTTCGTGCCCTTCTCCCGGAAGCGCTCGTTGTAGCGGATCGCGCGCCCGCGCCCGCAAACATCTACAGCCGATACGTCGCCGACGAATTCGACGTAGTGGGGCGAGCCGGTGTCGAGGAAGTAAAAACCGTCGCCCTGCTCTACCGCAGTGACATTTCCCATTTTCAACTCCACCCAGCCCTGCTCCCTCAGAAACGCCTCATGCATGCCGTCAGCGGCCAGGAAATGGAAATGGGTCTTTTGGATGCCCGCCTGGTGGGCGAAGGCCACGGCGCAGCGACCTCCGTTGCCGCACATGCTGCCCTCCCCCCCGTCGGCGTTGAAGTAGCGCATCCTGAAATCGGCATCAGGGGCGAGCTCCAGCGAAATGAGCCCGTCGGCCCCGATGCCGAAATGCCGGTCGCACAAATGCCGGATGAGGACTTTGTCGTCGAGGTCGAAGAAAAAGCCCGCCCGGTGGTCGACCATGATGAAGTCGTTGCCGGCGCCGTGGTATTTATAGAATGGGAACATGGGTTGTTGGGTTATTGGGGTGGTGGGGTGGTGGATTGTTCGGTGGGAGGCGCTTCGCGCATGGAGGGCTTGCCCACCTGCACCCAGCGGAAATAGGCCAGGGCGGCGAAAAGCAGGATGATGACCAGGCTGATCATGGAGAATTTCCAACCCCAGATATTGCCGCTCGCGGAAGGCGGATCGTCGAAGAATGATTTTTTTTCTGACATAGGTATCGGCTTATGCCGCAAATTTAAGCCGATCGGCTTCATCTTTTGTGATGAATTTGCGTTTAGTATAAAACAAAAAGCAAACTTCCTCATGAAGCAATACGCATGGATGGCGCTGACTTCCCTGCTGAGCGCCGTGATAGCGGTGGCGATCTACCACTATTTCATGCCCAGGCAGGAAATAATGGTTCGTGAAAATGTAATGCCCGCGAAGGATCCCTATTCAGGTTTGGTCTCGCCTTCGGGTGAAAGTTCCCTGCCAGTTTCTCCGGCTTTCTTCACGCCTACCACTCCGACGCAGTTCTCCGGCGCCGCGGAGCGCGCCATCACCTCGGTGGTCAACATCCAGGCTGAGAACAGGCATTGGCTGCGCCGCTATCACAGCGGCATTTCCACCGGCTCAGGCGTGATCATCTCCTCCGACGGCTATGTGGTGACCAACAACCACGTGGTGGAAGAAGCGGATATTTTCGGGGTCACCCTCTTCGACAAAAGAGAGTTCAAGGCGAAGCTGATAGGCACCGACCCCACCACCGACCTTGCCCTGCTCAAGATCGATGCTGCCGACCTGCCCCACATCGAGTTTGGCAACTCCGATTCGGTCAGGATCGGAGAATGGGTATTGGCCGTGGGCAATCCTTTTAACCTGGAATCGACCGTCACGGCGGGTATCGTGAGCGCCAAAGGCCGCAATATCGACATCCTGGAAGGCGAATACAGCATCGAATCTTTTATCCAGACCGACGCGGCCGTCAACCCCGGCAACAGCGGCGGCGCCCTGGTCAACACCCGGGGCGACCTGATCGGCATCAACACCGCCATCATCACCCGCTCGGGCAGGTATGAGGGCTATTCCTTCGCCGTGCCTTCCAACCTGGTGTACAAGGTGATTAGCGACCTGCGCGATTTCGGGCAGGTGCAGCGCGGCATCCTGGGCGTGGGCATCGAAGACCTCAGCAACGCCCTCATCGAAGAACTGGGCATCAGCCCGGGCTATGGGGTGTATGTCAACCGCGTGACCTCCGACGGAGGGGCCTATAAGGCCGGTATCCGGCGCGGCGACGTCATCACCAAGGTCAACGGGCGCAGGGTGCACAGCATGCCGGAATTGCAGGAACTCATCGCCCGCCACCGCCCCGGCAACAAAATCGCCATCGAATTTTTCCGGAAGGGAAAAACCGAAAAAGTGGAGGTGGTCTTGCAAGACGCCTTCGCTTCCACTAATACCGGCAACACCGAAGAAGACGCCTACCTGCGCACCCTGGGTTTCGAACTGCGCGACCTGGCGGAAGACGAGCTCAAGCGCCTGGGCAAACCCGGCGTCATCGTCGTGAGCGTCTACCGCTTCAGCACCATTGAAGAAACGCAGATGGAACCCGGCTACGTCATCACCCATGTCAACGGCAAACGCGTCAAGACAAGGACAGAAGCCATCCGCCTGATGCAGGAAGGCGGGGCCGAAGTGATCCTCGACGGCTACTACGAAGGTTATTCCGATACCTACGCCTATACCTTCCGGCCCTGAGTGCCGTCCTTTTTGTATCTTGCCGGCCCTAAACGAATGCCATACTTATGACCAAAACAGATATCGAGCGCTCGCGCAACGAAGACCACCACAAATTGCTGCTCCACCAGGTGCAACACCGCCTTGACAAGATCATGCTGGGCGGGGGCAAAAGCAAAATTGAAAAACAACACCAGGAGGGCAAACTGACCGCCCGCGAGCGGATCGAATACCTCGCCGACAAAGACCGTCCGGTCTTCGAAGTGGGCGCTTTCGCCGGGTTTGAAATGTACGAAGAACACGGCGGCTGCCCCGCCGGCGGCGTCGTCGTCGTCATCGCCTGGGTAGCAGGCAGGCAGTGCGTCATCGTGGCCAACGACGCCACGGTCAAAGCCGGCGCCTGGTTCCCCATCACCGGAAAGAAAAATCTGCGCGCACAGGAAATCGCCATGGAAAACCGCCTGCCTATCATCTATCTGGTAGACAGCGCCGGCGTATTCCTGCCCATGCAGGACGAAATTTTTCCCGACAAAGAACACTTCGGGCGCATCTTCCGCAACAACGCCCGCATGTCGAGCATGGGCATCCCGCAGATCGCCGCCATTATGGGCAGCTGCGTGGCGGGCGGAGCTTACCTGCCCATTATGTCAGACGAAGCCCTGATCGTCGATAAAACCGGCTCCATTTTTCTGGCAGGCCCCTACCTCGTCAAAGCCGCCATCGGCGAAGAAGTCGATAAGGAAACCCTGGGCGGCGCCACCACCCAGACCGAAATATCGGGCATCTGCGACTACAAATCGAAAGACGACAAGGAGTGCCTCGACACCATCCGCGACCTGATGGACAAGATCGGGGCGCCGGCATCGGCGGGCTTCGACCGCATCGAGTCCCGCCAGCCCAAGGACGACCCCGCGGACTTGCTTCAATTTATCCCGGAAAACCCTGCCAAGCCCTACAACACCGTCGAGGTGCTCAAGCGGCTGGTCGACGATTCCAAACTGATATTTTACAAAAAAGACTACGGAAAGACCATCATTTGCGCCTATGCCCGCATCGACGGATGGGCAGTGGGCATCGTGGCCAACAACCGCGAGGTAGTGAAAACCGCCAAGGGCGAAATGCAGTTCGGCGGCGTCATTTATTCCGATTCGGCCGACAAGGCGGCGCGATTTATCATGAATTGCAACCAAAAACGCATCCCGCTTGTTTTCCTCCACGATGTGACCGGGTTCATGGTCGGAACGCGTTCCGAACACGGCGGTATCATCAAGGACGGCGCCAAGATGGTCAACGCGGTGGCCAACTCGACGGTGCCCAAGTTCAGCGTCATCATGGGCAACTCCTTCGGAGCAGGCAACTACGCCATGTGCGGCAAGGCCTACGACCCCAGACTCATCGTTGCCTGGCCTTCCGCCCGCCTCGCCGTCATGGGCGGCGACCAGGCTGCGCAGGTACTGCTTCAAATTCAGGTCTCCACGCTTAAATCAAAAGGCGAAGAACTGAGCAAAGAGGACGAGAAAAGGCTGCTCGACGCGATCAAGAACCGCTATGACCACCAAACGACTCCCTACTACGCCGCCTCGCGGCTGTGGGTCGACGCCATCATAGACCCGCGCGAAACCAGGGAGTTTATCTCCACGGGCATCGCCGCGGCCAACCACGCCCCAGTAGAACCATTTAACGTAGGCGTATTTCAAGTTTAATGCAAATGGATAAAAATTCTTCCAAATTCACCCTCTGGCTCAAGAGAATGGGCGTGGCGGGGTTCATGTTCTTCCTGCTCAAAGGCATAGCCTGGCTCTTCGTCTTCGCCGCGGCAGGCAAGTGCGCCATGGGATAAAATGAAATGGATCGCTAAAACCGTTCAGGGCCTGGAGGCCGTGCTGGCCGAAGAGCTGCAAGGGATAGGCGCCGAAGCCGTCGAACCCCTCATCCGGGCCGTCAGCTTCGAAGGAGGCCAGGAACTGATGTACCGCGCCAACCTCGAATTGCGCACGGCGCTCCGCATCCTGACGCCCATCCATTCCTTCCGCTGCAAAACGGAAAAGGAACTCTACCAGGGCGTCAAAGAGTTCGACTGGCGGCCTTTCCTTTCGCCCAGCGACACGCTGGCTGTGGAAGGAGTGGTCCATTCCAACTATTTCAACCACTCCCACTACGTGGCGCTCAAGACCAAAGACGCCATCGTGGACCAATTGCGCGACCACTTCGGGCAGCGGCCCAGCGTCGACCTCAAGTCCCCTTCCCTGCTCATCAATGTGCATATCCGGGAAGACGAGTGCTCAATCTCGCTCGACAGTTCCGGCGAGCCCATGTTCAAACGCGGGTACCGCGAACAGACGGGCCCTGCGCCGCTCAACGAGGTCCTGGCCGCGGGCATGCTCAGGCTCGCGGGCTATACGGGGGAGCAATCGTTTGTCGACCCCATGTGCGGCTCAGGCACCCTGCCCATCGAAGCGGCCCTCATCGCCACGCAAACGCCCTCGCAGTGGCACAGACGCCAATTCGGATTCCTCAAATGGAAGGATTTCGACGCCGGGCTTTGGGAACAGGTGCGGCAGCAGGCCTGGGAAAAAAGAAAAACGGACATTCCCCTCATCTTCGGCTCCGACAGCCACCCCAACGCCGTGCGGATGGCGCAGGGAAATGCTGAAAAAGCAGGACTGGAGCAACTGATCCGCTTCAAAAAAGCATGGATGGACGAATGTCCCATGCCGCATGAAACGGGCATTGCCATTCTCAACCCGCCCTACAACGAGCGCATGGAAGTAGCCGAAATTGAAAAACTCTACAAAATGATCGGCGCCACCCTCAAACACCGCTTCAGCGGATTCCAGGCATGGGTGCTCTCCTCCAACGAAAAGGCCATGCACGCCATCGGCTTGCGGCCCTCGCGCCGCATCGCCCTGCTCAACGGCTCCATTCCCTGCAAGTTTCTCAAATTCGAATTGTATGAAGGGAGCAGGAAGGGGAAGAAAAATCAGGACACCTGATTTATTTCGTTTATCGTCGATCGTTTATCGTTGACGTCAACGATAAACGTTTTTACAAGAGATCAAACAGATCAGTAACCCCCGGCGTGCGCCCCACCTGAAAGCCCTCGGCGAAGGAGAAGCTTGCGGGGCGGCCGAAGACGGCGTTTTTGGCGCGCAGGAAATCGAGAAAATCCTTTCCGGAAATCGGGGTATTTAGTTCCTGGGAAAATTCCTCCAGGGCTGGGTTGAAGAATTGCGAGCGGAAGGCGAGCACCAGCTCCATTTTCCTGTCGATATACGGCGTGATATCCACCACAAAATCGGGCTCGAGCTGGTTGTCCTGGATGTAGTGGTAGACGGCTCTGGGCCGCCACCGCTCCTGCGGCCTGCCCTGATCGTCGTGCGTTTCTATTTTCACCAACCCTGAAAAGAAGCAGGCGTCGGAAATCAATTTGGCGGCCCGGCCGTGGTCGGGATGGCGGTCGCTCAGCGCGTTGGCCAGCACGATCTCCGGCTGGCAGGCGCGAATGGCGCGCACAATGGCGATGACAGATGTGCGGTCGTGGGTGAAAAAACCGTCGGCCATGTCCAGGTTCCAGCGGAATTTGGCGCCCATCATTTCAGCCGCCCTCTCCGCTTCTTCGCGCCTGATTTCGGCGTTACCCCGGGTGCCCAGTTCACCGCGGGTCAGGTCGAGCAGACCCACGGTCTTTCTCTGATCGATATGGCGAAGCAGGGTGCCGGAGCAACTCAGTTCCACATCATCGGGGTGTACGCCTATGGCGAGGAGATCGATTTTCATGAGTGAAGAGTGAAGAGTGATCGGTGATGGAGCAAATATAGGGCAGTTAGAGTAAATTTACAGGTGATTAAATCCTGATGATCAGTATGGAATCGTAAAAATCCTGTCTAATGTTATGACAACAAAAATAATCAGGAGCGGCGCCTTGGTTTTTCTGTTTTTTTTGGTCCTGCTACTCCTGGCGGTGCGCTGGCGTTGGGGCGGGGGCAGTTATTACCCCGACCTGTCTACTGCGCCTTTATTGGACACGGCTGCGTTGGAGGCGGTTTACGCCTCGCCGGAACCTCTTGGAAATGTGGCGGTATCGGCGAGCGGGCGCATTTTTTTGACCATACACCCGGAGAGCAGGGCGCCCGGGCCGAAGGTCGTGGAAATACGCGACGGCGAGGCCTGGCCATTTCCGGATGCGGGGTTTCAGGACGAATGGGTGACGCCTTTGGGGATTTTCGTAGATACCAAAAACCGGCTCTGGGTGCTCGACCACGGCAACCACGGGATGAAACGGCCGCAGTTGCTGGGGTTTGATCTGGAGGCCGACACCCTGATATACCGCCATCGTTTTTCCAGGGAAGAAGCGCCAATGGGCTCCTACCTCAACGACCTGCAGGTGGCTACAGGAAGGGAAGTCGCGATCATCACCGACCTGAGCGTGCTGCGGCAGCGGCCTGCCTTGTTGGTGCACGACCTTTCGGCCGGCCGCTCCAGGAGGTTGCTGGAAGCCGATTCTACCACCAAAGCGCAGCCCTGGATTATCCGGACAGAAAATGGCAGTCTGTCACTGCCGGGCAACTGGGCATCGCTCCGCCTGGGCGCCGACGGCATCGCGCTCGACGCCCGGGAAGAATGGCTCTATTATGCGGCGGTTAGCCACCACTCACTTTTCCGGGTAACCCTCACCGACCTGTTGGACGAAGGCCTTCCTGCGCCCGATCTGCGCGAAAGGGTGGAGCGTGCAGGCCCCAAGCCCCTCAGCGATGGCCTCAGTATCGATAAGACAGGACGGGTCGTCATAACAGCCATAGAACAGCAGGGCCTGATGCTGCTGGAAGAAAATAAACTGAAAACCCTGGTCAGCGCGCCCGGAAAAATCCGCTGGGCCGATGGCTGCAGCTTCGGTCCGGATGATTATCTCTATTTTACCGATAGTGCCCTCCCCGACCAAATGCTGCGCTCCAGAAGGCATATACGGCACAACGGCCCCTATTACCTGTACAGGATCTGCATGGGAATTGAGGGCGTTCCCGGGCGGTAAAAAGTGACTTTTTCCGAAAAAATTGTCCTATTGTTGAAAAAACGATACAACCCGGGCATTTTGACTGAAAAATATTTGCATCTTTTGATATTTTTTCAGACTTTTCGCTCAGAAAACGAAAATGAAAACTTTATTCTTTTTTCTTCGTTTTACTTACAAAGGTTAAACCGTTATCCATCGCCCGCTTAACAAGGGCGGAAAAATGGCCTCATCTGACCAAAACCCCATTCGCCAAGGTGGAAAACAAAGAAGGGCGACCCTCTTTTTTTCCTCTTTTCAAAAGGATTTCCAAAACCCGTTTCCCCAATTGTCGTGTTGCGGAAGCGGTTTCTTATTGCCCTAAAATCTGAAAAATAGAGATTTTTATTATTCTCCAGATTTTTCTACCCCAGGTAGCAAGATCATCCGGCAGGAGGAATTAAGTCTTGAAAATCAATTAATTATATACCCGGATCGCCCAAATCCTTCCAGGTTAATAAAGATTTTTTGCCCATTTTTAATTAACATATGAACTTAATCGGATAATTATGAGAAAAGAAACATTTTCGCAAGAAGAGCTGGCAGAAATGATTGCAGACTATTCATTTGAAGTCAAGAGATTGAGTTTCCAGCTTGAAAATACCCAAAAAGCGCTGGCCGACCTGTTAAACCAGGCGAAAGGGAAACCCGCACCTGCCCCGGCAGAAGAAGCCAAGCCAACGAAAACTGAAGCAGTAGTCGTAAAAGAAAAGAAAGAAAAGCCCGCCCCCAAAACCAAAAAGGCAAAGGCAAGTGGAAAAGCAAAGGCTGTCAAAGCAGAACCCGTAGAAAAAGCAGAAACTCCCAAACGCCGCGGCCGCCCCCGCAAGGAAAAAGTAGAGACCGTAGTCGCAATTGCTGAAACGGAAGCGCCCAAGAAAAAAAGAGGCAGGCCTAAAAAAGAAGCAACCGCCGCAGCAGCAGAACCTGTTAAAAAAAAAGAAAGTAAGATAAGGACCCTGCAAGATGAGGAATCACAGCCCAAAGGCTATCGCCTATCAGACTGGGATCTGTTCATTATCAATACGATACGCAAATCAGGCAGGGTGATGATCACTGCCGAATTGATGGATAAAGCCCTCACCCGCGTCAAAAGGGAAAAAATGGATATGGACGAAGTGTCCCTCCGCGGCAAACTCAATCGCAGCATCCATAAACTCTCCAACAGGCGCGGCGATCTGGTGAAAGTTGAGGAATATCCCGGCAAAGGCTTCGCCTATGGCGTGCCCGAATGGAAAGATGAAGACGGGAAAATTCGCGAAGAATTTATGGCATCCATGAATTGATCCCGTTTTTTCCAACTATTGGCAAGTAAAAGCGGAGGAGCCTTCTTCTCCGCTTTTTTTTTGTTCCGTTTCCAAACCGGTTCTTATTTTTGCCAGGCAAACAACTCGACCATGAAAACTTCCAAATACCTTTTGCCGCTCATCCTTACCCTCTTTTTCCCCGCCTGCAAAGCTGATTCCGGAGGCAGCGCCGCCGCCGGCCAGCAGGCCGCCAATACCGCCCAACCCGCAGCAGAGGCTCCCCCCAGCGGAAAGCAGGAGCTCATGTTCGTACTGGCCGACCAGACCGTGTCGAAAGGAGACACGCTCTGCGTGGATGTGCAGGTCCGCGATTTTACCAACATCCTGTCGATGCAGTACAGCATGAACTGGGACCCCAAAGTCCTGAAGTTCCTGCAACTCGGCGGGATTAACCTCAAAGACCTCAGCCAGAACAATTTCGGACTCAACCGGACAGCCCAGGGCAGTATTGGTACCTCCTGGTTCGACTACGCCGTCCAGGGCATATCCATTCCGGATGGTACCGTCATCTACAAAGTCTGCTACCAGGCCGTCGGCGAAGCGGGCACAAAAACAGAGGTCGTCTTCTCCAACGAACCGGTCATCATCGAGATCAGCAACTCCGCGGAACAACTGCTGGGGTTGGCTTTCAAACGCGCCAATATCAACATCCAGTAACCGCCTATGAAAACGATCTATATCGCCGCCCCCCTGCTCCTGGCAGCCTTGCTCCTGAGCTCTTGCAAACCCTCCTCCAACTCATCCGGCACAGAAGCCGGATTCCCCGTCGAAGCAGCCACCCTGGAACGGCAGAGCGGCCCCGGATGCAAGACAGAGGACGGCAAATGCGCTCGCATTGAAATGGTCTACCCCATGCTCAGCGGCGGCGAAACCCTCACCCAAAGCATTAATGACTCAGTCCGGCTGACACTCTCCAGGATCTTGTTCATGCTCAATCCGGAAGAAGACAGCGCCAAAACGATAGACGAACTGGCCGACCTCTTCATCTCCAGCTATGCCTCCTTCCTGGCAGAAGTGCCCGACTACGACATGGGGTGGTGGATCGAGACTTCTTACGAAATCCACCAAAATACCTCCAAACTCCTCTCCTTTGAACTCATGGTCTCCTCTTTCACCGGAGGCGCGCATCCCATCGGTTTTTCCGAAACCTTCAACTACGCCATGCCCGAAGGACGCCCCCTTTCCCTGGAAGAGCTGATCATAGACCGCACAGGCTTTCTTCAGTTGGTGGAAAAAGAATTCAAACTCAGCCGGGAACTCCCTGAAACCGCCAACCTCGCCGACGAAGGCTTTTTCTACGGCGAACCCTTCGCCCTTCCCGCCAACTACGTCTTCACTGAAGAAGGCCTCTACCTGATCTACAACGTGTACGAAGCCGCGCCCTACGCCCTGGGACCTACCGAGTTTCTCCTTCCCTACGACAAACTGGACAACCTAATCCAAACAGAACGGATCAAGCTTTAAACCACACCCCATGAAAAAAATTGGATTCTCCTTGCTCCTGGCAGGCCTGGGCCTGCTGCTGCTACCCCTTTTTGCCAACGGCCAAACCCATACGGGCGCCCTGGCCTCCGAAGCGCGCCTCATCGGCAAGACCCGCCCGCTGGGCGAATGTACGCCCGTTATACCCAACGGCGCACGCAACAGCAAAGTAAAAAACAAGACATTAGAGGTGCCCAACTTCCAGGGCAACAAGCTGATGCCTGCGCCGGCAAAAACCGGCCCCGACCCGCTTGCAAAGGCCGGCACGCCGGAAAACAACTTCCCCGTGCTGCCCAAACTCGTCTTCGAAGGCGCCGACAGCGACGATTCCGGCGGCGTGCTGCCGCCCGACCCCGTCGGCGACGTCAGTCCTCAGCACTACATCCAGATGACCAACACCAGCGGTGGCTCCAACATCGCCATTTTCGACAAAGAGGGAAACCTGGTTTACGGCCCCAGCGTCAGCAGCGTGCTGTGGACCGACCTGGGCCTGCAAGGGTTCGGCGATCCCATCGCCTTGTGGGACGCCCTGGCCTCCCGCTGGATACTCACCGAATTTGCTCCTTTCGGCCAAACCTCACTGCTGGTGGCAGTATCTGAAACCAGCGACCCCCTGGGCAGCTGGTACGCCTACGAGTTCCAGACCCAGTCTTTCCCAGACTACCCCAAATACGGCATCTGGCCCGATGGCATCTACGTCACCACCAATGAATTTGACGAATACGTGCCCATCTACGTGCTCGACAAAGCCGCCATGTATGCCGGCGCGCCGGTGGCCGGAATGCAGCTCATCGACGGGGTACCCAAATTTGGCGCCACCGACGCCTTCCAGGTGCTCACCCCCGTCGACCTCGACGGCCTGAACCCGCCCCCGCCCGGCAGCCCGCATCACGTGGTGCGCATCCACGACGACGCCTGGGGCGAAGGCGCCGACCGCCTGGAACTGTGGTCCATCCAGATCAACTGGGCAGACCCCGGCCAGACCGTCCTCACCGGACCGCTGGAAATCCCCCTGGCTGCCTTCGACGCACACCTCTGCGATTCCGACATCTTCAACTGCATCGAACAGCCCGATGGCACCCTGGTTTCCGCCCTTCAGCAGGTCGTCATGAACCGCGTGCCCTACCGCAACTTCGGCGCCTACGAAAGCATCGTGCTCAACTTCTCGGTCGACGTCACCGGCGCCAACCTGGCTGGCATCCGCTGGGTGGAACTGCGCAGGACGGGCGGGCAGGACTGGGCGCTCTACCAGGAAGGCACCTATGCGCCCGACGACCAGAACCGCTTTATGGGCAGTATCGCACAGGACGCCAATGGCAATATCCTGCTCGGCTTCAGCGTCACAGGAAGTGAAACCCTGCTTTCCTTGCGATACACCGGCAGACTCGCCGGCGCCCCCCTTGGGGAAATGAATATTCAGGAATACGAATTCGCCGCCGGACAATCCATCAACTTCAACGCCCGCTGGGGCGACTACTCCTGCATGACCGTTGACCCCACCGACGACCGCACCTTCTGGTACACCGGCGAATTCATGAAACCCGACGGCGCATGGGGCACCATGATCACCTCCGTACAGATCGAACGCGATTCCAACGACATCGGCGTGTCTGCCCTGGTTAATCCCCAATCCTCCGGCTACCTCACCGATGCAGAACCCGTGACGGTGGAGATCCGCAACTACGGCTACCTGCCGCAGTCCGATTTTGAGATCACTTATGTGTTTGAGAATGGCGCCCCCGTCACCGAGTTCATCGCCGATACCCTGCAGCCCGACAGCGCCCTGGTGCATACCTTCGGTCCAACGGCCGACCTGTCGGAGATTGGAGAATACCACTTCCTGGTCTACACCAGCCTGGGGGTAGATACCTCCTACTTCAACGATACCCTGCGCCGGACGGTGCGGCAGCTGCCTCGCAACGACGCTTCTGTTAGCGGATTTACCGGCCTGGAAAGCCCCATTTGCCAGGACCTCTTCGAAACGGAAATCCTGCTGCACAACGCCGGCGTCGATACCCTGTTCTCCGCCCTGCTGCGCTACAGCATCAACGGCGGCGCTGTTACGGAGCTGGAATGGAACGGCGCCCTGCCGAGCGGCGATACGGATACCCTGGCCATCACCTCAACCGATTTCCTGGAAGGAGCTAATGAAATAGAGGCCTATTCACTGCTGCCCAACGGCTTCGACGATGAAAACACAGCTAACGATACCCTCGTCAGGCCCTTTACCATGCTTACCGAAGGCAAGCAGATCAGGCTGCTTTTGCAGACCGACCTTTTCCCCAATGAAACAACCTGGGAACTTTACGATTACCAGAGCGGCAACCTGCTATTTGAAGGCGGCCCCTACAACCAGGAGGAAACCCTTTACGAAGAAAACTGGTGCCTGCCCGAAGGATGCTTCGAGTTCCGTATCTACGACTCCTATGGCGACGGTATCCAGGCCTTTGGGATCGAAGGATATTATCAGATTGAAGACGAGGATGGAAATGTGCTGGCCGCCATTCAAAATATCAATTTCGGCACGGAGGAGACCAACCTGTTTTGCACCCCCGGCGCCTGTATGCTTGAAGCCGAAATCAGCGTAGTCGACGCTTCCAACCAGAGCGCCAGCGACGGCCAGATACTGCTGTCCGTCTCCAACGGCATTCCACCCTACAAATTCAGCATCGACAGCGGCGCGAGCTATTCTTCCAACGCCTTCTTCCTCCACCTGCAACCCGGCGAATACCCGCTGACCATACTCGACAAGGCCAACTGCCGGCTCGACACCTCGGCCACCGTAGGGTTTGTCACAAGTACCTCCGGTTCAGCCGCGCAGGCCCCGAGGCTGAGCATACAGCCCAATCCGGCCGATCAGGTCGCACACATTCAGTTAAGCGGCCTGGAAGGCGTTTCGGTGCTGCCATTCCAAATTCTCGACGCCAATGGCAAGATCTTGCACCACAACCGCCTGGCCGCCTTCGGCGGGGTATTGAGCAACCGTATCTACATGGCGCCCTTCCCGGCCGGCGTCTACTACATCCGGATCGTACACGAAAAATTTTCCATCGTGGAAAAAATAGTCAGGCAGTAGGGCCCTCCTCCTATTGCTTTAGCACCTTGCGGCTCCACCGGCCGCCGCCGGCTTCCAGCCACACCCAGTAAGCCCCCAGAGGCCAGCCTGTTGTTTCGATGAGCAGGCTGGCCTCCGCGGCGCGCTCCCAGGAGCGCTCGTAAATCAGCCGCCCATCGGCGTGGAAGATCTTTAGCCCGATGGCTCCGGGACTGGTGAAGGCCGCCTTGAAGTCGAGGGTCTGGCTGAAAGGATTGGGCGCGATGCTCCACTCAGGTTCGTTGACCTTGCTTGTCAGGCTTTGAATGACGATGATGGAGGGCCCGGAAACGGCGGAGCAACCCGCCTCATTCGTCACTTCAACCGTATAGGAACCACTTTGCAGGGGGGTATATGCAGCATCTGTCGCATCTGGAATGGGCACTTCATCCAGATACCATTGATAGCTTTGGTACACGGCCGGCACGGAAAGGGTGGTGTCGTTCCAGACGATCTCCGGGGCATTGAACTGTCCTTGCGGCACTTCCAGGCAAATGGAGGTCTGGCAACCGTTGGCGCCCTGAATGGCGGCGCAGTAGGTTCCCGCAGGCAGGTTTTCCAGTTCCGGTCCCGTAGCCTGATTGTCCCACAATACAGAAACCGGCTCGTTTACCGATGTCCATGACAGGGAAATGGCCCCGTCGGCAGCGCCTTCGCAGGTTTCATCGGTCACGGCGGCCTCTACGCTGAATGTGGGGCCGGAAGTCTCCACCACGCGGTAAATCCTGCCCTGCCCGTGGCCGGTGACGAACAATTCGCCCAGGTAGTTTTCTCCAAAAGAGGTGTACTGGAGATTGCTGAGATTACTTAGCGTAATTACTTCGCCTGCGGGAGCAATGGCCCAGAACTGCCCGTTGCAGTAGTCGGCGAAGATGTAGTACCCGTAGAGGCCGGGGAAAGCGCAGCCGCGGTAGACGAATCCGCCCGTCACCGAGCAGCCGCCGGAAGCGGTGTGCGAGTATTCAAAAACGGGCATTACGTAGTCCTGTGCCGGGCCACAACCGCTCAGATTGAAAGCGTGGGTTCCTTCATAACAGCGCCATCCGTAGTTTTCGCCGCCAGCGCTTGAAGCGGGCTGGAAATTGATCTCCTCCCATTCCCCCTGCCCCACATCGCCGATCCACAGGTCGCCGGTGAGGCGGTCGAAGCTGAAGCGCCAGGGGTTGCGCATGCCAAAGGCCCATATCTCGCCGGGAATGCCGTCGTTGGGATCAGCGTAGGGGTTGCTGGGCGGGATGGCATAGTTGAGCCCGGCGTCCTGGCTGTCGACGTCGATGCGCAGCATCTTGCCCAGCAGCGTGCCTGCTGTCTGCCCGTTGTTCTGCGGGTCGTTGGCCGAACCGCCGTCGCCCATCCCGATGTAGAGGTAGCCGTCTGGGCCGAAGGCCAGCTCGCCGCCGTTGTGGTTGCTGAAGGGCTGGTCGACGGTGAGCAGGATGACCTCGCTGTCCGGATCAGCTGCATTGGGATCGGTAGCCGACACGCTGAAGCGGGAAATCCGGGTATGACCGCCGGAGCCGGTATAGTTGACGAAGAAATAGCCGTTATTGGCATAATCCGGGTGGAAAGCCAATCCCAGCAAGCCCCGCTCGTTTCCAGAGTCATTTACCGGCCCGCTGATATCGAGAAAGGGTTCAGCCAGAACCGTCCCGTCTTCGGCGATGATGCGGATAAAACCGGTTTGTTCGGTGATAAACAAACGGGCGTCGCCGGCATGGGAAATGTCGACGGGTTTGGTAAAACCGGAAGCTATTTCCTCCAGGGCAATAACGGGTTGTGCGGGCGACCCGCAGGACAATGCCAGCAGGAAGGCAAAAGCGCTAAGACCTTTTTTCATATCGGATGGCTTTTTTTTTGCAAATTTGCTGAATGCTAACCAAAATGCGTTCATTATGTATCCAATGATACGGCTTTGTTTAATGATGATGCTGTTTGCCGGTGCAATTGTTCAGTTGCCTGCGCAAATCTATACCAGCCATGTCTACCTTTTTCAGTTAAAAAATGAAAGTGGAAAGATCAGGCTGGAATCTCCAAAAATGTTAACATCCTTTAACCCAATCGGTTACAACAACCAGCCCTGCTGGGTCACGAACGACGAACTCTACATCTCCGTGCGCACCCTGCGCGATACTTCCCAGACGGATATTTACGCCCTGAACATCAAAAACGGGACCAAGATGCGGGTCACGGCCACCAAGGAGTCGGAGTTCTCTCCCATGCCGACGCCCAACCAGTTTTTCTTCTCCGCCGTGCGGGTGGAGTCCGACGCCGACCGCACGCAGCGGCTCTGGCAGTTTCCTATCGACCGGATGGAAAAGGGCAGCCCCGTGTTCCCCACCATCCGCAATATCGGCTACTACCACTGGATCAACCAGCGCAACGTATTGTTGTTCATTTCCGGCAATCCCAACCTCCTGGTCATCGCCAATACCACGGATGGATCTTACAGGAAGATCACTTCCGAGGTCGGACGCTGCTTCCAGCGGCTGAAAAACGGCAATGTGGCATTCATCAAAAAAGAAAGCCCGACGAAATGGACCATCTGTGAGCTGAACCTGCTCGATCCCAATTTCGGTTTCAAGCCCATCACGGTGGCAAAAGAGGGCACCGAAGACTTCGTCATACTCGACGACGGGTCCTTCCTCATGGGCAGCGCCAGCAAACTCTACCGGTACGATCCGCTGAAGTCCGACCAGGACTGGGTGGAGATCGCCGACCTGCGTAGCTACAACATCAAATCCATCACCAGAATGGCTGTGAGCGGAGACGGCAAGCTGGCCCTGGTAGGACAATAAGAACAGCCCCTATGCAACGAACGCTTTGGTTTGCCCTCCTCCTGCTCGCCGCCCAGGCCGCCGCACAGGAAGACAGCAGCTATGTGAGCCGCATCCTGGCGCACCGCCAGGCATACGCCGCCCATCTCATCGTGGGCGAGCGCGCGCCGCTTCAGGCTGCCGACACGGCGTATCTCGACTTTTTTGCCCCCGACACCTCCTATCGGATCATGGCTGATTTTACGGCCACCCCGGAGGCGGAACCCTTTGAAATGCCTACCTCCAGCGGCCGCACCAAGAACTTCGTGCAACACGGCTGGCTCCGCTTCGCCCTTGGCGGCGACACCCTGCGGCTGGCCGTGTACCGCAACCTGACGCTGACGCAGGAAATCTACAAAAACCACCTCTTCCTGCCTTTCCGCGACCAGACCAACGGGGAGGAAACCTACGGCGGCGGGCGTTATCTCGACCTGTCGCTCACCGATATCCTCGACGGGAAAATAGCACTCGATTTTAACCTCGTATATAACCCATACTGCGCTTTTTCAGACGGCTACAATTGCCCTATACCGCCCGCTGTCAACCACCTGGACACAGCGGTGAAGGCCGGTGAAAAAGCCTTCCAAAAGGACCATTAAGCCCCATGAAACGCATTTTTGTAGATCAGTTGGAGCGCAGGGTAAACCTCAGCTCTTTCCCCCCGAAACGCATCGTATCGCTGGTGCCCTCGCAGACGGAGCTGCTGTTCTCGCTGGGCCTGGACCAGGAGGTGGCCGGCATCACCAAATTCTGCGTACATCCGGAGAAGCAGTTCAGGGCCAAGCCCCGGGTCGGCGGCACCAAGGCGCTCCACCTGGAGGAGATCGCCGCGTTGAAGCCCGACCTCGTCATTGCCAACAAGGAAGAAAACGACCAGGAGCAGATCGCCTGGCTGGAAGAGCGCTTCCCTGTGTGGATCAGCGACGTGCGCACCATCGACCACGCGCTGGAGATGATCAGGCGGGTGGGGGAAATGGTGGGCAAAGCCGAAGCCGCTACCGCCCTGTCGTTTCGCCTGCAAGGCCAGTTCGCCAAACTGCGCACCGAAAAGTGGCCGGTCAAAAGAGCGGCCTACCTGATCTGGAGCGGCCCCTTGATGGTCGCCGCCGCCAACACCTTCATCGACGCCATGATGCGGCATGCCGGCTTCAAGAATGCATTCGCCCACCTGCCCCGCTATCCCGAGGTCAGCGAAGAGGATTTGCGGAAGGCCGCGCCGGAAGTCATCCTGCTCCCCTCCGAGCCCTACCCTTTTTCGGAAAAACACCTCTCCCTTTTCAAAGAAATTTGCCCGGAAAGCGTTATCAGACTGGTAGACGGCGAACTCTTCTCCTGGTACGGCAGCCGGATGCAGGATTTCCCGCCCTATATTCGCACCTTGCGGAAGGATTTGGACATTTAAGCGCATTTACATGAAAATTTTACTCAGTTTGCTGGCTGCTTGTCTGGCTGTAACCCTGGCTGCCCAGGCGCCAGGAGCGGCCATTCCCTATAAAAAAGGAGAATGGGTGCTGATGGGCGCTCCCGGTGCGGCGATTCACGACCCGGAAATCACCGTGCTGAAGACCCTTTCCGAAACCGCCGGGGCTTGGCTGATCGCTTTCCCCGAAGAGCGGGAAAATGCGGTGCGCGAACGGCTGGCGCAAGCTCCGGGCTTCCTTTCGCTCCAACCCAACTACTACCTCCAGCCCCGGAGCGTGGAGCCCGACGATCCCTATTTCATCGAACAGTGGAACATGGAACGCATACAGGCGCCGGAAGCCTGGGCCTTCACCACCGGCGGCCAAACCGCCCTGGGCGAGGAGATCGTGGTGGCGGTGATGGACGACGGCTTCGACCTCGACCACCCCGACCTGGCGCAGAACCTCTGGGTCAATGAGATAGAATTGCAGGGCGAAGCCGGCCAGGACGACGATATGAATGGGCTGACCGACGACATTTACGGCTGGAACTTCGACAACTTTTCGCCCAATATCCCCGTCAGAAGCCACGGCACCTCGGTGCTGGGCATTATCGGCGCGGCGGGCAACAACGGTACGGGCGTCGCGGGCGTCAACTGGAACGTGAAGATCCTGCCCATGACCGTCAGGACCATCGGCCATATGATCGAGTGCTACGAGCATGTGTGGAAAATGCGCAAAAAGTACAACGAGTCGGGAGGAACGGAAGGGGCATTCGTGGTGGCCACCAACGCTTCGCTTGGTTTCAACCAGGTCTTTTGTTCGGAATTTCCCGCCATGGAAGCCATCCTCGACTCCCTGGGCCGCGAAGGCGTGCTCAACGTAGCCGCAACGGCCAACGGCGACTGGAACGTCGACCAGGTGGGCGATATCCCCACCTCTTGTGTGAGCGACTACCTCATTGCCGTGACCAACTCAACGCGTTTCGATGAAAAACTGAAGGAAGCGGCCTACGGCGCAACGTCGATCGACCTGGCGGCGCCGGGCGGCGATCCCGAGGACGGCGTCTTCACCACCCGGGCGCCCGGCGATTACGCTGAAAATTTCGGAGGCACCTCGGCCGCCAGCCCGCATGTAGCGGGCGCTGTAGCGCTGCTCCATGCCATTCCCAGCGCCGAGTTCGCCCTGTTGGCCAGGGAGAACCCCGGCGAAGCCGCCCTGCTGGTCAAGGAAGCAATACTGGAAGGCGCCGACTCCATCTTCGCCCTCCAGGGCCTCACCCTGACCGGCGCAAGGCTCAACCTCTACCGCAGCGCGCTCTACCTCCATGGCTATTTCCAACCCATTACCCTCCCCGACCCGCAGCAATACGCCGACCGCAGGCGGATCATCCGGGTATTTCCCAACCCTGCGGCGTCGGGACAGCCCTTGCAGATCGCCTTTGGGGCGAGAAACCTGGAACCGGTTACCCTGCGTTTGTTCAACGCGTTGGGACAGCTGCTGCAACAGATCGAAGTCAGCCCGCAGGCCTTTGAAGACCAAATTATTACACTCCCTACCCCCAATCTCATGGCGGGAACTTACTGGGTGGTGATGGATAACGGGATTAGTCCGATTGCGGTGAGGGTGGTGGTTTTTTAGTGAAAAAGTGAAAGGGTGAAAAAGTGAAATAGAAAAAGGGAACTTTTTTTTTCAAAAAGGCTTTACTAAGAAGGCAAGAAGTTATATCTTTGCCTCCGCTTTTTACGAAAAGGCCTCGTAGCTTAATGGATAGAGCATCTGACTACGGATCAGAAGGTTGAAGGTTCGAGTCCTTCCGAGGTCACTAAAAAAGGGTTCGCGATGCGGACCTGATTCATTACGAGAAAAACGAAGGTACGATGTCGAAGGTTTGTCAATTAACAGGAAAGCGTCCGATCACGGGCAACAACGTTTCCCACTCCAACCGCAAAACGAAGCGCCGCTTTTTACCGAACCTGCAGCGCAAGCGTTTCTTTGTTCCGGAGCTGGACAAGTGGATCACGCTTCGCATATCCATGCACGCCCTGCGCACCATCAACAAGAAAGGCATCTACGCCTACCTGATGGAGCTCAAGAAGAAAGGCGTCGAAGTTGGTGTGTAAATTTTGAAATTTTAAAAAGATCCTATCATGGCTAAGAAGGGAAAAGGTAACCGCCTGCAGATCATCCTGGAATGCACCGAACACAAGGCATCCGGCATGCCCGGCACCTCCCGCTACGTCACGCAGAAAAACCGGAAAAACACGCCGGACCGTCTGGAGTTGAAAAAATACAACCCCATTCTCAAGCGCATGACCTTGCATCGGGAGATCAAATAACCTATCTTTGGATACGGTAATCAAGAATTTTAACCGCTCAATTTTTTACAATGGCTAAAGTATCTAAAAACGCAAAGGTTGCCCAGCGTTCCGCCAACGCGGGCTCTGGTCGTGATCACGTGAAAGTGGTGAAAAGCGTTAAAGACCCCAAAACGGGTAAATACTCCTACAAAGTCATGATTGTCCACAAGGACAAAGTGAAGGAGGTCTTCGAACAGAAGTAAACGCTGTACATCAGTACCTTTCATAATCCTTTTCTAAAAGGATACCCATAAGGGCACGGCGCTTTTCGCCGTGCCCTTGTTCTTTACCGCCAAATCACCCCGTAATGAGTCTTTTTAAAAAATTCTTCAGCAAGGAACGCGAGGCCGACCTCGACAAGGGCCTGGAAAAGACCAAAACCAGCTTCTTCGACAAGCTGTCGCGCGCCATCGCAGGCAAAACCAAAGTCGACGACGAAGTGCTCGACGAATTGGAACAGGTGCTCATCTCCTCCGACGTGGGCCTCGACACCACCGTCAAGATCATTCAGCGCATCGAAGACCGCATCGCACGCGACAAATACCTAAACACCTCCGAACTCAACCATATTCTGCGCGACGAGATCGTGCAGCTGCTCTCCGAAAACAACACCGTCGATCAGGAAGACTTCGGCATTCCCGAAGGGAAACGCCCCTATGTCATCATGGTCGTGGGCGTCAACGGCGTGGGCAAGACCACGACCATCGGCAAACTGGCCTATCAGTTCAAGCAACAGGGCAAATCAGTGGTCGTGGGCGCCGGCGACACCTTCCGCGCCGCCGCCGTCGACCAGCTCAAAATCTGGTCCGACCGCGTAGGCTGCCACTTCTTCAGCAAGGGCATGAATACCGACCCCGCCGCCGTAGGCTACGAAACCGTTCAGTATGCCCTCAAAAACAACCTCGACGTAGCCATTATCGATACGGCCGGCCGCCTCCACACCAAGATCAACCTCATGAACGAGCTGACCAAGATCAAACGTTCGATCGATAAAAGCCTGCCCGGCGCCCCCCACGACGTGATCCTCGTGCTCGACGCCACCACCGGCCAAAATGCCATCGAACAGGCCAAACAATTTACCGCAGCTACCGAAGTATCAGCCCTGGCCCTCACCAAACTCGACGGCACCGCAAAAGGCGGCGTCGTGCTCGGCATCTCCGATCAGTTCAAAATTCCTATCAAGTACATCGGGGTGGGCGAAGCGATCGATAAACTGCAGGTGTTTAACAAGCGGGTGTTTGTGGAATCATTGTTTAAATAGTGGAGTGTGGAGAGTTGAGTGTGGAGCGTGATGTTGCGGCCGCAGTCGTAAGGGGACTGCACCTCAACTCTCCACACTCAACTCTCCACACTTCACTACTTCCCCTTCCCCTGCAACAACACCAGCACGGTATAAAAAAGAATCTTGAAATCCAGCGCCAATGACATGTTCTCGATGTAGAGGATGTCGAACTTGAGGCGCTGTATCATCTCCTTCACATTCGAGGCGTAGCCGTACTTGACCTGCCCCCAGGAGGTAATGCCCGGGCGCACCTTGAGCAGGTGGCGGTAGTGAGGGGCCTCCTTCATGATCTGTTCGATGTAGTAGCGGCGCTCGGGGCGAGGACCGACGAGCGACATGTCTCCTTTCAGCACATTCCAGAACTGCGGCAGCTCATCCAGGCGCCATTTGCGCATGACGCTGCCCCAGGGGGTGCAGCGGGGGTCGTTGTCGTACGACAACTGAGGGCCTTCTCGTTCCGCGTCGACGAACATGGAGCGGAATTTATAGATGTAAAAAGGCTGGGCGTTAAGTCCGATCCGCTCCTGCTTGAAGAAAATAGGGCCTTTCGAAGAAAGCCGCACCCTGGTCATGATATACAGGTACAAGGGACTGAGCAACAGGATGAGGAAAGCGGAAGCGACCACGTCGATCAGGCGCTTGATCAACTGCTGCCACTTGGGCATGAGGTCTTGCTTGATCTCGATCAGCACTGCGCCATAGACAGAGTTCATTTTCACCACCCCCAGCATGATGTCGTACATATCGGGGATGATCTTCACCAGTATTTGCTCGCCGAAATCGAACAGCGTGTTGAGTATCTCGCGCAGGCGGTTGTGTTCCGAGGTTTCCACGGCGATGATCACCTCTTCTACGTTGTTGGCCCTGACGTGATGGTCGAGCTGGCTGATGTCGCCCAGGCGGGGAAGATAAGCAGTCAGCGGGCTCCCCTGGTCTTCGATGGTATCGACATAACCGATGAAGTGGTAGCCCAGGCCTTTTTTTCTCCCGGAAATCTCCTGGTACAGGTCGACCGCATTCTGGTTGCCGCCGATAATCAGGGTGCGGAAGGTGATGATGCCCGCCTTCAAGCGGCGGCTGGCCCGTGTAAGCAGGATCATGCGAACGGTGATCGTCAGGCCGGTATGCACGAGGAAGAGAAAGGCAAAAGAGCTGTAATACGTCCGGTAATCGTGCACCAGGTCGTCGAGGATGAGGGCGAAGAAGAGGAAGGTAACGCCGAAAAAGCTCAGAAAAATGGTCCGCGCCAGGGTAGCCATGCGCGACAGGCGGTAAATGTCTTCGTATTTGTCGAAAAGGGAGTAAAACAGCGACCAACCAAGAGGCACGATGAGGATGCCGTAGTAAAAATTGGTATCCATGAAAACACCGGATTCCAGGGGAACGCCTTCGAGGCTTTTCCGGTAGAGGAAAAAACAGGCCCAGGAAACCATGGCCGTGAAGAAGTCGGCGAGCCGGTATTGCCAGGTGTGCCATTTGCGCAGGCGGCGTATGGCGGGAGGTTGTTGGTTGGGCAATGTTTTTTTTACCATCTCAACTGCTAAAAGGATATCAGCTTGATATTATCCAGATATACCTCTGCTTCTGTGCGGGTGAAGGCCCCGTTTTGGAGGGGCAACCCGCAGGTGATCACGACCTGGTAGTTTTCGGCGCCGGCCAGGATGACCAATTCGGTGAAGTTGAAGTAGACCTTGTTCCAGGTATCGCGGGGCACAAGGCCGAACTCGTAGTAACTTTCCGTATTTCCCAGGTTATCGATTCCGATGAGGCCGAAAATAATATCGGTCTCTGTCTTGTAATTCACTTCCATGTAAATCCGGCCGCCCTGCCGCAGGTCGAACAACAGATCCCGTCCCGTCGCCGCATCGAAGAGGATATTGGCTGTGTCGAGGCGAATCACCCCCGATGCGAAGCCCTCGAATACTTCCTCATTGCTCAGGTCCATAAAAGTCTGGCTGTTGCCGTCCCTGTCTTCCGAAAAAATGGGCTGGCCCGATTCAAAGTCTTCGATGAAATGGATCTTGATGCCGCTCTTATACCTCGTCTGCGGTTTAATGGTATCGATTTTGCCGGGCTCGATGGTGAGCTGGGTGGTATATCTTTCGTAAAATGGATAAATCTGTACGTCAGCGGAAATGCCATTATCTCTGACCGCAGGGTCGATCAGCAGTTCCTGCTCGCCCTCCTTCAACACCGGAATAAGCGCTGGCAGGGAGAAAATGCCCAGGAATTCGTTGTCCATAAAGGCATAGACGTGCGAGATCTTGTGGTCGAGGCTCCCTGCCTGGATGTCCGGATTGTCAGACATGGTGAATGATTCGATGTAGATATAGGAGGGAATGGTCTCTTCCGGGTTGATCAGGTCGCAGCCTGCGATGAACGCTGCGAATAACAGAAACAGGATATTGTTGCGCACGTTGTTGTTTTTTCTCGTAAACGATCTGCCTCAATGGGCAATTCCAGACAGGTCCAGGCGGTTTTTCCGCTCCTCCATATCCCTGCTGATCCAGTCGGCAAGTTTGAGGGCCTCGTAGCCGTCTTCGAGCGGCACTTTGGTCGGGGTATTTTGAAGGATACTTTGCCCGAAGGTCTCCAGTTCCATTTTAATGGCATTGACCTGTTCAATGGCGGGCATTTCGACCGACATCCATTTGGGCCCATTGGTCGTGGGAAGCTCGAGCAGTTGCCCGTCGGCAGCTTGCTGCCCGTCGGGGCTGTCGAAGAGGCGGATAACCTGGGCTTGTTTGTCCAGCAAATCCAGGCTGATATAGACATCTTTCTGAAAGAGGCGAACCTTGCGCATCTGCTTGAGCGAAATGCGGCTGGCGGTGAGGTTGGCAACGCAGCCGTTGGCAAACTCAAGCCTGGCGTTGCAGATGTCCGGCGTCTCGCTGACCACCGCCACGCCGCTGGCATGAATGGAAACGACCTCCGACTCAACCATGCTCAGCACGATGTCCAGGTCGTGAATCATAAGGTCGAGCACGACTGAAACGTCGGTGCCCCGCGGGTTGAACAGCGACAGGCGGTGCGCCTCGATGAACATGGGGTCGACGGCCAGGTTGCCCAGCGACAACACAGCGGGGTTGAAGCGCTCCACATGCCCGACCTGTACCTTGAGCCCCGTCTCGCGCTGCAAACGCATCAGGGCTTCGGCCTGCTCAAGGGTCTGCGTAACCGGCTTTTCGATAAACAGGTGCTTGCCCCTTCGCATGACCTGCTCGGCCAGATCGAAATGCGTGACGGTGGGGGTTACGATGTCTACGACATCCACCTGATCGAGCAACCGGCCCAGATCGGAGAAGCGGGGCACGCCAAAGCGGCCATTGGCATCGCTGGCGTGCTGGTCGTCGGGGTCGAAAAAGCCCACCACCTCGTAAACGTCTGGCAACATAGAAAGACAGTTGAGGTGGATCTTACCCAGATGGCCGACGCCTAGTATCCCGATTTTGAGCATGACACGTGTTTTCTGTTCCGTAACGTATGAAAAGGCATTTTCGCTGTTAAATCCGTTCCAGCCCTGCAGCTTCCAGGATGAGCTGGTTCAGCAGGCCGACGACTTGTTCCAGGGCGTTCGACTCGCTGTCTTTCAGCCTCAGGCTCATCTTGCCGTGGATGGAAGGCTTGACCTTTCGGGAAGTGACAAAAGTCGCATCGACTACTTTGTCGCTGATTCCCTGCATAATCTCTGCCATATCGGCATCCGATTCCGCCACCCCGGTTTCCTGGATGGCCTGCCAGGTGGCCTGTGCGTCCCAGTACATGGCCTGCACGTTTTTGCGCAGGTTCTTGCGATGGGTTTTATTGAGCCTGGCGGCTTTTTCCACCCCTGTGTTCAGCCTGCCTTCTATCAGGCCGCCGTCGTTGGTGAACAACATGACGCCGTCTTTCAGGGCCAGGTAATAGGTATCGGTTTCATCCTGCCCCGCCGCCTGGTAGTAGTCGCCCATATTCAGGAATACGTTGAACGACTCGCCCAGCCGCATCAGTTTGCGCATGTTCTCCTCGTTGCCGTAGGAAGTCATGACCAAAAACTCCGGGTACTGCTTTTTGACGATCTTCTCCACCTGCGAGGGATTGAAATCTGCGTCATACTCGTAGGAAGTCACCGGTATTTCCGCCTGCCGGATGCCTGTCAGCGCGACAAATATGTCGCCTTTGAACAGGTCGTACAAAGCGTCTTCATCGACGACGATCCCCACCACGTCCATCATCCGGATAAAGCTCTCGCCATACATCGGCATTTCGGCAATGGCCGGGTAGATGATATCCTTGAGCCCCTCGACCAGTTTCTCCACATCTACCTGTATGGTGTAGTACCCGAGCAGGAAACGGCTGTCGACATATTTCCACATCTTCTTGTTGAACCGGGTGTCGTACGCATTTTGCATGACCTCGATCATTTTGCCCTGACCCAGCATGCTCGAGTTCAGCTCCAGCTCGCCCTTGTTGAAATTCATGGTCATGGAAAGGAAGGTGCCTTTGTACATGTCTTCGAACATTTGGGTGGCCATGCCCAAGGCGCCTGCGGCCCCAGGCACTCCTCCCATCATCGAAAAGTCCTGCCCCATCGTCATGAACTGCAGGTAATCGACCCACAGGTGAGCATCGGCGGGTTTGGCTACCGCTTTGAGGTAGTCGGGGTGGGACAGTAAGGAGGCTGCAAAGCTGCGGTCAAGCAGTTCGGCTATCCATCCGGCCACGGCATCGGGAGCCTCTTCTTCCGGATAGTATTCCTCTATCACCATTTCTTCTTCCATTATCATTTCCTGCTCTTCTTCAACCGGCGCTTCTTCTTCAATAATTTCTTCCTCGTCCAGCTCATACTCGTATTCTTCCTCATAGGGATAACTCTCCCAGTCGAAGTCTGAATAAATATCGGCAGCACGGCCGCCGGCAACGACGGCTACCTCCTGGTTCCAGGCCAGGTGGTAACCGGCGAGTTTGGCCAGGCTGTAAGCGCCGTACTGCTCGATAGCCACAGGCTCATCGGACAAGGCCGACTGCCGGGCCACAAAGGTTTCCAGCAGCGCGGCGTTGCTAAGCGGCATCAACAGGGCGTAAAAATGGCCCGTGTCATTCCAGCGGCCGGCCAGGTGCATGGGCGCATTGTTGTTGATTCCGTATGTCTCCGGACTGGTCATCAGCATGCGGTATTCCTCCTGCTGAATGGAGTCAAGTCCCTGAACCAGTTCCTGAAAGATCAGGTCCATCGACTCCTGCTGCATCAGCTGCCGGGTATTGACCTTTTTACCCACCAGATCGGCGTTCCAGGTGAAGAGGAAAGAGACGTCGGAGGGGATGTAGGATGTAAGGTCCTGGGCGCCAAGCGTGGAGGACAGGAGAAGCGACAATGCTAAAGCAAGGTTTTTCATGGGTTCCAGCGGTTTGAGTAAATTGGAAATGGGGTTTTTCGCAGGGAGCAAGATACGAATATCCCCCTGATTTTTCGCCCGCGCCCCTTGCCCTTCCATTAAAACGAAATGGCGTTGGCCAGCGTGGCCGACCCGTTGAGCAGGGCGCCCAGCGCGGCCTCCAGCTTGATGGCGCGCTTGTTGGGCGCGATCTGCGATTTTGGATTGGAGTAGGTTTTGATGGGCTGTTCGAAGCGGTACACACTGATCATCCGGGCGCTTTCGAGCATGTAGCGCTGCATGGTGGTAAGCCCCTGGTAATCGATCAGCTCGAGGGGATATTCGAAATGCCGGCGAAAGACCCGCGATGCGTAGCCGAAGTTCGAAAAAGGCTGCACCTGTTGCTTGCCCGCATTCACCGCCGCCAGCCTGTTGACCGCGGCGTTCAGGTTCTCCACCTTGTCGAAGCGGGCGCTGAGGGAAAAAATGAAGTTGGTGAAATCGGCATACGAACGCACTTCCGATATGCCCTTGCAGGCCGCTAGCGTCTTCTTCATCAGGGCGATCTCCTCCTCAATCTCCTGCCGCGTCGGTACCTCCTGCCCGTTGAACGTGCCCAGGCGCATGTAATTCGCCACATTGGCCTTGCTTTCAGACAGGTTGAGCGTCAGCGTCACCCGTCCAGAACCGTCGGCCTGCAGATCGACCTCTTCGCGGACCTCGAAGCAGCCCGTCAGGAGGAAAAAAGAGGCAAGAATAATGGGTAAAGCAAATTTCATATTCCCACAAACGAAAAAATCCTACCGAAAGTACATCAGGATGGCCCCGAAAAGGGTAATCAGCGCAATGAGCACCGTGGCCATGCGGATCGAGAAGCGCAGGTGGCGCACAAATGTCTCGATCTCCCCACGCATGTGCGGGTACTTCGAAATGATCTCCCGCTCCATCCGCTCCTTGTTGAACAAATGCGCCGCGCCGAATTCCACCCGGTTTTTCACCAAAGTCTTGTACGACTTGAAGACCTTTACCCGGAAATACACGTTCAGAAATACCATCGCGGCAAAGGCAGCGATGACGCCGAAAAGCAGGAGGCCGGTGAGGGGGGTGGACATGGGGGTGAAAAGATGAGAAGGTGAGAAGTGGAAAAGATGAACAGGTACAAAGATAATATGTTTATTTTTCACCCTTTCCACTTTTCACCTTCTCATCTCCTCAACTATACATGAACAAAGCTATCCTCCTCAGCCTCCTCCTCCCGCTGCTCTGGCCCCTCCTCGCGGCTTCCCAACCCAGCTTTCTGCCCGACGCGGATTACGATCCTGCGGTACCCACACCCGAACAAGTCTTGGGCTTCCCCATCGGGAAATGGCATTTGACCCACGACCAGTTGCTGCACTACGTGCGGGAAGTAGCGGCCAGTTCTGACAAGGTGACGCTGGAGGAAATCGGGCGGACGCATGAAGACAGGCCGCTGGTACTGCTCTTCATCACCTCGCCAGGCAACCACGCCCGGTTGGAGGAGATCCGAAGCCGGCATCTGGAGTTGTCTGATCCGGAGGTGTCTGCCAGGATCGACATACGGGAGATGCCACTGATACTGTACCAGGGGTTCACTATCCATGGCGATGAGGCCAGCGGGGCGAATGCGGCGCCCTTGGTGCTGTACTACCTGGCCGCTTCCAGAAGCGATGAAGTGCTGAAACTGCTCGACAACACCGTCATCATCCTCGATCCCTGCTTCAACCCCGACGGCATGCAGCGCTTTGCCGCCTGGGTCAACATGCATAAAGGCAAACACCTGGTGGCCGACCCACAGAGCCGCGAGCTCAACCAGCCCTGGCCCTCCGGGCGCACCAACCACTACTGGTTCGACCTCAACCGCGACTGGCTGCCGGCGCAGCAGCCCGAAAGCCAGGCCAGGGTGAGGGTATTCCAGAAATGGAAGCCCAACATCCTGACCGACCACCACGAGATGGGCGCCAACAGCACCTTCTTCTTCCAGCCCGGCGTGCCCCAGCGCACCAACCCCCTGACGCCCGCCCGCAACCAGGAACTGACCGCCAAAATCGGAACCTACCACGCCGCCGCACTCGACGCCATCGGCTCCCTCTATTTTACAGAAGAAACATTCGACGATTTTTACTACGGAAAAGGCTCCACCTACCCCGACCTCAACGGCGGCGTGGGCATCCTCTTCGAGCAGGCCGGACTGGAAGGACACCTGCGCGAAACCGAAAACGGCACGCTCCACTTCAGCTTCGCCATCCGCAACCAGGTGACCACTGCGCTTTCAACCCAGAAAGCCGCCCTGGAAATGCGGGAAGAACTGCTGGAATACCAACGGGATTTCTACCGCTCCGCCCTGGAGGAGGCCCGCAAAGACGACCGCAAAGGCTTTGTCTTCTCCGCCCCCGCCGACCCCGCGCGCGCGGCCGCCTTCGCCGAACTGCTCCTGCGGCACCGCATTCAAGTGCTGAAACTGGAGGAAGGCGACTCCTACGCCGTGCCGCTTGAACAAGCCCAGTACCGCCTCATCCGCACCATTTTCGAAGAAGAGAAAAATTTTCGCGACAGCGTATTTTACGATATTTCCGCCTGGACCATCCCCCTGGCCTTCCAACTCGAATTTGCAGCCCTGGATAAAGCCGCCTGGAAAAAGGTCAAAACCGGAAAACCGCTCACCGCCGCCCCGCCTGTTGCGGCCGGCAGGGTGGAATACAGCCCCTACGCCTACCTGATGAGTTGGTCGCCCTACTACGCCCCCAAAGCCCTGCACCTGCTCCAGCAGCGGGGCATCCGTACCAAGGTGGCGACCGAGCCGTTCCGCGACGACAAAGGTCGGGCTTTCGAGCGGGGCGCTATCCTGATACCCGCTCAAAACCAGGCGCTTTCTCCGGCAGCCCTGCACGAGTACATCCAGCGGGTAGCAGACCAGAGCGGAGTGGATTTTTACGGCGTAAACAGCGGCCTGACGCCCGAGGGCATCGACCTGGGCAGCAACAACTTCGAGACGCTGAAAGCGCCCAAACCAGCGCTGCTCACCGGCTCCGGCGTCTCCTCCAACGATGCGGGCGAGATCTGGCACCTGCTCGACCAGCGCTACGGCATGCCGGTTTCACTGCTGGAGGGCGGCGACATGGCCCGCTACGACCTGTCGAAATACAACACCCTCATTCTGGCCGACGGCAATTACGGCGCAGTCTCCGGAAACGGCGTGCAGCAAATACGGCAGTGGGTGCAGAGCGGCGGCACGCTCATCCTGATCGAAGGCGCCGTCAAATGGGGCGCCGAGCAGCAACTGGCCAAAGTGAAAATCCTGCCCCCTCCCCCACCCGATACGGTGTCGGGGAGAAAGCCTTATGCCGGGCTGGAAGAAGAATGGGGCGCCCGCCTGATCCGCGGCGCGATCTTTGACGGCTTGCTCGACCGCACGCACCCGCTGGGCTACGGCTTCTCATCCGACACCCTGCCGCTGATCAGGAGCAACACGCTGATGTTCAAGGCGATCAGCAACCCCTACGCTGCGCCCCTGGTGTACGCATCGCCCGAGCCGCGCAGCGGCTTTGTCGCTGCGGTGCATAAAAAGAACCTGGCCCAAGCGGCGGGCATCGTCGTCTCAGGCCTGGGACGCGGCCGCGTCGTCTGCATGGCGCAAGACCCCAACTTCCGCGCCTTCTGGTACGGCACGAACAAGTTGCTGGCCAACGCGCTGTTTTTTGGCGGAATAATTGATGGTAAAGCTTTGGAGTAGTTTATGAGTTTATAAGGTTAGAAGTTTAGAAAGTACTAACTAAACTCCTAACCTTATAAACTACTAAACTATTTAAAAAACTCCCTTGCTGCTTCCAGCGCCTTCTTCAGCCCGCTCTCATCCTTGCCGCCTGCGGTGGCGAAGAAAGGCTGCCCGCCGCCGCCGCCCTGGATGTGCTTGGCGAGCTCGCGGACCATATTGCCGGCGTGGAGGCCTTTGGATTCGGTGAGCTCTTTGGAGATGGCCACCAGGAGCTGGGGCTTGTCGCCCACCATGGCGCCGAGCACGATCACGGCGGGGGCCAGTTCGTTTTCGAGCTGGTAGGCCAGGTTTTTCAAGGCGTTGGCATCGCCCAGAGAAACCTCTGAGGCGAGGAATTTCAAGCCATTGATGGATTCTGCCTTTGCCTTGAGATCTCCTTTCAGTGAGCCCGCCTGTGCGGCCAGGAGGCGTTCTACCTCTTTTTTGAGGGCCTTGTTTTCGTCCATCAGCGAGGCAACGGCCTTTGCCGGGTTGGGCGACTTGAGCAGGGCGCGGATCTGGTTGAGCTCTTCGAGCTCTGCGTCGATATAGGCCTGGGCTTTTTCAGCCGTGACGGCTTCGATACGGCGGATGCCGGCTGCTACGGCGCCTTCTGAGAGTATCTTGAACAGGCCGATCTCGCCGGTGGCGGGCACGTGAGTGCCGCCGCACAGCTCGCGCGAGAAGTTGCGGTCGAAGGTAATGACGCGCACCTGTTCGCCGTATTTTTCGCCGAAGAGCATCATGGCGCCGGAGTTGCGGGCCTCGTCGATGGGCACGTTGCGCTCTTCTTCCAACTGAATATTCTCTCTGATCTTCTCGTTGACGATGGTCTCCACGCGGGCGATCTCCTCCTCGGTCATTTTCTGGAAATGGGAGAAGTCGAAGCGCAGGCGGCCGGCGTCGACGTCCTGGCCTTTTTGAAGGGCGTGGGCGCCCAGCACCTGGTGGAGGGCGGCGTGCATGAGGTGGGTGGCCGAGTGGTTCTGGGACGTGGCCTGGCGCCGCGATTTTTCAACCATGGCATGCACGGCGGCCTCCGGCCTGGAGGGCAGCTCGTCGACGATGTGGATGATGAGGTCGTTTTCTTTCACGGTGTCGAGCACCTTGAGCCAATCGTCGCCCACCTGCAGGGTGCCGGTATCGCCTGCCTGGCCGCCGCTTTGGGCGTAGAAGGGGGTGACGTCGAGCACCAGCTGGTACTGATCGGCGTTTTTGACGCGCACGGTGCGGTATTTCAGGATGCGGGCGTTGCCGCTTTCGAGCTGGTCGTAGCCAATGAAGGTATTGGATTCACCGGGGTGCACGGCCACCCAGTCGCCCACCTGCTTTTGCGCGTCGGCGCGGGAGCGGGCTTTCTGGGCCTGGAGGGCTTTTTCGAAACCGGCTTCGTCGATGGTCAGGCCTTTTTCGGAGGCGATGAGGCGGGTCAGGTCGATGGGGAAGCCGTAGGTGTCGTAGAGTTCAAAGGCTTCTTCTCCGCGGATTTGCCCGCTGGCCGGTTCGAGGGAGTCGAGGCGGCGCAGGCCGTTTTCGAGGGTGTTGAGGAAGGAGTTCTCCTCGCCCTGGATGATGCTGGCCACCTGGGTGGACTGGGCGCGGAGTTCGGGGAACACCTTGGCGAAGGCTTCGGCCATCAGGGGGATGAGGCGGTAGAGGAAGGGTTCTTTGATTTCGAGGAAAGAATAATAATAACGTACCGCCCGGCGCAGGATGCGGCGGATGACGTAGCCGGCGCCCGAGTTTCCGGGCAGCTGCCCATCGGCGATGGCGAAAGCCACGGCGCGGATGTGGTCGCAGACCACGCGCATGGCGATATCGGTCATGGCGTCGCCGGCGTAGCTGTTGGTGTATTGCTTGCCGCTTGCCTGCTCGATAAAGCGGATCATCGGCTGGAAGATATCGGTCTCGTAGTTGGAGCGCTTGGCCTGCAGGGCCATGGTGAGGCGTTCGAAGCCCATGCCGGTGTCGACGTGTTTGGCGGGCAATTCTTCCAGGCTGCCGTCGGCGCGGCGGTTGAACTGGATGAAGACGAGGTTCCAGATCTCCACCACCTGGGGGTCGCCCATGTTGACCAGTTCGCGGGCGTCGCGCTTGGCGCGTTCGGCCTCTGAGCGCAGGTCGACGTGGATTTCGGAGCAGGGGCCGCAGGGACCGGTATCGCCCATTTCCCAGAAGTTGTCTTTTTTCGAGAAAGCCAGGATGCGGTCTTCGGCGATCCAGCGTTTCCAGTATTCCCGGGCTTCATCGTCGGGCGCCAGGTTCTCGGATGCGTCGCCCTGAAAAACGGAGACATAGAGGCGGTCGGGCTCGAGACCATACTCTTTGGTGAGCAGTTCCCAGGCCCAGGCGATGGCTTCTTCCTTGAAGTAATCGCCGAACGACCAGTTGCCCAGCATTTCGAACATGGTGTGGTGGTAGCCGTCGCGGCCCACTTCTTCCAGGTCGTTGTGTTTGCCCGAGACGCGGAGGCATTTCTGCGTATCGGCGATGCGGGGCGCTTCGGGGGTCTTGTTGCCGAGGAAGTAGTCTTTAAACTGGTTCATCCCCGCATTGGTGAACATCAGGGTCGGGTCATTTTTGCTCACGATAGGGGCTGAGGGCACAATTTTGTGTCCTTTAGAAGCAAAAAAATCCAAAAATCGCTGGCGTATTTCTTGAGCTGTCATATCTGCAAAGGGTCTAATTGATTTGCGACACAAAAGAACGGAATTTCTTGGACACGGGCAAAGCCGGAGGCAGCAGAGGGGTTTGGAGAAAGATGTAAATTTTAAAATACTGATTATCAGTTATTTAATATTTTTATTCACAATTTTTAAATGCTTTTCCTCATAGGTGAGGCATAAAATGTGGAAAGTTATCCACATACCAAAACAAAAAATTTGGGCCCTTTGATAATTTTTTCAGAATTTTATGAACAAGTTACTAATTGGACACCTATTTGTTTTTTGATACAATATTTTGATTTGGGAAACCAAAAGGAACTCTCGGATTCTGGGCCTGTTAATAACAGGGAAAAAATTTGGTAATACTAGATCCAGTTTCTAATTTTGGGGTCCCGAACCGGGAGTGAATAACTCCCCCACCGTACGAGAACACACATAACAAAGAACAACGGGGGTGGAATTTTTTTCACCAACTCTCAGCTCATGGGAAAAGAAAAATTTGTTTACAACACGCACACGCTACGGTACGAAAAGGTCGAAGTTACATTTAGAGATAAGTTCCTAAAGGTCTTCGGATTTACAAGCGCCGTTTTCGTTTCAGCCGTACTGTTTACCCTGCTTATCTGGAAATTCTTCCCCTCCCCCCAGGAGGAGGCCTTGCTGCGCGAAATCGACCAGATGAAGACGCAATACGCCAAGGTCAATGAAGATTTCGCCGTGATGAGCAAAGTTTTGGAGAACATCCAGGAACGCGACGCAAGCGTCCACCGCATGATGTTCGGCATGGACCCGATAGACCCCAACGTCTGGAACGGCGGTGTGGGGGGCCACAACAAGTACTCCGATATTATTATGCACAAACGCACCGGCGAAGTGCTCGTCTCCACCCTCGACAGGGTCGACAAGCTCAAGCGCCAGATCAAAATGCAGTCGGAATCGCTCGACACCATCATCTCTCTCGCCCAGGACAGGGAAAAGATGCTGGCTTCCATCCCCTCGATCAAGCCGGTCCGCTCCGACAAGCTCGCACGTAACGTACAATTCCTCTCCGGCTTTGGATACCGGCTCCACCCCATCCTAAAAGTCCGGAAAATGCACACCGGCATCGACTTCACCGCTCCCAAAGGCACGCCCATCCAGGCTACCGGCGACGGTACCGTCGAATCCGTGGAATACAAAGGCAACGGTTACGGCCACCATGTGGTCATCAACCACGGTTTTGGCATCAAGACGCTCTATGGCCACATGAGCCGCATCGACGTGCGCCCCGGCCAGAAGATCAAGCGCGGCCAGCCCATCGGCACGGTCGGCAACACGGGCACTTCTACCGCCCCGCATTGCCACTATGAAGTGATCGTAAAAGGCGAAAAGGTCAACCCCATCCACTATTGCATGGACGGCCTGACGCCCAAGGAATATCAAGAACTGGTGGAACACGCTTCCATCGCTAACCAATCTATGGATTAATGACGCAAACTGCTTTTTTGCGAATGCATTTTCCAAAAAAAGACTTCCACCCCGGAAGTCTTTTTTTCATCCTGCTTCTCGCAGCGCTCCCCCTCCTCTCGGCGGCCCAGGAAGCCAGCACCAACATGTACTCCATCATCGGCGTAGGCGATATCATGATGGGTACCAACTATCCTTCCACCTCCTACCTGCCGCCCAACGACGGCAAGGACCTGATGAAGGATGTCCTGCCCATCCTGCGCGATGCCGACATTACCTTCGGCAACCTGGAAGGCGCCATCCTCAACTCGGGAGGCACCCCCAAAACCTGCCGGAACCCCGATGTCTGCTACGTGTTCCGCTCGCCTGAACACTACGTCCAAAACCTCGTCGACGCCGGCTTCGACCTCATGAGCCTGGCCAACAACCACTCGGGCGACTTCGGGCCCGTCGGCCGAACCAAAACCAAGGAGGTCCTGGGCAAAGCCGGCATCAAATACGCAGGCCTGCTCGGCACCGACGACTATGCCATCGTCGTCAAGGACTCCGTGCGCTACGGCTTCGCAGCTTTCGCCCCCAACTCCGGCACCTGCGATATCCGCAACCTCGACTACGCCAAACAGCTCGTCGCCAAAATCGCCGCGCAATCCGATATCGTCATCGTCTCCTTCCACGGGGGCGCCGAAGGCGCCGACAACCAGCACGTACCCAAAAAATCTGAAACCTACTACGGTGAAAACCGCGGCAATGTCCACGCCTTCGCCCACGCCGTCATCGACGCCGGCGCCGATGTGGTGTTCGGCCACGGCCCTCACGTCACCCGCGCCGTAGAACTCTACAAAGACCGCTTCATCGCCTACAGCCTCGGCAACTTCTGCACCTACGGCCGCTTCAGCCTGTCGGGCCCCGCCGGCATCGCCCCACTCGTCAAAGTGTTTGTCGATGAAGAAGGCGCATTTATCCAGGGCGAAGTCACCTCCATTTATCAAATGAAAGCACACGGGCCGAAGATCGACCCTAAAAAACAGGCCCTCAACAAGCTCATCGAGCTGACCAAGGCTGATTTTCCCGATACCCCGCTGCACATCACGCCGGAAGGAATCATCACACCGGTCAAAAAGTAGTAAAACGACATGGAGACAGCAGGGCAACATATCGAGCGCCATTGCCTGAACTGTTCCGCCACGCTGCCGGAAGACGCCGTCTATTGCCCCCAATGCGGGCAAAAGGACAAAGATACCCGCGTGTCTTTCTTCAAAATCGCCAGGGAGGCCGTCCTGGCCCTGCTCAACCTCGATACCGCCCTGCTGCGCACCCTGCCCAATCTGTTCATCCCCGGAAAACTCACCATCGAGTTTTTCAGGGGAAGGCAAAAGCGGTACATGAACCCCGTGCGGTTCTTCCTCTGGGTCACCGTTATCCTCATCGCCCTGATCGCCTTGCGCACCAAGGGCGGCGATGCGATTGAATTCAATACCGACCAGTTCAGCAATATGAAAAAAGCATGGGAGATGAAAAAGGCCCTCCCCGCTATTGACTCGGCAATGGAAAAAACCCGCATCCATTTCCCACAATACGCCCTCGATCCCGTCTTTGACTCCATCCAGGCGCTCTTTATCAGGCAGTTGCCCCTCCAGGAAGACTCGATCAACCTGAACGAAAATTTTGAATTCGGCGTGGAAGACGACTCCCTGAAAATCAGCATCAACGACCTGTACAGCCTGGAGCCCGACACCCTGCTGGCCCGCTATCAGGTCGATGGCTTCCTCAACCGCATCGTCACCAAACAAAAGATCAAACTGCTGGTCGACGGTTCCTCATTCGGTTCCTTCTTCATCAGCAAGCTAACCTGGGCCATCCTCTTTCTCATGCCGCTGGTCGCCCTGGTCATGAAACTCCTATATATCCGCCGGGATTTTTACTATGTAGAGCACCTCATCTTTTCCATCCATGCCCATACCATGGTGTTTCTTACTTTCATTCTGGTAATGGCTGCAGATCCCCTGGTGAAAAACTCCGGCCTTCTCTTCGCCATTCTTTTTCTGCTTGCAGGCATTTACCTGTTTGTCGCTCAAAAACGATACTATAAGCAGTCATGGATGAAAACCATTCTCAAGTTCTCCATCCTTCAAGTCCTTTATAACATCCTTTTAATGGTGGTGCTGCTTCTCGCACTGGCCATTGGCTTTTTCCTGTTCTAAGACCACAAGGGCACAACATTTCGTTACTTTTGCAGCGATGAAAGTACGGCTCACTCTGCTCCTCCTCCTGCTGGCCCTCTCCTCCGCATCCGCACAGATCGATGGAGACCCGCTGTTTCCGTCCGACTCGTCTTTGTTCGTCAAAGATAGCCTCGGCGGACTGGTGTCGGATACCTCCGACGTCTTCTGGCTCTATCCGGCCAACCCCTATCAGGAATATCCACTGGCCGATACCCTGCTGGAGCACTACTTCATCCATTACGACCCCATCCGGAAAGGCCCCGCGCCCATGGGCCATTTGGGGCACCTGGGCACGCCGGCCGTGCCGCTCTTTTACCAGGCGCCCTTCAGGCAAGGCTTCCACCTGGGCCTCGACGCCTACGACTACCTGCGCAGGCCGCTCGACAGCCTGCTGTTTTACCGCACCGGGCAAGCCTATACCAGGGCTATTTTCTCCCAGGGTACCAACCAGGAAAATACCGCGCTGGAACTGGAATTCGGCAGGGAATTCGGCGAGAATATGGGCGTTTCTCTCTATTACGATCGCCTCAACAATCAGGGCGCCTACCTGCATCAGCGCGCCGAACTGACCTCCTTTGCCTTCGGTTTCTGGATCAAACCGGAGAAAAAAGGCTACCAGGCCTTCCTGCGCTACGGCGCCAACGCCAATGTACTGGAGCACAACGGCGGGATCGAGGAAGAACCCTTCCTGCTGGAAGCCCCCGTGGCCGTGCCGGTGCGCACCGAGAGTGCGCAGCTGCGCTACGCCATGCGCGAAGCGGGCCTCGTGCAGCACTTCCGCATTTTTGAAACGGGTAAGAAACGCACCGGACAGCTAGACCTGGTGCACGACTTCCGCTATCAGCAGAATACCTATAAGTATTTCGACGAAGAACCGGCGCCGGATTCGTCCTTCTACGGCGTCTTCCAGACCGACCAGCGGGGCATCCGCAATTACATCGATCACCAGAGCCTGCGCAATGCCCTGCGGCTGCACTTCTTCACCAGCCTGCCACCCGACAGCACAGGCATCAAGCGGCAGCGGCTGCGATGGGAAGCAGGGCTGACCCATACCTACCACTGGTGGACGCAGGAGCCCGCCGACAGCAACGTCAACAACCTCTTCGCCACTTTCCTGCTGAAATGGCCCATCGGCAAAAAAGGCATGCTGGAGGGCAATGCCCACCTGGGTATACTGGGCAACATCGGCGACTATCGCCTGGAAGGAAGATGGTACCTGCCCCTCGGGGAATGGGGCGGCATTGAAGCCCATGGCATCAATCAGCGCTATGCGCCGGGCCTGATGGAGCACCGCTTGTTCGTCACCCAGCAGCCGTTATGGGACAACGCCTTCCAACCGACCATCCACACCACCCTCGGCGGCGCCCTGAGCGCATTCAAGGGAAATGTAAAAGTCAGGGGCGCCTACCACCTGGTCAATTTCCTGACTTACTTCGACACCCTGGGCTTCGCGCGGCAGACCAGCCTGCCGGTCAGCGTGGTGCAGCTCAGCGCCTGGGCCCACCTCGGCATCGGACCGCTTCATTTGGAAAACAATATCATGCTGCAGCAGGCTACGGAGGATTTTCTGCGCCTGCCCTCTCTATACAGCGCCCATTCCCTTTACCTGCAAGGGATGATCTTCCGGAAAGCCATGCTGGCCCGCATCGGCCTCGACCTTCGCCTCACCGGCGATTTCACGCCCTACGCCTTCCATCCGCTGACCGGGCAGTTCTATCTCCAGAACGCGCTTTACCAACCCTGGCAGCCCATCACTGACGCCCACCTGGCCGTGAAAGTGCGCAAATTCCGTTTCCTTTTCCGTTTGGAAAATATAGTGCCCCTTTTCACCCAGGACTACTACTACCTGGTGGCGGGAAACCCCATCCCGCAAATGACCTGGCGGGCGGGGATATCGTGGCAGTTTGTGGATTAAAGCTCGTAATTCGGCTTCAGCCGCTCCTTTTTCTCCCCCGAATAAAATTCGTTGATGATGCGGATCACTTCCTCCTCATCGTCGACGATGGGCATCAGGTCGAGGTCGGATTCGTGGATGTTGTTGAATTTCTGGAGCATGGTCTGGCGGATCCACTCTTTGAGGCCGCCCCAGAATTCACTTCCTACCAGAACGACGGGGATGGGCGAAATTTTCTTTGTCTGCACCAGCGTCAGCACCTCGAACAGCTCGTCCATGGTGCCGAAGCCACCGGGGAGGGCGACGAAAGCCTGGGCGTATTTGACGAACATCACCTTGCGGATGAAGAAGTAGCGGTGCTGGAGGTTTTTATCCGGGTCGATGTACTGGTTGTTGTTCTGCTCGTGGGGCAGGTTGATATTGAGTCCCACGGACACGCCGCCGTAGAGCGAAGCGCCCTTGTTCCCGGCCTCCATGATGCCGGGGCCACCGCCGGTGATGACGCCGTAGCCCTCCTCGGTGAGGCGGCGGGCGATGTCGACGGCGAGCTTGTAGTATTTGTCGGAGGGCTGGATGCGCGCCGACCCGAAGATGGAGACGCAGGGTCCGACCGTGTTGAGGATTTCAAAGCCGCTGACAAATTCGGAGAGCACCTTGAACATGGTCCAGGAGTTTTCTCCTTTAATGCTGCTCCACTGCTTGCGCTGGTATCTGGGTTTGACTACCCCGTTTTCGTTGATGGGTTCTGACATGGGAAAAACATTTAGATTTTTGGCAATCAGGGGTGATAATTAAAACGTTTATCGTTGAGCGTTTATCGTTTACGTAAACGATAAACGCTCAACGATAAACGCAGAAAAGGCCTCCCGGTTCAATGCCCGCGGTATTTCTGGTACTCTTGAGCGATGTGCTGCTGAAGGGCTTCCAGGCTGTCGAATTCGCGGAAAAGCCAGTGTAGGGGGCTTCGGTCGGAAGCTGCGGTGGGCAGCACGTAGAGTTCGACGTCTTTCATCGTGATCGTTTCGCCGCTGAGGATCATCAGGCGCTCCACCACGTTGCGCAGTTCGCGGATGTTGCCGGTCCAGTTGAGTTCCTGCAGGGCGGCAACGGCCTCCGCTTCGATCTTTTTGGGCGAAGCGGCCATTTCTGCCGACACCAGTTTGATGAAATGGTTGATGAGCAGGGGGATATCGTCGCGGCGCTCGTTGAGCGAAGGCACGCGGATCGGGATCACGCTGAGGCGGTGGAAGAGGTCTTCGCGGAAGGCGCCCCGCTCGATTTCGGCGCGCAGGTCCTTGTTGGTAGCGGCCACCACCCGCACATCGACCTGTATGTCTTTGTCGCCGCCCACCCGGGTGATGCGGTTTTCCTGTAAAGCGCGCAGCACTTTGGCCTGCGCCGGGAGGCTCATATCGCCGATTTCGTCGAGGAAGAGGGTGCCTCCGTTGGCCTGTTCGAACTTGCCGATATGCTGGCGCACCGCGGAGGTGAAGGAGCCTTTTTCATGCCCAAACAGCTCGCTCTCGATGAGTTCGGCGGGGATAGCGGCGCAGTTTACCTCGATGATCGGTCCGTCCTTGCGGTTGCTCAGTTCGTGCAGGCGGCGGGCTACCAGTTCCTTGCCGGAACCGTTTCCGCCGGTGATCAGCACGCGCGCCTCGGAAGCGGCTACCCGCTCGATGGTCTCCAGTATTTTGGTAATAGCTTCCGACTCGCCGATGATCTCAATGCCTTTGCCTTTGGCCACCTGCCGCTTGAGGGTCTTGGTCTCGGTGACCAACGAAGAGCGGTCGAGCGCGTTGCGCACGGTGATGAGCACGCGGTTGAGGTCGGGCGGCTTGGCAAAGAAGTCGAAAGCGCCTTTGCGCACGGCTTCCACCGCGGTATCGATATTGGCGTGGCCGGAGATCATGATCACGGGGAGGTCGGGCACGAGACTTTGCAGTTTTTCCAGGGCCTCCATGCCGTCCATTTTCGGCATCTTGATGTCCATGATCAGCACATCGGGCTTCCACTGCTTGACCTTGGCGAGTGCTTCCAGGCCGTCGGCAGCTTCTTCAACCTGGAAATCCTGCATCTCAAGAATATTCCGGAACGCCCGCCGGATCGATTGTTCATCATCTACTATGAGTACCTTGGCCATAATCTGAAATGGATATTGAGGGGGCAAAGTTACATTTTTTCCAGGCATTTTACCGCCAGCCAGGCCATGAGTCCGGAGCCTGTCTCCAGCGCCGCCTCATCGATGTCGAATGTAGGCGTGTGGATGGGAGAAGTGATCCCTCTGGCGGTATTGCCCGTGCCCAGCCGGTAGAAACAGGCCGGCATGATCTGGGTATAATAGGCGAAATCTTCCGCGCCCATGCGCATGGGCAGCTCTACGACCTGTTCTTCTCCGAGGTATTCGCCGGCGAAGGTGCGCACGGCTTCGGTCAGTTCTTCGTGGTTTTTGAGAAAGGGGTATCCCTTCACGATTCGCAGCTGGCACTTTCCGCCCATGCTTTCGGCCAGCTGGGAGGCCAGGTTCTGCATGATCCGGTGCGCTTCTGCCCGCCAGGCCTCGTCCATCGTGCGAAAGGTGCCCATGATCTGCACCTCTCTGGGTATGACGTTGGTAGCGCCTCCCATCGACTCGATGCGTCCCAGGGTTAATACGCTGGGCGTCGTGGGGTTAGCCCTGCGGCTGACCACCTGCTGCAGCGCCACTACGATATGGGAGGCGATCAGAATGGGGTCGATGGTTTCGTGAGGCATGGCCCCATGCCCGCCTTTTCCGGTGATGGAGAGATACAGCTCATCGGAGGAAGCCATGAACATGCCCGCCTTGAGACCAATTCTCCCTGCCTCCAATTGCGGGTGTACGTGCTGCCCCAGGATGAGCGCCGGTCTGGGGTTGTCGAGTGCGCCTTCGGCGATCATCAGGGAAGCGCCGCCGGGCAGCACCTCCTCGGCAGGCTGAAAGATCAACTGTACTGTGCCCTCCCAGTCCTGCGAGGTTTCCGCCAGAATTTTGGCAGCGCCCAGCAGGGAGGCGGTGTGCACGTCGTGCCCGCAGGCGTGCATGAGCCCCGGGCGCTCCGATCGGTAAGGCACGTCGTTCTCTTCATGAATCGGCAGCGCGTCCATATCGGCGCGCAGGGCGATGAGCCCTTTGTCCGGGTTGCGGCCGGGTATCCAGCCCACCACGCCATGGCCCGCCACGCCGGTATTATGCCGAATCCCCCATTCCTTCAATTTCGAAGCCACGAACGCCGCCGTCTCCTCCTCCTGAAACGACAACTCCGGCCGCCGGTGCAAGTGCCTGCGGATTTCTACGATCGAGGGGTGTATTTCGCGGGCGAGGGAGGAGATACGGTGAAGGGTGAAGGGTGAAGGGTGAAGGGTTTCATTCTTATTTTCCGACATTTCAAGTTGTTTTATGTCTATACAAAACTCCAACTTTTTTCCAATCCATTCAACCCTTCGCTTCACCCTTCACCCCCTAAAAAATATCTCCAAATCCTCCCCTACCCTGTAATCCTTGGCGTAGAAGAAGTTGAGGCGCTGGATGGTGGGCTCGTCGGTGATGCTGTAGCGCAGGCCGCTGGTGGGGTTGAGGATGCCGGGCCGGAGGGGTGGCAGGTCCTGCAGGTTCTCTGCGGTGGGGGCGTAACCCACCCAGGTACGGCGGCCTGCGAGCACGCGGAAGCAGTTGGCGAGCAGCTCGCCCTTGCGGCGCAACCGCCAGAAGATCAGGGGAAATGCCAGGAGGAGGGCGAGGGAGAGCAGCACGTCGAGCAGGCGTTTGTTCCGGCGCGACATAGGGGTGGCGATGTTGAATTGGATGTCGACGGTGTAGAGCTCGCCTCGTGTGTTCTTCGAGCTGCTGCCGATGATGCTCAGGCTCTCGCCGGGCAGTATCTTGTATTCGATTTGAGGCCCCAGGCGGGTCATCCACTGCATGATCTCCTGGGAGCGGAGGTCGCGGCCGCAGAAGATGATCTCGTCGACCTTGTAAAGGTAGACCACCTCCTCAAGGCGGGTGAGGGTGCTCAGGTAGGTCTCCCAGTCGTCGGTTTCAATAGGCGCCACCACGCCGATGATGTTTTTCCGTATCTGCACCCTGTTCAGCAGGTACTTCACCCGCTCGCTCTCTTCTTTTTGCCCGACGATCACCAGGTTTTTCTCCCGTTCGCTGCCGAGGTCGAAATTGCGGTAGCGCAGGAAATGCACTAAAAAGCGCAGTCCGGCTGTGGAGAGTATGGCCCACAAGGCGCCGAACAGAACGATGGCCCGGGAAGGACGCAGGCCGAGGGGCAAAAAACCGTAGATCGCAGCCAGCAGCAGGGTTCCCCACAGCAGGCCGCGCACCAGGCGCCGCAGACGAAAAGGCGCATCGTAAGCGCCGCTGAAAAAGATGGCGCCTAACCACACGGCGACATAAAGGGGTATGTTGAAATAATAAAATTCGGGTTGGTAGTAATCCGGGTCTTTGAAGTATTGCGTGGCCCAGAAGTCCTTGATCAGCAACAGGCCGCCACCGATCAGCAGGGCATCGAGTAAGGGGTAGGCCAGCTTTTTCCCCCAGGCATTGGCCAGGGTGAGAAAAGCGCGGAAATAGATGGCCATCTGTATCATCAGGATGAACAGCCGCATTTTCTCTCCCGAATAATGCTTGCGGGCAAAAATGATCATGGCCTGGTAAAAGGTGCGCACATAGTTCAGGCTCCCCTTCTTCGTGCTCTCCCCCTTGTAGTGTATGATGGTGGTGCCGGCGAAATAATAGTTCTTGTACCCCCCTTTGATGATCCGGTATGACAGGTCGATGTCTTCTCCGTACATAAAAAAGGTGTCGTCGAGCAGCCCGATCTCGTCGAGCACCTTCTTGCGCAGCCACATGAAGGCGCCGGAGAGCACTTCCACCTCGTGGGTCTCATTCGGGTCGAGGTAGCCGAGGTGGTAGTGGTTGAAGAGTTTGGATTTCGGAAAAAGGCGCGACAGGCCGAAGGCCTTGAAGAAGGCCACCATGGGGGAAGGCAGACCGCGCTTGGATTCGGGCAGGAACATGCCGCCCCCGTCGATCATCCGCACACCCAGGCTGCCTGCCTCCGGGTGCTCGTCCATAAAGCGGGCGCATTGTTCGAAAGTATCTTCCTCTACGACCGTATCGGGGTTGAGCAGCAGCACGTATTCCCCGCGGGCCTCGCGAATAGCTTGGTTGTTGGCGGCGGAGAAGCCCACGTTCTTTTCGTTGGCGATCAGTACGACTTCCGGAAATTTCTGCCTCACCATCGCCACCGACTCATCGACCGAGTTGTTGTCGACGACGAAGACTTCGACGGGCATGTGCGCGGAGGCGCGGCGAACCGACATCAAGGCCTGTTCCAGGAAATGCTTCACGTTGTAATTGACGATCACAACCGAAAGCTTGATGCCGGGCTTTGGGTCCATACCTAGGCTCCTTCCGATTTATAGGGCACCCTGGCCATGATCGAGCGGCCAAGCGTCAGTTCGTCGGCGTATTCCAGCTCGCCTCCGAAGGAGACCCCGCGGGCGATGGCGCTGATCCGCACGGGGTATTCCTGCAGTTGTTTCGACAGGTAAAAAATGGTCGTCTCTCCTTCGATAGTGGGACTAACGGCCATGATGATCTCCAAAATGCCGCCTTTTGCGACCCGCTGCACCAGCGAGTCGATTTGCAGCGATTCCGGCCCGATCCCTTCCAGAGGGGAGATCACGCCGCCGAGCACGTGGTAGAGGCCACGGTACTGCCCCGTATCTTCGATCGCCATCACGTCGCGGATGTTTTCCACCACGCACACGATGCTGCGGTCGCGGCGGGCATCGGAGCAGACCTGGCATTTCGGCCCGTCTGATAGATGGTGGCATTCCTGGCAGAACTGGATGTTCCGGCGCATGTTCAGCAGGGCTGTGCCCAGGCGCTCGGTGAACTCCGGCTCCATTTTCACCAGGTGAAGCACCAGGCGCAGCGCTGTTTTTTTGCCTATGCTGGGCAGGGAGGCAAAGGCCTGCACCGCCTCTTCGATCAGTTTGGATGAATAATTCATGCAACAAATTTAAGGATTCCCCGCTGCTTCTCAGGCGCAAAAAATAAACCAATATGATTGGTCTGTGTTGATAATACGTTAATTTTGCCCCTTGTTTAAGAGGTTACCCATTAATTATTCTCCGAAAGAAAAGAAAAAAATATGGCAGAGATCATACGCATGCCCCGCATGAGCGATACGATGGAAGAAGGCAATATCGTCAGCTGGCTGAAGAAAGAAGGCGACGCGGTCAGCATCGGCGAGACCATCGCTGAAGTGGAAACCGACAAGGCCACCATGGAGCTCGACAGCTATTCGGAAGGCATCCTGCTGCACATCGCCGTCAAGGAAGGGCCAGTGCCCATCAATGGCGTGATCGCCGTCATCGGCAAGGCCGGCGAAGACTGGAAAGCGGCGCTCGACGCCGCTGGCGGTAACGGCGCTCCTAAAGCTGCCGAACCCGCGGCGCCCACAGGGCCGACTCCCATAATCGAGACCTCCGCAAAACCCGCCTCCGAAGCGCCCGAAACCGGCGACCGCGTCAAGGCTTCGCCCCTGGCCCGCAGCATCGCCCAGGAAGCGGGCATCGACCTGAACCAGGTGAAAGGGAGTGGCGACCACGGCCGCATCGTCAAACGCGACGTGGAGTCGTTCATCGGTGGCGCCCCTGCCGCACAGCCTGCGGCACAGGAAGCAGAACCCGAAACCCAGGCCATCATTCCCTTTGCCATCAGCGGCACGGGCGCCAACTACGAGGAGAAGATGATCTCCCAGATGCGCAAAACCATCGCCCGCCGCCTCAGCCAGAGCAAATTCACCGCGCCCCACTTCTACCTCACCATCGAGGTGGATATGGACAAAGCCATCGCCATCCGCAAGCAGATCAACGAGGTTTCTCCGGTGAAGATCTCCTTCAACGACCTCGTCCTCAAAGCGGCAGCGGCCAGCCTTCGCCAGCACCCGGCGGTCAACGCCTCCTGGCTGGAAGACCGCATCAGGTACAATAAAGAGATCCACATCGGGGTAGCCGTGGCTGTTGAAGACGGCCTGCTGGTGCCCGTCGTGCGCCACGCCGATATGAAAACCCTCTCCCAGGTCAACCAGGAAGTCAAGGCCTACGCCGAGCGCGCCAAGGTGCGCAAACTCGCGCCAGAGGAGATGCAGGGCAACACCTTCACCATCTCCAACCTGGGCATGTTCGGCATCGAGGAATTCACCGCCATCATCAACCCGCCCGACGCTTGTATCCTGGCAGTGGGCTCCATCGTGGAGAAACCGGTGGTGAAAAACGGCGAGATCGTCATCGGCAACCGCATGAAGATGACCTTGTCTTGCGACCACCGCGTCGTCGACGGCGCTACCGGGGCCAAATTCCTCGAAACGCTGAAAGGCATTCTGGAAGACCCGATCCGTTTAATGGTATAATGGAAATGAAGAAAACCCTCGTGCTCGGCGCCTCGCCCAACCCAATGCGCTATGCCTATGCGGCGGTGGAACAACTCTCCATGCGCGGCCACGAGGTCATACCCGTGGGCCAGCGCAAGGGCGAAATCGCCGGCCTTCCCATCATCAACGAAACGCCCGGCGTGGAAGGCGTCGACACGGTCACCCTCTACCTGAGTCCGGAGAATCAGCGCCCTTACTACGATTACATCCTCCATGAAGTCCGGCCCAAACGCCTCATCTTCAACCCCGGCACAGAGAATGCCGAGTTGGCCAGGAAAGCCCGGGAAGCGGGAATAGAAGTGGAAATGGCCTGTACCTTGGTAATGTTGGCGATACAAGCTTATTAAAGAAGGTGAGGAGGTGAGAAGATGAGGAGTGGAGGTGGATTTTATTCCACTTCTCACCTCCTCACCTTCTCATCTTTAAAAGTCAATATCCCTGCCTGCTACCTTCCACCTTCGGGGCTGCGGAGCCTTGGGGCGCAGGCATTTCCGTATCCTGCGGGGTAGCTACGCGGAATTCTACGCGACGGTTCATCAGGCTGCTGCCACTGGAGGGCACGAGGGTATTCGACGATCCGCCGTATTGGAGGATGAGGCGGCTGCGGTCGATGCCGTGCAGGTTGACCAGATGGTCGACAGCGGACTGGGCGCGGTTATAGGAAAGGACGTTGTTGTAATTGTCGGAAGCCGTTTTGTCGGTAAACCCCTGAACGACGATTTTGAGGTTGGGGTTGGACTTTAGCACTTTTGCCACACTGGCCATATTGCCGTAATCGGCATCCCGCACCTTGTAACTATCGATGTTGAAGTGGATCATGGGCAGGAACCAGTCGACAACACCTGCGCCGGAGCCGCCTCTTCCTTCCAGAGCCTGGTCGATAAGGTCGTCGATTTCATCGCGGGTCACGATATTGGCGTTCTGGAGCCGGGGATCCTGTTGGGATACGCCTTCGCCGTCGACGGAGGTGCCGGGCGGCGAGTAGGGCTCTTTGTCGAGGTAGTCGGCAATGCCGTCGTCGTCACTGTCGAGCGGAACCCCGCGGGTATCGACGGGCGCGCCGGGAGGCGAATCGTTGTCCTGATCGAGAATATCGATCACGCCATCGCCATCGGAGTCGGTGAGGTCGAGTACCGGACGGGCTTTGAGCTCGGAGATATCATTGAGCACCACGTCGAGGGGGTTGACCCAGTAGAGGGGTTCTGCGAGTTTGCCGCCGCCGCGCAGGTTAAAGTTGAAGCGAAGAGCGGTGTAGTTGAGGATATCGCGGAAATTGATCTCCACGCCATCGATCAGGTCGGCGCGCTTGCCGAAAACCGTAGCGCCTTTGTGTTCGAGGGCGAGGTTGAAACCGCCGCCGATACGAACGGCCACCCCGGCGCCGGCCTCCAGGCCTGCGACGAATTGGGAAGTTTGACGGCCGGTCAGCACGCCGGGGGCTTCAGTAATGTCATTGTAGGAGAAAAGACCTTTCTCTTTGGACTTCACCGAGGTATTCAAATAAGCTGGTCCTGCGCCGGCAAATACATAGAGGTTGATTTTCCTTCGCGGCTTGTCCCAGCGGAGGTTGTTGAGCACCATCACACCCTGTGCTGTCACCGTTGCGTAGGTAGTTTGGTGGGTAAAAAAGTCCTCGTCCGCCTGATTCTCCGTTTTGATCCTGTGGCCGGAAGACTGGCTGTCGCCATTGGCAATGCCGTAGGTGCCGTCGAGCCGGAGCGAAAAAACGTAATCGAGCGCCCGGCGTATGTGAAAGCCTCCCCCGTAACCGGGTCTGAAAGCCACGTCGCCGGATGAAAACAAATGCCCTCCGTGCAAGCCAACTTCCCAGGCATACTTGGGCGTTGCTTGAATGCCGCCGTACGCCGCATCCTGAGCGGCAAGGGTTTGGAGTGAAAAAGCAAAAAGGAGGGCGAAAAAGAACCTGGTAGTTTCTCTGAAAGCCATAGGGGACCGGGTTGAGTTCAATATCAAAGGGTGAATCGTATGTTCGAATTCTACAAAAGTATTGTTTATTTTCCCTTGGGGCAATAAAAAAGAATTCTTTTTCCACCACCTCCGCCGGGAGTTGAGGAAGGAATGTAATCGAGTGCCCCAAAATGTTCAATGTCTCAGTGAGACAAGACCGGTTCTACGAGCTTTTTCAGGCTCATTTCCAGCCCCCTGGAAGCGATGCCGGAAGGGCTGGAGTTCATGGCCTTAACCGATTCCAACGCACGGCGCACGGTCCGGGATACGTCCTGGAAGATGGCTTCGTCCGTCATTTCGACGGCGGGTTGCATCAGGTAGGCGAAGACCCTTGCCATGCCGCAGTTGGCGATAAAATCGGGTATGAGCCCGGTGCGTGTATCTGTGTATTTGGCCGTTGGGCCAAAAAATATTTCGTCGTCGATAAAAGGTACGTTAGCGCCGCAGGAGATGACTTCCACGCCGCCTTCCAACAGGCGGTCGACCTGTTCGCGGGTCACGATCTTGGAAGCCGCGCCGGGGATGAAAATGTCTGCCCCCAGGCCCCAGATGCGTTCGTTTGTTTCTTCGAAGGAAAGGAGTAATTCGGAATGCAGCTTATTGCCCCGTTTTTCATTAAACAGGTACCTGATTTCTTCTACCCCCATACCTTCTTCCCTGATCAGGCCGCCGTGACGGTCGATGATGCCAAGGATTTTCACTCCCTGAAGCGCCAGATACATGGCTGCGGCAGAAGCTACATTGCCCCAGCCCTGGATGATGGCCGTTTTGCCGGCCAGACTCCGGTGGTGAAACAGGTCGTAGAAATGGCGTACCGACTCAGCCACACCGTATCCGGTGATCATGTCGGCAACAGCGTATTTGTGAGGCCCCTCCGGCACGTAGTGCGAATCCTCCACGATCTTGGCGCAGCCATAGCGCAACTGGCCGATGATCTTGATCTTTTCTCCCGGCTCAGAGTGAAAATGCCCGTTGACGATCCCTTCCTGCGGATGCCACAACCCAAGGGCCTCCGTGATGGGAACTACGTCCTTCAACTCGTCGACGTTCAGGTCGCCGCCGGTCCCGTAGTAGGTTTTGAGCATGGGAATCACCGCGGCAAACCAGCGGCGCAGCACTTCGTCGCGACGGGGATCCTGCGGGTCGAAGTCGATGCCCGACTTGGCGCCCCCGATGTCAGGTCCGCTGATAGAGAATTTGATGCCCATGACTTTCGCCAGGGAAACGACCTCGTCTTTTGTCAGCCCCTCGCGCATCCGCGTGCCGCCCCCGGCGGCGCCGTTGCGAAGGGTATCGATGACGATCCAGCCTTTGGCCGGCGTTTCTGTGTCCTGCCATTCGAATACGATCTCCGAAGGACGTTCTTTGTACTGTTGTAACAGATCTTCCATGTGTTGATTGGTTAGGGATGCGATCAGCGGCTGGTGGCGAACTTCATGCGGTACTCCACGTCCACCATGCCTTTTTTGATATTGTCGAGCCTGCGCTGGATCAGGCGCCTCTTGAGCGGCTTGAGCCTTTCGATAAACAGCCGACCTTCGATATGGTCGTATTCGTGCTGGATCACACGGGCTTCGATGCCGGTGAATACCTCCTCGTGGAGTTTGAATTCTTCGTCGAGGTAGCGCAGGCGTAGCTGCGGCATGCGCTCCACATCGCCGCGGATCTCCGGAATGCTCAAACAGCCTTCCTCATAGGGCCAGGGCTCGCCCGCCTCCTCCAGCATCTGTGCGTTGATGAACACCTGCTTGATCCCTTTGGCCTCCGTCTCCCCCTCCCTTTTCAACTGGAGGGTATCGACGATAAATAAACGGATGGACTGCCCGATCTGGGGCGCCGCCAGGCCTACGCCGTGGGCGTTGTACATGGTTTCCCACATGTTCTCGATCAGCGTGGAAAGGTCCGGGAAATCAGGGCCGATGTCGATGCCTTTTTTCTTGAGGACCGGTTGGCCAAAGGCATAAATTGGCAAAATCATAGTCAGGATTCTATAAGATATTTTTGGATCAACACGATTATTTACCGCCACACATGGGCTTTAAGGTAATCTTCCAGGATGAGCGCCGCACTGATCTTGTCGACCAGCGACTTGTCGCGGCGCTGCTTTTTTTTCGCTCCGCTTTGGAGGATGATGCGCTTTGCTTCTTCTGAAGTATACCGCTCATCCCACGTAATAACCTCTATATCAGGGAAAAGTTTCTTCAGTTTTTTCACAAAAACCTCCACCTGCGGGGCGATCTGAGCCGGATTGCCATCGGGATAAAGGGGCATGCCCACCACGATGCACTCCACTTCTTCAGCCGCCAGATATTGGGTCAAATAACCTTTGAGGGCTTCGGTGGAAACCGTATCCAGGCCGCTGGCAATGATCTTGAGGGGATCCGTTACCGCTATTCCCGTTCTTTTTGTACCATAATCGATGCCCAGTATCCTTGCCACGGGGCAAAGATAATCATCTGTTTCTATTCAGCATGCCCCGCCGCCTTTAGCGGCGAAGATATTTAATTTTGAATCGGCGTT
>JBAQQB010000043.1:0-17820 GCA_049306275.1 Saprospiraceae bacterium | reverse complement strand
TCTTGACCTTTTGATGCCTTTCCTTGTACCTTTGCCATGAGCCGGGGAGTGTAGGTTTGTTAACTGGAATTACCAAAAATACAAACCTCGGCTCACTTTCTCTCTACCGATTCATGCAACAACGCCCAAGAGAACCCGTTGTTGACAATACTGGTGTAAGAAGCCTCCTTTTTAAATATCTGCCCGGAGGACTATTCACTTTGGTTATTTAGAAACACTCTTCCGCTGTTGGAGTTCGGTTATGGCAGATACTTTTTTATAATTCAGGCAAGTGGCCAAACAACTCCTCGAGTTTCCCCTTCCTGAAATCAAAAATATGCCTCAACCGCGGCCCCACCAAAAACGGATGGACCAAATCGCCCAACACCCCGAATGGCAACTGGTAGTCCACAATGTCGGTCATCTCCACCCCGCCGGGTATCTCGCGGAAGAAATGCTGGTGATGCCAGATGCGGTATGGCCCCACCCGCTGCTCGTCGACAAAGAACTTTCCCTCCTCGACATGGGTAATTTCCGTCACCCAGGTGACCGGAATCCCGAATATTGGACGAACTTTGTACTTGATGAACATGCCCGGGTACATCTTGTCCGGCAACTCGGTCTTCACCTCGAAGCCCATGTCGGGCGGCGTGATGACGGAGAGGTTGCGCGGAGAGGAAAAGAACTCCCAGGCGGTCTTCATATCGATCGGCAAACGCTGTACGGTCTTGAGTTGATACATTTTTTTAGTTTTGAAAAACTCAAACAATAGGAAGTAGAGAAGGTTGATTATGTGGAAAGATTCTACCCATAAAGTCCTCATCATCGGCGGCGGCGCGGCGGGCTTCTTCGCGGCCATCGCTTGCGCGGAGGAAACCCCCTCCGCCGAGGTCATCATCCTGGAGAAGGGCAAGGACGTGCTCGGAAAGGTCAAAATCTCGGGCGGCGGACGCTGCAACGTCACCAACGGCTGCTTCGAGCCCAGGGAACTGGTCAAATCCTACCCCCGCGGAGGCAAGGCCCTGCTCGGGCCTTTCCACAAATTCTGCACCGGCGATACCATGCACTGGTTCGAAAGCCGCGGCGTGCCGCTCAAAATCGAAGACGACGGCCGCGTCTTCCCCGTCAGCGACAACTCTCAATCCATCATCAACTGCCTCACCGGCGCCGCGGAAAACGCGGGCGTTACCGTGCGCAAAAACACCCGCGTGGACCAACTCTACCCGCCCGAGGAAAAAGGCCAGCGCTGGAAAGTCATGACCGGTGACGGCGAAGCCCTTTTCGCCGACAAGATCCTCATCGCCACCGGCAGCAGCACGGTGGCCTGGGATCTGATCCGCCACCTGGGCCACCGCATCGTCGAGCCCGTGCCTTCGCTCTTTACCTTCAACGTCAAAGACCCGCGCATCGACGGACTGCCGGGCGTCGCCGTGCCCATGGCACAGGTCAAAATACAAGGCACGAAATTTCAGGCGGAAGGCCCTCTGCTCATCACACACTGGGGGCTAAGCGGACCCGGCATCCTCCGCCTCTCTGCCTGGGCGGCCAGGGAGCTGCACGCGATGGACTACCGTTTTCAAATCCTCGTCAACTGGGCCTACCCCACCCCGCTGCACCAGATGCAGGAGGAAATGCCCAAATTCCGCGAGGAAAACGCCAAAAAGATCATGGCCAAGGCCAATCCCGCAGCCATGCCGCAACGCTTGTGGCGGCAGCTGCTCGAACACCTGGGCATCAACCCCGAGCAGCCCTGGGCCAACGCGGGCAAGAAACAGCTCAACCAACTGTCCCAGGAGCTCTGTGCCGCCACCTTCTCCGTATCGGGCAAAAGCACCTTCAAGGACGAATTCGTCACCGCCGGCGGCGTCGATCTCGACGAGGTGGACTTCAAGACCTTCGAAAGCAAAATCCACCGCGGCCTCCATTTCGCCGGCGAAGCGCTCGACATCGACGCCATCACCGGAGGCTTTAATTTCCAGGCCGCATGGACGGGCGGATGGATCGCGGGAAAAGCCATGGCCGGATTGTAACGGCCCATCCCCGATAAATTACGGTTCATCGGATTTCTCTTTCCATGGGACTGGAACGGACGTAATCTTGTTGTATCATTTTTAATTAACCTCACAAACATCAAGATTTATGAAAAACCTCATGTTCGTTCTGGCAACCCTTCTTATGCTCAACTCCTGCACCAAACTCGACGATTCCGGTCTCATCGGCATTAAAGGAGAAGGCCCTGTTCTGGAATTCACCGTCGAACCCGGCACATTCGACGGCATCCGCCTCGAAACCAGCGGCGAGGTCTACCTGACCGATGGAGACGAAGCCTCTGTCACCGTTTTCGCACAAGAAAACATCTTTGAGAACATGGACATCCGTGTGGAAGACAAGCTCCTGTACATCAGCAACGACAAACTCGTCAGGAAAAGCGAAAAAGTGCGCATCTACATCAGCAGGCAAGCCATCGCGCGCCTCGCATTGGCAGGTTCCGGCGACATTTTTGTGGAAGGGGCCTACAGCTTTCAGAACCTGGACCTGGACCTGTCCGGGTCGGGAGACGTGCAAGTGGAGAGCGCCACAGCGAATAATGTGAATACCACTTTGTCGGGATCGGGGAATGTCTCCATCAATGGCAAAGCGCTCACGCAGCACATCCTGATAGAAGGCTCCGGCGACGTATTGGCATTCGGCCTGGAAACGGAATCCACAACGGTCAAGATCAAGAGAAGCGGTAAAGCAGAAGTTTGGGCTACTGAAAACCTGGTTGTCGATATCAACGGCTCGGGCGATGTCATCTACAAGGGAACGCCGGCGATCCAGCAACATATCACGGGCAGCGGCAACCTCTCCAAAGCGCCCTGAGCGCCTCATTTGTCGAGCCAATCCCTGAACTGGGAATAGCGTTCTCTCGCCACCACGATCTCCTTGTCTTTGCATTGGGCCAGTTCGACCTTGAGTCGGGCTGGCCCAAATACGTACATGGAAACCACTGCCCGCAGGGAAATGAGATATTTCCTGTTGATTCGGAAAAACGCCTCGGGGTCCATCTCTTCCTCCACTTTGTCGAGACTTTTTTCAAGGGGATAGGAAAGGCCTTCCTGTGTGACCAGGAAGGTGCTTTTCGATTCTGAGAAAAAATACAGAATGTCGCCGGTCTCGATGGTTTTGAGCTTGTTCCCAACAGCGATGAGGTAGCGTTTCCTGCGCTCCGGGAATGCCTTGTCGATCTTCGCCCTCCAGCTCTCCCTGCCCGTCGTGCCATATTTCTCCAGTTTTTCGATCGCCGCAAGCAGGTCTTCGCCAGAAAACGGCTTGAGCAGATAATCAATGCTGTTGAGTTTAAATGCCCGTATGCTGTATTCTTCGTAAGCTGTGGTAAAGATCAGCGGGATGCTGACATCTATGCGTTCGAAAATGGAGAAGCTGTCGCCATCGCCCAAATGGATATCCATAAAGGCCAGCATGGCCTCCGGATGGTCTTCGAAGAGTTTCACAGCCTGTGGTACCGAGCGGGCTTTGCCCACGCACCGCCAGCCTGGCCTGAGGCCCTTTACCATGTTTTCCAGGCGCTGCGCCGCCAGGTGCTCGTCTTCAATGAGAAGGTAATCCATGTCTGTCATTTTGCCGGTTCAGGGGTAAAATGGCCTTGTACGTCTCCCCGTCGTTAATAAACGAGGGCCGCAGGGCGCCAAGCGATTCATACCGCTTCAACAAGCTCTGAATGCCGAATCCGGTTCCTTTCACCGGCTCCAGCCTCGGCTTGATGCGGTTGCCGACCTCCAGCACAGACCGCTCCGCGTCGAGGCGGATGTGGACTTCGAGTGGATCTTCGTCGGATATGATGTTGTGGTTAACTGCATTCTCCACCAGAATCTGGAGCGCAAGCGGAGGAATGAGAAAAGAAGACAAATCGCCTTCCGTCTCAATCCGGCAATGAAAATTATCCCCAAAGCGGGTCTCCAGCAAAAAAGCATACCCCCGGATAAAGCGGATCTCCGTGCCCAGGTCGATCAGATCGCGATCCTTATGCTCCAGCACGTAACGGTAGGTACCCGAAAGCCTCTCCAAAAAGATCTGCGACTGCGCCGGGTCGATCTCGATCAGCGAACTTAGCACGTTGAGATTGTTGAAAAGAAAATGAGGGTTCAACTGCGCCCGAATGGCCTCCAGTTGCGCCTGCGCTACCTCTTTCTCCATGATCTGCCGCTGAACTTCTCCTTCCATCGCCTGGTGCTGGCTGCCTTCCAGACGATAGTAAAGATAAATGAAGAGAAAGATCAGAAAGTCGAAACCGGTAACCTGCCGTACCCGTTCAAATTGCCATTCCTCTGTCATCTGACCAGCATACAGCCAACGCTCGAAATACAGCTGGCATCCCCAGGCAAAAGCCAGGGAAAACACCAGGATGAGGGGAAACTCTAACAGAAATATCCTGCGTCTGTCATTTCCGGCCTTCACCAATGCGACGATGCCGATCATGAAAAAGGTGTAGGAAAAAATGTGCAGGAAAAGATGCGGCATGTCAAGCCAGGTCTTCAGTTTGAACAAATCCATGACGAAACCGGGACCCAAATTGATGTAACAATAAACCAGGTAAAAAACGACGCTCAGAACGAATGAGCGGATCGCGGGACGGATCAGGTATTGTGTCCAGGTCTGTTTCAAATACTTTCCATTTTGTACCAATGTGAAAATAAGACAAATTGCCGCCACATTCAAATTCATCCCGACAGACTGCCATTTTCCCAGGATGAACCGTTTTTTTACTAATTTCCGGCCAAATTTCATACTCTTATGCCTGCTTTCAAAGTCGCCGTCCTCGGCCCCATACCCAGAGACACGATCGTCACCCACCACGGGGAGACTATCCAGAAATACGGTTGCGCCACCCACACCTGCATCGCGCTGTCGCGCCTGCTCGGGGAGGAAGGCACGGTCATCCCGGTCACCCACGTGCGCAAGAAGGACGAGGGACCGATCAAGGCCCTGCTCAGCGTTTATCCCAATATTTCTACCGACCATATCACCTCCGAAGCCGACCGCGGCGACGTGGTCAGCCTGCGGTTTATCGACCAGAACAACCGCCTGGAAAAACAAACCGGCTTCATGGACCCCATCACCCCCGCCGATGTCAAAGACCTGCTCGACTGCGACGCCTTCGTCTGCGTGCCCATCACCGACTACGAGGTGCCGCTCGACACCCTGAAATTCATCAAACAAAACAGCCGGGGCGTCATCATCCTCGACGCCCACGGCCCCACCAATACCCTGACGGTGACCGGCGACCGCCTGCTCAAATTCTGGGCCGACCGCGACATGTGGCTGCCCTACATCGACGTGCTGAAAATGAACCTGGAGGAATCGCAGTGCTGCTGGTTCAAGAACGAATACGCGGTCAACGAGCTCAAGCCCCTGGAGAAGAGCTCCGCTCACCTGCCCGAATTCGCCCGCCACTGCCTCTCCCACGGCCTCAAGTCTTTGATCGTGACCCTCGACGCCCGGGGCTGCGTGGTCTACCACGCCCCGGAAGGCAAGGTGGTGGAAGAATTCGTCTCCTCCATCCCCGTCGCCCACGTGGTCGACACCACCGGCTGCGGCGACTCCTTCGCCGGCGGCCTGGGCTACGGCCTGCTCAACGACCCAAGCGATTTCGTCAAAGCCGCCAAATTTGCCAACGCCATGGGCGCCCAGCGCACCCAAGGCGCCTCCTTCGACGTCTTCCAACCCCTGGAAGTGACGCTGGAGATGATTGTGGGGCATTATGGTAAGGTATAATGGGGCGCCAAAATTTTTTGGCGCATGGTTTGCCGAATTTATTCGGTGCAAATGATTCGTGCCGAATAAATTCGGCAAACCAGACGCCAAATAAAGTTTGGCGCCCCGTTAATAAAACCGCACCACCATCCCCTGCCACAGCATATCCATGCGCTGGAAGACGATGCCGTATTCGGCCTCCATCTGGGCCTGCAGGGCGGCAAGCGAGGTGCAATTGAGCGAGAAACTGAATCGGTCGCTCATGAAGGCGTTGGGAAACCACTCGACGATTTCGTCGAAACGCTCTTCCAGATGGTAGGCCAGCTCGTTCAGCGTCACCCCGGTCAGCATGTGGGTACCTTCCCAGCGCATCACCCGGATCTTTTCGTCGGGCGGAGCGCTGCCCTGATATTCCGATAAAGCCAGCAGATCGGGGTCTTTGAGGTGGAGACGCCAGTTGGGGCGCTGCAATCTTTCGTAAGAGAACTCAAAGCGGAAAGTCTTTTGCAACTCGTCGAGCATGAACTCCCGGGCGCGCGCGGGCAGCGGGCCGTCGGCCGAGAGCTGCACGGTGACCAGCGGATCCTTGTCCATTCCCCGGAAATCCATCCGGTTTTTCGACTCCATGGCCAGTTGGGCGATCAGGTCGCTCAGGGGGTAGTTGCGGAAGGCTAGCAGCTGCTCTTCCTCCACCAACTCCTTCTCCCCTGCCTCGTGTTTCGAGACCTTCTCCACCGTCACCTTCCAGCGGATGTCGCGCTGTGATTTGCCTACGTGAAAGGCGAAGGCCAAGGGCACGGAGAAGAGCCTGCCTCTGGCGTCTTCCACAACGATATGCTCGAAAAACAGCGTGGTGCGGGGGCTGATCCATTCTGCAAGGGCCTCGGAATCCCAGTTTTGAATAACTTTCTCTGGATACCACCTGGCTGTTAGGGGCTTGTCTTCCCGAAAAACGTACAATACGAAAGAATGCAGCCGGAGCGATTCGCCGCCTGCTACCCTGAATCGGGGCAGGTTGGCGGTTTGCTTCCAGGATTCGTCCAGGCTGTAGACCTTGCTGTTGGGCGCGGCAAACAGATCACCCCATTCCATCGCCGCCGAATCCATTTTGGAGTAGGGCAACTCGGGCAGGAAATAGCAACTGAACACCGAGTCGAGGGGCAGTTTTTCCTCCCGCAGGAGGGCCATTTTGTCTTCGGAGGGCTGCACCAGGCGGTCGCAGGTCTGAAAACCGGGGATGTGCACGATCCGGTAATTGTCGTAGCTGCGGTACATGTCCACGATTTTGCGGTTGCGCGCCAGGCTGGTGTCCATGCGGATGAGCGAGGGCGGCTGGTTGAGGTTGACGAGCTGGTACCAGTAAAGGCTGTCGACCCTGGGCAATGCTTTGGCCCGGAGAGGCGGATCATAGGGCGTATCCGCGTCCCTGATGCTCAGGTTGACGGCGTTGACGAATATTCCTCCCGGCAGGTTGGCGACGATGGTCCAGGTGGTGGCAGGACGCAGGTCAGCCTCTCCTTTCTTCACGAAAATACTGTCGCCAGACATGCTCACCTCGCGCATGCCCGCAAAGAAGTTGTTGGGCCGGGTATCATCCATCAGCGACACCCTGACGGATTCAGGACTGAGCAGGGAGTCGTTGTAGTAAAACAGAATGGGTCCGCCGATCTGCTCCTCGAATTCTTCCATCTCGAAAGCGCGGAAGGCGCCGTAGACATTGGGGTTGGCTTCCAGATCGAGCGGAAGGCGCAGTTTTCCCCAAACCATGGAATACGGGCTGTGTGGAACCAGCTCTGCCAGATGGCCGCCGTTTTGCCCTTTTCTCCAGTGCAGGAAAGGCATGTCCAGGCCCCAGGTCTGCAGAATGTCCTTGTACCCATACAACCGGTCTTTTTCGCTGACGCCGATGGCGCCGAGCCACCATTTCCCGCCGGGTTCCTGCATTCTGAAAAACAGGGTCATTTCTGTGGTATGGCGCTGCCTCAGCAAAAACGCGCTGATCTCTGCCAGGGAGTTGAGCCTTTCAGGTTGGGCTTGGAGGGGGAAAACGGCCAGGGCTTCTACGGCGAGGGGGTCAAGCGGCCAGCCATCCTTTCGCCAGGTCCAGTCCTGGCTGTAAATGGAAAACAGCTCGAAGGGGCTGAGCAAGCGCACCGGAAAGCGCTGCAAGGTATCGGGCTGCAGGGGCGTCATGGCTGTCCAGTAGCCCGCCCAGCCCTGCAGGGCCTGTTCCTGCCGGGGGCTGCCCAGTTGGAAAAGGGGCGTTTCCAGCTGTTCCTGCCATTCGATGGCCCTGCTCTCCATGCGGTACCAGAGCGGCCAGCGGCAGATCTGGTCGGCCGCGAAAAGCCAGGACAGCAGGGCTATGGCGCCCAGCGAGGCGAGAGCGGCTCCCCGCATCCAGGCGGGCGAAGCGGGGCGGAGCGGTATCCCATCCATCGATTTCAGTTCTTGGTGAAAAAAATGTAAAACAGGCTGGGGCCAAAACAGGGCGATTCCGCCGCCGGTGAAAAGCATTTCGAGTTTTCTCCAAAAGCCCTCACTGCTGGCCGCCAGCCGGTCGGCCAGGCGGAAGAGCAACACGGCGGTCACCAGAAAATAAACCAGGCTGAGCAGGTGCAAGCCGTTGACCTGCACATACCCTCCCATTTGAGCAGTCAGCCAATCGCGCATACTGCCCCACACCGACGAAAGTCCCGCCTGCTGAAAAGGCAGGGGCGCCTCCCAGTGCAGCAAGGGGATGGACAGGGCAAAAACAGGCGCGAGCAGCAGGTACCAGCGGCGGAAACCCACGACGCTGCGCGGCCGCGCAAGGGCATAGATGCCCAGGAAGAGCAGCAGTCCGACAGCGGATTCGAGCCAGTATTGGAAGAGGGTGTGCGCCATGGAGAGGCAAGTTAAGTGAAATAGTGAAAGGGTGAAATAGTGAAATAGTGAAAAGGTGAAATGGTGAAAGAGTGAAAGAGTGAAAAGGGGAAAAAGTGGAGGGGGGGAAAACTTGGAGAAATATGGTGATGTTTAAAAAAATGCGTCGATCAAATTCCGTAAACGATAAACGATCGACGATAAACGATAAACGCAACGCCTATGAGCTTTGAAACCATCTCGGCCAGGGAGAAAGAAGACATCCAGAAATACTTCGGCAAAGCGCTGGAGGAGCTGACGCACGATGAATTCCGGCAGCTCGTCAGGGAGTTGCGGAGCAAGTACCACCCCGACAATTTTGAAAAATTCGAGGACCCCACCGTCCGGGAGATGGCGACGGAGCGGTTTCAGCAGATCGAGTCGCTGACGGCCAAGATAGAGGCCTACCTGAGGGGCGAGGCTACCACGGCCACCCTGGCGCCGGAGCGGCATGCCTTTTACGCCTTCGACGGCATGAAAATAGAGGTGGTCACTTCCGACAAAGACCTCAAATACGACCTGTTCGGCACCTTCTACCGCTGGCTGCGGATGGGTGAAAAGTTCAAGATACCCGGCGCCGCCAACGCCTTCATCGTCATGGACGAAGACCACCGCGGAGTGCGCATCGGCTACAACGAGACCATCCGCATGTACCTCACCTTCGGCCGGGAAGACGCCGTTGAGACGATCGTGGACTGGTTGTACCAGCACATTCGCGGCCGGGCTTCCTACCTCATCATCCACGGCGCCAAAATAGAGGTGGACGCCACGGCGATGCTGATGGCGGTGAGGAGGCCGGCGTTGTTGATGTAGGTTATTTCAAAAAAAATTGGGTTTTATTTGGAAAAAAAATTCAAATAAATTATACTTGTCTATTGCTTTGTCAAAACGCTCCCCCCCCTTTGCAAAGCGAGAACAAAGTCACCCCCAGTTGATTAACAGCCCCTAAGCCTGTTATCCAGGTTTATGCTTTAATGCATGTGCGCATCTTGCGATAAAGATCGGAGATGTCTTGTATCTATTTTCCTGACCGCAATCCGATATGCCTGGATTGAGGGTGGGAAGGTTTTGAAGAAAAATGACCCTCTAAATACCCTTGTCATGCTGAAACCTTATTTCTTCATTTTTCCTGTCCTGTTATTTTTTTCCTCCCAGGTCAAGACGTTTGGGCAATCGAACAGTCCTTTTGCTACGCTGGATTCCATTCATCATGTTTGCGATTCGACAGGTGGATATGTCAGGTTCACTCTGAACGGTGATCCTCAACTCTACACATGGTACTGGCTTCATGGGCCGGTAGAATTGGAGCTTGACAGCTTAAGTCCGGGCGATTACACCCTGGTAGTCATAGACTTTTATGGTTGTGTTGAGACCTATGACGTTACTATTGAGGATATTAACGGGTGTGAAATGACTTATGCCCTTTATTACACCCTTGAAGATTGCGTTGGGTTATTATCGATCAAGGTATTCAATTCGTCGAATGGCCAACCGATTGACGAAACATCTCTCATCGTAAAATGGAGCGATAATAACCCCTCCGGATTAAATCGTCTGGTCAGCCTCAAGGAGGATTCCACCTATTGTGTTCACATCGAAATGGCAGGAGGCGACACCTCTGTATGCTGCGTAATTGATACATGCATCTTTGTGCCTGAAGATCGCAGGTGCAAATCCGCTTACTTTGGTCCCGACCTCATTGTAAATGAATTCAACCGGCAGGCTGAAGGAGACGGCCAATATGTAGAACTGCTGGTTGCAGGCAATGGAATATGCGGAGAGAGTTTCGACCTGAGAGGCTATCACCTTGACGATAACAACGGGTATTTGATCCCCGGAAAGCCCTTTATCAGTGATTACAACTCCGCTTTAATAGGTGTAGATCCCGGTTTTTTGTCCTTTTCTTTCCATGATACCTGGGCCGCCGTGCCAAATGGGAGCCTGATCGTCATCTACGATGATACGCAAAATAAACACGGAAGGATACCTCCTGATGATCCAACAGACAGTGACCAGAATGGCGTATATGTGCTACCTGCGGATGCCTATCCCTACCTGTTGGGAATGAAGAGCGCCTGGAATCCTGACAATCTGCAATGGGGGTATCAGGGCAGCATCCAGGCTCCGGGATGGAATCTGGTACGGATAAGCAGCCCTCAGGATGGCATGCAAGCGCGGCGGCCGGATGGGGCGTTCAGTCATGGCCAGAGTCTTGGCAACAGCGCGTATGCGGCAGTCAATCAGTTTCCGCTGTGGATCACACCGAATAGCTCTGGCAGTTCAAACTGCCAGTTCCTGGAAAACGATCCGATGAATAAGTTGCATTTTTCCTGTTTCGCGGCTGAAGACTCGCTTCAAAGTCCCGGGATTCCCAATTCCTTTCAGAACAGCGTTTTCATAGATAGCTTGCGTCACTGTCCGCAAGAGCGGTTTCTGGCAGGCATGAGAGACAATACCGATCATCCTGCCCAATTGAAATACACACAAAGACAAAGCCATATCAAGGCCTATCCCAACCCTTTTAAAAAAGAGCTTTTCCTTGAGCTGAATTCAGCAGCATCCGGAGAATTGTCATTGCGGGTGTTTTCGCCATCCGGACAGCTGATACTTCAACAAACCACTGCTTGCCCGAAAGGGCCGGTCAGTGTTCAGCTGTTTGAAAGCCAACGTTTGGGGCCAGGCCTCCATCTCCTGGAATGCCAGTTCCCGGATGGCGCAAGGGAATATATCAGGGTTGTAAAAATTGAGTTGTAATACCAAAATCCTAAAATACTGGAATATGAAATCCCGCCTCTTTCCAATCATCGTTGGCTTTTCGCTGTTTTGCATCCTCTTTTCCGCCCAAACCGTCCACGGCCAGGAAATCCCGTCCTGCGGAAGCCTGACAGACCCGGCGCTGAACTACAACCCCAACCTGTTGATAGATCCCTGCTGTACTTCACAAACCGACACTACAGTCTGCTATGATCTGAAAACGCTTATTGCCGATTACGGTGATCTTGATTCTTTTTCCATTTATAAATTTTCCATCAATTCCCAAAATGTCGTCCCCCCGTATTCTCCTTATTACGTTTATACCTTCGACTCCCTGGCGAATCTGATGAACTATTATGCGAACCTTGCAGGGGCTACCACGCATTTTATCTTTGACTCCCTGGAACAAACAATCTGTTCGGTAGTACCGTCCTCTTACGAGTTCGGCCTTTTAATGGTAACGGCACATCCATGCCTGATTGTTCTTGATGCCCTCCCATGCCAAACGACCGAAATCAATCCTGAAATATCGGGAGGGTGTCCGGTCAGTTACCCGGATTTTAGCGGGCTGTTTGATCCTAATGGCTATAATCTTCCTGATACCATATTAATGGAAGGGGCAAATTTCACCCTGAGCACTTCTGACTTCGTGAATGCCGGATCACCTCCCGGAGTAGATGGAGAGCCCTACACTGGTCCGTCCGGGGCGGAAGCGGGCTTTTTGATGTACCAGCTTGTGCAAAGCGGGGCACTTGAATATGGAGCGGGGTGCAGCAATCTGAACTGTATCGATATTGCCGGGATGGCGGCAGGGCTGACAACGGGGCCGGTAGCAGATTCCATCATCGCAATGGGTAATGCCGACCCAAGCATATTGTCAGATTTAGGCCTTTCCAATAGCAGTGAATTACCGGGGTATTTTAGTGAAGCGGCTTCCAATGAGCTGAATGCCCTTATGGATACGCACGGGAGTTTTACCGGAATGGTCAATTTCTTCCTCGGGCTTAGCATACCCGATCAAGGAGATTGTCTGGAAGATCCAATAGAGTACTCCGTGAATTTCCAGGGTGGGGGCGCAGCTTTAAAGAAATCGGGAAAAGCCGGGAAAAAATCCATGAGAGGCTCGGGAGCGCCGATACCGGGAGAACAAGCGGACCTCGATTTTTTTTCCCAGGAAATTCCCGGACTGGGGATTGATGGCGGCGGGCCGGGGCAACCTTCTCCTTCCGCATTGAAAATGATCGACCAGGTGAATGCAGGGGTCAACCTGTACAATGGTTCGCAAAGCTTGTCCATCCCCCTCTACAATTTGAAGGCAAACGATATCTCGGTTCCCATATCGCTTTCCGCGGGGGGCAATGGGCTCAAGGTTGACGATATCGGCACATTGATTGGCCAGCAATGGAATATCGACGCAGGCGCCTTAATTTCCAGGGTAGTAAGAGGCCTGCCCGATGAATTCCGTGGTACAAGTGGAGGCATCGGCATCAGCAGGGTACCGCAAATTACTCCCAGGGTCCAGATCCTGAGCCACGCAGGTTTACAGGTAAAGCCGATAACAGGCGTTCCACCCTGTGGATGGCCCGATGATACAAAAAGTATTTTGGATGGATTTTGCAAAGAGGTATTAGACGCCCAGGGACTGGCAGTTACTTTTCACTGGACTCCCTTAAACCCCACTGTAGTAAGTTTCATTATCTCCATTGAAATCATTAAGTTTACTGCTGTTTCCCTGTGGCTGGATATGGGTATCACGGTTGGCTTTGCCATTAACCAGACCAATGGACAGGTGCATTTCGAGGAAGAAGGCCTGGGATTCATGTACCTGGACAATGAACAGCCCATGCAGGCATTCGGAGCTGCAGGGGCGCTGCCAGAGGTTCCCTTTCCCTCTGTCAACCCTGATGATGCTGAAAAAATCATGAGTCTCGCACACGCAAACCGCAGGTTAGACGACTGGGAGTTTTTCAATGATCAAATCACCAATTGGACCCAGTGGAAAAACGCGGTTTGGGCCCTTTTCAACTCTCCGCCCAAATACAAAACCAAAAAGCTGGATACTGAGCCCGATGAGTTTCACTTTAACGTTGGAGGTTATTCAGGCAAGTTTTCCATGAATTCCAACGGGGAGGTCCTGATCTTTCCCGCCGAGGATCTCGATATTGCATTTGATACGCTATCGGTTGGCGGAGATTGCCATATTTACCAATTCGTAATAACAACCCCGGAGGGGATGCGCTATACTTTTGGCAAAGCAGACCTGTACGGCGTCGACTTCACCCATGATACCTCCTACTATCTTCCCAATTATTACACCTTCCCTGAAATTGACAATTCCAGGGAAAAATTCGGAAAAGCACAGATTGATGCGGGCCTCTTACCTTTCCTGCCCGTTTTTGGCCCCTACAGAGAAAACCTTTACGGAAACACCTACGAGCGGAATTACCGCATCATGGAAGGCCCCAAATATGCCTCTGCCTGGCATCTGATCAAAATAGAGTCGCTGCTTTCAAACGAGGAGGTCTCCTTCAAATATGTCAAGCGGGAGGGCTTGACTTATTACTCCAACAAAAGCTACAACTACACTTTCCCGAACTTTGGGGTCGATGGGGGCAATCTGGTAACCAATAAAAATTCAGACCTCAACCCCATTCACCCCTTCTCCTCCAAATGGGAGAACGGCAGGGCCGAGTTTTCCTACTCCGCCGCTCAAACCTACCTGGATCGCTGGGATTTGACCTCCATTGAAACAGGCAGAGAGGAGGCCGTTCACTTTTTCTACAACCAGAAACGGGGTGAAATCTATCAGGACTCCCTGTGCTCCAGGATCGAAGTGAGGAGAAAGGGGAAAATTTACAAAGGATGGCTGCTGGAATATGAGATTCCCGACATTCCACTGATCATTCCGTCTTGCGATAGCAGCCAGGTCCTGGAATCGGGCCCTCCCTCAGTGAGCATGGAGGGGGAAGACCGGTTTGAGCTGGGAAGCCGTTATGAAATGGGTAACTTTGAGTTCAGCACCTATTTTTTCTTCAGGTTCACTGCAAGCGGCTTTACTATACCCATTCAAATCCCGATACCCAGGGTGTTAATACCCCAGGAAGACTGGGGAGGCAGGACCCATATGGGTTCATACGGCTCTCTGATGGAGGTAAAGCGGCTCAATGGCACTTACAACGCCAACAGGGAAACCTATATCTACCATGCGGAAAAACTGCGCACTTTCCTGATCCATATCCGGGAACTGGATAAAGACTATGTGTATATCCCAATCCAAGACACCTTGAGCCAGGCTGAGGGCGTTCACGAATTCGTCAACGTGGAATACTACGGCGACCCCATGGTATTCCCCAATCGATTTAGCACCTCCCAGGACAACTTTGGGTATTTCGTAGAGAATAGTTACACCGGCTCACCCTTTGCACCGCTGGACTATACCCCGATCACCGGCGCCGGGAATATCAATTCGCAAACCCCGGGGATCGACAAGCTATTCGGGTTCAGAAACCTGACCTCAGAGGAACCCTATGATGACTTCCATTTGGGCCAGAGTTTCCAACAAGACCTTCCCAGGCTGAAAACGGGCTCCATACGGAAGATCACGCTTGCCACAGGTGGAAATATCTCTTTCGAATATGGATTAAATGTGCTGCCCAACGAGGAAGAAGGCGCCGGGCTGAGGGTCATCCGCATGGAAGAACATCCCTATGATGGGGATCCCAAGGTCACCCATTATACCTATAAGGGCTCAACCACCATAAACGAGCCGGTAAGGAGTTTTCAACACCCGGAGAATTATTACGCTCACAGGTTGATAACAAGCGGCCTGCCTGCCGCTCAGATCTTCGAGCGGTTCGAACAAAAAGTATCCTTGTCCTCCAAACCCCTGAACCAGGTTTTTGTGAATAAAAGCAGCCATGTTGGTTATGCAACCGTAATGGAAAGTTGGGGGCAAGACGCCGGAATGATCCAACATTTTTTTACCACACCTGACAACTTGTTGGAGATTCTGCCAGACGCCAGTTCAAACTCCGGCGCCCCTCCTCCCTCCTCAAAAATCCATTGGAAGGCCTGTGGAGCAGGGACTTCTACGTGCAGCGACTTTTCAACTCCTCCCCTGGGCAACTCAGGCATTGTGCCGCCACAATTGGAGTTCCCCGATTCCAATACCTTCCAGCCCATCCTGCTGGGCCTGGAATACAAAACGGTTTTTTGGGATGCAGGCGCTTCCGTCCGGCGCAGGGTATTAAACGAATATGAAGTGTATAGCGATTCGGCGCGAGGCACTCTTAAGTTCTTTAAATCCGAGATGTACCAGACCAATAACAGGGGATCTTTTGTGAATAACTTTTTGTTCAGAAGCCTAATGCAAATAAAGCCTTTTGGTAAGGAGGAAAACATAGATCTGATCTATTACATACTCGATTTGATCATAGGTACCGTTGATCCCCACCCTCTGAAACGCGTCAGCAGGTTTTACGAAATAAGGGATTACCGTTTGGAACCGCTGAATATCCGCCTGAAATCCTCGGTGGATACCAGTTATTATGACAATGGTTTGTCGCAATGGGTAAAAACGGAAAACGACTACGCGGGAAGCCCCTCCTTCTCCATTCCCAAAAACAGCCAAACCACTTACTCCGATGGCATGCTCACCAGAAACGAAAACCTGTTTGTCACACAGGCCCAGGCGCCAGAGCTTGCCTGGTTTTCCCAGGCGGCAAGAACCTATCTGAACAGTATTGGGTACACCCGGCCCGTGGGCAGCAAATCGTACCTGGGCACAAACCTGACGGGCCTTTCACTCACCGCCCTGGACAGAGACGCCAACGGCATAATCATTCCTTCGTCGAATTGGACGGTCAGGGAGGGGCAGATTTATCTGGCCGGCAGGTTTATGTCGCATAATGAGGATGGCAAACCCCTTACCTATTACCTGGCCTACCATGGTTCAGACCTCAACTCGCCGGTCGATCATACCGCCTTTTTTGAAGGGATCAAGCTGGACTGGAACCCCCGGTTGCAGCTCACCAAAAGGTCATATCAGGAATTCTCAACTTACTATACTTACAACAACTACTTTGAACTTACCGAGGTCCTTGACCCGGACAAAATCAAGACTACCTATAGCTACGACCCGCGGGGACGCTTGCAGTCTTCCACCACCCTGAACGGCAACCAAACGACCACCTATGACTACACCATCGCTCCGGGAAATAACACCATCCAAACTAACGTCTCTTTTGCAGACGGCGTGTTTCCCAACCAGGTAACGACCCAAAAAACCGATGGCTTCGGGAAGACCCTCTCCGTGGTCCGGAACAATGACGGGGCGGCCCTCCAAAGCTTCGACTACGACCAGTTTTTCAGAACCATCAGTGAATACAACATAGGGAGCGGGAGTGTCGTCACCACCTACGACGATTATCCCGTGGTGCGGAAAACCACCCAAATTGACGCCGTAGGCAATGTTACCGAAACCGAAATCGACGCCCACAGTGTCTATTTCCAGGAAACCCGGATGAAAGACCCCAACGGATACACCTCCTTCTCCTATACCGACGGCCTGCAACGCACCCGGCAGACCAAATCGCCTCAGCCCATCGGCAGTACCACCACTTATCTCTACGACGGCTTCGGCAGGTTGACGACCATCATCAACCCCATCGATGAGGTGTTCCAGTTCCAGTACAACAGCATGGACAAGCTCATCTACAAGAAAGTACCCGGCGCTGGTGGCGTACAGATCTGGTGGGACAACCGCTTCCGGCCCATGGGCGTTACCGATGGCAACGGCAGCTTCCAGATTATGAGCCACGATGAATATAACCGGGTGGACAGCATTTTCCTGGCTGCCCCCGGCACCCTGCCATCCGAAGCGGCCGATGCCGTCTATCCGGCAGGTACTTTCGACGCCTACCGGGACGAGATGCTGATGGCCACCTTCTTCACCCCTGGGCATACCTGGGTGGACAGTATCGCCGAGCGCATCCTGACGCCCTATGGGCTGGGCGGCTGGAAGAAGACCTACAACAAGACCCCCGACGATATCGGCAGGCCCCAGATCATAGAGCAGCATTACCCCCACGGAAAAGTAATCACCACCCCGGCCTACACCGATGCCAACCTCATCAACAAACAGATCGTCACGATCGATGCGGCTGCCAACCCGGGCGTGGATGCCTATTACGAATTCGCCTTCGACGAAGTGCTGCGGCCCACCGAAACCCGGCTCAAAGTAAACAGCAGCCAACTGGAGACCATCTCCAAACTCGAGTATACCCCCTTCGATCAGGTGGAGGTCAAATGGCTCGGAGAAAAACTCCAGAAGATCGACTACCTGTACGATGCCGCCGGGAGGCTCACCCACATCAACACCATCGGCGAATCGGAATGCTACCGCGATGTGGCGTTTTGCCAATACAGCCT
>JBAQQB010000042.1:0-6469 GCA_049306275.1 Saprospiraceae bacterium | reverse complement strand
CGATCGTCGATAAACGGCACCCGCAGAAATCAGTTAAAGATCACTTCTGTAGCACCCCACCCGTATTTAGGGTGGTATTCGTTCTTGATAACGGCCACCTCCGGCCGCTGGCGCAGCCGTTGCGTGACGGCGTCGCGCAGCACGCCCTTGCCCACGCCGTGGATGATGAAGACATTTTGGACCCCCAGTCTGATGGCCTTGTTGATAAAGGCTTCGAAATGCCCCATCTGGATGCGCAATATCTCGGCGTTGCTCAGTTTCTGGTAGCGGTCGGTGAGCCGCTCGATGTGGAGGTCGATTTCGTTGACAAACTCGGCGAATTCCTGCACGCCGGGCAGGGTGTCGCGCCAGTCGCCGTAGATGGGTTCATCCTTTTTCGCCAGGCGGACGTTCTCTTTGGTGTAGGCGCGCAGGTCTTCTTTCTTCTCAGCAGGTTTGGCTTCGGGTTCCAGGTTTTCAAAAATGCGGTACCAGTGTACCTGTTTGTTGAGCAGGGGCGCCATGCGCGTGTTTTTGAAAAACTGCTGCGGCTTGATGCGCAGGCTCTTGAACAACCTCGGCCCTGTGCCGTTGGTCAGGATGCGCCTGCATTCGATCTCATAGGCCGGCGCCTCGTTGAGCTGGTCGAAGAGCAGCAGCCCGGTTAGCTGGAAGGAAGCGGGTTCGAGTTTCCCATGTTTGGTCTCCCCGGAAGAGTCTTTGAGCAGCAATTCTATTGAAAACAGCACCGGCGAGTTCGTATCGTTGATCAGGTACACCTCGTAGCGGTGGATGGTGCCGTCGGGGTTGGCCTGCGGCAGGAATGCCAACTGTATGCCAAGGCTTTTGAGAATGGCATATTGGGTGCTTGGCTCCTGCGCCGGCGGCATCTTGGGCGCAGGCGACTCCGGCAGCTTGATCACATGAGCGGTTTCCTGCCGCTTCGCCGCTACTTCCACCCGCATCAGGTCTTCCGGAAAAGCAGGAATCTCCATATCGTCCTCTTCCAGGTACACATTGACCATACCATCGCCAAGCAGGGCGCTGACAACGCCCTCTTCGCCGGTATATTTGAATTTGACCCTGGTGCCGATTGCGAGGAGCATGGTGAAGAGTGAAGAGTGATGGGTGAAGGGTGAAGGGTTTTCGGTGTAAAATAAGAACAAAAAAATCATAGTTTAGCCGTCATAATCATTAATAATCAGTTCACCCTTCACCCTTCACCCTTCACTCTTCCCCAGTGACCAATCACCGCAAGTGGCATATCGCTCAATGGGCAGAAATCAGGTGGTGGAAGCGCTACCTGAAGCGCAAGCCCCCGGAAGCCTACCTCCCGTGGAAGAAGGCGTACTGGAAATCCTTTATCCAGTGCCTGGAAATCCCTTTGGAACCGGGGATGCGGGCGCTGGATGCAGGCTGCGGCCCGGCGGGTATTTTCATTGCCTTGAACGACTGCCGCGTCGATGCCCTTGATCCCTTGCTGCCCGCCTACACAGAGCTGGATCACTTTCAACCGGCGATATATCCCTGGGTTTCATTTTTTCCGGAAGGGTTGGAGCATTTTGACCGCGAAAATGCCTACGACCTGATCTTTTGCCTCAACGCCATCAACCATATGGCCGATGTGCCCTTGGCCTTGCGGCGGCTTTTTCTCGCCCTCAAAAAAGAGGGGAGCGCTTATATCTCGGTAGACGCCCATCGCTTCAGGGCTTTAAAATGGCTGTTCCGGCGCATTCCCGCCGATGTGTTGCACCCTTTTCAGGAAGACCTCGGCGGGTACCGGGCTTTGCTGGAAAAGGCCGGTTTCAGCGTGGTGAGCGCGGCTCTTTACGAAAAAGGCCATATCTTTGACTATTGGGTTTTTCACCTTCAAAAACAATCGTAATGGCTGAGCGCAAACGAATTTCTACCGGCGATTCCTGGGAATCGGTAGTAGGCTATTCCCGGGCAATCCGCTTTGGCTCGGTGGTCGAAGTTGCAGGCACCACTGCCGTGAAAGACGGGCAGGTGGTCGCCAAAGGCGATCCCTATGGCCAAACCCGTTTTATTCTCGAAAAAATACAGGGCGCCCTGAAAGAGGCCGGCGCTTCGATGGAACACGTCGTGCGCACCCGCATCTTCGTTACCGATATCGCCCATTGGCAACAGGTGGGCAAGGCTCATGGCGAGTTTTTCCGCGATATCCGCCCGGCATCCACCATGGTGGAAGTCAGTGGTTTGGTCAATCCGGAGATGTTGGTGGAGATTGAGGTTACTGCGGTGGTGGAATAGTGAAAGAGTGAAAGAGTGAAAAAGTGAAAGGATACAAGGTTAAAGAGATTTATTACACTTTGCAGGGGGAGGGGGCTCAGGCGGGGAGGCCTGCGGTCTTCTGCCGTTTTACGGGCTGTAACCTTTGGAGCGGGCGGGAAGAGGACCGTTCTTCGGCTGTCTGCCAGTTTTGCGATACCGATTTTGTGGGTACCGGCGGCCTGAACGGCGGGCGCTATACGGCGGCTGAACTGGCGCGCAAGGTGCGCAGCCTCTGGCCCGATGCTCCCGGCGGCAAACCCTATGTGGTCTGTACCGGCGGCGAACCCCTGCTCCAGCTCGACGAGCCGCTTGTTGAGGCTTTTCACGAAGAGGGAATAGAAGTGGCCATCGAAACCAACGGCACTATGCTGCCGCCGCCCGGCATCGACTGGATTTGCATGAGCCCGAAGGCAGGCTCAGAATGGGCGCTGCGTTCCGGCCATGAACTCAAACTGGTCTTCCCCCAACCCGGCGCCGAACCCGGATTATTCACTGACTGGGATTTTCAGCACTTCTTCCTCCAACCCATGGACGGCCCCCTGCGCGAGCTCAACACCCGCCTCGCTATCGAATATTGCCTCCAGAACCCGCAGTGGCGGCTTAGTGTGCAGACGCATAAATACCTGGGCATAGCATGAGAGTGAAAAAGTGAAAAAGTGAAATAGTGAAAGAGAACGCAAATTGGCTTTGCCAATTTGGCATCCCTTTACCTATTTCACTTTTTCACTTTTTCACCATTTCACCACTTCCCCATACGCTCCCGCCATCCCCAGCCACTCCGGGTTTCCCAGCACGATGACGTGCTGGCGGGCGCGGGTGAGCGCCACGTTTAGCTTGCGGTCGACGCCTTCTTCCGAAAGAGAGACCAGGGAGGCGAGCTGGCGGGCGGAGTTGGTGCAGAGGGAGATCACGATGATATCGCGCGCGCCGCCCTGGTAGCGCTCCACGGTGTCGATGGTGAGCAGGGAGAGATCGGCGCCGGCCTCTTCCAGGCAGGCTTGTATTTGGGCGATCTGGGCGCGGTAGGGCGTGATAATGCCCATCGTGCCGCTGTGGAACGGCAAGCCGCTGGCACGGTAGATGCGCTGGAACCCTTTTGCGATGCCGACGACCTGCATTGCCTCGTGAAGGTTGGTCTTGCCCGTCGGACTGGCGTCGTCGCTGGGGGTGGGGATGAACAGGATTCGCCGGGAAGCCAGCGTTCGTTCCAACTCGCTGGCGTCTTCGGGGAGTTGGTAGGAGAGCGGCGCCTGTTGCTTTCGCAGAGGATCGGCTTCCGGTGGCAGAACCTCCAGTTGGCCTTCGTAGAAATGCCGGTTAGGGAAGGCCATGATCTCCTCGTGCATGCGCCCCTGGTAGCTGAGGTGGGCGTAGGCCCAGTCCCAACCGTTCTGCAGGCATTGCTTGTACAGGCGCTCGAAGAGCGAGTTGCGCAAGTTGTACAAACCAATCTGCTGCAACTTCGGATCGGCCACGGCAGAGGCCCTTTCGTCCTGCGCCACCACTGCCGGCAGCTGCTTGTGGTCGCCGATGAGGATGAACTGCCGGAACTGCGGCAGGATGCCCGCCAGCATGGGCTCCAGTATCTGCGAGGCCTCGTCGATGATAATGCGCTCGAACGACTTGAGCGCCATGAGCTCTTGTTTGCCCGCGAAGGAGGCCACCGTGCCTACGAAGATCCGGCGGCCCTGAAGCAATTCCTTGATCCCTTTCCTGTCGTTGATATTTCTGATCTGGAAATCGAGCAGCTGCTCTTCGAACCTGGGATCGGTCGCATTCGACGACCCGATGCGGGTGTAGTGCTCGCGGATGCCGGGGCCGATCTGCTCTATGGCCTCGCATATCTCGTCGACCGCCCGGTTGGTGTAGGCCAGCAGCAGGATGTGCTCGCGGGTGTTGTGAAATATCCAGTCGACCAGGTAGCGAAGCATGACGCTGGTCTTGCCGGTGCCGGGCGGACCCCAGAGCAGGAAATAGTCGGGCGCCGCCAGGGCAGCCTGAAGGATGCGGGTCTGTTCGGCCGTCATGCCGGGATAGGAGAGGGCGGGGGAGGCGGTTTCCGCCCGCCGGGGCGCTTCCTGGCACAGCAGCAGCCTTCGCTTGGCCGCGTCGGCCCGGAAAAAGGCAAAGAGCGAGCGGTACTGGCTGATAAAGCTGTTGTCGAAGAGGTCGTGCTCGATATTCCACCATTCCTGCTCCCGGAAAAGGCGCTGGTTGAACTGCGGGTTGCGCAGCCGCACCTGCACCTGGTTGCTGTCGAGGTGGACGATAGTGCATTTGAAGATCTGACTGGACAAAGGGCTTTTGCCCTCCTCGAAGGGGTAGAGGGCCGCGATATCGCCTTTCCTGAAATTCGCCAGGTCGTTGGTCTTGCCCGGGGTGCGTTTGAAGGTTAGCAGCGGCGGGTTATCGCCCGCCTGGTTGAGGGTCAGTTTCAGGTGGCTGAGCACGTCGAATGCAGTTTCCTTGTCTGACAGGCTGTTGAGCCAGAGCCCTGCCTGCCCTTGCACCCCGTCGGCGCCGTCGACGCCGCGTTTAGCCAGCAGGTGCTCGCGGGCGATGAAGCCGGTGAAAGCCAGGAAGTACCGGCGTTCCAGCGGACCCAGCTGGTTGTATAAGCTGGAAAAGACCTGGAGGTCGCGCTGAATAAAACCCTTCCAGTGCGGCTGGTGCATGGAGTCGAGTTTTCTGAACAGCAGGGCCGCCGGACTGTCGTCGAGCGCATCTTCCGCCGTGTGGGCGTAAGTATTGGCCAATTGCCGCTCGATGCTCACCAGCTGGTTGCGCACCTGCAGGGCCTCGTATTGTTGGGCCTTGATGCGGGGCGCGTAGCGCAGGGGTTCCTCCTCTTCTCCCGAGTACAGGATGTAGTTCTTCGGATTAAGCCGCCCCTGGAAAGCCGATTGGATCAGCAGGTCGTACAGCAGCGTCTGGGTGAAATGCGTGGCCCCGATGCGGTACATGTTGGCCATGAAGGGTTTGCCACTCTTCAGTTCCACGATAGAGGCGGCGGGGTCGTCGCGGTGAAAGATGTCGAGACGCCCCTGCAGGCCGAAGATTTCGGAGTAGAAAGTCGGTTCCAGGTAGCAATGCTCGGGGCTGATGCCTTCTTTGGGGAAAGACTCTTTCAGCACTCGTTTCAGGATGACATAGTGCCTTTTGGCCTTTTCGTAGATATCCCGTATCTCCGCGTCGTCGAGCAGGGCGAAGCCCAGGGGGTTGAGCCGGAAGACTTTTGGAAAGGTATCGGGAAATGTACTGTCGGGGCTGGAAAGAAATTCGTCGAGGAAAAAGTTGGCGATATTTCCCAACAGGAGGTGTTTGCCGGATGAGACGGGCAGGAATTTTTTGAGTAAATACTGCAAAGGTTCGGCGCCTCCGGGCTGGAAACACTCCGCCACGGCCGTGACGTCGGTGAGGTAGTCGGGTTCGAGCACGAGTGCCCTGGGGCGGCAGCTGCCCTCCGCGTCGATCTCCACATCGACCAGGCGGAGGGGCAGGGGCAGGGTGAAGTATTTGCGAAGCGCCTCAATTGTAGGGCCAAAGCCGTCGTTGGTGTCGGCCAGGTTGTAGCGCACAGCCAGCGGTTTCTCCGGATGGTCTTCTTCTATGACGATGAGCTGCTGGCCGGCAGGGTCGTCGCGCAGCGCCAGCACCCGCATCTGTTTGCGAAACTCGCTCACTGGCGCCCAGTGAGGCGGCGCAGGCAGCGGGTCGAGCAAATGGAGGGAAATGGATTCCGGGATGGGCTCGCCGTAAAAGAAACCGATGGCCCTTGCCAGGACCGTAAAACCCAGGCTGGCCAGCCTTTCCGGGTTTTCTCCCGAAAACTCCTGCGCCGCCTTCCGGAAATATTGAATGTGGGCCGCCAGAAACCCGTCGATCTGGTATTTCTGCAACACATACGACATCCGCGCGAACAAGGTGTTGAAATGAAGCTGTTCCTGCTGCGTGCGCTCCAGGAACAACTGCTGCATCAGGCTGTAAATGGCGCCGATCCGCTCCTGCCCCTGGGGGCGGAGCAGGGTCTTTTCCAATTCCCGAAAGAACAATTGCGCCAACAGGGCATCTTTCATGTTGCTGCTCGTATTTTCCATGCACGCATCATCCCCCACCCCAAATATAAACAGGATAATGTAAAGTATTGCGGCTGCGCCGCAATGAAGTATTATTTTGAATCGGCGATTTGTTGAGCGCC
>JBAQQB010000041.1:0-11576 GCA_049306275.1 Saprospiraceae bacterium | reverse complement strand
ACGATAAACGATCGACGATAAACGAAACTTCTATTGAAAAGTAACCTTGTCACACTACTTATGAGGTTAAAACTGCGGAGCTCTTTTGTCACCCTGATCATTTTACTCGCCGGCGCGGGCCTGTGCGCCCAGCCCGACGCGAGGGGGTATAAGAAGCAGGCTGATCAGTTTTTCAACCTCGGCAAATACCAGGAAGCGCTTCAGCAATACCTGTTGCAGCAGACTTATGATCCCAACGATCTGGACACCCGGTTCAAGATCGGCGTCTGCTACTACGAGACCAGCAAGCTCAACGACGCGAGGCGCAATTTTTCGGAACTACTCGACGGCGGGAAATATACAGACCCGCAGCTGTACTACTACCTGGGTTTGTGCGCCCATGCCTCCAATCAGTTTCTCGACGCCATCCACTACTATAAAGACTACCTGCGGCGCATTGAAGACAGCAATCCGCGCAGGGCGATGGTGAAAGACCGCATCCGGCGCTGCGCCTATGGGCTGCGCATACAGCAGGCCAAGTCCAACATCATTGTGGAAAACCTGGGCAAGACCGTCAATTCGCCGGGCAACGATTTCCGGCCCATCCCCAGCCCTTCTTCCAGCGACAAAATTTACTTCTCTTCCGCCAGGGAAGGCAATGCCGGCGGCTTGCGCAACGATGCCGGGAAGGAGGACAATGCCGCCGGAAAGTTCACCAGCGACATGTTTTCCGTGTCCTTCCAGCAAGGCCTTTGGCTGACGCCCACAGCACTGAGCTACCTGCTCAACAGCGCCAAAAACGACGTGCTGCTGGATTTCAACCAGGACGGCACGCAGCTCTACTACTTCCAGGGCTCCACCCTCTTCAGCGGCGACGTGCTGGTCGATACCTTCCGCACGCGGCCTGAGGAGCGCTCGCTTTTCTCACCGATTTTCAAGGGACCTATCCGCTCCTGGGAAGGCGACTGCGATCCACATTTTTTCCAGGATACCATCCTCCTCTTCTCCAGCAACAGGCCGGGAGGCTACGGAGGGTTCGATATCTACCTCTCCATCTTCTCGAAAGGCTACTGGTCGGAGCCCGAAAACCTGGGTCCGGTGATCAATAGCCACTACGACGAACGAAGCCCCTTTCTCGCGCTCGATGGCCGCACCCTCTATTTCAGCACCACAAACCCCAACCGCAGTCTGGGAGGCTTCGACGTGGTGCGGGCATATTTCGAAGACGCCTCCGAAAGCTGGCAGGAGCCCTGGAACCCCGGCGTGCCCGTAAACTCAGCAGATGACGACCTGCACTTCCGCCTCACGCGCGACGGTATGAAAGCGTATTTCTCTTCCAACAGGCGGAGCGGAATGGGGCAGAACGATATCTATGCCGCTTTTTTCCGGGAAAGCCAGCGCGAACAACTGCGCACCTCCACGCCGCTGGTATTCAGCCAGGTGCGCGACTTCAAGCTTTCTTTCGCCCGCAAGACGGGCATCGTCGACGACCCCGCCGCTTATTTCCCGGAAGACCAGATCGAGAAATATTTCCTCGAACCTCTTTACTACGACCCCAACGGAGATATCCTGACCGGCCGCAACATGAAGACCCTCGGCGTCATCGGCGACCTGATGCTGCGCTTCCCGCAGATCAGGGTGATGTTTACCAGCCACTCCGATGGGACGGACCCCGATAATGTCGACCACTTCTTTTCCGCGAAAAGGGCAGAAGCGGCCATCGACTACCTGGCCCGCAGGGGCGTGAACATCGACCACCTGCTGTTCAGGGCCATGGGCGACAACTATCCCAAAGCCCAGCCTGCCATCAATAACGCACCCAACCCCACCGGGCAGCAGATCAACCGCCGGATCGATATCGCCTTCCTGAATACTTCGGGGCTGCCCCTGCGCATCCGCATCAAGGAGCCCAATGTGCCGGAGCAGATGGCTACGCCGTCGTGGGACTTTTTTGCCAAAACCTCACAAGGGCTTTCCTATAAATTGCAGATCGCGACCACTTCGCAAATGTACTCCGGCGAGCTGTTCTTCCGTTATCCCCATGCCATGATTGAAAAAGACCCCGTGGAAGGAGACTATTTGTACACGGTAGGTCTTTATAAGACATTCAACTCCGCCCGCCAATTGCAGCAGGACCTGATCCGCAACGGCGCGATCGAGTATCAGGTAGTACCTTACCTCGACGGTGTCAGGTTGGATGATACAGAGGCAGGATCGCTCCTCAAGGATTACCCCGACCTGCAGAACTATTTGCAGCGTTGATCAATAAAACCAACATGGAAGACAGTTTTCGTTTTTTCCAGGAAGGCTTGAAAAACCTTCGCACCGTAGGCGCCTTTACCCGTAGTTCCCCTTTTTTATGTAAAAAAATGACCGAGCTGGTCGATTTCGACAAAGCCCGGGTCATCGCCGAACTGGGCGCTGGCGACGGCGTTATCACCCGGCACATCCTGCCCTTACTGCACCCTGAGGGGCGGCTCCTGGCTTTTGAAATCCTGCCTCAGCTGGCCGAATTTCTTCACGGCATCGACGACGACCGGTTGCTGGTGGTGCAGGATTCGGCCGAGCACATCGGCGTCTACCTGGAAGAAGAGGGGCACAAGTATGCCGACTGTATCCTCTCCGCCATTCCCTTCGTCATGTTGCCGCAGGAGCTGAGCCTGAAGATCCTGTACGCCTGCAAGGAAGCGCTGCGCCCGGGCGGCCTGTTCATCCAGGTGCACTACAGCCTGCTGGCGAAAAAGCTCTACGAAGAGGTTTTCGGCAACGTAGATGTGAACTTCGTGCCCCTGAACATACCTCCTGCTTTCGTTTTGGTCAGTGAAAGAAAGTAACACATGGAAGAAAAGTCAACCGCCTGGCTCGACACCGTTTCTGCTCTTCTCGACACCCGTTTCCGCATTCCCTTCACCAACATCCGCTTCGGCTGGGATTTCATTCTGGGGCTCGTGCCCGGCGTGGGCGACGCGCTGAGTTTCGCCATCTCCGGGGCGCTGGTGGCAGGCATGGTACGCCACGGCGTCGGCGGCAAGGCGCTGCTCATGATGCTGGGCAATATCCTGCTCGATATGCTGGCCGGCAGCATCCCCGTGCTGGGCGATATCTTCGACCTCACCTACAAGGCCAACCGGCGCAATTTCCGGTTGTTCCAAAAATACCACAACGAAGGCAAATTCCAGGGCAGCGGATGCGGTATCCTGCTGCTGATCCTGGCCTTTTTCGCCCTCGCGGTCTGGGCGATTATTTCGATGTCAACCTGGTTCTTTGGTTTGATGTTTTAGAAAGGTGAAGAGTGAAGGGTGAAGAGTGAAGAGAGCCCTCCACCCTTCACCCTTCACCCTTCACTAAAAAATTATCACATGATCCGCGTAATTGCATCCGTATTGCTTGTAGTCGCCGGCTTCCTCGTCGGCGTGAGCTGGAGGAACAGCCATTCGGCGCCTTCTGAACCCGGGGCGGCCGTTGAAGAAACCATTTCAGAAGAATCTGCCGAAGCACTGGGCCTCGGCCAGCAGGAGCGCGAGCTGATCCGGTTATTTGAAAAAGCCAGCCCATCGGTGGCCTACATTTCCACCTCCAATATCCGACGGGACTTTTTCAGCCGCAACGCCACCGAGGTGCCGCGCGGCACCGGCTCCGGCTTCGTGTGGGACAACCGGGGCCACGTCGTGACCAATTTCCACGTGATTCAGGGAGCCGACAAGGCGCAGGTGACCCTGGGCAACGGCGAGACCTACGATGCCAGCCTGGTGGGCATCGCCCCCGAGAAAGACCTGGCCGTATTGAAGATCGAGACGCCACCGGGCACGCTGAAGCCCATACCTGTGGGCAGTTCTTCCAAATTGCTGGTGGGGCAGACCGTGCTGGCCATCGGCAACCCCTTCGGGCTCGACCAGACGCTCACCACCGGCATCATTTCGGCGCTGGGGCGTGAAATAGAATCCGTCGCCGGCATCCCCATTCGCGACGTGATACAGACCGATGCGGCGATCAACCCCGGCAACTCGGGCGGTCCGCTGCTCGACTCGCGCGGGCGGCTGATCGGGGTCAACACGGCGATTTACAGTCCTTCGGGCGCCAGCGCGGGCATCGGTTTCTCGATACCGGTCGATGTGGTGAGCCGCATCGTGCCGGAGTTAATCCAGTACGGCAAGGTACAGCGGCCGGTGCTGGGCGTGGAAGTGGCCAACCAGCAGTGGGAGCGCCGCCTGGGCATACAGGGCGAAGGCGCCCTGGTGATCGAGGTGGAAAAAGGCAGTCCGGCCGACCGCGCCGGCATCACGCCCACCCTGCGCGACCAGTACGGCAGGATCATTTGGGGCGATATCATCACGGCCATTGGCAGCGAGGCCATCAAATCGGGCAACGAAGTGACCCTGGCCCTGGAGAAATACAAGCCCGGTGATAAGGTGCCGGTGAAGCTGGTCAGGGAGGGGAAAGAGGTTAGGGTAGAGGTGGTGTTGGGGGCGCCGAGGTAAGAGTTGAGAAGTTGAGGAGGTGAGGAGTGGAGGTTTTTTTCAAATTTTCGGCACCGAGATGAAGCATTATTTTGCGTATCTGTTCATGCTTTTTACGTCGATGGAAGTGGGGGCGCAGGTCAACATCAATGGCTTTGTCATGGATGCTGAATCGAAGGAACCCTTGGTCGGGGCGAATATTTTTGACTTGGCGGGCCAAACCGGCGCGGTCACCAATCATGTGGGGTTCTTTTCCCTGCGGATAAAAAAGGTTGAACAATTAAGCCTCTCGGTTTCCTATGTCGGTTATCAAACACATGTCGCAGCGTTGGGCGGGCTTGCAGATACGCTGTTGGAAATCGGCCTCGTGCCTCTTTTTCTCCAGGAGGTGGAGGTGACAGCCCTGAAATCTTCTCCAAGCGGGAGCCAGGGCGACCTTGTCTATCTCCCCGTCATGGAGTTGGAGCGAGTGCCTCAAGTGTTTGGGGAGCGGGATATTTTCAAGGCTTTGCAAACATTGCCGGGCGTCAGCAACAGTGTGGAGGGTACTTCGGGACTCGTCGTGCGCGGAGGTTCGATAGACCAAAATCTGATCCTTTTTGACGAGGCGGTGGTGTATAACCCCGGTCATCTGCTGGGACTGGTATCCATCGCCAATTCCGATGCGATCAAGGACATAAAATTGTACAAGGGCGGGTTTCCCGCTCGTTACGGTGGTCGCCTGTCTTCGGTTTTGGACCTCACGATGAAAGAAGGCAGCAAGACCGGCGCCAGCCACCAGTTCAGTCTGGGGCTGATTAGTTCGCGGTTTTCGTCTGAAGGGCCTTTGAGAAAAGGGAAAAGTTCGTATCTGTTTTCAGCAAGGTCTTCCTATCTGGGGTTATTCCTTCTGCCGCAGAAATGGCAATTCCGGAACGGGCGTGCAGAGCAGTATTTTGATTACTGGCTCTACGATCTGAACGGGAAAGTGAGTTTTGATCTGCCTGGCAACGGCAAGTTGCAGGTGAGCGCCTATCGGAGTTTTGACAGTTATAAGGTGGAGGAAGGAACAGCTGCGAGAACCTCGGGCGGTTCGCTGAGGTGGAAGAACGACCTTTTATCAGCCAGGTACTCCCGCCCGATTGGCAACCGCTGGTTCGGAAATTTCCTGTTGAGCATTTCTTCCTTTCAGCTGGTTACCGGATTGGAAAGCCCGGAGATAGAAGCCAGGCTCCTGTCGGGCGTGACGGATATGAACCTGAAAGCCACGATGCATTTCTCCCCTGCCGCTAATTTTGACATGATTTTAGGGATTCAGCCCGTTTTACACCGGTTTACTCCTGTTGCCATCTCCAGCAGTTTATTGGATAAAGAGACCGAAAGCAGGATTGACGCCTTTGAAGGGGCAGCCTTCGTGGAGAGCAGGTTTTCCATTCGCAGAAAGTTGACGGTGAATGCGGGGTTCCGGTATGCCTTCTTTGCGGAGAAAGATGGCGCCTACCACTTGCCAGAGCCCAGGCTTTCTGCGCGTTACCGCTTGAAGGAAGGTTATACCGTCGAAATGGCCTATGCGAGGATGGGGCAGTTTATTCATTTGCTCAGCAACGGCGGTTCGAGCTTGCCCACCGATATTTGGGTTCCGGCAACCGGCAGCGTACCGCCTCAGGCCGGCGATCACTTTTCTGCCGTGTTCGAGCGATCTTTCCCAAATTTCACCTTGTCGGCAGGCGGATTTTACAAACGCACTGAAAATTTGGTGGACTACAGCCCCGGTCAGAGTTTTCTTTTTTCGTACGAAGCCGACTGGCAGGATCTCATAGAAACCGAGGGCGATGGCAAGGGCTACGGCGCCGAATTTTTTGTACATAAAAACAAAGGAAAATGGACAGGCTGGATGGCATATACCCTCTCCTGGACCTGGCACAGGTTTGCGGCTTTCAACGACAATGCCTGGTATCCATTCCGTTTTGACAGAAGGCATGAGCTGGAGCTTACCGGAAGTTATTCCTTTGGAAAGAATAACAACAAGCAACTTTCTATAGCTTGGATCTATCAGTCAGGCATAGCTATCACCGCCCCGGTAGCCTATTTCCTGAATATCAACGGGGAGTTGGTTCCATTGTACCGGGAAAAAAATAACAGCCGCTCGCCTTCTTACCACAGGCTCGATATTGCTTATTCCATCTCAAAAAAGACTCGGAAGGAAAATTTGCTTACCTGGAATCTCGGGGTTTACAATCTCTACAACCGGCAGAATCCTTTTTTTATTTCTTTTAAAAGCTTCGCGATCTATGAGGATCCCCAGAATCTGTTGAGTCCGATAAAAGGGCAAACCAATTTTGTGGAGAAAGGGACTTTTTTGCCGGTGTTGCCCTATGTGTCTTTCCAGATGAATTTTTAAGCCATGAAGAATTCTCAAACACTTGCTTTGCTGCTGTTCCTGTTAGCCCTTTCGTGCACCAAAGAGATCGAATTTGAGGCGCCCTTTGAAGGGGAGCAGTTCGTTGTCCATGCCTTTTTTTCTGAGGGGGACGTTTTTTCCAGCCGGGTTTCGAGGACGGCGCCACCAACCGGAACAATTTTTTTTGACAGCCTTCAAGTCGACGGCGCTTTGGTGGTGGTTTCTGAAAATGGAACCCCGTTTGATACATTGGAACCCAATGGGGAAGGCCTGTATACCGGCAGCAGGTATCCCTCGGGCGGCCGGTTATACCGGCTTTCTGTCTCAGGCCTGGGGCTGCCGGCCGCACAATCTGCCCCGCAGCTATTACCGGGCGACTTCTCCATAGAAATCGCCGATGTGCGGAAAAACCAGACCAGCCCTTTGAATGAGGGTTTCCCAACGCTTGATTTTCACTTGGAGATAGCTGACGATTCCCTGGTTGAAAATTTTTACTTCGTCGAAGTATTCCTGATCGTCGATGGGCAAAGAACCTCAGACTTTAATTACTGGCTCCCCGGGAAATCCTTCTTTTCGGCTGATCCCTGCCAAACCGACGCCTTTTTTTTCCCCGATATTTGTTTCAACGGAGAGGCTGTTAGCCTGCCAATCGCTTTGGAAACCAGAACGCTCAGCGAGGAGGACGCCTGGGAGGTGGGAGTGGTCGTCAAAAACATTACCGAAGATTATTTTCAATACCTGAGAAGCAATCGCCCGCAACCCGAGGGCCTCGAAATACCATTCTCCGAGCCGGTTTACCTGTATTCCAATATACAGGGCGGTTATGGGATTTTTGGCGGGTATTCGCAACAGTCGGCTATTATTGGGCTGTAGGCTAATCCACAACACACCGCAATACTCCCCCTCCTCCTTTTTCCGCCTCAATCCGGATGGCATACCAGCCGGGCGGGAGGTTGGCGGTATGAAAGGGTATCCGGTGCGCGCCGCCGGGCAGCCAGCCGCTGAATACCGGAGGCAGCGGGCGGCCGTCTCCGGTGATGAGACGGATTAGCAGCCTGGTTGCGGCCGGAAGGCTCAGGCTGATGGAACCCTCCTCGCCCGCGGAGAGGATATTGGGCAGTAGCACGGCATGGATATCCGCGTCGCGCAGAGCCTCCCGCACCGGGTTGATCAGGGGTTTGGCGTCGATCGACCAGACGTTGACCAGCTTGTAAATGCTGCCTTCTTTTCTCCAGATGACTCCCACTACATCGAGGTGTTCGAGGTCGTAGGGTTCGGGCGAGATGAGATAGCTTCTCAGAAATTCGGCGCCTGCCGGGACCGGGCCGCTGGCGAGCAGGTTGCCGAAGGGCGCCGTCGTGCAGGATTCTCGAAGTATCCGGTCGTGAGCCACCCAGCCGGAGAAGCCCGCCTGGGCCGCCATGACCTGGTCTTCGACCAGATAGACCCCCAGGTAAAAAGCGCCGGCGCCGTTCTGGAAAAAGAGCGTCCGGGCGCGGATCTCGATCTGGTCTCCGTTCCAGATGGTCTCCAGCCCCACATTGGCAAGCGGGGCTTCCAGGTGGATGCTGTCAACCTTGCTCTTTATTTGGTCAAAAGCATTGGCGGCGGCGGCGTCCTGCGCTTCCTGGTTTATGAAAAAGCTTGGCTGGCCCGAATTCCCCAGATTGGCCTCCCAGGCGAGCGACATTTCGTTTTCCAAATAGCTGTCGCTGACGTGAGCCGCTAGCAGCACGGCTTTGCCGGCGAGGCTGTCTTCCAGCGACTCGAACAGGTCCCAGCTCCAGGTGCCGCATTCCACACACCACATGGCAGTGAATTTGGTGAGGACCGATTGCTGAACTTCAGCCACCTCCTGCGCCGCCGCCGTGGCGTGGCCTGCCAGCAGGAACATGGAAGCGTACAGTATTTTCCACCATTTCATAAGTCTGTCATTTAAAAAAAACGTGAGGTTCGGGTTTAACTCTTTTATTATTAAAACCTTATGGGGATTATTCCACCCCCCAACCCCGCCAGCGGGGGAGATTAAAATGCTGGCCTGCAAGCGCCAAAGCTGAACTTTCATCCAGATTATCAGCTTTAGCAAGGTTTTCTCCCCCGCTGGCGGGGGTTGGGGGGTGGAATCAATTATGAATACCCGAACCTCATGTTTAAAAATGATATTTCTATTCATCATGCTTCCCCGCCTTCGGCGCCGATTCAAAAAATTATTCATTGCGGCGTAGCCGCAATACCCTTTACAAAATGATCAATTTTTTCAAACCATGCCGCTTGTTGCCGGCCGAAAGGTGACAGAAATAGATGCCGGGAGGAAGGCCTCCGATATCGATTGGATGCGCCCGGAGTCCCGGCGCGATGCGCTCGCTTCTGACCCTTTCACCCACTGCGTTGAACAGGGTGAAATGACCTTCTTCTGTGATCTCCCCGGAAAAAAGGACGGAAACCGAACCGCTGGCCGGGTTGGGCATAAGCGCGAATTCCAGGCCGGCAAGGGCTTCTCTGAGGCCTGTCAGTTCGGTAAGGGTCAGGTAGAACAGTCCTGTTTCCGCGATGCCATGCCCGTCGGCCTGGATGAAGTACTGCTCTCCGGGCGACAGGCCAACCTCGAGAGCTGCGTTGCCATGCGGATCGCCGGAACGGCTGTCGTTCGCGCCCATGAGTTGGGCATTTCCGGACAGCAGGTCTTCACAGCTACCCGCTTGCCACACTGCCAGCTGCATATCCAATACCCCGTCTGTTTCGATGCGGAGGTTGCCGGTAGATGGGGCCGTGACGGTAAACCAGACGGAATTGTGGACGATCCCGCCGTCGCACCAGGCATTCTGGGCAAGACAGTCTCCCTGGGGCGGCGCGACTTCTCCTGGTTCAGCGGTGGCCTCGATATTGTTGAGGCAAATGGGGCCGGCGCCAATATAGGGCGTCAGATCGGCGCCCCCCGCGTCGCAGGCCTGATCGGTGGGCGAGAATGCGATGGTCACGGGGTTATCGCAAACTCCGGCGAGGTCTTCCACCTGGAATCCAAGCTCAATGTAGCTGTGGTTGCCGAGCGCATCGGTAGCCCAGATCGGCACGACATGGAAATCGGCCTCGTTGCATCCGTACGATATTTTTGAGTCGCCTGGATCGGAAGAAAAAGAAAGCAAGAGTTCCCCTCCACCCGGACAGGTTTCCTTGACTTCCAGAATAAAAAGGTCTGGGCTCAAAACGACTTCCTGGGCGGAGGACAACTGGACGGAAATGCCCAAAATGCCTGTGACCTGCGGCGTGCAGGCCTGCACTGCGCCACAATCCCCGTCGGGTGTTTGCACTATGGCAACCGACTCTGCCAAAGCCTGCTGGCCGCTTTCCGCAGTTACCCATATCTGTACGATCGATACCCCAAGGTCATTATCGCAAATAAATGTTTTTATGGAGTCGGCAGGGTCGGGGGAGAAGGAAAACGAGAAACCCTGGCCCGGGTCGCAACCTGACAGGTAGGTCCCCGCATCGAACTGCCGGGCCGATACCACCGCGGTCCCGCTTCCGCCTATCGAAAGGACCAATCCATATTGCAATACGACCACCGGCGAACAAGCGGAGCCCGAACCGGGACAGGCGGATAATAAATCCTGTACCACGATAAATCCGGAAGAAGTCGTGCTATTCCCTGCCGCGTCCCATATCCAGATGTTGATCTCCAATTGCCCCAGGTCCTGACAGGTGACGATCATTTCCGTATCCAAGGGGTCGGCTGAGAAGGAATAGCTGAATCCTCCCGGATCTTCGCACCCGTAGCGGCTGAACATGCAGGCCTGGACAGGGGCCTCTCCGGAAGGTGGAAGGTTGACGGCAATGCCGGATAGGACCTGGCCTGCCAGCATGCATGCTTCATTTTGCGCGGCTGCGCTTTGGGTGAATAACAAACCGGCAATCAGTCCTGCGAGAAGGATAATACTATTTTTCATGGTTTCGGGTTTTACCTTTCAATCATCAATTTTCCTGTATGAATGGTTTGGCCGTCGCGGTCAATTTTGTAAAAATACAAGCCTTCAGGCGCCCCGTCAAGGGGGATGTGCCATTCGGTTTGGCCCTGAGGCATGAGCCTGCTGAGAAGCTCCCTGCCCAGGGCGTCGTACAAAGCCCACCGCAGGGGATGATCTTGCGCGACGGTGCAGGCCAGGGTGATCGACGAAGCGGCAGGGTTGGGGTAAACCGACCAGGCGGCGGTATGGGGAGGCGTAGGCTCCCCCACTGCGTTGACAAGGGTGTCGCAAGGGCTTCCCTCCAGCGCGCCCAGGCGGGTTACCGGATGGTTGGGGAGGGAAGAATAGTTGAAAGTGGGCAGCTGGATATGGTGCTGCAACACATTGCATGCCATTCCTTTGACGTCAGGCTGCTCGATCACATGGAGATAGCGGGAGTTGTAATTTGGTACGGAGATGTAGATCTTTCCGTCGGGCGCCAGTTTCATATTGAAGAACCGGGTGGGTAGATTAAAGTCACCGAGAAACCCGTCGTATTCGGCTACCAGGGTCTTGCTGGCGGCAATATCGGGCGCGTGCAAATCCCATTGGTATATCTTGTCCCAATGGCTGGTGTACATAAACCGGGAGCTGGAAGAAAAGGCCACGCCGCCGGGATAACCAATGGTATCTCTTATTTGAATATGGTCGCTTAACACCCCGGAGCAGCGGTCGAGGCGGTATAAGTCGATTTCATGATATCCATACACGGGCACCACTCCCCAGAGATTATACAAGGCATACCATTCTCCATTCGGA
>JBAQQB010000040.1:0-24844 GCA_049306275.1 Saprospiraceae bacterium | reverse complement strand
TTGTCAGGGATATCGGCGGGGGCTGCGGTAGAGAGGTCGAACGCATCATCAGGCTCATGCCCAGGTGGAAGCCCGCGAAGAAAAACGGCTTGCCGGTGCGGTCGTGGCAGACATTTCCGTTCAGGTTCAAGCTGGAGTGATTTTTTCTTGACAAGTTGACAAGTATCACGTAAATTGCCTGAAAATCTAAATATGCGCACATACACGGTAGGCGAATTCAAAACGCATTTCTCGGAAATCCTCGAATGGGTGCAAACGGGAGAAAAGGTGGCCATTACTTACGGAAAAGGAAAGAAGGTTGTTGCCTATCTGGCGCCTCCCGAAGCATTGCCCCAAGCCAGGCGGCAGTTGGGCCTGCTGGCCGGGAAGGCCGAGATTCGTTTCAAGGATGATTTCAGCATTTCGGAGGAAGAATTTCTGCAAGGATGACCTATCTTTTGGATACTCACGCCCTTCTCTGGGCCATTGCCGATCCGGAAAAGCTGTCGGAAAAGGCGAGAGAAATCCTCTTGCGGCCGGATACGCATGTGGTGGTGAGCGCCATCAATTTATGGGAAATATCTTTGAAATACCGGCTCGGCAAACTGGAGATGACCAATCTGGACCCCGAGCAGATCCCGGGCATCTGCAAACAAATGGACATTGAGGTGCTGCCCCTGGAGCCCGATACCTGCGCCACTTACCATCAGTTGCAGCCCAATTTTCACAAAGACCCCTTCGACCGGATGCTGATCTGGTTGGCTATCCGGCATGGCTATACCCTCATCAGCAAGGATGGGGCCTTGCGGGAGTATGAGGCGATTGGGCTGTCGGTGTTGTGGTCAACCTGAAATGAAATGATCCTGAAATAAGAGCTTCCCATGCGTTTTAATTTCTCACTCTTTTTTATTCTGGCCAGCCTATCCGTCTCCGCTCAGATCGACGACCCGGTCATCGAAATCGACCACCAGGCGGCAGCCTTCTACCGCGATTCGGTAGCGAGGCACCAGGATTGGGGCGCGATTTACCACTACCAGCCGCACCGGTGCCAAAACCGATACGGGTATTACGGTTGGGTGGACAAATACCACAAAGTCCTCATTCCTTTTGAGTATCAGGAACTTCCTGACCCTGTATCTAACTTCAATCCGGCAAAGAAGGAGGGCAAATACGGCGCTATTGACGCCAGGGGGAAGGTGATCATTCCCTTTAAATACTCCTCTTTGTCCCCTTACTACAAGCAGCGCATCGTCGTTTGCAGGGAGGGGCCTGAGAAAGGATCGGCCTTCGACTTTGAGGGACGGGTCATCATTCCCGAAGGGAAGTATTACAACATCTGGCTGTTCAACGACAGCACGCTGGCGGTGCAGGATTTCAACAGGAAAGACCTCAGAACCTATGACCTTAAGGGCAAGGCTGTCAAAACCTGGCCCTATTCGCATATTTTGCAGTTTCCCTCCGGACGATTCCTGGCGTACCGGGATACCCTGATTGGTCTTGGCTTTGTTACCACGCAGGGCTTGCTCGATCCCGGCGGCAAGGTGCTGATCCCTTTGGAATACACCAGCATTGAATGGGAAAAGGGCGATTGGGCCAGGGTGGCCAATTACAAGACCAAAACAGGCGGCTTGTTCCAGATCAGCACACAGACACTGTATCCCGACAAATACTACAAAGTGCTCCCGCCCGACCCGCTCGGGAATTTCACCTTTTGGGAGGGCGCCTCCTGGGAGCAGGCGCGGGCAGGCCTGATGGACGCTCAATTCAAGGTGATCTTCCGCCCGGCCTACCGCGACATTCGTTTTCTGGATGAAAAAGGGCATTACACCCTGCACGCCGGACGCAGTAACCGGGGTGACCGGCGCGGGGTAGGCAACGCCGAAGGACAGGTTATCATGGATACGGTTCTGGTAGGATTCAAGCCAATGGTCCATGAAAGAAAGATCGGCCAAAATGATCGGGGGCAGTGGATTATTGAATACGATACCTTGCCTTTTCAGATATTTGAAGATATCCTTTCGGGCAAGTATGGCTTGTGGCACCGGCAGGCAGGACAGCTCCGCCCCGCAGCCTTCGACAGGTTCGACGGGGTTTCACCCACTACTTTTATCCAGGAAAAAGGCGATACCGCTTATCTGTGTCACATCGACGGCCGCCAACTGGCTGGCCCTTATTACCGCATCAGCCAGGGGCAGGTGGATGGCTATCTGGTGGTCAGGCCCAACTGGCAAGACGAGTACATCCTGCTGGACCTGGAGGGCCGCTTCATCCGCCAGCTTGAAGGCGAGCCCCGCCGCCTGTCCGACGGGATCTATGTGATGGGCCGGTATGGGGATAAGCGATCGGGCTACGGCCAGGTAAAAGAATACGGCCTTTTCGACAAGGACCTGAACCCCATCACGGGCCTTATTTTCGACATGGAGCCGCACGCAATAGGCGGGCTCGGCATCACCCAAAAGATCCAGGTGTTGGATCGGGAGCATCCGGCAGGCTATGGTCCCTGGGTGGGGTATATGCGGGAAAGGCCAGGGGGCGGGTTTGCGTTGATTGATGGAGTGGGAAAGGTGTTTGAGATTAAAGCAGAATAGTGCCAGGAGGTGACACCTCGGATATGGCTGATAATCAAGGAGAAAGGAGGTGACACCTCGGTGATCAACGATAAACGAAAAAATATGACCAAACCATCACACCCACTCATATACCTCCTCGCCGGATGGCTAGCCTCCTTCAGCTTCACAGCCTGCGGGCAGGAGCAGCCAGGGAAGACAAAGGCTGAACAAAAAACCGGTAATCCCGAGTATTACCGCAGCATTCTGGATTTTAACAAAAAAGATTCATCCTGGTACATGATCGAACACCTTCCTACCCGCAAGGTCGGTATAGAGCATGCCGAGAGGGGCATTATCATTCCGCTGGATTATGATATAGCATGGGAGCTGGGCGGCAACCGGTGGTTTGTAATGGGCAGGGGTATTCAAAAAGCCATTTTCGATACCCTCGGCAACCAGCTTACGCCCTTTGAAAACAACTACGAAGTGATCGCTTCCCTGAAATACAACCCTGATCTGGCCGTTGTGCACCAAAACCGGCAGGTATTTCTGCTCAACCCAGCTGACCAGCAGCCGGTGACAGGGGAGCGATACGCCCGGATTGTTGAACTGGGCAACGGCTTCCTGGGCTTTGTTCAGGCAGAGACAGCTCTTTATGCACTCGGAGCGCCGGATGGCAAACGGTTGACAGAATTTGTGTATCAGGTTATTGAACGTTCTCAGGAGTCGCACGAAAAAACGGCTAAAAAGCTGGGGACCTTACAAGCAGGACACCGCGTGGCGGCCTTTGCCTGGCTCGAACAGGGCTTTATTTGCCTGGATGATGAAGGTAGGGAAGTGGAGTGTATTGAGCGGTAAAAGGGGTTGAGGATGTTTAGCTAGTTGAATTATAACCGTTTATCGTCGATCGTTTATCGTTTACGTAAACGATAAACGCTCAACGATAAACGAATTTCAAATATATTAAGCCAAAAAATGATCATCAGATACTTGCTGCTCCTTAGCGCCCTCCTCACCGCCGCGCTGCTCCCCGCACAAACCCTCATCCCATACCAGGGCTACAAGGACCTCTTTGGCTATGCGGCCGAAGACGGCCAGGTGGTGATCGAGCCGAAGTACAAAGGCATTTTTGAAATCCTCCCCGCCGATCGGTTTTACACGGTCTTGCGCCACAGCGGCCCGCTGCAGGCGCTGACCAGGAGGGGGGAACTGATACCCATGGAAAACCGGCACGATGTGGTCACCGAAGTCGAAAATGTAAGACCTTATGCCCGGCAGACCGATACCCTCCGGCACCTCGTGGCGATCAAGAAAGGCGGAACCATGCTCACCCTGCGCAACACCCGCACCGGCGCGCAAACTGAATGGTACAACCCCACCCGCAACAACAATTTCGACTGGCTGCAAGTCAGGTACTCGTCAAGGCGGAAGGAGCGGGACCCGCTGCAATTTACCGAAGGGGCGCTGCCGGTATGGACCTCTCCCACGACCCTCAATTTCATCGACACGGACATGAAGCCGCTTTTTGACCGCGATTTCGCCGCGGGTATCGTTGCCGATGCGGAGTATTTCATCGTGGCGGAAGGGCGTGAAAAACTGGCCATCGCCGACCGGAAGGGCGTGGTGCGCACGCCCTTCGCCTGGGGTTTGCTTCAACCCGGGGGCAAGACGGGGTATTTTATCGCCATGGGCCCCACCTATACCAACAACAGTGGCGGCCACCGCTATGGCCTGATCAACGCCGATGGCGGACTAGTGCTGGACACCATTTACCGGAGCACCATCCAGCCCTTCGGCGACATGGTGATCGTGGAAATAGATCAGCGCTTCGGACTGATGGACTACCAGGGCAAAACGGTGCTGCCCATTTCGGCGCAACAAATCTATCCCGTTGCCGAGGGGCGCATGGCCCTGATCAGCGATCAGGATCCGGCTACGAAGGCGCCGCGGGCCTGGCTGATGGATCGCAAGGGCCAGCGCATTCCTTTGGAAAATGCATCCCGTATCCTGCCCTACGACAAGCGCGATTTTCCGCACCTCGTTTTTGAATATCCCGGCAAGCAGGTGATCCGCGACACCGCCCTGCAGGTGATCGCAACCTTGCAAGGCAATGATGAATCCCAGATCGTGGAGACCGGCCCCTGGGTGATCCAGCGTAGAAACAACCAGGCAGGCGCCTGGAAGTACGGGCTGTACGATGTGGATGGGCAGGCATTGACCGCGGAGCTTTTCGACGAAATGATCCGGGTGTATCCCCGGGTTTATCAGGTCAAATCCGGCGGCCGGTATGGGGTTGTGAATGAAAAAGGAGAGGAGATCGTGCCCGGGCGGCATGTGTCCATCCGCGGGTCGTTCAATGCGCTCGATACCTTATTCCGCTGCCAGCAGGATGACGGCAGCTGGATCACGTACAACCTGAGGGGCGAACTCCTACCCGAAATAGCCGCCGGCCCCAAACCCTTACCGCCCTTGCCCGATGGTTTCAGCGCCCTCCGGCAGGAATACGAAACCGGGCTGGTGGTGGTGCTAGACGGGCTCAAGGCCTGCGGCGTGCTCAACGACAAAGGCGAATGGGTGCTGCCGGCTAAAAAAGGCGTGCAATACCTTCCCCTGACCTACTACCTGGTACTGGAAATACCCGAAGACATGGCGTCCAGACTTTGGAAAAGTTATCCCTTCCCCGAAAAATTGAAACTGCACCGGGTCAACCAGGGCAAGGAGTCGCCGCTGGAGGTGGACTATGTGCAATACAGGTCCTTTGAGAAAAAAGCCGGCAATACCCACGTCAATAAAACGCATCCCAAGCTGCCCGACCGAAAGTTGATCGGCGCTTACATCGACGAAAAGGGCAACCTGCTCACGTCGTTTAACGTGCTGGATGGCCCTCAGTATTTGAAATCGCGAAACCTGCTCTCGGTCACCGATTTCAGCGATAAGGCGGCCTGGCGGCAACTGGTCGTGGACGATCGCGGGAAAACGCTGTATGAACTCGACACCCTCATCTGTTCCTTACCACCGCATAAAGACCAGGGTGTGGAATGGGAACTCGATTACCTGATCGTGCAAAAACCGCTCCCGGAGCCGGTTCCCCTGACGGAGCGTTATGCCTTGCGCATTAAAAGCGGCTTGCTCGACACCCTGTGGCGGCTGCAAATCCCCATCGAATACCTCAACCTGAAAGTGGTGATCATGGACCGCCTCTTTGCCGCCACCGATTCCACCCACGCCGGTCTGCTCTACGACTGGCAGGGGAATCTGCTGCACGATTTCGGCCGCAGGCCCAACCAGAACTACAGCCAGAACAATCCTTTATTTTTTCAAGTAACGGCCGGTCAGCATGTAATCGTCTCCGACGGGCACTCCACCGTGCTGCTCGACGAGCAAAACCGGGTACTCGGGGTGTACGACCTGGCGTTTAACGGCATGGACCTCGACAAGCGCTTTTTCATTCTTAAAGACCCCGAAGAGCGGAGGATATGGGCGAGGGTGGCGGATGGGAGGGTTTACCGGAGATAGCAAGACAACCGTAAAACATTATAATTTTCATGAGCTGGGTCAAAGAAGCCAAAAGCCAATTGCATCGCGAAGGTATCTGCCGGGTCCGCCCCATCGGCGGCTCCATGAAGGGCGCCATCGAGAGCGGTCAGCTCGTCACTATGGTCAAAGTCCGGGCGGAAGAGTTGCAGGTGGGCGATGCCGTCTTCATTAAATGGAAGGGTAATTATATCCTGCATCTGGTAAAGGAGATCACCCCGGCCCAACTGCTCATCGGCAACAACCTGGGCAAGATCAACGGCTGGATCGATAAAGACGCCGTGATCGCAAAGGTTACGGAAGTGGAAGGGCAGCCGTTTTTGCCCCTGGCTATTTCCTTTCCCTGAGGAGAGGTGACACCTCAGATGTGCCTGATAATCAATGACAAAGGAGGTGACACCTCGGATGTGCCTGATAATCAATGACAAAGGAGGTGACACCTCGATAATCAACTGACAATCAATGACAAAGGAGGTGCAACCTCCAAAGCAATTCATATGACCATCAAACCCATACTGCTCTTTACCGCCCTCCTCACCGCCGCTCTGCTCCCCGCCCAAACCCTCATCCCTTACCAGGGCTACAAGGACCTCTTTGGCTATGCCACCGAAGACGGCCAGGTGGTAATCGAACCGAAGTACAAAGGCATTTTTGAAATCCTGCCCGAAAACCGGTTTTACACCGTCTTGCGGCACAACGGCCCGCTGCTGGCGCTGACCAGGAAGGGGGAACTGATACCGATTGAAAACCTGCACGATGTGGTTACGGAAGTCGAAAATGTGCGGCCTTTTGTCCGGCAAACCGATACCCTCCGGCACCTTGTGGCGATCGTGAAAGGCGAAAAACTAGTCTTGCGAAATACCCGCACCGGCGCGCAAACGGAATGGTTCAACCCTATCCGCAACAACAATTTCTACTGGCTGCAAGTCCCGTACTCGTCGAGAGGGGAGGAGCGGGATCCGCTGCAATTCACCGAAGGGGTGCTGCCGGTCTGGACCTCGCCCACGACCCTCAATTTTATCGACACGGACATGAAGCTGCTTTTCGACCGCGATTTCGGCGCTGGCATCGTCGCAGATGCGGAGCACTTCATCGTGGCGGAGGGGCCTCAAAAACTGGCCATTGCCGACCGGAAGGGCACGGTGCGAACGCCTTTCACCTGGAGCCAGATCCAGCCCGGCGGCAAGACAGGGTATTTTATCGCCATCGGCCCTACCAATACCAACAACAGTGGCCGCCACCGCTGCGGCCTGATCAACGCCGGAGGCGGGCTGGTGCTGGATACTATTTACCGCAGCATACGGCCCTTCGGCGCCGTGCTGATCGTGGAAAAAGGCGATCGTTTCGGACTGATGGACTACCAGGGCAAAACGGTGCTGCCCATTACGGCGCACCAGATCTATTCCGTTGCCGGGGATCGGTATGCCCTCATTCAGGATCAGGACCCGGCCACGAAGGCGTCGCGGGCCTGGCTGATAGACCGCAAGGGCCAGCGCATTCATTCTGAATATGCATCACAAATCATAGCCAATCACTGGCGTGAGTTTCCACATTTCGTTTTTGATTATCCCGGGCGGCAGGTGATTTGCGATACCGCCCTTCAGGTGATCGCTACCCTGGAAGACAACGATGAATCCGAGATCGTGGAGACCGGACCCTGGGTGATCCAGCGGAGAAAATTCCGGGGAGGCAGCGGTAAGTACGGGCTGTACGATGTGGATGGGCAACCCTTGACCCCGGAGTTCTACGACGAAATGATCCGGCTTTATCCCAGGGTTTACCGGGTTAAATCCGGTGGCCGGTTCGGGGTGGTCAATGAAAGAGGAGAGGAGATTGTGCCTGGCCGTTATGCCGCCATCGGCGTATTTGACAACAACCGCGATACTTTTTTCCGCTGCCGGCAGGATGACGGAAGCCCGTTAACGTACAACCTGAGGGGCGAACTGTTACCCGGAATTACCGCTGAAGACTTACCCAGACTGCCCCCGCCCATTCCCAATGGCTTCACCGCCATCTGGCAGGAGAACGAAACCGGGTTGGCGGTGGTGAAAGATTCCCTCAACGCCTGGGGCGTGCTCGGCGATAGAGGCGAATGGGTGTTACCACCAAAGAAAGGAGTGCAATACCATGCCCTGACTTACTACCTGGTATTGGAAGTACCCGAATCGATGGCGCCACACCTTTGGGGAAGCTATCCCTTCCCTGCCAAATTGAAGCTGCACAGGGTCAACCAGGCCGAAGAGCCCCCGCTGGAAGTGGATTATGTGCAATACTATTTCCTCCCGGAAAAAACCACCAACATCGCTGTCCAAAAAAAGCATCCCAAACTGCCAGACCGAAAGCTGATTACCGCCTACATCGACCAGAAGGGCAACCTGCTGACGCCGTATCATGTGCTGGATGGGCCTGACTTTTTAAAATCGCGAAACCTGCTTACGATCACCGATTTCAGCGATGAGACGCCCTTGCGGCAGCTGGTCGTGGACAATCGCGGGAAAACGCTGTATGAACTGGACACCCTCGTCTGTTCATTGCCCCCGAAAAAATTTCTGGGTGTGGAGCTCGATCACCTGATTGTGCAAAAACCGCTCTCCGGGGCGGTCCCACTGGAAGAACGCGATTCCCAACGCATCAAGTCCGGCGTACTGGATACCTTGTGGCAACTGCAAATCCCCATCGAATACCTCAACCTGAGGGTGGTGATCATGAACCGCCTCTTTGCCGCCACCGATTCCACTCACGCCGGACTGCTCTACGACTGGCAGGGGAACCTGCTGCACGATTTCGGCCGCCGGCCCAACCAGCGCTACAGCCAGAAAAATCCTTTGTTGTGGCAGGTAGGCGCCGGTCAGCACGTTGTCGTTTCAGACGGTAACACCACCGTGCTGCTCGACGAGCAAAACCACGTGCTCCGGGTGTATGACCTGAAGTTTGGTGGATTGGACGCCGATACGCGCTTTTTTACGCTGATAGACCGTGAGGAGCGCAGGATATGGGCGAGGGTGGAGGATGGGATGGTGTATAGGAGGTGAGTTGGAGTTGGCTAAATCCGGTTTTTTGATAAAAATATTTCAGATCCCGAAGTGCAGGAATTTGCCAAAAATATTAGTCTGATGAAAGGAGGGGTATGGATCAATCATAATTGGAAAAGGAATTTATTGGCAAATGCGATAGAAGTGAGGGCGCAGATTGAGGAGTATTTGGGTGGGAAGTGAGGGAATTATTTGATTGCAGGCAACAGCAAACCTCTTTGCCTGTAAATTGTTAAAAGACCATGAGCACCCAAATCGCCAAATTCTTCCGTGAACTGGTAGCCCTCAACTACCAACTCTACAACAGCCTTTTCCTCACCCTCCCACTCGACGCCGTGCAGAAAGCCGGCCATCTGCTGCCCCTGCTGCAGGAAACCTGCGAGCGCGGATTTGAAAGCGGGCAGGATCCGGCTACCATCATCCGCGAATTCTTCGCCAAGCACAAACCCGGCTTTTCCGAGCGCGAACAGATCGATTTTCTGTTCAAGGTCATCCAGTACATCGAGCGGCAGGTCGTGCTGATCGACGCCCTGGAAGACGCCGCCTACGAGAAGATCCACCACATGGGCGGCCCCGATTCCTGGGAGCAGATGGCTGAAAATGCCGGCTTCAATAACAAAGAGGCCGCTCTCGAAGCCGCCTTGCTCCAATTCGGCATCCGCATTGTACTCACCGCACACCCCACGCAATTTTACCCCGGTCCGGTGCTGGCCATTATCTCCGACCTGACAGAGGCTATCGCCCTGAAGGATGCGGCGCGGGTGCAATTGCTGCTGCAACAACTTGGCAAAACGCCCTTTTTTCGAAAGGAAAAACCCACGCCCTACGACGAAGCGCTCAGTCTCAACTGGTATCTGGGACATATCTTCTACCCGGCCATTGGCGCCCTCATCGACCGGATCGAAACGCGCTTCCCGGGGGTGATCCGGAAGAACCCCGAACTCATCACCATCGGCTTCTGGCCGGGCGGCGATCGCGACGGCAACCCCTTTGTCACCGTCGATACCACCCGTAAAGTGGCCGCCAAATTGCGCGATACGGTCGTCGGCAACTATCTCCAGGACGTCAAAAACCTCCGGCGGCGCCTGAGCTTCGCGGGCATCCACGAAATACTCGAAGACCTTGAAAACAGGCTGGAAGACGAACTGCGCGGCGGCGATCAGGCCGGCCTGGCCGAATTCTCCGCTACCCTCGACGATCTGGAGCGCCTGCTCATCGAGCAGCATCAGGGACTGTTTCTCGACCTGCTGCGTTCCCTCCAACACAAGGTACAGCTCTTCGGCTTTTTCATGGCCAGCCTCGATATCCGGCAGGACAGCCGGGTGATCCACCGCGCCATGGAGGAAGTGCTCAAGGTTTATCCGACGATTTTCCCCCACAATTTCTCCAGCCTCACGCCCCATGAGCAGATAGATTTTTTGCTCGATGCTGAGGGTGTGGTCGATCCGGCCCAGTTCTCCGACCCGGTGATCCGCGACACCCTGGAGTCGTTTTCGGTGATCCGGGAAATACAGCAGACCAACGGTGAGCGGGGCGCTCATCGCTTTATCATCAGCAATTGCCGGGGCGCCATGGATGTAGCCCGGGTGGTGGCCTTGTTCCGCCTCTGTGGCTGGGGCAAAACAGCCCTCACCGTGGATGTGGCGCCGCTGTTTGAATCGGTTGCCGATCTGCAACAGGCCCATGAATCCATGAAAATGCTGTATAGACATCCGGTCTACCGGGCTCACCTGGAGCGCAGGGGCAACCGCCAGACCGTCATGCTTGGCTTCTCTGACGGCACGAAAGACGGCGGCTACCTCATGGCGAATTGGTCGATCTACTCGGCCAAGGAAACCATCACGGCCGCCTCGCGGGAATACGGCGTAGAGGTGGTGTTCTTCGACGGCCGGGGCGGCCCGCCTGCCCGGGGCGGCGGCAATACCCACCAATTCTATGCCTCCCTCGGCGCCGGCATCGAAAACCGGCAGATCCAACTGACCGTGCAGGGGCAGACGATCAGCTCCCAATACGGCATCGAAGCATCGGCCATCCACAACCTCGAAAACCTGCTGACCGCCGGCCTTCAAAACAAGGTCTTCAACCATTCCGATCGCAACCTCTCGGTCCAGCAACGCACGCTCATCCAGGTCCTGGCAGAAGACAGCTACCGGCATTACGAGGCTTTCAAGAATCACCCGCTCTTCGTGCCCTATCTCGAAGAGCGCAGCACGATCAAATACTACAGCATGGCCAACATCGGCAGCCGTCCGGTAAAACGGGGCAAGGGCGAGGAGGGCCTGCGTTTCGAAGACCTCCGCGCCATCCCCTTCGTGGGCGCCTGGAGTCAGCTGAAACAGAACGTGCCGGGCTTCTACGGCGTAGGCACGGCTTTGAAGAAACAGGAAGAGCAGGGCAACTGGCAAGCCTGCGCCGAGCTCTACCAGCATTCCCGCTTCTTTCGTGCCCTCATTGGCAACAGCATGCAGAGCATGAGCAAGACCTTCTTCCCCCTGACACGCTACATGGAGCAGGACCCCCGGTTCGGCCCTTTCTGGAAAATGATCCACGACGAGTTCGTGCTGAGCCGGGATATGGTATTGAAACTATCCGGGCAGAAAGAACTCCTGGAAGACCATCCCCGCAGCCGCATGAGCATCGCGTTGCGCGAACAGGTGGTGCTGCCTCTGCTCACCGTGCAGCAATACGGCCTGATGCAGATCCAGGCCGGCAAGTCGGAGCATATTCCGCTCTATGAGAAAATGGTGGTGCGGTCCCTGTTCGGGAATATCAATGCGAGCAGGAATTCGATATGAGGCTTGGGAACCCTCGGCTATCGGGTAGCAATTCTTTGACGATCCGCACGACCTGATCTCCCTGGAGGCAGGTCGCGGCACTTTTATTTAGCAACGTGTCGTAAATAATTTCCAGATGTCCACGAAAAGAAATGTGCGACCTCTCCGAGGTCGGAAGAGGGAATGGACCTGACTTGCTACAAACATTTGACCTCTCCGAGGTCAGTAATGCCGATCACCTCGGAGAGGTGACATGTTTGTAGCAGGCAGATGAAACCCCATTTTCCGACCTCGGAGAGGTCGCACATATGTTCTTTCGAAATCGGTAAGTTATTTACGACACGTTGCTTAAAAAAGTTCGGGAAGTCCGTATCGTTTCCCCTTCCAGCAGAGTATAGTGGGTGTAATTTGGATCCAAATATGCCTGACGAGACCATTTTCTCAAAACATTACTACCAGTTATGAAAAACTTTTCTCTACTCCTGTTCAGTGCCTTTCTATCCTTGTTGTTCTATCAATGCCAAACTGACGAAATCACGGAAACACCCCTGGTAACGGGAGAAATCATCGCGATAGATGAAAATATCACAAGCGATGTGACGTGGACCTCCGGGAATATCTATGTGCTCACCGGCATGATTGCCGTGACCGATAATGCGACCCTGACCATCGAGCCTTGTGTGGTGGTAAAAGCTGAAAATGGCGTCACGGGTTTGGTCATCGACAGGGGAGCAAAGATCAATGCGGAGGGAACGGCCGAATGTCCTATCATTTTCACCTCCAGTGATGATTTGCTGGAACCGGGTGAGATCGTTTCCCCCAACCTGACCGGAGACGACCATGGCTTGTGGAGCGGCATCTTTATTTTGGGGAATGCCCCCGTTTCCTCTGCGGATTCCATTTGGAACATGATGTCGCTGTTGCCCAACTGGGATCCTTTTGTCTTTGGCGGCAATGATCCCGACGACAACTCCGGCGTCCTTCGGTATGTCTCGATCCGGCATACCGGTTTCGAAACGGCGCCATTTGAAATTCCCTCCGGCATCAACCTCGGAGGCGTAGGCAGCGGCACCACCATCGACAAAGTAGAAGTGTTCGCTAATTCAGACGACGGTCTAATGACTTTGGGCGGTACCGTAAACGTGAATAATTTCATTGTTTCTTATTATAAGGACGATGGCTACGATTGCGACATGGGGTATGCCGGAACCATGGACAACCTCATTGGGATCGGTGGAGTCGACAGCCACTGTGCACTGGAAATCGACGGCGGAGAAGGCCTTGCCAAACCATCTTACACTATTCGAAATGCCTCCTTTAATGGCAGCCTAACCGGGAAACAATACATTCGCTTCAATACTTATGTCAATTGCCTCATTGAAAACGCCTATTTTTTCGGTTTTGATTCCGCTGCGCAGGTTAGATTGGGCGGCAGCGATGTTGCAGACGATTGGGTCAATGAATTGATTGACGTGGTAAATCTGGAAATCAACACCTCTCACCTGAGCACGGGCAATACAACCATCGAAACGATTTTTTACGCCCTTAATGGCAATGATGCATTTACCGTACGCCCGCCCGACGCCACCATTGTGACGACTCCCACGGTGGGCGCCGACAAATCGGTTTTTGCCGGTTGGACGGCAGCCGGCCAGACGGGCGCATTGGATGACTTTTAACCAAAACTGGATCTAGTTATCTTGCCATAAATTGGCGAACCGGATGAAGAAGTACCACTCGGATGCAGCATTAGTCTCAGCTTGCCTGAAGTGCAAACCCGCTGCACAGAGGGCACTGTACGACCAATACGTCCAAGCCATGTACAACACCGTTTACCGATACACCTGCAACCATCAAGACACCCAGGACATATTGCAGGATGGATTTACGAGGGTTTTCAAACATTTGAAAAATTACGACGGCGAAAAGGGAGACCTGCTTGCATGGATAAGGAAAATACACATCCGCTGTGCGCTTGATTTTTTAAAAAAGGAACGCATCCCCTTCGAAGAAATAGGGGATGCCGCTTCCTTGCCGGATATTTATTCGGCGGCTTATGAACACCTGGAAGCGGAATACATTTTAAAATTTATCGAAGAATTGAATCCCCGCGATAGGGTGATTTTCAACCTGCATCAAATAGAGGGTTACAGCCACGATGAAATTGCAGACCTGCTTTCGATAAACATCAACAGCAGCCGGGTTTACCTGGCAAGGGCAAAAAAGATTTTAAGGGAAAGAATAACGACCTATCAGGGGCAACTATCATTGGTTCAATGAAAAATTTATCCGAAAAGTTTGACCAGATCCCTCAAGATTTTGACTGGGAGGCGATTTGGAAAGGAGTCGAAAAGCCTGTACTCCAACCTGTTTTGCACAGCTATTCCTGGGGGGGGCTTTCCCTCGTTGCCTCGGCTGCACTATTCGTTGTGTTGTTGTTCGACAGCAGCCCTGTTTCCAAACCTGAAACGACAGATACCTTAATAGAGGCTGCATTGCAGGAAGAAGCTACAGTGGTTCTATCCGGGCCGGAAGCGCCGGGTCCCGGCTTGGAATCAGGCGCCAAAAGAGATGTAATTTTCTCTGAAACAACTAACCACCCTGGGCAAATAACGAAAACGGAGCAGAATCCCCTCTACGGAATAGAATCGAATACGAAAAGTCAAGAGGGAATACTCAGCCCGGGAGGTCAGGAGTATGATAAAAAAGTGGACAAGGCCGAGGCCTTACCTGCGCTGCTTCTTCCGCTGAAAAGCAGTCAGGAAAACGTGTTTCCCCTCCATGAAGGGAAAATCCTCGTCAGGCAAAAAGGGGCAAGGCACAGGCTGGCTGTTCAGGCCGGGATTGGCGCACACCGTCTCGATTTTTCATCCTCCGGTGTAGAAGGATCTGCATGGAGAAGTGACCTTGAAAAGCCGCAATTGGATTTCGGACTGGGCATCAGGTACGAATACGCGTTGAGGCATAACTTTCTCCTTTCCTTTTCCGCCGCTTATCGCCTGTACAAGGATCAGATCACCACCGCCCACATTCGTGAATCAATTTACAGGGCGGTGCAAATCGACTACAATTTGCACAACCATTACCACGTGTTTTCCGGTCAGGTGGAAATGGGCAAGCGCTTTTTTCAAAAGGCTTTTTTCTGGGATATCAGTGGAGGGCTCGGGCTAAAATTCAATCAGATCACAGATGTGGACTTTTTTGTCGGGGCAGGCAAACTGCAAGGCGAGGAGCAGGTCAAAAGCACATACCAGCGCCAGACCGATGCGTTTTTCACCGTGCAGGCCGCGGTTGGGAAACAACTGAGCGACCGGCTGTTCGTCAGGATGGGGACGCAGATACATTCCGCAATAGAGCTGACGGCTCCCCAAGCCCAGATCAGGCACCGCCTTGTTCCCATTCATGTTTTTTTAGAGGCGGGGATTCGGTTTTAAGATCACCTGCTATTGCCTCTTGGCTATTGTATTGTTCTATATCTGAGTCTATTGGAATCCATTCCCCATTGAACTCGTCGTCATCGGCGATATTATCGTCATCGACCTTTATTATATTCACAAGTCGAGTTGCATTCGTATGATGCGCTCAATCTCCTCCATTTCTGCTTCTGTAATCTGACCGATTCTGTCCAGAAACCTCAACTCACTAACTGTCGTCAATTGGTCAGCCATAGCCTTACTTTCACCCCCATCAATTTTCACGAGGCATTCACTGGGATACAATTTGTCTGTGTTTGAACTCAGAGGAACTACTTGATACCGCTTCAGATACCGGTTCCTTCAACCCATTCAAAGGCTTCTTTCTCCCGATCCGGATCTTCTGACATTGCCTTGTACCCAGCCTCAAGCGATGACATGGGCGGGGCCTGCCCACTTTCCTTGTAAAGCTTGTTGAGGATCATTTGATATAGCTCTTGAAGGATTTCCCCTTTTTGACTGACTATCAACCGAATAATTCTAAGCTTGATTTCCGACTCACTCATGACACGATAGTTTAGTATCGCAATTTAAGATTTTTTTTGGAAACAATTCAAGGGCTATAGCGAAGACTTGCGCAAACGCAATAGCGGCGCTTTTAGCTGCTATTGCCTCTTCGCACATTGTTCGCCTATTTATTTACTGCTTTCGAAGAGAGGTAAAAGCCTGTTAATAATTCGCTTACAAGCGAATCCAAATCAATGTCAGTTGATGAAAGCCAATTTTCAATTTCCTTGTCAACTTTCAGTTGGATGGTGAGGTGGCTTTTGTAGTGTTCTATATCTGAGTCTATTGGAATCCATTCCCCATTGAACTCGTCGTCATCGGCGATATTATCGTCATCATAGTAAATATTCTCTTCCGGAACGTCTATCCCAATGGCCCCGAGTTTAATGGCATCAGTAGACCTGGCTGAAATCAATCTGAATTAATTGATCACTTCCATAAACCCATCCCCCAATTCAATGAGGCATTTTTCAGTTTGAAAATGCTCTACTATTTCCTCAAGATTGGCTTCTAAAATTTCGATCAATCTTTTGGTAGGAATATTTCCCAAGCTGATTTTAAGTAACCTGCTAGGTGAGTTCTCGAGAAGATGGCTGTTTTTGAAGTCAGCGTCTTTGGTCATAACCGTAAATCCGTTTTCATTGGCATAACGGCTAATTTCTGAATCTTTTGTGTAGAAGCCATCAAGGATGTCATTTACATGTATTGCCTGGTGGCCTTTACTTTCAAAAAAGCGGACAACCTTATGGGCTATATGGACATCGCACAAAACTTTGAACGTCATGCTGCCAAAGTTATGGTTCGCCCGGAAACAAGCATTTTCGCAAACTCAAGGCTGGCAAGGATGTCTTCCTTTTCCAGTTCTGGATGGTCCTCAAGGATTTCTTCGAAACTCATCTCGGATAACAGCATGTCGAGCAATACTTCCACAGGCCATCTCATACCTCTGATGCATGGCTTTCCATGACAAACCTCCGGATTTACTGTTATGCGGCTTAGGTATTTGGACTCAGTATTCTTCATAACTTGTCTTTTCTTGACTTACTCCATTAGTAGGATTACAATATCTATAATAAAATTTAACACACCTTAGTTCGGCGTTTGGTTCGAAGGAGGGTATCTACTTTCTCTTTGTTCCATCCTTCTTTGTCCCATACTTTGTTGGCAGCTTCAATAGATTTTTTGGCAAAAAAGGCTGCAAGCATTGCCTTTACTTGCAACAGATCTTCTTCACTCAATTGGTGGGAAAAGGCTTTGAGCAGTTCGAGTTGAAGATTGGATAATGGTCTTTCTAATGCCTCCATACACTTTCTTGATTGAATCGATGTTCAATATAACAACTTTTCCTGGAAAATGATTCAATTGCTGCTGTAGTCCTGTAGTCATCCGACAGCATGCGTAGCGGTGGTGGCTGTTTTCGGTGTTCATCCGCAGCTGGTTCACCACCTCAAACTCGTTCTTGCACCACTCCTTGATATTGACAAGCGTGTATTGCAGCGGCGTGCCGTCCTCCCGCTGGAACGTATTCCGCTCCTGCAATGTCTTCGCCGCCACGAACGCATCGGCGGAGATGATCTCATCGCGCAGCCGCCCAAACTCCGCATCCGACAAGCACACCCGGTTCAGCGCCTCAAATTTCTTCCGGAAATTCTCTTCCAGCGCCTTCCTGCTCCGTATATCGGGCCGGTGGGTGTATTTGAGGTCGGAAAGTTTACCGATTAGGCGTTGTTCTATTTGGGATTCTTTGGTCATTTGTTATGTGCTGGGGGTGCAATTTAGGGTTTTTTTGCATGGTGGGCGCTATGGCTCACCTGCTATTGCCTCTTCGCACATTGTTCGCCTATTTATTTACTGCTTTCGAAGAGCGGTAAAAGCCTGTTAACAATTCGCTTACAAGTGAATCCAAATCAATGTCAGTTGATGAAAGCCAATTTTCAATTTCCTTGTCAACTTTCAATTGGATGGTGAGGTGGCTTTTGTAGTGCTCTATATCTGAGTCTATTGGAATCCATTCCCCATTGAAATCGACGTCATCGGCGATATTATCGTCATCATAGTAAATATTCTCTTCCGGAACGTTTATTCCAATGGCCCCGAGTTTAATAGCATCAGTAGCCTCTATTCGGTCTGACGCTAAAAATTCGACCGAATAACTGTTGTCTAATTTATTGTTAACCAGCAACTTGAGAGCTTCGCTGAGGCTAATCTTTTGGATTGTCATATTCCTTATCTTGTTTAATCAAACTATTTGCAATATAACGTTCTCGCTCATCTTTTCTTGCTGACCTGGCTGAAATCAATCTAAAGGCAAAATTCCTTATTGTGTATACAACGGTAACGATTACCTTGAACACCTTGCCAATCGTAATATAGCGAGTTTCATCTTGGGATTCAACAGCGTACTGAAGCCTATTCTTATCTTCAAACACTCGAGAGGCGTCTTCAAAAGACAAGTTGTGCTTTTCTTTATTCTTCTGATTCTTATTCTCGTCCCATTCAAATCCCTTCATTCTATGGTTTTTCGGTTACGGTTTCAATCTCTATTTCATCCTGGTTGCGGAAAACTTCTATGTTATCGCCACCGCCCCCGTATTGTGTCAGGACGAGGCAAGAGATTCCTAAAAATACACCATCCTCCCCACATTCACAATACGCGCTTCTGATTTTTTCAGGAATGAAATATCCAGGCTGGAGATTTTTAGAGCATCGCCTCCTCGGTCTTGCCGTTAAAAGTTGTCTGAACGCTGATTCGCATGATCCTCAAGCAGCTGGGATACATCTCCTTCAAGGACTATTAACACCATGTTCGTCAAAAGAACGTTGTTTCATGAACCACCGTATACCAGGCCGGTACGTACGGTGGTGTGAGAGGGCTGGGGTGGGCACTATGGCTCACCTCTCCCTACTCGATTCTCGGCATTTTCACAAATTGCTTCTTTGTTTAGTCACTGGATGTTCCCCTAAATCTTTTGGGTATCTATCTAACAATTCCTTTTTCCAAAACTCTAAGTCGATTGTACCAGTTGTTTTTCTCCCTGTCCAATATTCGCCACTTAAACACCTTTTATCATTAGTTTGAATATTGAATAATATGGTACCAAAATGCTGAGGACTTCTATCCTTAACGGTTTGCTTAGGAATACTATCATAAGAATAAACTAGTCTTAATACTTGATTTTCTCGATTTATCACGAATCCTCCAATAAAGCTGTAACTCTCCATCTCTTCGGTCCTCATTACACAACTAATTGATAAAAATGATTGCTTTATTGTCAAAATAACCGGAATCGGATCAGGTCTTTTATTTGTCAACGGATCTACCCATGTTGAATGAATATTGCCTTTCCAAGTCCCATTTAAATTAGGAAAAGGTATTAACCAATCATAAAGTACCTTCCATCTCCATATATATTTAGTAAACAGTGCCAAAAAAATCACATCAGCAGTTACTACATATGGAATCAGTTTAAGGTGAAAAAGTATTGTTTTCTCAGCAGAAGAGAATATCAGCAATAACCCACCATAAATAAGTGCCGAAAAGCCAACGAATAACCATACAAAGTATTTCTTATTTATTTGTATCATGATTTATAGCCTAAAAAGTTCCACAATTGAACTAAATATCCATTGACCATATTGGAGTTCCATTTTCTTCCACTGTGAAAAAGGTATAACATCTCTGAGACTTCGCCCCATCCTTTGCATTTGTTCTCATCTTTAGTTTGATTATAAAGATAGATTATTGCTTGTTTTATTCTGTCATTCCAAGAATCATAGTTATTAAAAATCGAATTAGGAATATTCCAAACTAAACATTCAATTAAAAAGGAAGTAATCCCATCGTTAACAGGCACTCCATCCTCAATCATTTTATACCTTATCCTTTTTAATATTCTTGTAAGTCTTTTATATCTTCTTTGAGTATTGGTATTCTTCAACATTCCATTTTCAATGTGAATTTTTGGGTAATTGATTACTGTTGCCCCATCATTAGAAAAAAACTTTACTCCTTCCTTAAATATTTCAGGGTCTTTACTCCCACTATATCTATAATTCCTGTACTGGAAAGATGGAACCGCATCTGCATCTACTCTATAGGAATTTGAATCAATCTTTATCGATTTATTACCGTTAGTAATATTCTCAACTCCAAACTTGCTTACTAGAGCATTATAGACATTTTGTCTAAAGGTTGTAAAATCATTGGCTCCCTCTGTAAATCCATAATCTTTGTCACTTAAATTATCTGGATATTCAGTGTAAAATGTGTCCTTCAACATTACACAAATATCTATATCACTCTCTGCCCTTACATTAGTATTATTTGCATAAGACCCTTGAACAAATACTTCAATATTTTTACTTTTTAACTCTTCTGATTCATTAATGGCAGCTCTAATCATCGAGATTGCATTAGAAATTCTTTGCTCTTCACTTTCACTCGCAGGCCTTTGCCAATGACCAAAAGTTTCTTCTGAATAGTTACTCATCTCTTATGTTGGATTATTAATAATTGCCGAGAACGGGAGTTTGTGAAAAAACCTCCCTTACATACGCCAATTCCGGCAAAAAAACCAATGCAAACCGGACTATTGAAGCCCGGATTTGAAAAATGGGCGGCAGTAGCCCGGAAAACCGCCTGAGAAGGCCCAAAATAAGGCCAAAAAAGGCCTGGATCCGCTCCAGGAGGCCTTTTACACCCAATATGTTCAAACACCTGGTCAGATTGTAACAGGTAAAGATCAAATCCGTTTCGGCCTGTACTTTGGGAATTGTCTTGAGCAAAGTATAAGTGAAGCCCCATTGCCGTTTGACCGTTCCGAAGGGATGCTCCACGATGGCTTGCCTTTTGCTGTAATAATCCCTGCGCTCGCGCACCCTTTTGTCATTGGCATCGGTGGCATCCTGGAACTCGCTCCGTTCGATCATGCGGCCGTATTTGGCTTTGGTGCACTGCGAACGCACCGGACAAGACATGCAGGCCGGGGTCTTGAACTGCTGTATCCGGTATTGAACCTCAGGGGCCGGAGAACGGGAATTCTTGCGTTCGTACCACTGCCCGTTGGTATGCAGTTCATATCCTTGCGGACAGATGTAATAATGGCCCTGTGGTACATATTCAAACTTGTCGGTAGTAAACTCTTCATGGGTTTGAGCGGCATGTTTTCCTGCCGCCACAAAGGTGACGATGCCCTCTTTTTCGCAGGCAGCGATCTCTTTGCCCGTGTGATATCCCGCATCGCCCAGCACGTCGATCTGGTCCGCCCCGCAAGCCTTTTTGCCTTCCAGCGCGGTGTGGGACAGGGCATTGATGTCATTTGCATTGGTCACTTCGTTGTGCACTACCAGCTTGTGAGTATCGTCCACTGCAGTCTGAACCGAATAACCTACTTCCACGATATTGCGATGCAGCGGCAGGGCACGGGCGTCTGGATCCGTGGTGGATATCTGCGTCTGCCCACTTTGCTTTAGCTGTGTGCCCAATCGCTCGTAATTGTCGCGACGGTCCATGTGGGTCTGTACTTTTTCACTGACCTGCTTCCAATCCTGCCGCGTTTGTTCCGCCAGGGAATCCTGTTGGTCCAGCTGGTCCATCTCCTCGAAAAATTCCTCCAGCCGCCGGTCGATGTATGCTATCTGGCGTTCGATCTTTTCGGACGTGAAGTTGTTCTTCTTCGAATTCTGCGCCCGGATCTTGACCGAATCCACCGCCAGGGTATTGCCCCCGATCAATTTCCATTCCTTGAGCATGCCCACCAGCTTGCGAAACACGGCTTTGAATGCCCTCCTGTTGTCCTTCCTGAAATCAGAGATTGTCTTATACCCCGGCGCCTGCCGGCCCAGCAGCCACCACACCTCCACATTACGTACACACTCGGCCTCCAGCTTGCGCGACGAGCGGATGCCGTGCTGATAACCATACAGGTATAGTTTCAGCAAGGTTTTACTGGAAAAGGCAGGCCTGCCCTCACGGCTTTTTCCGGGTGTGAGAAACCCCATCTCCTCCAAATCCAATCCTTCCACAAAGGCTTCAATCACCCGAACAGGGTTATCTGCCCCGATCAATTGCTCCATGCAAAAGAACTCGATTTGCGTCCGGCCGGTAGATGTTTGCAGCGGCATATCACCTCTATTGGTTTGTTCTCAATTTACCGAGTTATTTTCGCTTTTGGAAGAAAAAATGACGGTTTTTTCACAGTCAGACGGAAGTACACACGACGTAGCGAGCTCTTGCGAGCAATAAAAGTGTTTACAAAGTTCGCTGCCGTTCCTTTTTTAAAAAATATATCGCAAATAATCGCCTCCATTTTCAATCAACTCTTTTACTACTTGTTTGCCTCCTTCAGTTGCTATTGAGTCAAAAAATTTCCTAAGAATCGATCCAGACTTTTTCTTTTCATCTGATGGTAGTTCTTCAGATTTTACTACCTCTAAACTTTTTATCAATTCTTTCCTTTCTTCCTCAGAATTAGTGTTGTCATGGATTAATTTAAGCAAACTTCTATCAGTTTCATTGAATTGCGAGGAAGCATTGATAATGGTGTCAGCAAATTGCTGATTACCTCCGTGAATGTTGAGATTTGAAATTTTCATATTATTTTTCCTTTAAGTTCTTCTAAAATTACTTGCCTAAGTGCATCTTTTAATGTTTCTGTGTTATTAATTTGATCTGCAAATTGTTGATTCCCTCCATAAATGTTCATTTGATTGATTGTCAGACTAGACTCCCCACCTAAAATATTTTTCATTTTTATTCGCTCAACAGCATCCCTTAGGTCGACTTCTTTATTTTTGTACCTGACAGACTCCAATACTCTCAATTCCGATAAATTCTTTTCAACTTCAAGTTTATTTTTTATACTATTTAGCTCATTACTAATTAAAATTAAGAGCTCAATTGGGTCATTACCTGAAAATTTAACTTCAATTTTCTTTTCCTGCCAATGCTCAATAACTTCTGCATAATAGTTTTTGCTTACTTTTAGCAAAACCCCATTCCTCCAGTAATGACTATTATTTTCTATTAAACTATTCCTTCTAACCATCAAAGTAGACAACATCCCCGCAGGCAAAAAGTCCTTAAATTTATATTCATAAAAAATTGTTTCTTCATCAAATTCCAGCTCTGGGTATTTGGGCGATTTATTTGTAGGGAATAATAGGGGGAAAACAAATTCAGTTTCTTTCTCCCCGTAATCATTCCGAATTGTGGTCTTATAGCATAACTCAAATGTCTCAAGTAAATCTATGGCAAAAACAGGGTCAATCTCGCTTCCCCAAATTTCCTCAACATCATCCATTCTAAAACGTCCCGCATTTGCTTCTACCAACTCAGAATCAATTACTTTATATGCGATCAACCTTGCCCAGTTCGGGTCAAGGATGACATAGTTTTTAAGAGTTAATGTTCTAGGAAAATAGAGAATCGTACCAATAGCATTTAAATAATTCAACCATACTTTTGCTTCTTCCTTTTCAATCCCGTAACTCTTACTCAAACTGTAATATGCACTTATATGAATGTAATCATCTTTTCTATCCTCCAGATCTTTTTTGAGTTTAAGCCATGCTTTATTGAAAGCAACCCCTACCATACCAGTCTCTTTGATATGAGACTTTACTTCATTCTCCAATTCAAGAAGTCCTTCCCCGGTTTTACAGCTCACTTTTACAAATGATTTAATCTGGTCAAAACTTGAAATAGATTTATGGTCGTCTATTTTTACAACTCCCTCTTTATCCATTTTATTTAAAATATAAATAACAGGGCTTTTTCTATTTTCTCTCCTATTAAAGCTAAAAGCACTAATAAAGCTAAGCCAATAAGGAAATCCTACATATTTATCCCAACCATGTATTACATCATCATCTGGTTCAGTTACATATAGATACAAAGAATTCCTACTGCAAAAAAATTGCTGGACTACTCTATATCTTCCTTGCCCTCCAAAATCCCACATATTGAAGGTGAAAACTATATCTTTTCCCTCATAAGAAATAGGAATTTCCCATTGCTTTGTATCTAAGCCGTGAGTACTTGGATGTTGCGTTAATCCATAGTTTTTATCTAATAAATTTTCCCTAATAGTAGTTTTCCCAACCTGCCCATTTCCAATAAATACTAATTTGGCTTCATACAGATAAACAATATCTTCTTCTTTTTCAATACTTCTAAACCACCGCTTAATTGCATCAACCCCTTGGTTTGCGATTTCAAGGGGAGGATGATAGAGCTTAGGGTTTCCAGAAACATCTAACCTTTCCAATTTTTCTAAATTGAGTATTTCTTTTGGCAATGTCTCCAGTTTATTATTCCTTACAGAGATGCTGTGGATATTCTTTAATTCTCCAATTTGCTTTGGAAGATGTACAAATAGGTTGTCATCTAAATATAATACTTCTAGATTAGAAAGTTGGCGAATTTTGGTCGGCAAAAAGTTTAAAAAGTTTTTCTGAAGATATAGTTTTTCTAATTTTTCTGCGCCTCCAAATTCATTTGGTAATGACTCAATTTCGTTCTCTATCGCATGCAGTTCCGTTAGATTTTTCAAATTTCCAATAGAACTTGGCAAAGTAGTTAATTGATTGCGATTAATTCTTAATTCTCTTAAATTTTGAATATCCCCAATATAATAAGGGAGAATTTTAAATTCATTCTCACTAATGTCTAAAAACATTAAATTTGTTAGTTGAGTGATTTCCTTTGGCAAGGACGTCAACATATTTCCCTCTAAGAATAACTCTTCTAATTCTCGAAGCTCTCTAATAAATGGGGGAAGATTTGATATTTGATTATGACTCAAATATAGTTTCCTAAGATATTTAAGCCTGCTAATGAATTTAGGAATGGTTCGAATACCATGATTACGGCTTTGTTGCATGAATCATTTTCAAAAAAGGCCAAAAAGGGCCTAAATCCGTGTTATTGATCAAGCGGCCTTTTCGGAAATGGGCATACCAATCCCTGTCATTTTGTTGAGACACATTACTTTTAT
>JBAQQB010000039.1:0-3281 GCA_049306275.1 Saprospiraceae bacterium | reverse complement strand
GTTCCCACGGTACTGGAGTAAGTAGTTCTGCCTGAATGGCATTCACATGCAAAAGCCCTTGATTGATTGAGGTGGGTTCAATAGAAAATCCTAAAAGGTAATTTCCTGAAAAAAAGTCAAACATCGTGAAAACCCCTTCTGTAAAAGCATTTTCTTGATTGTTTAAGCCTCCTCCACCGCCAATATTTATTGAGGGGATATTTGCAAAGAAATCAGGAGAACCATGTGAACGGTACCAATTAGGAACTACAGCTTTTGCGTTTGCTGCAGAGGCGCTAACCGGGCTCGGGAAAAATGGATAATCCAGCAACCCTATTGGAGCGAAAGAATTGGAATAAGCGGTCCCACATGGCCTGCCATTGCAGAATTGTTCACACTCGGCGCCAGGTTCTTCGCAAAGTACGCTTTGATGGCAGAAATCATATCCCAAAAGGTCGTCGCAGGTAGGTAGCACAGGATCGCAATCCAATAATTCCGGGCAGGCCTGGGGATCGGCAATGGCTTCAATAAATACAAATGCAGTATTGCTTTGCTGCCCGTTGCAACCTAAAGTAAAATATTTTAACGCGTGTATTCCGGGGCGGTTGGGACAGTAGGTAAAGGTATTCCCATTTTGTGTTAATTCCCCAATAAATGGATTATTGGCTTGTATCACCAGATCTGTTGCGCTGGGTGAATCGTTTGCCAGCAAATCGGCTACAGTAAAATCGATGCATTCGCAAGAGGGAATGGTGAATCCATCCGAACAGCCAGGCCCCCAGTTGTCAGCTGCCGCGAGATGGCATCCACAATTTGTAGTGCTGTTATCCACAGAATATCCCAATGCACACATTATTTGCCATTCATCAGGAGTTGGGGTCCTGCGTACGCCATTCGGAATACCCGGGTCCATTAGATATGCAGGAGTTAAAGCACCGTCACAGTCAATATTCAGGTGGGAAAAAGCATTCGTTTCGCCAATATTACCTGTAAACACCGGATAGCAACTCCCTCCTTCAGAAAAGCACACATCGGGCCCCGTGCCCGGATCGTCACAGCTATTATATAAATCATTCGGGTTAATATTCGGGTTAAGCGACCAATCAAACCCTGGAGGGTTGTTATTTTGAATAATAGGAAGGTTGCCGGGCTCAGATGTTAAAAAACTATCATATCTGGAGAACCCAAACCTGTTAGGGTTAGAAAAATTGCCATTATCCGTATCGACGAGAAAAGAATGAAACCCCAGCACATGAAACGCTTCATGATAGGCGACCGAATACAAATCCCATTCGTTGGCGGGTGGTAAATCAGAAGGATTAAAACTTGCATGCCATGGAATGCCGTTTAGAGGATCAAAATTGAACCGCATCATTCCATGGAAAAAACCGGAATACTCCTGAGAAACCAGACCGGAGTTAATAATCTCCCAAACCATGCCATCCAGGATTCCCTCCTGATCGACACCAAAGTAGCTTCCTCCTTGGCCCAGGATTTCAGGAAGCATCTCAGGTAAATCCTCACCACCGGGGAAATATTCATTAATTGCAACTGAGGGCATAATGCGAATTTGTATTATGGGCTCGCCATTCCCACAGGGATTTTCTTGAAATTGAATCGTTTCAACAAGTTCGGCGAAAACCCGGCAAACCTCAAACCGTCTTACCGGCCCTTCTACAGGATGATCAAAGCCTTCATTTGTTTCGAAAAGGCAATCTTCATACCATAGGTCAAATGGACCGGTATCTATGCCTACATCCTGGCATCCACAGCCTGGAAATTCTTCAGGCGTCCCCCCCCCCGAAAGATCAGGAACTTTTAATGCTGCCGGGGTGTAAAGGTTGCCAAAGCGGTCTGAAAACGTCAGTTGTCTCAAAGCAAGTGAGCTGGAATCCGGATTCGGCTTAAGGAAGACCCCGCACTGATATACTTGTGATGTTGCAGGGAACGCTAATCCGACAAGAGTAAAAATTACTCCCAAAGAGATCAGGGAAAAGGTGGATGGGTATTTCATATACCTCGTTTTTAGGATGAAAAAATCACCTCTTTATCTGCTGCGAAAACAGCAGGTACGTTGTTCCTGATTGTGGGGGGATTATACGGAGACAAACAAATCTAAAAAAAGAAAGGGAAAAAATCAAGACTATTACTCAAAACACCCCGAACAAACTCAAAATCCCCGCCACCACCACAATCACCAGCACCCAGTAAGCCACCTCATTGGCGCGCTTGCTTTTGGAGGCGTAGGCCGCGGTAAACCAGCCGCCGAGCGATTGCCCTACGGCTACGATGGCGCCGAGTTTCCAGTCGATCATGCCTTTCCAGGCGAAGACAAAGATGGCGATGCCGGTGTAGATCGCTACCACGGCGAGTTTGGCGGCGTTCGATTCGGTCATGCTGAAACGGGCGCCGAGTACCATGGCGGCCAGGAAGAACAGGCCCATCCCCATCTGGATAAATCCGCCGTAGAAGCCGATGGCCAGGAAGGCCGGTCCGGCGATCCACCAATTGGGCACGTGGGTGGGGTCGGTCTCGCGCAGCCAGCGCTCGGGCTTGACCACGATGATGAGGAGCATCACGATCATCAGGTACCGGAACACCACCAAGAATTGCTCATTGCTCACCCACAGCGCCAGAGCGATGCCGCCCAGGGAGCCCAGCGTGGTGATGGCGATGTAGGGCCAGCTTCGCTCCAGTTTTAATTTCCCGTTTTTCTGAAAAGCCGCTACCCCAGCCACGCATTGCGTGAATATGCCGATCCGGTTGGTGGCGTTGGCGGCGTTGCCCGGCAGCCCCAGCACCTCGGTGAAGATGGTCAGGGTGATGGCGGAACCATTGCCCGCAAAGGTGTTGATGAAGCCGGCAAAAGCGCCGCCGACCATGGCGATGATGTAGGGCCAGATTTCCACTTTTTCCAGTTGAGAAGATGAGAAGTTGAGGAGTTGAAGTTAGAAAAATTGACTAATATGGCTCTCTAAAATATTCCAAATGGAGCATTACGGATGGTTATCTCTTCTTCCTCCCATTATCGCCATTGTTTTGGCGATCCGGACGCGTCAGGTGTATCTCTCTCTCCTGACGGGTATCTGGCTGGGCTGGATAGTCATTGAACAAGGGAACCTGCTCACCGGCACCTTCGCCATGGTGCAGGGATTGGTAGACGTCTTCAAAGACCCCGGCAACACGCGCACCATCATGTTTTGCGCATTGGTGGGGGCCTTGATCCTCTTCGTGCAGAAGTCGGGCGGGGTGGAAGGCTATATCCGGGTGGTGAACGGCTGGCTGGAAAAGCTGGCGAAAAA
>JBAQQB010000038.1:0-28868 GCA_049306275.1 Saprospiraceae bacterium | reverse complement strand
CGATAAACGATCGACGATAAACGTTTTCAACGTGTTGGGCTGACGAGCAAAAATGCCTCCTCCAGCGCACCAACCGGCCTGAGGCAGGCTTGTTCCTGGCAGACATAGATGAGGGCATTTTCTCCCGCCGGCCGGCCTTCCCAGAGCGGGAGGCGGTCGCTTTCTGTTTCGGTGGGCAGGAATACGGCGTTGGGGATGAACCGGCTTCTCATCTGGCCAGCCCATTCCAGGGCTTTTGGGCCGATCATCACGACCTCATTCGTACCATAAGCCTCCCGCAGCCATTGGCAGAGGCTGGCGCCATGGGAGGCGGGATTGGACTCCAGGTCTTTTTTCAGGACCAAAAGCATATTCGAGGCCCTTTCCCGCAGGTCGTGGCGGCTGAGCAGCAGGCCCAGCTGGTGGAAGACCTGTATGGCCGCGCCGTTGGAAGAAGGCATCTCCAGGTCGTGCGTCTCCTTGGTGCGGACGATGAGGTCATCGTGGGTGAAAAAGAGCAACTGCCCTTCGGGGTCGCCGAACAGGGAAAGCATCGCTTCGGCCCAGTGCAGGCTTTGGTCCAGCCACGCAGTGTCCCAGGTGATGCGGTAGACGTCGAGCAGTGCCTGGGCCAGGAAGGCGTAATCCTGGAGCAGGGCAGGTTGATAGACCTGTCCTTGTGCCGCGACGCGCAGCAGCGACTGCCTGCCGGGTTGGACGAAGGTGCGGAGCAGGAATGCGGCCAGACTGATGGCTTCCCGCTGATAAATGGCATTGCCCGTCGCTTCAAAGCCGCGGGCGAAGGCAGAGACGGCCAGGGCGTTCCATCCGAGCAGGAGCTTGGTGTCGCGCTTCGGCTTACTGCGCCGTTCGCGGGCTTTGGCCAGGTGATCGAGTATTTCAAACGTTTTTTCTTCTTCGGGAAATGGCTGGTGCAGTATGTTGGCGCCTTTTTCTTCGATATCGAAGAGGCGGATGGCGTCGTCGAGCAGATGAGGGGGAAGCGCTGCCCGCAGTTCTTCCAGGGTCCAGGTATAGTATTTCCCTTCCACGCCCTCCGATTCGGCGTCGAGGCCGCTGAAGAAGCCGCCGTCGCCTGCGCTGAGTTCGTGTCGCAGGAATCGCAGCGTTTTGTCGAGATGGCGTTTCCAGCGCTCGTCATGGGTTTGGCTGTACACATCGGCCAGCAGTTGGGCGAAGAGGGCGTTATCGTACAGCATTTTTTCAAAATGCGGCGTCCGCCAGTCGCGGTCGACGGCATAGCGGGCAATACCTCCGCCAACGGCGTCGTAAATGCCACCGCGCACGATGCGGTCGAGGGAAAATAGCAGGTGATCGAAGGCTTTCTGGTGTTGGGTGTAGTAGTGGTAATGCAGCAGGAAGCGCAAATTGAGCAGGTCAGGAAATTTCGGTGCTTCGCCGAAGCCGCCGTTTTGCGCGTCAAAGCGCTGTATTAGTTGCTCGAAAGCCTGGCCGGCCAGCGCGGGGTCGAAGGGGCTTTCGAAGAAAGAGAGCGCTGCCTGGGACGGCGCTTCCCGGCTTTGTTGCTGAAGGGTCCGGGTGATGCGTTCGGCCTGTTGCTCGAGGGCGGCGCGGTTTTCCCGGAAGTTGTGCAGCACGAATTGAAGGGCCTGGAACCAGGCCATTTGCCGGGCGCCGGGTTCGGGCGGGAAGTAGGAGCCCGCGAAGAAAGGCTTTCCTTCCGGAGTCAGGAAGCAGTGGAGGGGCCAGCCGCTGATCCGGTTGAGCAGGTAGCCGGCTTCCATGTAGAGCTGATCCAGGTCGGGCCTTTCTTCGCGGTCGATTTTGACATTGATAAAATGCCGGTTCATGAAGGCCGCCACGTCGGGGTCGCGGAAGCTCTCCCTTTCCATCACATGGCACCAGTGGCAGGTCGCGTAGCCGATGCTCAGGAGGATGGGTTTGTCTTCTGCTTTGGCCCTGCCGAGCGCCTCCTCACCCCATGGATACCAATCAACGGGGTTGTCTGCATGTTGCAGGAGGTAGGGGCTCGATTCGTAGCGGAGCCTGTTCATTTACTGGTGGGCGCTCCAGGAGAGGATGCCGCCCTGGAGGTTGTAGAGTTGCTGGAACCCCTCGTTGGCCATCATATTGCAGGCACTGACGCTGCGGCGCCCGCTGCGGCAATAGACCACGTACGACTTGGATTTGTCGAGCTGGTTAATTTTTTCGATGAAATCGGGCCGGGAGATGTCGATATGTACAGCCCCGGGGATGATGCCGCTGGCCACTTCCTGGGCTGTGCGCACGTCGAGCAGCACTACGCCGGGGTTTTCCTGCGTCATTTTTTCGAGGCCTGCCGCGTTCACGTTTTGGAATGCGGCGGCAGGCGCGGCGGTGTGCTTCTGCATGGCTTCGGGCGTCACCGGCGTGGCGGCCTGGCTTTGCTGTGCGGAACCGCTGCAGCTGTAAAACATAGAGATAGAGAAGAGGATGGCGCTGGCGGGCAGCACGGAGAGCCATTTTTTCATGGTCGAAATGATTGGATGTTGATTAACGTGGAATCTGAAGGCTAAAGACCCCCCTTACATCGCCCAGGGCATAGCCGATAGCCTGGTCGTCGGGGTAGAGGTATTTGATAAAACCGTAATTTTCTTCGGTCATGGTCTCGCCCAGCACGCCGTGGCAGGTGAGGCAGAGCGGCTGGATGAGGATGGGCTGGTAGTAGGCTACCGTATGCGGGTCGATGGCTTCGACCAGGGGCTTGAGTTCTTTGCCGGCGGCTTTTTCCTGTTGATATTGTTCGATCACCTCCCGTTCACGCTCCGTGGGGGCGTCCTTGGGGTTCCTGATCTTGTCGCTGGTACGCCGGATTTTGACGCCGTGGTTGGCGGCCAGGGTGTCGACCATGGGGATGGCGATGTAGCTACAGTATTGGGCGGCACGGCCCACCCCACCATCATTCAGGCTCTTGGTCACCGCCGTGGTGATGACGGTAGCGACGTTCTGTACGATATCCTGGCCTGTGCGGGTGTATTTGGCCTGTTCTTCTTCAGTAAGGGCGTTCCTGTTCTCGCCCTGGCAGCCGGCCCAGAGCGCTGCCAGCAGTATCGGTAAAAAAAGGTAACTAAGTTTCATGGTCGAGTTAATTAGGTAGTTGAATGGGGGCCGGTCAGGCCCCCATTCAAAACTTTTTTCAGGCGACTTCGGCGATGGCGGCGTCGATGACTTCCTGCGGGATGGTGGTCGGGCAGGCGTATTCCGTTTTCGGAACCTCAGACGCTTCGATGGCGCGCCATCCTTCGGTGATGTCGGTGAGGTTTTTGATGCCCCGTGCGCGGAGGATAGAAGCCATGATCATGGAGCGGTATCCGCCGAGGCACATGAGGTAGTAGGAGCCGTGCGGATCCAGTTTGTTCATGTTGAGGTTGACGTAGTCGAGCGGGAAATTGGTGGCGCCGATGATGTGCTGGGAGAGGTACTCGGTGGGCTTGCGCACGTCGAGCACTTCGCCGCCGAGGCCTTTTTCCATTTTCTTCGCCAGCTCGGGCGCGGTAATGGAGTCGATGGTATCGACGGGTTTGCCGGCGTTTTTCCAGGTTTCGAAGCCGCCTTCGAGGTAGCCCAGGGCATTGTCGTAGCCGACGCGCGCCAGGCGTGTGACGGTCTCCTCTTCTTGTCCGACGGGCGCCACGATGACGATGGGCTGCATCAGGTCGGGGATGAGGGCGCCGACCCAGGGCGCGAAGTTGTCGTGGATGCCGATGCAGATCGAGCCGGGGATGAAGCCATTTTTGAAGTCATCCTGATGGCGCACGTCGAGGATGAGGGCGCCTTCGCTTTCGACGACTTCTTCAAAGCGTTCGGGGCTCAGGGCCACCACGCCGCGTTCGAGCACGGTGTCGATGCTGGTATAGCCTTGTTTGTTGAGGGCTGCGTTTTTTGCGAAGTACTGGGGGGGCGGCATCAGACCGGCGGTCACCTCATAGATGAACTCCTCTTTGGTCATGTTGGCGCGCAGGGCGTAGTTGGTGGCTTTCTGGTTGCCGAGGGTGTCCCAGGTTTCGCTGCTCATGCTTTTGCCACAGGCGGAGCCTGCGCCGTGGGCGGGGTAGACGAGTACGTCGTCGGCCAGGGTCATGATTTTGTTGCGGAGGCTGTCGTAGAGCCAGCCGGCGAGGTCTTCCTTGGTGATGGAGCCGGCTTTTTGGGCCAGGTCGGGACGACCTACATCGCCGATGAACAGGGTGTCGCCGGTGAAGATGGAGTGGTCTTTGCCGTTTTCATCGCGGAGCAGGTAGGTGGTCGATTCCATGGTGTGGCCAGGAGTGTGGAGCACCACGAAGGTCAGTTTGCCCACTTTGATCTCCTCGCCGTCTTTGGCTTCGTATTTGGCGAACTCGGTTTTGGCGTTGGGACCGTACACGATGGTAGCGCCGGTTTTCTTGGCCAGGTCTACGTGTCCGGAGACGAAGTCGGCGTGGAAGTGGGTTTCGAAGATGTACTTCAGCTTTGCGCCTTCGCGTTCCAGCTTTTCGATGTAGGGCTGTGTTTCGCGGAGGGGGTCGATGATGACTGCCTCGCCTTCGCTTTCGATGTAGTAGGCGGCTTCGGCCAGGCACCCGGTATAAATTTGTTCGACTTTCATGGTATGGGCTTTTTCAGTTTAAATTGTTCGAAGAAGAAATTTGAAACAAAGATATGAACGAATATTCATGTAAAAACGTACAAAATTTGAATTCGTTCATCTAAGTTAAACAGAAGGGATTTGGTTTTGTGAATTTGCGGAACAAAGTTTTGGCGCGCTCTTATGCGCGTTTGGCGATTCTGCGGGCGCGTTCGGTTTCGTACCAGCCGCCGCCGTTGTAGACGTTTTGTACGCCGCGGGCTGCGAGGAAGTGGGCGGCCATACCGCTGCGATTGCCGGAGGCGCACACCAGGATGATGGGGTTGCCCATCTGTGCGATCTCGTTCATGCGGGACGGCACTTCGCCGAGGGGGATGTTGAGGGAGCCTTCTACGTGGCCTCCGGAGAATTCCCAGGTTTCGCGGACGTCGATGATAACGGAGTTGGGTTGCTGGATCAGGTCTGTAAGCTGCATGGCTATTGGCAATTTTAAATTTTGAATGTTAAATTTTGAGTTGATGATTTTTGTCATTGACAGGACAAAGATAGGGGAGTGGGGAGGGGGAAATCCGTGATGCGCATCACAGAGAAAAAAAAAGGGGTTAACCCCTGTTACAGCGTTAACCCTTCCATGAAAATCGAACAATTTATACCAAAATTGGAGGGGTTTCGAAAAACCAATTATCAAAACAGGATGATTGCAAGCTGGTGAGCGACTGGACGAAACCCCTCTATCGGCCCTTCACCCACCAGCTGTTTCTTTGATCAGAGTTCAGTAATCTGCTCGACGAAGTCCGTTTTCGGGATATCGGACTCCATCAGGCGGTTGAAGCCGCCTTCCACGTTGACCAGTTTTTCGAAGCCGCGGGCTTTGAGGATGGAGATGGCAGACATGGAGCGGTAGCCACCCATGCAATGCAGGAAGTATTTCTTGTCGCGATCGAGCAGGTGCATGTTGCGGTTGATAAAGTCGAGCGGGAAGTTGGTGGCGCCCACGACGTGCTGGGTGTTGAATTCACTTTCGCGGCGCACGTCGAGGATATTGATGTTGCTCTTGTAGAGCTCTGCCATGTCGGTGACGTTGACTTCCTGTACCGTTTCGACGTCTTCGTCGGCTGCGAGCCAAGCCAGGAAGCCGCCATCGAGGTAGCCGATGGAGTTGTCGTAGCCCACGCGTGCGAGGCGGTCGACTACTTCCTGCTCGCGGCCGGGTTCGCAGACGAAGAGGATGGGCGTTTTCAGATCGGTGATCAGGGCGCCTACCCAGGGAGCGAAGTTGTCGTCGATACCGATGAAGATGGAGCCTGGGATGTAGCCTTTGGCGAAGATCTCCTGATGGCGGGTATCGAGCACGATGGCGTTTTCACCTTCCCATGCTGCTTTGAAAGCGCGCACACTCAGCGGGCGGATACCCCTTTCGCGCACGTTTTCGATGCTTTCGTAGCCCATCTTGTTCATCACGGCATTTTTCGGGAAATACTGCGGCGGGTCTACCAGGCCCGTGGTCACTTCCGCAACAAATTCTTCTTTGGTCAGCGGGCGCAGGGCGTAGTTGGTCTTCTTCTGGTCGCCGAGGTAGCCCCAGGTTTCCTTGCTCATTTTCTTGCCGCAAGCGGAGCCGGCGCCGTGGCCCGGGTATACGATCACGTCGTCGGAGAGCGGCATGATCTTGGTGTGGAGGCTGTTGTAGAGGTGGCCTGCGAGGTCCTCGCGGGTCAGGTCGGTTTTCACTGCCAAGTCCGGACGACCTACGTCGCCGAGAAACAGTGTGTCGCCCGTGAAGATCGCATAGTCTTTTCCATTTTCGTCGCGGAGCAGGAAGGTGGTCGATTCCATGGTGTGCCCCGGGGTATGCAGTACTTTAATCGTTACTTTTCCTACTTTGAATTCTTCGCCGTCCTGGGCTACATGGGCTTTGTAGTTAGGTTGTGCGGTCGGGCCAAAGACGATGGTGGCGCCGGTTTTCTTTTCCAGTTCGAGGTGTCCGGAGACAAAGTCGGCATGGAAGTGGGTTTCCATCACATACTTGATCCTGGCGTTATCGGCCTGTGCGCGTTCGATGTAGGGTTCGACTTCGCGCAGTGGGTCTATGATCACGGCCTCTCCGTTGCTTTCGATGTAATAGGCAGCTTCTGCCAGGCATCCGGTGTACAACTGTTCTACTTTCATGGCGAAAAAGATTGGTTTTACTGATTAATAAATGAACATTAATTCATATAAAAGAGGAAGAAAAACGCTTTGGAATGATGATACAAATCTACGAGAGAGGCAATGATGGGTCAGTGATCGAGGTCACGGATGGGGGTGATTTTTGTCACCCTAACCGAGGCCTAACTGAGGTGTCACCTCGTTTATTTTTGATTATCAGCGATTTAGGAGGTGACACCTCCTATGTGCGTATGTATCAGGGGTTTAGGAGGTGTCACCTTGTTTGTAGCTGATTATCAGCGATGTAGGAGGTGTCACCTCCGTTGTTTTGCCCTAAACATTCCGCTGCACCGCCATTTCCCGCCGCTGTTCACGGTCGTTGCCGTATACCTCGTCGTAGTGGTCGATGGCCTCCTGAACGGTGAGGAAGAAGTTGTCTTCTCCGATGTATTGCATCAGGCCGCCTTTGGCGAAAGCATCGCGCACAGGGCCTTTGACGCCGGCGAAATACCAGTCGGCGCCGAGCTTGCGGTATTCCTCCACAATGTCGTGCAGGGCGTGCACGGCGCTGGAGTCGGCGTAGTTGATGCTCTCGCCGTTGATGACGACGAGCCGCAGGTTGCCGTTTTTCTTCGCGGCCCACTCATCTATGGTATCGCGGAAGTAGTTAATGTTGGCGAAATAGAGCTGCGCGTCGAAGCGCAGCGCCAGCACGTCGACCCGCTGCTCCGCTTTCTCAAAGCGCTCGATGTTGCGGTAGATATCGGTACCGGGTATCCTACCCAGCACGGCCACGTGCGGGCGGGTGGTGCGGTAGATCAGCATGACCAGCGAGAGCACTACACCCACAGCGATACCCTGTTCGATACCCAGGCTGAGCGTGGCGATGAACGTGACGATGAGCATCGCAAAGTCGGTGCGGTTGCTGTGCCACAGATGCACAGGCTCCTTGAAATCGATCAGCCCAAACACAGCTACCATGATGACGGAAGAAAGGATGGCGTTGGGCAGGTAGTAGAAGAGCGGCGTCAGGAACAACAACGTCAGCACGATGAGGCCTACGCTGATGATAGAAGCCATCCCTGTCTTCGCCCCGGCCTGGTCGTTGACGGCCGTGCGCGAAAATCCGCCGGTGGTGGGGAATGACTGGAAAAACGAACCGCCCAGGTTGGCCAGACCCAATCCGATCAGCTCCTGGTTGGCGTCGATTTTGTAGTTTTTGTGCTTGGCCTGAATGGCTTTGGCCACCGCGATGCTCTCCATGAAGCTCACCAGAGCGATGGTCAGCACGGTGGGCAGAAGGGCCTGCCAGGTTTCGACGCTAAACGTGGGCAGCGAGAAAGAAGGCAGCCCGCTGGGTACTTCCCCAACTATCTTGACCTGCTCGCCCAGTCCGAATATCCAAACAGCCAGGATGCCGAAGATCACTGCGACCAACTGCCCCGGTATAGCCTTGCTGATCCGCCTGATGCCCAGGATGATGCCGATGCCCGCCAACCCGATCGCCAATGCGATCAGGTTGGTATTGCCGGTTTGTTGAACGGCGGCGATCAATATCTCATGCACATGGTGGCTCTCCGGCAGTTTCACGCCCATGAGGTGTTTCAGCTGGCTGATCCCGATGATCAGCGCCGCCGCCGAGGTGAAGCCGCTGACGACCGGATGGGAGAGAAAATTCACCATAAAACCCATCCGGAACAAGCCCAGCAAAAATTGCACCGCGCCCACCAAAAAAGCTACCGTAATAGCCAGTTGTATATACGTCTCCGTACCTCCCTCCGCCATCGCCCCGATACCTGCCGCGGTGAGCAGCGACACCATGGCTACCGGCCCCACTGCCAGCTGCCTGGAAGTGCCGAAAATGGCGTACAACAAAATCGGAATAGTCGACGCGTACAAACCGTAAATGGGCGGTAGCCCGGCGATCATGGCATACGCCATCCCCTGCGGGATGAGCATCACGCCGACGGTCAGACCCGCAGATAGGTCTCCCTTCCACTGGTCTTTTGAATAATGGGGCAGCCAGGCTGCGATGGGAATGTATTTTTTGAAATTCATTCTTTAACTCGATTAGTTTATAGGTTTATAAGGGTAGGAGTTTAGGGAATAAACTTCTCCCCCCATAAACTCATAAACTACCCAGGATCTCTCCCATCCCCCCATCCAGATTGTACACGTGGCTGAACCCGCCGTTTTTCATGTAGGTGCAGACGCGCAAGCTTTTGCGGCCAGTGTGGCAGCAGACGAAATAGACATCGTCTTTATCGAGGGCTTCCAGCTCTTCCCAGAAATGTTCGCCGGAAAAATTGACGTGGAGGGCGTTGGGGATCGCGCCATGCTGTTCCAACTCCTTCTGGGTGCGCACATCCAGTATCCTGGCGTTGGGGATTTCGTTAAATGCCCGCCAGAACTCCTCCGGACTCAGGTTGTGGAGGAGGCTCTTGAGGTGCTTCCATCTGGCGGTTTTGCAAGTCATAATGGCGGGAGTTGAGAAGTTGAGAAGATGAGGAGTGTAATCCACTTCTCACCTTCTCACCTTCTCATTTATTGAAAACTCAATTCAGTGATTTCTTCGCCAGGTAAAAATCCACCTTCTCATAAGTGGTATTCGCCAGGCGGTCGTTCAGTTCGTCGAGCGTTTTGGGCGGGGGCACGATGGCCTTGTCGCCTTCTTTCCAGTTGACGGGCAGGGCCACTTTCTGGGCGTCGGCGGTCTGGAGAGCCACCAGCACGCGCTTGATCTCTTCCATGTTGCGGCCCACGTTGAGCGGGTAGTAGTGGATGAGGCGGATGGTTCCTTCCGGGTCGATGAAAAATACGGCGCGCACGGCCGCGGTGTTGCTTTCCCCGGGGTGCAGCATGCCGTAGAGCTGAGCCACCTTCATGTCGATGTCGGCCACGATCGGGAAGTCCATGTACACGCCCATTTTCTCGCGCACGTTGTTCACCCATGCGATGTGGCTGTGAATGGAGTCGATACTTACGCCCATCAACTTGGTCTTGTGCTTGGCAAAGAATTCTTTCTCCAGAGCGAAAGCCGACAGTTCTGTGGTGCAAACCGGCGTAAAGTCGGCCGGGTGCGAGAACATGATCACCCAGCTGCCTTTGCTGTATTCGGAAAATTTCAGGTTACCGTGTGTGGTATTGGCCGTAAAATCGGGCGCCTTGTCGCCGATCCGCGGCATGGGGTTCACTTTCATGGTTTGATCTTCCATATCTGTATGTATTTTGATTTGCGATGCAAAGGTAGGGAGTTGGGGGAGGGTTGTCAGTGACAAAAGTCACGGTTGTTAATGAAAGTGAAGGGTGAAGAGTGAAGGGTGAAGAATACCCCTTCACCCTTCACCCTTCACCCTTCACTCTTCACTCTTCACCCCAAACCAGACTAGTACCCCGTATTCTGCTCCAAATTCCCCCCACTCACGTCAATTTCCGTCTGCGGCAGTGGCAGCAGCTCGTGTTTGCCGGGAGTGAAATTGGTCTTTCCTACGGCGGCCATGCGCTCGGCGGCGCGGCCGGTGCGCAGGAGGTCGAACCAGCGGTGCTGTTCCATGGCGAGCTCTACGCGGCGTTCGTGCCAGATCTTTTCTCGCAGCAGTGCCTGATCGGTGGTGGTCACGGCGGGGATGATGTTGGGCGGGTAGTTGCCCCTTGCGCGGTCGCGCACCTCGTTGAGGAAGGGAAGGGCATCACCTGGCCGGTTTTGTTCATTGATGGCTTCGGCCATCATCAGCAGCACGTCTGCATAGCGCAGGATGCGGATGTTGCCGGGACCGTTGTCCTGCAGGCCCGCATGGGCGGGCACCCAGGCTTTCTGGTTGTAGCGCTCGTTGAGGATCTCCGGGTTGTCCTGTACCACTGCCGAGCCGTCGGGCAGCACTTCGCCGACGTTGAGCACGGTGGCGGACAGGCGCGGGTCGAAAGGCTCGAACTCGGCCACCAGGTCGTCGGAAGGCCGGTTGAAGCCCCAGCCCAGGTTGGGCACTCCCCGTACGCCCTGGATCATGTTGTAGGGGCTGGCGCCCACCAGGCTGCCGGTCGACAATGCCGTGGCCTGGATCTCAAACAGCGACTCGGAGCAGTTTTCGCCCACCCGCTGGAATATTTCGGTATAGTTGGGCCAGAGATCATATTCGCCCGACTCGATCACCTCGCGGCAGTATTGCTCACAACTGGCCCAGTCGCCGAGGGTCAGGTATACCTTTGCCAGCATGCCTCGGGCTGCCCCTTTGGTTGCGCGGCCGAGGTCTTCGGCCTCGTATTCCGATTTTTCCGGAAGGACTGAAATAGCATCCTGAAGGTCGAGGATGATCTGGTCGTATACCACAGACACCGGCTGCCGGGGCTGGGTATAGTACTCATCCTGGGAGAGCGGCCGGGTCACCAGGGGCAGTTCGCCGAACCAGCGCACCAGGTTGAAATAGGCATAGGCTCTCAGGAACTTCGCCTCACCCACCAGCCGGTCGCGCAGCTTGGTGTCCATGTCGATGCCCGGGATGTTCTCAATGGCCAGGTTGGCGCGGAAGATGGCGTGGTAATAGCCCTGCCACAGCCATCCAAAGGTCAGGTTGGTAGCGTCGAAGGTGAAGTCGTCGATGTCGAGGATATAAAGGGCATCCGTTGGCGTACTGCCTTTGTCTGCATCGTCTGAGATGATGTCGGTATTGCCGATCCAGCTGAAGCCGATGCATTCCCAACTGCGGAACTGCTGGTAAATGGCATTGGTCGCCCACACGGCATGGTCGGCCGTTTCGAAGTAAGTGTCGAAGGTCAGTTCCGACAGGGGTTTTCTGTCGAGAAAGTCCTTGCTGCACCCTGCCCAGATGAGCACAGTGAGGGTGATGAGCAGGATGGGTTTATGTGCAATGATCTTTTTCATGGTCATGTCGCGTTTTGGTTAGAAGGTCAGTTCAATGCCACCCAGGATGGTTTTGGCGATGGGGAAGATACCCCGGTCGATGCCCACTTCGAAGACGTTGTCCTGGTTGTTGAATTCTGGCGAGTAGCCGGAGTATTGCTGCGAGGTCCACAGGTTGGTGCCGCTGGCATAAAAACGCAATCTGCTGCCTGCCGATTGGCCGAACCTCAGCGGCAGGGTATAGCCCAGGGTGAGGTTGCGCAGGCGGAAGAGGCTGCCATCCTCGACAAAGCGGTCGCTCATGCGGAAGTTGTGGCCTCCGTTGGTGATGCGGGGGTTGATATCGCTTGGGTTTTCCTCTGTCCAGCGGTCTACGTAGCGGGCTTCGAAGTTGTAGATGGCAAAGCGGGTCATTTGCTTGGCGTTGATGACCTTGTTGCCGGTCTGTCCGAAAAAGTCGATGCTGAAATCGAACCCTTTCCAGTCGAAACCGCCGGTGAGGCCGTAAATAAAGGTGGGGATTGGACTGCCGAGGTAATCCCTGTCTTCGTCGTTGAGTTCGCCGTCGCCATTGAGATCCCTGAACCGCAGGTCGCCGACTTTTTCGTTGCCGAATTTGGGATACTGTGCAAGCTCGTCTTCATTCTGGAAAACACCGTCGACCACATAGCCGTAGAAAGCGCCGATGGGCAGCCCCACGGCGGTACGCGAGCCGAAGTCGCCCTGGATTCCTGCGGAGAAGATCTCCGATTTGCCCTGGGCGATGGCCAGCACTTCGTTGTGCACGGTGGATGCGTTGATGCCGATATTGTAGTTAAACTCGCCGCCGCTGCGCCACTGCAACAGGAAATCCCAGCCGCGGTTGACGACCTGCCCGGTGTTGACCACAGGGTCGCCCTGCGAGCCAACGTAGTCGGGAATAGGCGCCGGGTAGAGGATGTCGTTGGTCAGGCGGTTGTAGTAGTCGATTTCGGCAGTGAGGCGGTTGTTGAAAAAGCCCATTTCAACACCCAGGTTGGTCTGGCTGGCTTCCTCCCAGCGCACGTCGGGATTGGCCAGTGTTATGAGGGTAGCGCCCTGATTGAGTGATTCGCCGGGGCCGAAGATGGCGTATAGACCGGTGTTCACGACGCCCAATGAGGGATAGAGCGAAGTTTTGTCATTGCCCACGATACCCCAGCCCGCGCGCAGCTTGAGGCGGCTGAAAAGATCCAGGTCCTGCATGAACCGCTCGGCGCCCAGGTTCCAGCCGAGAGAGAAGGAGGGGAAGTAGCCCCAGCGGTTCTCCGGCGAGAAGCGCGACGAGCCGTCGACGCGAAGCGAAGCGGTAACCAGGTATTTGCCGTAGGCGGAGTAGTTGGTGCGGAAGAGATAGGAGGTCATGGCCCAGTCACTTGCGCCGTTGCTGTTGACCGCGGTGGTGTCATTGCCGAGGTTGAGCACGAGCACCGACGAGCCGGGAAAGTTCTGGCGGCCTGCGTTGAGGTATTCGAAATAATTCTCTTGCGCGGTGTAACCGGCCAGCACGTTGAGCTGATGGTTTTCCCATTCCTTGTTGAAGGTCAGGGTGTTTTCCCACAGCCAGCTCTGGTTTCGGTTTACGCCTTTATCCAGGCGGTCGTTGGGGTTGCGCTGGGAGACCGACACTTCATACACGGGTTCGTAGCGCACCGACTGGTTGTAGTTGAGATCGGCGCCGAAGCTGGACCTGAAAGTGAAGTTTTTCAGGAAATTTACATCGACAAACAGGTTGCCCACCAGGCGGTTGCCGGTTGAGGTATTGTCGTTGTAGTACAGCGAAGCTGCCGGGTTGCCGATGGCGGTGCCGAAGAAGGTCGGATCGGAAAATTCGCCGAGGGTGTCGCGTTCGGCAAATACCGGCGGCATGCGGTAGGCCGACTCGACGAGGTTGGGCGCAAATTTGTTGGCCAGGGTCGAGAACGCCACGTTGTGCCCCGTCCGCACAGCCTTGTTGAGCTGGTACTCGCTGTTGAAACGCAGGGTGTAGCGCTCGAAGTTGGAGCCCCGCACGATGCCCTCCTGCCCGAAGTAGTTGCCGCTGACGTTGAACAGGAAGCGGTCGGAGCCGCCGTTGGCCGACAATTGCACGCTCTTGATGGGGGCGTCCTGGAAGATGACTTCCTGCCAGTTCGTGCCCTCGCCCAGCGCTGCCGGATCGGGGAAGTGTTCAGAGTCGGTCAGCTCGTTGTACAGCGCTGCATATTCCGCAGCGTTGGCCATGTCGATTTGCTTGGTAACCGACTGCGAACCGTAGTAGGAGTTGAAAGAAATAACGGCATTCTCCCGCTTCTTCCCCTTCTTCGTCGTAATAATAATCACCCCGTTGGCGCCCCGGTTGCCATAAATAGCCGTCGCCGAAGCGTCCTTGAGCACCTCGATCGATTCCACATCCATTGGGTTGACAAATGAAGCGTCATCCAGGATCATGCCGTCGATCACGTAAATGGGGTTGGCATTGTTGAATGTACCCGTACCCCGGATGCGGATGACAGCCCCGGCCCCCGGCTGGCCGGAAGTGGGCGTCACAAACACACCCGCCACCTTGCCCTGCAGAGCCTGGTCGATGGAGGCCGTCGGGATGCGCTCAATGTCCTTGTCCTTCACGGTACTCACCGCGCCGGTCAGGTCGCTTTTCTTCTGGGCGCCGTAGCCGACCACCACGATCTCTTCCAGCACTTTGATATCCTGGCGCAGGATCATGTTGATTTCGGTGCGCGAGCGCACGGCTTCTTCCATTGTAGTGTAGCCGGTATAGGAGAATACAAGAACCGCATTGGGATCCTTTACATCGAGTTCATACCGGCCGTCGAAGTCGGTGATGGTGCCGGACGTGGTTCCTTTCACGTAGACGCTGGCTCCGATGAGGGTCTCACTGGATTCGGCGTCGGTTACGACCCCGCTCACCACCCATTGGGAGAAGGCGGTCGTTTGGACGAAGGCTGCCAGGATCAACAGAAGCGGCAGCCGCATGAGTTTGAGTTGAAAAAAACGCGAGCGCATAGGCGGTGGTTTTTATTCGGTTAATTGAATGCGGATGGATTGCGTGGCGTCGGAGTTGCCTCCGATGAATACGTCGAAATAACCCGGTTCGGCCTTGAAAGTCATGTCGCGGGTGTAGAAAGCCAGGTCGGCCGGATAAAGCGTGAAGCTCACTTCCTGCTGCTGCCCCGCCGGAATGGCTATTTTCTGGAAACCTTTCAGCTCCCTCACCGGGCGGGTCACACTGCCCACCAGGTCGCGCACGTACAACTGCACGACTTCCTCTCCGTCGCGGTCGCCGGTGTTGGATACGGTGACTTTCAACGTAACGGCCTGTTCAGGACCAAAAGTGGTTTGGTCGGCGCTGACCTCGGAGTAAGCGAAAGTCGTGTAGCTCAGGCCCCAGCCGAAGGGATACTGCGGGGTGTTGGGCACATCGAGGTAATGGGTTTTCCATTTGTCGTTGGGGGCGAAGGGACGGCCGGTGTTTTTGGTGCTGTAGAAAATGGGCACCTGCCCTACGTTGCGCGGGAAGGTCATGGGCAGCTTGCCGGAGGGATTGTAATCGCCAAACAGCACGTCGGCGATGGCGTTGCCCGCCTGGGTGCCCAGGAACCAGGTCTCCAGGATAGCCGGCGCGTTTTCCGCAATCCAGGGTATGGTCAATGGCCGGCCGTTCATCAGCACCACGACCACGGGTTTGCCGGTGGCTACCAGGGCCTTGACCAGCTCTTCCTGAACGCCTGGCAGGTCGATGTTGGAGCGGCTGGAGGATTCTCCGATCAGGGAGATTTTTTCTCCCACAGCCACCACCACGGCGTCCGACTGCCGGGCCAGGTTAAGGGCGGCGGCGAACCCACTGCGGTCTTCGCCTTCGAAGTCGCAGCCCTGCGCGTGGCGTACCTGCACCGCGGCGCCCACCTTGTCCTGAATGCCCTTGAGCAGGCTCACGCAGTCGTTGCCATTGCCCGCGCCCGACCAGGCGCCGATCAGTTCGCTCTGGTTATTCGCCAAAGGACCTACCACGGCCAGGGAGCGGATATTTTTCGAAAGGGGCAACGTCTTGTTCTCGTTGCGGAGCAGCACGATCGACTTTTTGGCCATATCCAGCGCGGCTTCCTGGTTCTCTTGCGACAAGAGCACCCGCTTTTCCCTTTCCGGATCCATAAACCGGTAGGGATCGTCGAAAAGGCCGAGTGCGAACTTGACGCGCAGGATATTGCGCACGGCCTGGTCGATCTGCGCCATGCTCACCTTGCCTTCTTCCAGCGATTTGGCGAGGTAGTTGTAGTAGACCGCGCCTTGCATGTCCATGTCGACGCCAGCCGTCAGGGCCAGTTCGCCGGCTTCCTTTTCATCGGCCACCACCCCGTGCATCACCATTTCGTTAATGGAGGTGTAGTCGGTGACGACGAAGCCTTTGAAGCCCCATTCGCCGCGGAGGATGTCTTTGAGCAGGTAGCTGCTGCCGGAGGCCGGCACGCCGTCGAGTTCGTTGAAGGAGGTCATGACGGTCCAGGCGCCTTCCTCGATGGCGGCCTTGTAAGGCGGCAGGTAGACGTCGCGCAGCACGCGGTCTGACATGTCGACCGTGTTGTAGTCGCGGCCTGCCAGGGGTGCGCCGTAGGCGGCGTAGTGCTTGACGCAGGCCAGCACCTTGTCGGCGTTTTCAAAGCTCGTGCCCTGGAAGCCCCGCACACGGGCGCGCGCAACGAGCGAGCCCAGGTAGGGGTCTTCTCCCGCGCCTTCCATCACGCGGCCCCATCGGGGGTCGCGCGAGATGTCGGCCATGGGCGCGAAGGTCCAGTGCAGGCCGGCGGCGGCGGCTTCGGCGGCGGCCACGGCGGCGGACCGCTCGATGGCCTCCAGGTCCCAGCTGGCTGCCTCGCCGAGGGGTAAGGGGAAAATGGTCTTATACCCGTGAATGACGTCGTAGCCAAAAAGCAGGGGCACCTTGGCCCGGCTCTCCTCCACGGCGACGCGCTGCAGCTCGCGGTTGTAGGCGGCGGTGTGCGCATTGAAAATGGCGCCCACCCGGCCGGTCCGGATGTCTTCCTTGTAGTTCTCGCGCATGGTAGGCCCCGTCACGTCCCAGTCGGAGGTGAAGAGGGTTAGCTGGCCGATCTTTTCCTCCAGGGTCAGCAGGGACAGCACGGAGTCGATGCGATGTGCGTAAGGATCGGCGCTGTCCGTTTTAACGGCGGGCTGGAATTGGTAAAAGAGGGGCGTTAACATCAATAAAATGATCGGTATTCTGATGCTCATGTTTTTTTGATTTTCACCGCTACGAGGCGACGGACGCTGCGTTTTCGTCGCGTCCGTCGCGTTCGTAGCGGTTCCTTGTTATGGTTTTTGTTGTTGAAAAAGCCACTTCATAACCTCCGGGTTATAGTACGTCTCCTGCCAGATGGCGTGGCCCAGGGTATGGTAGATGGTCAGTTTCGGCTGGCCTCCGGCTTTCCGGAGCGCTTCATGGATGTCTTCGCTGTTCTTCACGGGAATGACGGGGTCAACTGCGCCGTGGAGGATCCAGGTCGGAATGTGGGCGATGGCCTTCGCTTTTTCCGGATCTCCGCCCGAGCAGAGCGGCATGGCTGCCGCGACCATCCCGGGACGGCGGGCGATGAAGTCGAAGGTGCCAAAACCGCCTCTCGACAAACCAGTCACATAGATGCGGTTGGGGTCAATTGCGGGGTTTCCCGCGACCCACTGATCCACCAGTTCCAGCAACAGGCGCATGGCCTGGAGCGGTTGTTCCGACATGCCGATCCCCTTCCGGGAGTCGATGGTGCTCCAGAGGCTGTCTTTGGGACATTGGGGGGCCAGCACGAAGCAGGGGTATTTCTCCCGGTTGGCGGGTTCGGCGAATGCCAGCGCGCCATTACTCAACTGGGCCTGGTTGTCGGAGCCTCTCTCGCCTGCCCCATGCAGGAAGATCACCAGTGGGTATTTCTCTCCCGGTGCCGGTTTTTCCGGTTTGAGCAGCCGGTAAGGTAGCATATTGCCCTCGCCGTCGAGATGCATCCCTTTTTCGAAGGCATCATTGGGGGAGGGAATGGCGCCGTCGAGCCAGCCGCCCTGGAAGCCCGCTTTTCGCAGGCCTTCTGTGACATACCGGTTTTTCTTCATCAGGTTCCAGATTAATCCCGTGCGGTAATTTTCGAGCTGGATGAGGATGGGTCCCTGGTCGATGCCGAGCCAGTCGTGGTCAAACCAGCCTTCTTCGGAAAAGGACAGGTTGAAGGCGTCGTGCGGGCCGTATTTCCCGATCAATTGCGGATACTGGTTCCACATGGCCTGCAATGCCGGCAGGCAAACTTCGGGCGCGAAGGGCACGGAACCCCCCGCAGCCGTGGGCGCGATGGTGCCGTCGTCGAGAAAGTCGACATGGGCCGCGCCGCGGGCGGCATAGCCGTGGAAAACGGTCTTTTTGCCGTTATACATTTTTTCCGCCCACCCTGGGCCGTCGCAAGCAGTAAGGCCCCATATACTTTCACTATAACCTTTAAACTTATTGGGGTTGGCGATACAGTATGCCCTGTTGGCCAGGGTGCCCCTTCGGGCGTTTTCGAAGTAGTCGATCCCCTTTGCCCGGGTGTATTCATCCTGTATGCCCCGGAAGTCGGTATACATATGGCTGTACTGGTGGCCGAAGAGCGGCCCGAAGTTGATCATCTCCTGGCCGTGGAATTCAGCCCATTGGTAGGTTTTGCACCAGGTTTCCCAGGCGGTGGGCGCCACCGGGTGGGTAGGCGAACCCAGGGCCAGGAAGTAGATGAACATGGCCTCGTTCATGCCCTTCCAGTAGTGCTGGTGAAATCCTTTCTCCGGATACCAGCCCATGGAGATGAGCCCGTCCTTGTCGGCGATCCAGTCCCACTCCACGCGTCGGTAGAGGTAGTCGGCCATCTCGCGGATAGCGCGCTCCGTGGGGTCGTCGCGGTCGAAGTATTCCATGCAGGAGAGGATGCCGGCGAGCAGCCAGGCTGTGTCGATGGTGCTGAGTTCTACGTCTTTAAAGCGCGTGGCGTTTTTCAGGTCGAGGAAATGGTAAAAGAAGCCCTTGTAGCCGCTGACGCCCGAGGCTTGTGGCCCCTGGGGCAGGTTTTTCAACACTTTCAGGGTGTTGAAGACCCTTTCTGCCGCTTGTTCCCGGGTGATGTAGCCGCGTTCCACGCCCACCAGGTAGCTGCTCAGGCCAAAGCCTGTGGCGGCGATGCTGGAGAAAGTGAGGGTAGGGTAGCGGTCGGGAATTTGCCAGTTTGTAGTGTCGGCCAGATCCCAGAAGTAGCCGAAGGTCCGCCGCTGGAGTTCGTCCATGCTGAAGTGCGGGGGGAGGGGAGGTTGGGAAAAGGCCGGGAGGCAGAGGAGGAGGAGGGAGAGGGAGAGTAAGAGTGTTCTCATGAAAAAAAAATTTGGCGGCGCGCCCGGTGCGAGCGCGCCGCCATGATGCTTAGTTCTTCACGAATTTTCCATTGGCCACGAGGGCGCCTACCTGGTCGTAACCGGCCAGCAGGTACATACCCGGAGGCAGGTTGGCGATGTCGACCTGTACATCCTGTTCGCCGTAGGTGCGCAGTCTGAGCACGGGGCGGCCGGTGATGTCGAGGACGACGAGGTGTTCCACTATTTCGGCATTTTCGATTTTGACGAAAGTAGTTGCAGGATTAGGTGCGATGCGGAAGTATTCTACCTGAGGCATCTCGAAGGTGTTAACGGGTTCACATTCGCCATCGCCGATGACGATGTCGTCGAAGTAAGACGTGACATCCTGTCCGGTGGCGGGAATCAGCAGGTCGAAGAAGAGGGTGAGGCGGCGGTATTGTGCATCGTCGGCTGCGGTGGGGAAGGGGATGGTGATCTCCTGCCACTGTCCGGGCGTGTTGTTGTTGACCGCCACTTCAATGTTGGGCTCGCCGATAGCGGAGTTTTCCACTTTGAGGGCGAAGTTGCCGAGGTGGTCCATGAGCACCTTGCCGCGCATGGTCTTGTTGCCTTTGAAGTCGATCGGGGCGTCGAGGTCGGCATACATACCTGCCCATGGGTCGCTGTCCTTCGCTTTGATGAACTTACCCACTTTGGCGCTGGTGTTGATGCCGCCGGGGTTGGGGTTGTCGACGATCTCGAACTGGTAGCCGGTGGCTTCGAGGTATCCGTTGGCGAAATACATCCAGTTGGAGATAGTGCTTGCCGTGGTTTCATGGTCGTCGATGCAGCCATTGTACGACAGGCGGCGCCAGCGGATGTTGTCGACGTAGTAAGTATTCGTCTCGGGGTCTTCATTACCGCCGTCGAAGAAGATGACCAGTTTGGTGTAGTCGCTGCCAACCGGGGCGCTGAAGTCGATGAGGTAGTTGACCCATTTGCCGGTTTCGGAAATGTCTTCCCATACTTCAGTTACACCGCCGGTACCGCCTTCCAGTTTGAAGAGCACGGGCACGGCTTTATTCGCCCATATCTGCACGCTGAGCTGGTTGTAGAGAGACAGGTCGATCGGGGTGGTCGTTTCATAGCCCAGGCCTGCCCAGGGGTCGTTGGCCGGGTCGGTGAATTCGCCCACTTTGGTGCTGTTGTTGATGACCGAGAGGTCGGGGTTGGCGATCACCTCCAGTTTGTCGGCGCCGTAGAAGATGTTGTAGTTGCGCTGGCATTCGAAGTCGTCGACAATGTTCGGGATGGCTGCGACGCCCTCGCAGGGATCGATGGTGGAGACGCTCTGGCGGAGGTTGTCGAAGAAGTACATAACCCCCTGACCAGCGGTACCCCCGTCAAAAAGCAGGTTCATGGCGAGGAAGTCGGTGATGGCGGCGTGATCGCTGAAGTCGAAGTTGAGGGTGGTCCACTCTTCGGTAGCTTCCAGGTCGCGGGTCACTTCCTTGTTGCCTTGAGTGGGGCTGACCAGCTGCATGGTCACCGATACGGAGCCTGCGGGCGCCCAGACGTCGAGGTTGAGCTGCGGGAAGGTGCTGAGGCTGAAGTTGGGCGGCAGGAAGGCCTGCAGGGTGCTGAACGCGGAGTTGCCTTTGGTGTACTTGCCCACGTTGTCGCTGGTGTTAATACCGCTGGGATCGGGGTTGGCAACAGGACCAGAGAAAGTACCATGCACAACGGTGTTGTTGTCAAGAGGACCCCAGAACAGGGCGGCGCCGTCTTCAAAGTCTTCGATCGGCGGCACCGGAGGCGCCGGCATCATTTTTATCTGGTCGATGTAGTAGACATCGCCCGGTTCGGCATCTACGCCGGCGTTGAAGAAAATGGCGATTTTCTTGTGGTTGGCAGCCGATTGCGAGCTGAAGTCGACGGTGTAGGTCACCCATTCGTTGGTGGCCGGAACCGGTTGGAAGGATTCGAAGGGCGAGGAGACGCCGCCTTCGAGTTTGAAGAGCATCTGGCCTGTCTTGGGCGACCATATCTTCACTTCCATGAAGTTGTTGACACTGAGGTTGATAGCATTTTGGTAGTCGATGACCAATGCTTCCCAGGGCCCTGCGGCGTCATTGACCTTGCCCACGAAAGGGGTCGTGTTTTCGCCTGTGGGGTCGGGGTTAGCGACCACGGAGAGGGAGTCCCAGTTGTTGAGGTAGGTGGCGTTGCGGTTGCACTCGAAGTCGTCGATCATGCCCGGGATGGCGGGGACGCCTTCGCAGGGACCGAGCGGCTCGGCGCGCAGGTTGTCGAAGAGGTAGGTGTCGGCGCTGTTCAATTCGCCGGGAGCAAACACGATCAGGATCTTCGTCAGGCCGGTGTTTGCTGCAGCGGCACTGAAGTCGAAGGTGTATTCCTGCCAGTGGTTGGTAACGGCGATGTTCTTCGTGGCTTCAATGAAGCCGCCGGGGCCTTCCAGCTTCAGCAGCACCTGCGTTGCAGCCGGTGCGTAGACGCTGAGCTTGAACACGTTGTTGACCGACAGGTCGAGCGGTGTGGCCAGTTCGGCCAGCGCAAAACTGTAGTCGACCGCCGGGTTGTTGGTGTAGGCCCCGACATCATTACTGTTGTTGATGAAATTCGGATCCGGGTTGGTCACAACACCATCGTAGGAGCCGTTGATCGCGGTCCAGGTGAGCTGGGCGCCGCCTTCGAAGTCTTCATACACGATCTGGCCGTATGTCCAGGAATGGAACAGAACCAGCAGTGCAGAGAGCAGTAACCATTTTTTCATAGGACAATTGATTTAGTTTTTAGTTTTTAATTTTCAGTTTTCAGTTGATCGGGTGGTTAGGTTGTTGGGTTATTGGGTGGTTAGTAAGAGTGTTTGGTTGTTTATTCGCAAGTGATATACTCCTTTGGGGAGATGTTGGGTCGGGATGTTGAAATGGTGGATGCCGGGCATTTTTTCTGCTTCATCGGCGATAGTGCGGATGGGGCGGCCTGTCCAGTCGTAGAGGATGACCTGAAGGGGCGTTTTTTTCAGCAGGGTGACTTCCAGGGTTGCATCCGTGCCGGATGGAACGGGGTTGGGGAATAGCATTGCCTGAACGTCTTGCGGTATTCTTTCATTTACCGACACTTCCATTGAATCGGGCACGAAGCCGATCTCGTCGAGGGCGGCCTGGATGTCGGGGTCGGCCATGAATTTTTCCCACAATAATCCACTTCGGTAGTTTTCGATCATGCAGATGATGGGCCCCTGGTCGATGGCCAGGTAGGAGGTGGCGAACCAGTTTTGATCAATATTGAAGGCGTCCTTGAATCCATAGGGGCCCCAGAGGTTTTCTCCGTATTCGCGGTAGAAGTGCTTGAGCGCCTCGATGCTTTCCCATGGCGTGTAGGGCATGGAAGAAAGCGCGGCGGTGGGCGTGATGGTGCCGTTGTCGCCACCGGCCGTGGGTTCGTGGGCCAGGTAGCCCCAGGGGTTATCGCTGGCGGTCAGGCCCCAGCTGTGCTCTCCGTAGCCTGCATGGCCTTCCGGGTTTTCGATGCAATATTCGCGGTTGATGAAAGTGTGGTTGCGGTTGCGCACGAAGTAGTTGGCATAGGCGTCGCGCTTGAGGCGGGGGTCGAAGCCCAGGTAGGAGTAGTGGGCAAAAAACAGGGGTCCGCCGCGGAAGGGGCCTACAGCAAGGGGATAGCCGTAATAGGAATTGCCGTTTTCATAGCCGCCGCCGGCCCAGCCGGAGTGGTAAAGGTTGGCGGGCACGCCGTTGGTGGGCGAGGCGATGGCCAGGATGTAGATGATGTGGGCCTCGTTGAAGCCCCTGATCTGGAAGTTCATCTGCCAGCCGTAGTTGGGCGACCAATGCCAGAAGAGCACATTGTTGACCTGTTTGCGGTACCAGTTGAACTCCACGCCTTCCCACAGGCTGGTGATCAGGTCGCGCAGGGCTTCTTCCTCAGGGGTGTTTTGGTCGAAATACTGCCGGGCGGTGAGGAGGCCTTGCAGCAGGAAACTGGTTTCCACCAAATCGCCCCCGTCGTCGTACTGGCTGAAGGGAATGACGTTGCCTGTCGTGCCACTCATCCAGTGCGCCCATGCCCCGTGGAAGCGGTCGGCGAATTGCAGGAAGGAGGCGATCTGTATCAGGCGGTCGCGCCCCTGATCCCGGGTGATGTAGCCCCTTTCAATGCCGGCCAGGATGGCCATGACGCCGAAGCCCGAGCCGCCGGCCGTCACCAGATCGCCCGAAGTGTTGCGCTCGCGCGCCATGCCGCTGACGGGGTGGGCAAAGTCCCAAAAATAGCGGAAGGTATATTCCTGCACCATGTCGAGGAATTCTTCATCCGACATGGCCTGTGTCTGCAAGGGGAGGGGGCTTGAGAACCCCGACTCCTGTCCATTGCTGGCATACGCTTTCAGCTGGTATTGAAGGCTGAGATCGTCGCCGAGCGTGCCTGCGAAATCCATATAGCGGGTGGTAGAAGGCGCGAGGGTAGCGATCTGTTCCAGGCTGCCGCCGTTGACCGATCTGAATACCTTATACCCGGCGAGGTTCGGCTCGGTATTGGCATTCCAGGTAAACTCCACATGCCGTTCGTACGATTTTCCGGCCAGCCCGGTGGGCGCCGCAGGTTGTGCCTGCAGGCACAGGCTCGCCGCCAATACGACAAGCAGTGTAAAGGGTGCTTTCATCATCCGTGAGTTGCTTCAAAAAAAAATCCGGATGGAAGTTAGCCCTTTTCGGAGCGAGGTACAAGAAATACACCTCACTATTACTACGCCACTTAATGGGCCGCCAAATTTATTTGGCGGGCGGTAGAGCCAATTTATTGGCGACAGCGGTGAACCGAATTTATTCGGTGTAAAACCGTTAGGCAAGAAACCAGTGCCAAATAAATTTGGCGGCCCATTAGAATTGGATCATAAACTCCGCCAAATTCTCCTCCTCCCCCAATCCCAGCTTTTTCCGCAGCCGGTAGCGCTTGTTCTCCACCCCCCTTACGCTGAGGTTGAGCAGTTGGGCGATCTCCTTGGAGGAGAGGTTCATCTTGAGGTAGGCGGCGAGGCGGAGGTCGCCGGGGGTGAGGTCGGGGTATTGGGCCTTGATTTTTTTGAAGAAATTACCATGCACGTTGTTGAAGCTCTCTTCCAGCAGTTCCCAATCGTGGTCGCTGGTGATGTGCTCGTCGATGAGGGAGAGCAGCTTTTTGAGCTCTTTGGAGGGCTTGCCGGCCTCGGGCAGTTTCTGCAACTCCTCCTTGATCTTTTGCAGGGTTTCGTTCTTGCGCAGCAGGTTCATGGTCGAGTTGGCCAGGTCGTTGTTTTTGGAGCGGATCTCGGCTTCCATCCGCTCCTTTTCGAGGCGGATCTGATTTTCGGCCTCCATTTTGAGGCGTTGCCGCTCCATGCGCTTCTTGCCGATGCGGTTTATGAGCCAGAGCCCCCCCCCTGCGGCCAGGACGTAGAAAAAAATGGCCCATTTGCTGAAATACCAGGGTGGAGGGATGGTAAAGGCGTATTCGCCGGTTTTTTCGGAAAAACGCGATTGCACCTGAAAGCGGTAATCGCCCGGCGGCAGGTTGATGTACTCTTTTTCGAATTCGGATTTCCAGTCCGACCAGCCGCGCTCAAAGCCCTCCAGCCGGTAGCGGAAAAGCGGCTGGGTAGTAAACTCAGGGCTGGACCATTGCAGGCGCAGGCCGTTTTTCCCCATCTTTTCCACCCGCCTGATCGCCGGAGAGGCGATGGCGCCTTCCGGCATGCCAGTTTTTCCGGGCTCTCGCAACAGGGCGTAGCCATCGCCGAGGCAAAACAGGTAGACGCCGCGTTCCAGCACTACCACTTGCTCATAACCCGGCACCAGTTGGATATCGAAGCGGTGAAGCTTGTTTTGCCGGACCAGGGAAACCCCGTTTTCTCCCGAAAGAAACCAGTCGCCGTTTGTGCCCGGCAGGACCCGGGCGCCCGCCGGAAGCGGGATGCCGCCGAGATGGCTGATCTGCTCGAAGCTGCCTTGCCGGCTGTTGTAGGTGAAATAACCGTCATCAGCCTTTATGCAGAAGGTGTCGTTGAGCTGGACGATGTGGAGATTGAACTCGCCGGGCAGCAGATGTTCGATCTCCTGTACCCGCAGCGCCTCCCGGTCGAGGCGTATGCGGTGCATGCCGCGGTGGGAATGCAAGGCCCAAAGGTTCCCCTCTACGTCGAAGAGGAGCTCCCGGATGGGCTGGAGAAAACCGTCGGCACGGTGGGAGAAGACCCATTTCCCAAAGGGATCCTTTTTGAAAATGACAATGCCGCTGTACGAGCCCTGAACCAGCAAATCATCCCGCTCCGGGTGGCGTATGGTGCGCCAGCCACCGGTGATGGTGGAGATCTTGTGGGCACGGCTGCCTTCGATTAGGAAAGTTCCTTCGTTGTGGCCGCAGAGCAACTGCCCGTCGAAGACCTGCAACTCCCAGACCTGCCCTTGGGTGCCTTCGATGAGTTGGAAAGGCGCATTGCCGGCAGGCCAGGGCCGCTGAAATACGCCGTGGTTGGTGCCGATGTAGAGGCTGCCTTCGAAAACGGCGGCCGTGTAGACGGCGCCGGTTTTGCCAGAGGGGTCGGTGAAGAAGGTCAGGGGCGAGCGCAGCTCTATCAGGTCGACACCCTTGTCTAGACCGGCCCAGAGGTTGTGGTCCTGGTCTTCGTGGAGCGATAGCACGGTGTTGTTCTGCAGGCCGTTCTCCTGGTTGAGGTGAAAGCGCAGCCTGCCTTGCGGGTCCAGCACAAAGAGCCCGTCGAGGATGGTGCCCAGCGCCAGCCCCCCATCGTGGAGGCGGATGCCCTTGTTGAGCTGCGTCTTTTTGAGCCGCTCGTTGAGCGGATTGCCCCAGGGCGTGCAGCGGTTGTTTTGGAGTAAAAAAATGCCGTCGTTGGTCGTGCCGGCCAAAAACGATTCGCCGTCGATGGGGATGATGGCCGATACCGTGGCGTTCTCCAGCGCCTCGCTCCCCTCCACGAACCGGAAGGAGTTGCCGGGCAGGAGCTCGTATAGCCCTTCCCCGATCACCTGAAAGACCAGCCGCCCCCCGATGTCGTGGATGAACATGAGGTTGCCGGGCGGGGTGAGGAGGGAGACTCGCTCGTAGTCGTAGCGGAAAATGGTGGAAAACGACTGGAACAGCACGTAGCCATCACCGGCGAGGATATGCCAGATCTCCTCGGTTTGGGCTTTCTCGCTATTGATGGTCCGGCTGAGGGAGACGTAGTGCCAGCCGCCGAAGGGCGCTTTTTCCCAGTAGCCGAATTCGGCGAAGCCGCCGCAAAAAACCTTGCCATCGGCGCAGGCTACCGCCCTGACGGGCTGTTTGTTGGGCAGGGGCAAAAGGGTCCATGTGGCGCCGTCGTATTCCAGCAGTCCAGCCGAGTTGGCGAAATACATCCAGCGCTCAGCGGCCTGGGCGGTCGACCAGTTTTGCTGTTGTGCCTGGTATTGCTGGCTGGAAAAGGAGCGAATGCGCGGGATTTCCTGTGCGGGGTGCGCAAGGGGCAGGAGGAGGGCGGCAAGCAGGAGGATGGTTGTTCGCACGCTTCAAAATTCGGAAATTTTGGCGAAAAAAGAAGAAGGGTGGCGGACCGGAGTCCGCCACCCTTCTTGAGTGTATGATTGAAAGTCCTGAAGCTTTATTCCTGCATATCAAAATTCCCCTGGTCATTGCGCGAAAAGCGCTTCACAGCCAGCCCGTTGTTGTGAAAACGCATCCCCCGTTCCACCCGGAAGGGGGCTTCGCAGTCGTTGACCAGCAGGAGTCCGCCGAAGCATTTGACCAGGAATTTGCCGCTTTCAAACACTGCGGCGACTGTGCCTGCCGGCAGGTCTGAGTAACCGAATTCGTGGAGGTCGAAGACCTGGGCGTCGTAAATCTTGATTTGCTGATTTTCCCAAAAAGTGAATGCCCCGTCGAAAGGCCGGGTCACCGCCCGGATGAAGCGCTCCAGGGCATGCGCATCGAGATCCCAGTCGATCAGGCCATCGGCGGGGGTGCGCTTGGGATAGTAGGTCGGTATGAGGGAGGAGTCCTGGGGCGTGGCCTGGAAGCTGTTTTCCAGGAGCCGCCCGATATTCTGTTCGATGAGGTGCTTCATCGACAGGGTGTTCTTGAAGTGCATGGTCTCGGCGGTGTCGCGGCCGGTGATCTGGAACTTGAAGGTGTCGACCACGTCGCCCGAATCGACGCCGGGGTCGTATTTGAACAGGTTGGTGTAAAACACCTGCCTGCCTTCGATGATCGACCAGTTCATCGGGGAGCGGCCCCGGCCCAGCGGCAGGTTCATGCTGCTGCCGTGCATGCCGAAGGCGCCAATGCGAAGGCTGGCCAATACCTCGGAAGGGATGAGGCGCTGCCAGCCTATCACAAAGGCGATATCCAGTTGAAGGGACTTGATATATTCCTGGTCGGCCGGATGCTTGAGCGAGTAGGTCCGGGCCTGGTAGACCTCGATGCCGCGTGCTTCCGCGGCTGCCTTGAGGTCCATGTAATCGGCCACTTCGTGCTTTTCCCCCTGCTCCGGGCTGATGGTGATCAGCCACTTCACCGGATGGGGAAGGCGCAGGTTGTCGAGCAAAAACCAGGTAGTGGCCTTGCATCCGAAGACAGCAATGCGATGGGCTGCAGGCATGGTTGGCGCCGGGTTACAGGGTTGTTTTTTCCTTTACGTCAATCTGGCGGAAAGGAATGCAGTTGTTGGAAAACTCCTGCTTGAGCTTCTGAATCCGCTGCGAAAAATACGTCTCCAGCTTGTAGAGGTTGGAATGCCCCGCCACCATCCACCAGATGGGATGGATCAGGATGTGGAGGGATTCCTTGCGGGAATATTCGTTGGAATCGTGCGGATGCCCGAACCGCCACACGCCGGTGGAGTCGGAGAAGTACTTGATGTCGCGGAAGTATTTCGACTGGTAGGTATGTTCGATGCCCATGATGGGGGCGTCGTAGTTCCTGAAAAATTCGGTGGGGCGGTGGAAGCTGATAATGTCCACTTCCTCCCGGAAACAGGATTGGAAGATATCCACTTCCTGCTTCAGGCCTTCTTCCATGTCGTCGTAGATCAGCGGATCGAAGTGCACGCTGATCTTGTGACCCAGTTCTTTGATTCTGTTGATGTTTTCAAAGTCTTTGGGCGCCAGGATGTTGTAAAAGTTTGACCGGACCAGGAAGAAGAAAGTGGACCGGATGCCCATTTCGGCTTCGATCATGGCTGCATCGAGCGCGAAGCGGGTGTCGAAGTCGACGTCGTGCCGGAGAATTAGCTGGCGTTGCGAGGCGTTCAACTCGTTGAAAAAGATGAATTCATAGCCTTGCTGGATAAAGGCTTCCAGAAATTCCTCATAAGTCTCAGGAAAGTCGTGCGATGAGCCGTTGACCGGCTGGGGCTTGAAGATTCTTCCGGCGTGCAGGAGGTGTTGACGTGATTCCATAGGTACTGTTTGGTTTGCGATTAATGGGGTGGTTATTAGTTATTTACTGCGTGTCTTGCGAATGAGAATGTTGTAGATCGCTCTGTAGGTGTAGGAAATGTCGGTCATGAGCGGGTTGCGCTCATAAGCTTGCAGGTAGCGGCGTTCGATGTCGACGGTATCTTCCACGCTGTTGGGGATCTCTACATACACCGGGGGGATGAGCCCTGGTTTGAACTTTCTTCTGTATTCCTGAAATTCTTGCGGATAAAGGCTGAAGTAATGCGGGCTGATGGGCCTGACGCCAAAGATCTTCAGGTCGCCCCTGATCAGATTCCAGAGCATGGGCAACTCGTCGATCCAGTATTTGCGCATGAACTTGCCCAGCGGCGTGATGCGGGGGTCGTCCTTGAATTTGGCCCCCGAGCCCAGACCGTTCCACTCGTAGATCAAGCCCTGCACGTATTCGGAGTAGGGC
>JBAQQB010000037.1:0-6294 GCA_049306275.1 Saprospiraceae bacterium | reverse complement strand
TGCGGGTCAGCAGCAGGCGGTTGCTGCCGTCGCGGGCGGCGGAGATGGAAGAATAGTAGATGTTGGGGCAGACTTCCTTGACGAGGGCGACCTGATTGGTAACCGTATTTGCCCGGTAAATGCCGCTGTCGTTGATCCAGACGATTTCATTTTCGTTGAGCCAGTCAAGACCGCGGAAGTTTTGAAACTCTTCGGTATAGGGGTAGCTCCAGGGTATTTCTCCGTCCTGATAAACGATAATATCGCCCTCTCCGGGCACGGGTAAGATACGCCTCGCCGCTATTTTCGACCCATTCGCCGATGAGTAGGAAAAGGTAAAAGGAATGGTGTCCAGCATGGCGCCATTTTCATCTAAAACAAAGGTGCGTTGGCTGTTCCCGCTGATCGTGGTTAGTATGGAATCTCCATTTTTCCATGAAGGCCAAAGCACGGTTTCGTTCAGCAAAAGGGTCAGGCTATCTCCATTCGGCTTAATTTTGTACAATCCTCGTTCCTCTGGAAATGAAGATTCATCGTCGATCCAGCGGACCAACAGAACCCACTCTTTTTCCGACCATTTGGGGCGACGGAATAAGGATTGTGAGAATTGAACAGAATCTTCGATCGCCCAAATTTCTCCAGTACAAAAGTCAGCTCCTTTTATAATCGTTCTCCCGTAAAGAACGCCGTGATAAAAAATAAATTTTTCATAGGCAGCAGGATCGAACGCAGCAAATTGGTAAAAGTCATTTTGACCGGGGTATGACTTCTCTATGCCCCAAGGGTCGGTTAGTAGCGGCGCTATACAGGTATCTGCTATAGGAATCAACTCCAACTTGGAATAGCATGGCATTGGGGTTTCCGGAGGTGGTAGGATTTCTGTTTTCCGACAGCCGGAAATAAATCCGAAAGCGATGACGAAGGGGATAAAAATAGAAGTTCTCATAGCTAATTTTTAAAAAAATTCAAAGGAAGTGCCATTTCCGCTTCTTCACCAAAGGGAGGTCATCATGCTGAAGCATTTTGCGCTGAAGCCGGGGAAGAAGGAGGTGGAGTGAGGGTTATACAACGAACCAGGCAAACCTGGTCAGCGATATTTCATTATTTTGTTTACAATTTCCAATTTATTTTCTTTGTCAAATATTTTTAAAATGTATACCCCATCGGGGAGGAAAGTTATGTCAATTTGGCTATTTAATCCTGCCGCCCGGTAAACCTGCCTTCCAAACAGGTCGTAAACTTCGGCCTCATAGTGATTACTATTCTCTATGTTCATTAATCCAGTAGTTGGGTTAGGAAAGATTTTTATTTCTTTGACAGGTTGGGGGTTTTGGGAATTCGCCATTGAGCAAAGAGTATCAATACACCCATCAGTTGAAATCTTCAATATCCATCCATAGGATCGAGGTGTTGGCGGAAAACAATTGCTATTTGCATAGCCAGCTGCGATGATACTGCCACTCGGCAATACAGCCACGCCGCCGAGGTAGTTCTCCGAGCCACAGTCGGGGTGCCAGAAGGCGGTGTCCAGCCTCGCCCACAGGCTATCGCCATCTGAAGTAAACTTAAAAGTGGAACCGCCCACATAATTTGGGCCGAACATGGGTGGCGGAGGGTGTGGCGTGGCCCATTGACCCACCGCTACCCAATTGCCGTCGGGAGAGGGCTTGATATCTACCATGCCGTTTACGTATGTCGAGGTTGTGCCGACTATCCGTTCCCAATGTAAATCGTTAATATCTTCCCCTGTCCTTACAATGGTGCCTCGGGTGCCCCATTCAAATTGATTATTGTTTATTTCAAATTTGGCACTGGTGTACAGCCAACCATCCGGCATTTTCTTCAGGCCGCCCAGACCGGTCTGCACATTATATTGACTTTCGGTAGAATTGATGACATTACCGAGGCTGTCCACCTCAAGGAGCCATGCCTTTGTCCAGGTATTGCCCGAATTGTAGGGTGGCGACGGTGCAATTTTTGCCTTTCCGGCTCCAATTGCGAAGTGGTTATCATCTATCTTTATCAGGCTGGCCGGCGCTTCCGTAATTCCCGGCTGCCCGTATGTCTTCTCCCACAGGAAATTGCCCTGCTTGTCAACTTTCATCAGAAATACTTGGATGTCGTAGTTCTGCAATTGATTTAAACCAGATAAAAAGTAACCGTCCTTTAATTGTAGTATTTTACGAATCTGCCTTTCAGTTTCTGAATCAAATTTATTGTAGAATTCTATGTCGCCGTCATAGGAAAGTTTAATTAGTAAACCATTTACTGAACCGAGATTAGAACCAACCAAGGCATACCCCCCGTCCGAAGTTTTGATAATTCCATAATTCGGCGCAGCGGCATATTCGTCCAGCGGTGCATCAGGATCGAGGTGGCACTTGTGCATCAGCACGTTGCCAAGGGTGTCCATCTTGACGAACAAGAGTGCTTGTTGGCCGGAAGGCGTGACGGGCGGGTAACAAGTACCGAAAAGCACCAGCGTGTCATTGTCTAACAATACGTTTTCAAACGCGGAGCCGGTAATCTGCTCCTGCTCGAAGGCATATGTTTTATTGAAGCCCAGCTGTGCGGTTGAATAAATCGCGGGGAAAAGCAGGGTTATAATTATCCATTTCTTCATGTCATAAAACGTATAGACCCTCCGCACACGAAACAGGTGCGGAGGGGCGGTTAGACAATTTTTCCTATTTCTGGATGGCGATTTTGCCAGTCAGGCTGTATCGGCCGTCATATGAGGCTAGTCGGTAAACGTAGATACCATTCGGTACTGTTGACGTGTTCCAAACTTCACTTACATGATCGCCTTCGCTTGAAATTCGCTGTGACCAGACCAGTTTTCCGTTCAGGTCTGTCACGCTGAGCGTCAGTTCCGTGCCTTCTAAGGCTTTGCCATTGATGTTGAATGTCACGTCGCCGGATGCGGGGTTCGGCGAGGGAATGAGGGTCAGGCCTTCTGCAATTTTTGGCTGGACTTCCTGTTTACCTCCGCTGGAGCGCTCGCCGCCGCCGTTTGGCAACTGGTAGCGTGGCGGGTAATGGCTGCCATACATCTCCCTGATATTCTGGGCAAGCACGGCCGCTTCCGAGCCGTTGCCGCCAGTGTAGCTGTCCAGGGCATCGAGCGTCTGGGCATCGAGGGCATATACTGATTGCTCACCAATGAGGTTTACGATATCGGAAAGGTCGGAAAAGTCGGCGGCATCCTCTGCGTTGAGGCCGAATAGTGATGCGGACTGCAAGAGTATGGTGGAAGCCTGGGTGAGCTGACCGTTGGCGAGGTAGTCCCTTGCCAGTTGCAGTTGGGCTGCCGGGTTGTCCATCCGGGCGAACCATGCCTGCAGGGTGTCTCGGTGGAAAGTCGCCGTGTCATACAGCAGGTGCAGCGTCACCAGGAACGAACCGGTGTCCATGGCATGGCGGGCCGCCGCCATTTCATGACCGTACTGTCCTGCCAGCACCTCATTACCCCCTCCCACCGCTGCGTCATAGGCCGTCTTGGCAGCATGGTACTCGTTCCGTTTTACAAAATAGTCCGACTTGATGGCGTCTAATTCGTACTGTTCTTTGCAGGGCGGGTCACAATAAATTGTTGGACAGGCATTAAGAGTAGCATCAATTTCCTGGACATTACCAATTACAGTAATCGGGTCTTCTAATGGTGTATTGGGGTTTTTGTGATAACGGATTTCCCAGCCACCAAGGTTTTGGAAGTCAATGGCAATTTGGGAGAACCTGTTCCCGGCAGCGGAGAATGTGACAAGGGGCTGGGTCGCAGTCAACAATCCTTGGTCCCGCCTGATGTTCGATCCTGACAGCATGGAGAAGTCGGCCCAGGTGACCCCGGTGTTGGTGTTGCACAGGTAGTGCAGGCCACGGGGCGGGTTGGTGCCGTACCAGGCATTGGTCTTCTCGGCGATGTTGCCGAAGCTGACCCCGTTGTAGGTGTTGCGGCGTAGTACGTTGCCGTCGAAAAAAGCTAAATCTTTGCTGTACGAGCCGACCGTGTTGACCACGTTGCCCGCCACCTTCTGGAAGGTGTTTTCCTGGAAGGTGAAGCCCGACATAGCCGCCTCGAAGAAGGTGCCGAACTGGTCCTGCGTCAGGCTGGCATCGGGCACGTTCCCGAGGCTGAATACGTTAAACAGCAGCGTGCCCTGGCTTACAGCTTTGTTGTATATGCCGAAGTAGCAGCCGTTGAACCTCGCCCGCTGCACATTGAAGGGCTGGTTGCCCACAACGTTGGCGGTGTAGATAGCGTAGCCAAGGTTTGTAAATGACGAGTGGGTCCAGTCCGGACATGGGTTGGGATCCGGGACTGCAACGTTGCAGGTAGAACCTACACTAAACCTCGAGTCCGTGGCAAAGATACCATAACCATAGTCATCGACACCTTGCGCAGAAAGATTCTGGTTGTTTATGAAAGCGCTGCCCGAAATCCTCACACCTCTTACGCCCTTCATGTACAAAAACGACTCGAAGGAAAGTGGATTAGGGTAGTTATCGTCAATAGTAAAAACGCACTTACGGAAAGAGCCAGAATAATTATTCATTGGTCCCGTGGGACTATCCTGAAACGTATAAGGTGCAAACTCCACTGCACGGCGGTTGTTTCGAAATGTGACGCCATTACAAGATATGATACCCCCTGCATTGGCCAAATAGTCCGGCCCCCAAAGCCGTACGCCAATGTCTGCATTTTCAATGGCGGAGCCCGGATACCCGACCAGCCGCCCCTGCCCGTTCACTCCGCCAATGCTGTACTGCGATTGAAAGGAATTACCCCATACCTCGACACCCTTCCATGGTGCGCCGCAACTGTTCGTCAAGCTGCCATAGAGATTGAGCCTTGCATTGGGCTTTATGATGAGCCTTCCATTACCACAGAAGCGCACCACCACCCCCGAACCAATAGTCAGGGTTGAACCGCCCTCAATAGTAAGGTTACCATGGATAAGGATGTTGCCATTATTGGGCAGGTTCAAGGTAGTCCAGTCTGCGAGCGAAGATGGGGAGTTGATGACGATGTTCTCCCCGTAATAGCCCGATATACCTGTACACCTTTTGTTTTCATCAGACCAGAGGTTTGTCCGGATGTTGTTCAAAACATAATACATCCGCTCTGCCTGACCCTCGGTGAATCTGAATTGGCAAGCGTGCGCATAAGACATATAATTATCTTTGGGATAATTATCTCCCCCCGCTGGAGAACCTGGGCACCAAAAAACACAGTCGGTTGGTTCAGGGTCACAAGTTGGCGAATTATACGATCCATTACATCTCTCTGTATCACAAACCTCATCACCCAAAAGCAAGCAATCCGCCTGATCGTGGCAATGGTCTGCGCAAGGATAATAATCTGGCCCCCAAACATGGTAGAGGTATGCATAATGCCCAAACTCGTGTGTCAAAGTATTCACTTCATTTCCTTCAGCAGTTCCGTCAAAACCAAAGAAAGAATGCTTGATTACAATTCCATCTAACAAGGGATTCACCCCTGGAAAATAGGAGTACCCAACAGTGGTGCTATTGGGCAGGATTGTCCGCACAATCCAAATATTCAGGTATCTAAATGGGTCCCACCGGCTGAGGTTTTTTATTGTTATGTCTGTGGCATAGTTGGACAGGTCAGCATCAGGAACAGGGTATTGCACCCTATTGATGCCGATGGTACAGTTTCCGTCAGGATCAATCCTTGCCAGCTCAAGTTGTATTTTTGTATCATAACCGCCTTCCCCGCCAGCAAGTTGGTTGTTGGCTTGGGCTATTGCGCCCCATATCTGTGCGTCCGAGATGTTTTCCACACCGCTGTTATGAATAACATGGACCACAGTTGGTATTACGTAAATACCGTCATCAGGGCCTTGCCCTTGTCCAGGGTTTTGCTTCAGTTGGTTTATGAAAATCTCATAAGCCGGATCGTGCTGAAACTCATTAGCCATGACTGCCCCAAAACCACATGGATCGGATTGTGCACTCAACATGCCCGGGGCTCCGTTTAAGCAGAATTGAAAAAGCGCCGTGACCATAAGGATCGCAGGTTTTGAGAAATGCTTCATGTTATGAAATTTTGATTAAAAAATCAAGGGCATAGAAAATCCTGCCTGAAACGAAAATGCTAATCCGCTTCAGTCACAATCTTCCAAAAGTGTTCATCCGTCGTGGGGGGAATTGACGGGAGCGTTATTTTTACACCCTTAATTTTTCAAAAAAAAAAAACGGGAATTGCAAATTTTTTATCATTTTTTTTCACCTCACCACCATCACCTCCCCTCTCTTCACGCCCTCCTCGCCGCTGAGGCGATGCCGGTACCG
>JBAQQB010000036.1:0-1630 GCA_049306275.1 Saprospiraceae bacterium | reverse complement strand
TGCACCATGTCGTTGACGGGCCAGGATGCCTGAATGTTTGGTGGTTTGAAAAAACTGAAGGTATCGGTTTCAGGAATGTACAGCGCCAGCCCCATACCGCTGGTGCCCAGCCAGGTCTGGCCATTGGGCAGGCAGAGGATTTTTCTGACGCTTTGCACGTGGGTTTCGTGGCCCCAAAGGCGTGGGTATGCCCTGAATTGACGGGTTTTCAGGTCGAGGCGCGTGACGCCCCTGCGCAGGGCGCCTATCCAGAGCGTTTGGCCGTCGGCCGAGATCGCAATGTCGGTAAGGATGTTGTCTGAAATACTCCCGGGTCCGGCCTGGATGCGCTCGTAATGCCTGCCGTCGAACTGGATCAGGCCGTTGCCGGTGGCGATGTACAGAAACCCATCGGGTGATTCGCAGACCGAGGTGTTCCAGCCGGCGGAGAGCCCCGCCCGCCAGGAGTACACGATGAAGGGACCCTGCCGCTCCTGGCCGGAAGCGGGCCGGGAAAGCAGCAGCATCGCCGCAGCGGTGGCGAGATGGAGAAGTACTGCTGATCGGGCATGGCGTTTCACGGCATCGCGGGGTTTGGAGAAACAATCTTATGGAAAATTGGCAAAATCTGCCTCATCTGTCGAAGGATGAGATGATTTTATTTACAACAATTCCACACTTTGAGATGGGTAAAAACTCTACTCCGCTTTCCCGAATTGCCGGTTTTACAGCCCTTTTCCTGTTTGGAGCATCCCTGGATGCGGGGGCCCAATGCAACAACATCAACCAGGTGAGTTTTGCGCCGGCAGATACCGTGCACTGCGGTTTTCCGCTGAGCCTCGATTTCCAGAGCGCCATTTCGGTCGATTCGACGCCGGTGCTGTTGGGAACGCAGACCTCTTCCCCGAATTTTAAGTCGGCCTTTTCTTTCAGTTTCCCGACGCAGAGCAACGGCTGCTACTACTACCTGGAGATCGAAGGCGTTTTCACCCTTTGGTCGAATACCGACGATTTTTACGATGCCTACGGCCTGTTCGACATCAGCACCAACCAGCTGATATCCCCCGGCGTTTCCAACAAATTGGCGATCACTCCGCCGCTTTTTATCGCACCCAACGCTTTTTCGACCGCCCACGTTTACCGGTATTACTACCTGGGCAATGGTTCCAATATAACGGTCAGCTTCAACGACAACCAGCTCTCCGATAATTCGGGCGCCATGACCTTTAAGTGGCATGTAGTACCCTGTTTTTCGACCCTTTGGGAGCTGGGCGACGGCGCCACCTCCACTGAAACGGATGTTTCCCACACTTATGCCAACCCCGGCACCTACCCGGTGACCCTGACGGTGACTGATGAACTGGAAGGTTGCAGCGAGTCGTTCAGCGGCTCGGTCAGCGTGCTGCCCCTGGCTGCAACCAGCCTGTCGGCCACCATTTGCGCAGGGGAGAGCTATTCGGTGGGGAACAGTGTCTACACAGCAACGGGCACTTATACAGACATCCTGAGTACCTACCAGGGCTGCGACAGCACCGTAACCCTCAACCTGCTCGTGCTCAACCCTGTTGCCTCCATCCTGCCCCCGGCCACCATCGATTGCGACAACCCCACCGTGGCGCTCAATGGCAGCGGCTCTTCCGCCGGGCCGGGC
>JBAQQB010000035.1:0-36951 GCA_049306275.1 Saprospiraceae bacterium | reverse complement strand
GGCCTAAGATGTTGATTTTGAGAAGAAAAGCTCCCCCTCTCTCGGGAGAGAGGGGGCCGGGGGGTGAGTTGGATCAGGCATCCGGCTGGGTTTCCTTGACGACGGAAATTTCCAGGCTGGACTTGTCTTTGCTGAGGTTGGCTTCGAAGACGCTGCCTTCGGGGGGCGATTCATTGAGGATGAATTCGGCCAGGGGGTCTTCTATGTATTTCTGCACGGCCCGGTTGAGGGGGCGGGCGCCGAATTGCGGGTCGTAGCCTTTCTCCGCCACGAAGTCCTTGGCTTCCTCGCTGAGATGGAGGGAGTAATCCATGCCGGAGAGGCGCTTGTGCAGGTCTTTGAGCGTGATGTCGATGATGCGGAAGATCTCTTCGCGGCCGAGGCTGTTGAAGATGACCACGTCGTCGATGCGGTTGAGGAATTCGGGCGAGAAGGTGCGTTTCAGGGCTGTCTGGATGATGCCCTTGGAGTAGTCTTCTGCCGCTTCCTGGCGCGCTTTGGTAGCGAAGCCGACGCCCTGTCCGAAGTCCTTCAACTGGCGCACGCCGATGTTGGAGGTCATGATGATGAGGGTGTTTTTGAAGTCGACCCTGCGGCCGAGGCCGTCGGTGAGCTGGCCATCGTCGAGCACCTGAAGCAGGATGTTATAGACGTCGGGGTGTGCCTTTTCGATTTCGTCGAGCAGTACGACCGAGTAGGGCTTGCGGCGCACTTTTTCGGTCAGCTGGCCGCCTTCTTCGTAGCCCACGTAGCCGGGAGGCGCGCCGATGAGGCGGCTCACGGAGAATTTCTCCATGTATTCGCTCATGTCGATGCGGATCAGGGCGTCTTCGGAGTCGAAGAGATAGCGGGCCAGGGCCTTGGCCAGCTCGGTTTTACCGACGCCGGTGGGGCCCAGGAAAATGAAGGAGCCGATGGGTTTGGAGGGATCCTTCAGGCCCACGCGGTTGCGCTGGATAGCCTTGGTGATCTTGGTGATAGCCTCCGCCTGTCCAATGATGACATCCTGGAGGTCTTTGCCCATGTTGACCAGCTTTTTGCTTTCGCTCTGAGCCACCCGTTTGACCGGGATGCCCGTCATCATGGAGACTACTTCAGCGATGTCTTCTTCTTCGACGGGATAGCGCTTGGTCTTGGATTCCTCTTCCCATTCGACTTTGGCGAATTCGAGTTGCCGCAGCAGCTTGGACTCGGTGTCGCGCAGGTCGGCGGCTTCTTCGTATTGCTGGTTTTTAACCGCCTGATTTTTGGATTCCTTGATCTCTTCGATCTTTTTCTCCAGCTCTTCGATGTGCTTGGGCACGTGGATATTCTTGAGATGCACGCGGGCGCCCACTTCGTCGAGCACGTCGATGGCCTTGTCGGGCAGGAAGCGGTCGGTGATATACCGGTCGCTCAGGCGCACGCAGGCTTTGATGGCCGCCTCGGAATAGGCCACGTTATGAAACTCCTCATACTTGGGTTTGATATTGATGAGGATGTGCATGGCTTCGTCGGCGGAAGGCGGATCGACCATGACTTTCTGGAAGCGGCGGTCGAGGGCGCCGTCCTTTTCGATGTGCTGGCGGTATTCATCGAGGGTGGAAGCGCCGATGCACTGCAGTTCGCCGCGGGCCAGGGCCGGTTTGAAGATGTTGGAGGCGTCGAGCGAGCCCGTTGCGCCGCCTGCACCCACGATGGTGTGGATCTCGTCGATGAAGAGGATGACGTCGCGGCTTTTCTCCAGTTCGTTCATGATGGCCTTCATCCGTTCTTCGAACTGGCCGCGGTACTTGGTGCCGGCGACGAGGGCTGCCAGGTCGAGCATGACGATGCGTTTGCCGAAGAGGGTGCGCGACACTTTTTTCTGGATGATGCGCAAGGCCAGGCCTTCGACGATGGCGGTTTTACCCACGCCGGGTTCGCCGATGAGGATGGGGTTGTTTTTCTTGCGGCGGCTCAGGATCTGGGAGACGCGTTCGATCTCGTTTTCCCGGCCGATGATGGGGTCGAGTTTACCCTCTTCCGCCAGGCGCGTGACGTCGCGGCCGAAGTTGTCGAGCACGGGGGTTCGCGACTTGGTGGCGCCTTTGCGCTGGTAGCGGCTCTGGCCTTCTTCTTCTTCATAGGGGTCCTCGTGTTCGGAGGGCGCCTGGTTGTAGGGCTGTTCGGTATGGGTGCCGTAGTCCAGTTCCTGGCGCACGTATTCGAGTTCGGCCTTGAAGACGTCGTAGTCGATATCGAAGTCCTTCAGTATTTGCGATGCGGGGTTATCCTTGTGTTTGAGGATGGACAGCATCAGGTGCTCGGGGGCGATTTCTTCGCTCTTGAGCAATTTGGCTTCCAGGAAGGTGACTTTGAGGACCATTTCCGCCTGTTTGTTGAGCGGGAGGTTGCCCACGTTGAGTTGGGCGTTGGCGGCCGGCGATTTGCGGATGGACTCCTCGATGGTCTGCCGCAGTTCGCCTGCGTCGACGTTGAGGGAGGACAGGACCCGCATGGAGAGGCCTTTTTGTTCCTCGATGATGCCCAGCAGCAGGTGCTCTGTGCCGATGTAGTCGTGACCCAGGCTTACAGCGAGATCCCTGCTTTTGGAAATCACTTCCTTGACCTTGGGAGAGAATTTTCTACTATTCATAACTTTGTGGGTTCTTCTTACAATTGCTGTGAAACAAGTATACGCTATATTGACAAACAATCCAACAGGAAGTCTCGTTGAAAGTACATATTGCTGCGTTAACGGCTGCCAAAATAATGCCAAAAGGTTTCAAAGGTACTTTTTGTCAGGTCGCCGGTGCGTTCTTCGAAACGACTTTTAGGAAACAGCGGGATTATTCAGAATGTTTTGGAAAATCCCGGCGGTGTCGCCTCTGTGCAAATTTGGGGATTTATTTCGTTATATTTCCTTCAATATTGATACATTTGCTGTGTGCCAAGGGCTGAAAGCATACGTGTGGCATTGATTATAAACCGATTGAAAAGCCAAGGGAATTATATGAACCATGCACTTGAAAAGTTTGAGCGGTACGCGGTCCTGAGATTGGAGGAAAAAAATCTCAACTCGATGATCGCTCCCGATTTGAAGTCCCAGTTTGTCCAGATCGCGATGGATGGGGTGGAAAGCCTGATCCTCGACCTCTCGGAAGTCGAATATGTCGACTCTTCCGGGCTGAGTGCCATTTTGACGGCCAACCGCATCTGGTCTGACCTGAATGGCAGTTTCGTACTGACAGGCCTGAAGAGCAAGAACGTAGAAAAGCTCATCGAGATATCCCGCCTGGATTCCATCCTGACCATCATCCCCACTGTCGATGAGTCGGTCGACTTCGTGATGATGGAAGCCCTCGAACGCGACCTGAATGCCGACCCGGAGACGGGTGAATAATGGACTTTTCCTTTACTTCTCTGGGGGTGAGCGCGGCCCAGCCTGCTTATGGCAGGCATTTGGCCGCCCACGTGCTTTGTATTGAGCCGGAGTTGTTCCTCATCGACTGCGGGGAGGGCGCGCAGTATCAGCTCAACGCCTTCGGCGTCAAACGCCACCGCATCCGGCACATCTTCATCTCCCATTTACACGGCGATCATTTCTTCGGACTGATCGGACTGCTCACCTCCATGGGCATGAACGACCGCACCGAGCCGCTGTCCATCCATGCGACCGCCGGTTTAGAGGAAATGATCGGCCTGCAGCTGCGGCTGACTGGCTCTGTCCTGCCTTTCGATATTACCTATCACCCGCTGACCTTCAGCGGAATGAATCGCATTCTTGAAACGAAACGGCTGGAGGTCTTCTCTTTTCCTTTGGACCATCGCACGCCGGCCTGTGGCTTTCTCTTTCGGGAAAAACCGCTGCCGCTCAACATCCTTCCGGAGAAAATCGCGGAGTATGGGCTTTCCTTTGAACAGATCAGGGCGGTGAAAAGCGGCAGCGACCTGGAACTGCCGGGCGGAGAGCTTATTCCCAATCAGGAACTCACCCTGCCGCCCTACAAACCGCGTTCCTTCGCTTATTGCTCCGACACGGCTTATTCAGAGGCTATCGTGCCTTTTATCCGTGGTGTGGATTTGCTTTACCATGAGAGCACTTTCCTGGACCGCGACGCGGAGTTGGCTGCGCTGACCTGGCATTCTACCGCGGTTCAGGCTGCCCGCATTGCGCTACAGGCGGAGGCAGGGCAGCTGGTAATCGGCCATTTCTCCGCCCGCTACTACGATTTGCAGGAACTCCTGGATGAAGCCTGCGAAATTTTTCCCCGCACCATCCTCGCCGAGGAAGGGGTGGCTGTGCGTCTTCCCCTTGTCAGGACAGGCGCGCCAAATCCCTGATCAGGATGCTTTTGCGGTTGAAATGAATGAGGTTTTCCTTGCGCAGTTCGTTGAGCACGGAGGTCACCGTCTGGCGGGAAGTGCCGGTGATGTTGGCGATATCCTGCTGGGTGAGGCTGTGCTTGAAGAGCCACTCGAAGCCCACGCGGCGACCGCGTTTGGCTGCCGAATCCTTGAGGAACTGGATGATGCGGGTGCGGGCGTCCTGGAAGATGAGCGACTCCATACGGCGCTCGATCTGGAGCAGGCGGCTGCCGATGTGGTCGAGCACGCTCATGCCCAGGGCGGAGTTGCGCTCCATCAGTTTTTGCACTTCACTGATGGGGACAGACACCAGTTGGGTCTCTTCATTGATGGTGCGGGCGAATTCCCTGCGCGTGGTTTCGCCGACAAGGCCCAGTTCGCCAAAAACCGAAATCGGGTGGGAGATGGCTTTCAACACCTCCCTCCCGTCCGAGGAAAACGCGCCGATCTTGATCGAACCTTTGACGAGAATGTACAAATGGCTGGAGGGCGCGCCTACCTCGTACAGGCTTGAATTTTTGGGGAGTTTTAACATGCAGGCGCTGCGCTGCAGCTCGTTGATCTCAACGGTGGTCAGGGATTGAAACAGTTGCACTTCCTGGAAAATGGACGTCTCGGTCATTGTTTTCATGGCTTTGTATTTTTTCACTATGCAAACATCCGGGGTTTTTCGGGAGGGTAGAAGTACAAAAATGGGAATTTGTAGGAGAGTTTTTAGTTTTCAATTTTTAATTTTTAGTTGATTATTAGTGATTTGTGTTTTTATTTTCTACCGTTTGTGTGTTAATTTTTCTTTTTGGCTATTCATTTTTTTTAAATGTCGCCTTTCGGCAAATGGATATTTTTCACTTGACAGGGCGCAGGCTTAGGGGTAACTTTAAAAGGATTTTTCACCCTTAAAGCCAGCCCTATGAAAAAGCTGTTTTTTTCCTGCCTTTTCGCTTCCCTTTTTGTCACTTCTCTTTTCTCGAACGGCATTGTTATTGTAGATACAGAGGAGGAAATTTACCTGACATTGGTCGCATCCAGCGTGGAGACGCAGGTGAGCAACCAGGTTGCCATCACCAAGGCGACGCAAACATTCCTCAACCAGACGGGCAGCCTGATCGAATCTGCCAAATACGCTTTCCCCCTCCTGAATGGCGCCAGCGCCACGGCGCTGCGCTGGTTTGTGAATGGGCAATGGTACCAGGCGACCATTTCAGCAGAGCCACAGGATACCTCTATCACAGGGGGAGGCAGCGGAGCAAGTCAGGCATTGCTCAATTTCCTGGGGGATACCCCCCTGTTTTTCAATCTCGATCCCACTTCCATCGAACCGGAGGCAACGATTGTGATGGAACTCACTTATGTCGAGTTGCTGCCTTATTCGTTCAGTAAGGTGACCTATACCTATCCCGGCGATTATTCCCTGATCCAGCCGGGAGGGGAGAACGTAAGCCAACAGTTTGCCTGGTCGCTGGAGTCGGAGCGCACCATCCTGTCGGTCACTTTCCCCGGCTTTCCCTCGGGCGCTATCGATGTGACTGACCATCAAGCCAGCGTGACTTATGAAACCCTGGACCTGTGCGATGCCAATTTCGTGGTGATCTACGAACTCTCTTCCGAGGAGCTTGGCGTGCTGAGCATGAGCACTTTTATCGACGACTCCTTGCTGTATTGCGACTCGCACGGGAAGGGTTTCCTGGCCCTGGTCGTCGAACCCGAGTCTAATCCCAACGTGGAGGTCATCGAAAAGAACTTTGTCCTGGTCGTCGACCGTTCGGGCAGCATGCACGGAAATAAGATCATCCAGGCAAGGGATGCGGCCAGCTTCATCGTGCAACACCTCAATCCGGGCGATCATTTCAACCTTATCGATTTCGACAACGAAATTACCGTGCTTTTTCCCGAATTGGCGTTCTTTAATGCCACCTCGATGAATGCGGCGATGAACCATATTTCCACATTGACCGCCGATGGTTCGACAAATATTGCCGGGGCTTTGACCACGGCCATCGGACAGTTCGGCGCTGCCGACCCGGGAAAGGCCAACATCATTCTGTTTTTTACCGATGGGCAACCCACCGAGGGGATCACATCCACCGACGGCATTTTGAACGCTGTGGAGGCTGCCGTTTCCATGGCTGAAACCACCATTTTCCTCTATTGCTTTGGGATAGGTACGGATGTCAACTACCAGTTGCTGGCCGCGCTTGCCGAAGAGAATAACGGGCAGGCCACCTTCCTCGAAAACGACGAACTGGAGGCTGTGATCACCGACTTTTTCCTCAAAGTCAACAACCCGCTCTTGCTCTCGCCGCAGGTCACTTTCGACCCGCCGGTGATTACCGAACTCTATCCGCCCAATTTGCCCAACCTGTACAAAGGCCAGCAACTGATCATCGCCGGCCGCTACCAGGAAGCTGTTACCGTCAACATGCAACTGACCGGCACCGCCTTCAACATCCCGCTGACCTACAATTTCACCATCGACCTGTCGGATACCCTGAACGCGGACTATTTCTTCCTGCCCAAGGTCTGGGCCAAGAAGAAAATCGAATACCTGCAACACCAGTACTACCTGGCCGGCGGGCCCGGCTCTCCGGCGGCGGAAGCCATTGAAGACGAAGCTATCGCCATCAGCACCTGTTATGGGGTGATCAGCGACTTTACCAGTTTTACGGGTCCGCCGCTGACTTACATTGAAGAAGTGGACACAGAGAGTCCGGATCTGTGGTCCTGGGAAGCCCTTCCCAATCCGTTCCAGGAAACGGTGACCTTCCGGATCACCCTGCCTTTTGGCTGGAATGAGCCGTCGTTTATTTACATCCTGGACGGACAGGGGCGCATCATCGCGATTCTCCCCGCCAAATTGGGTCCGGCCGGCGTGTACGAAATCGTCTGGGAAGCTTCCCAACTTCCCAAAGGAGTCTATTTCGCGGCCCTGCGCATCGGAAATGACTGGAATGTGCTTACTTTGATGAAAAATTAGGCATATCCGCAAGATCATCCACATCGACATGGATGCTTTTTATGCGTCCGTGGAGCAGCGCGACAACCCGGAGCTGCGAGGGAAGCCCATTGCTGTGGGCTCCGGCAACAAACGGGGCGTGGTGGCGGCGGCCAGTTATGAAGCCAGGAAATACGGGGTGCGGTCGGCCATGGCCAGCCTGACGGCCAAGCGGCTTTGCCCGGACCTCATCTTCGTCAAGGCCCGTTTTGAGGTGTACCGCGAGGTGTCGCAGCAGATCCGCGAGATTTTTGAGGAATACACCGACCTGGTGGAGCCATTGTCGCTCGACGAGGCCTATCTCGACGTCACGGAAAACAAGAAGGGCATCCGTTCGGCCATACAGATCGCCATGGAGATCAGGCGGAAGATACAGGAGCGCACGCAGCTGACCGCCTCGGCTGGGGTGTCGTTTAACAAGTTCCTGGCCAAGATCGCCTCCGACGTCAACAAGCCCAATGGGATGAAGGTGATCTTGCCGGAGGAGGCGGAGGCTTTCCTCGACCAGTTGCCGGTGCACAAATTCCACGGCATCGGCAAGGTGACGGCGGGGCGGATGCACGATCTGGGCATTCAAACCGGCGCCGATCTGAAGCGCTGGCCTCTGGAGGATCTGGTGCGCGAATTCGGCCGGGTGGGGGAGCACTACTTCCACATCGTGCGTGCCGACGATCACCGGGAGGTCAACCCGCACCGCATCCGTAAGTCGATCGGGGCGGAGCGCACCTTTCCCGAAGACCTCGAAGACCTGGAGGAGATGAAGGCCAAGCTGGACTACATTTCAGCGGTCGTATTCGATTATATGGAGAGGAAGGGCCGCTACGGCCGCACGGTGACCCTCAAGGTCAAGACCCCTGATTTTCAGAACCATACCCGCAGCCGCACCTTCGGCCATCCGGCGCGCGACAGGGAGACGATATTCCGGGCGGCCTGCGAGCTGCTGGAGGCTGCACCTGAGCTCCGGCCCGCGCGCCTCCTGGGCATTACCGTGTCAAATCTGGAGGAAGAGGAGGAGGGGAGGCAGCTGGAGTTGGATTTTGGGGATTGATTGTTTCGTTTATCGACGATCGTTTATCGTTTACAGTAAACGATAAACGATCGTCGATAATCGTTTCACTTCGCAGGCAGCAGCAGCCACACCATGCCGTAGTGCATGCGTTTGCCGGCTTTGCGCTGACCTTCCACGCCCGTACCCGAGTACATATCCATATGCCCGGGGCCTCGGATGGCGCCGCCGACGTCTTGTGCCAGCAGGATTCGGAATTCGTGGTGGGTCACCTCGCCTTTTTTGTTGAAAACCGGTACGGCAGCCAGCAGGGTACAACCCAGGGGGAAATAGCGCTTGTCGACCGCGACGGAGATGTCCTCCATCAGTGGCACTTGTCCGGCGCCGGTGATGTTTTTTTTCTCCAGTCTGAAAAAGCTGTAGGAAGGGTTGACAAGGAGCACCGAGTCGCGCATCTCCGGCCGGTTGCGCACCAGGCGTTTGATGCCGAAGATGGAGACGTCTTCGACGCCCATGCCGGATTCTCTTTTCAGAAATTGCTCGATGCTCCGGTACGGCTGTTTGTTGGAGCCTTCGTACACCAACAGGCGCTTTTCGCCCGTATCGGCAAACTCCACCATGCCGGAGCCCTGCAGGTGGGTATAGTAGACGTCGACGGGGTCGGCGGCGTAGGCGATTTCGAGGCCCAGGCTGTCGAGCGCGCCTTCGGCGTCGATCTGGCGGCGGGTTGGCAGGGGGCCTTCCCAGGAGGCGGGTTTCCGGTAGAAAGGATGGTGGTAAATGGAGTCGGGCACGCTGCTCACCTTCAGGGAAGGGGTGTAGTAGCCCGTGAACTTGACGTGTCCTTTCTGATCGCCACCCCAGACCTGGTAAGCCTTCAGGCGTTCTTTCGCCTGCACGGGGTTGCTGCGGTATTCGAGCAGGATTTCGATGACTTCCTCCAAATCCTTTTGGGAAAAAGCGGCCTGCCCTTTGTGAAATTTGCCCTTCAGCGGCCGGTGTTTGAAAACCTCCAGCTGGCTTTTCAGCGCTTCCGCAATTTGTTCGTTGATGATGGGGAAGGGGAGTGTGTCGAGGGAAGCCTCGACGAAGACTTCCTCCAGTGGCACGGCGTTTTTGCGCTTCCCGGAACTGTATATATCGTAGTACTGCTCGGCAGGCATCTCATTGGCCCAGGCCTCCCGCTCGAAGGGAAGGGTGTCTTCGTAGTGCAGGCAGGCAGTCTGGGTTAACGCGACCGCCGCAAGACCGTGGAGGAGGCCGTTTATTTTCATTCTCCCTGGGCGCTGTCCTTTTTGATCTCTTTCAGCAGGATTTCAATATCCTCCATGAATTTGTCGACCGACGCCGGGTCGGTGCCATCGCAGAAAGAGCGCACGCGCCGCTGCGGGTCGACGAGGATGATGCGGCCGCTATGGTCGAAGCCCCCGGGGGCGTCGGGGTTTTCAATGGCGATGCTGAAGTAATCGTCGGCGATGGCGTACAGCTCGTCTTTTTCGCCGGTGACGAAGTGCCATTTCGATGACGCCACGCCCAGGCCCTCGGCATAGACCTTTAGCCGGCCGACGGTATCGCGCACCGGGTCGATGGTGTGGGCCAGGAGCAGGAACTGCTCTTCGTCCTGAAAGCGGTCGTGCAGGCGCTTCATCTGTTTGGTGACCTTGGGGCAGATGGTGGGGCAGCTGACGAAGAAAAAATCCGCCACATAAGCCTTGCCCGCGAAGGTCTCGTTGTTGACCACCTTGCTATCCTGATTGATGAAGGAAAAATCGGGGATGGTGTGGTAGACCGTATCGCCGTTCACCACATCGCGCTCGCCCAGGATGGGGAGGGTGTCGTTGCCGCCAGGAATGTTACAAGCGGTGAAGGCGAGGAGAATGGCGAGCCCGGCGATCAGGAGCTGTTTCATTATTGATTGTTTTGATCCAAACCGTATTGTGTGACGAGTTTTTTGCCCGTTTCGATACTGGAGCGCATCTGTGTATCGACCGTCTTGATCTTTTCGAGTTCGGCGTCGAGGTAGGACAGGATGGCCTGGTGGTCCATCGAGTCGCGCAGCACGTCGAGGTTGTTGTGGAAGCCTGCCATCCAGTTCATCATGCCTTCGTCGGCCATTTGCAGGTTTTTCAGGGCGTCGAGCAGGATTTCCTGTTCGTCTTCGCTCATTTTTTCCTTCACCAGGGGCTTGAGCGTCCGCGACAAGCGGTTGATGGTACCCATTTCCGGCATGACGGCGTCGTGCACAGCCATGACTTCCAGCCGCTTTTGTTCCTGTTGGGCGATTTGCTCTTCGGTATGGCTATTGGCAGGCGGCTTGGGCGACTGGCAGGCGGCAAAGGACAGGATGCCGGCTATTAGTAGCAGAAAACGCATGGTATTTATCGTTTATCGTTTATCGTTTATCGTTTACGTAAACGTTCAACGATAAACGATAAACGGGATTTAATAAGTTTTGGTCATTGATTCGGGCACGGCGATGATGTAGTCGGCTTTGCCTTTGGCTTCCTCCATGAGGGTGTCGATGGCGTCCTGGGAAATAAAGCTGATGGTCAGGGTTTTGGCTTTTGGCTCGTATTTGCCCAGGTACCAGAGGATGCCTTCCTGGTTGTCGGAGTGGTAGGAACCGTTGAAATGAAGGAAGGTTTTTCCCTTTTCCCAATGCTGGGCGATCGACCAGGCCATGGTGGCGTCTTTGGAAGCCTGGGCTTTGGGGAAGTTTTCGGACATGGCGCCGCCGTGGCCTGCCATCATGTCGAGCATATTCTTGTAGCCCGGCAGGTTGATGTCGAACTCGATGGGCAGGGGGGCGACGTAGTTTTTACCCTCGGCGTTCAGGCTGGAGAGCGCTTCCAGTCCTTTGGAGCTCACCAGGCTGGCGTAGCGCCGCGGTATGTTGGTGCCGATGAATTTCAGCCCTTTCTCTTTGGCGAAGAGCACCAGGGGTTTGTAGTCGGTCTTGTAATTATTCCAGAGTTTGGCTTCTTCTTCGAAATTTTTCTCCTTGATGAGACCTGCCAGGTACTCGTCGAGCAGCACCTGATCGTCGCGTTCGAACATCTCGGCGCCGGCGATGAGGTCCTGGCCTTTTTCGGTGAAGAGGTCCTTGAGCAGTTCCAGCTCCAGCCAGTGGGCGATGGGGTTGTTGTGTTCTTCTCCGAAAAATACGACATCGGCTTTTTTGGCGTCCTTGAACAGGTCTTTCCAGGAAGCTTCCTTGCCGTCGCTTTCGAAGATGCGGTAGGCAGGTTTGTCTTGAGCCATGGCGGCGAGGGAGAGGGAGAGGGCGAGAAGCCCGGCGAGGTAATGTTTCCAGTTTTTCATGGAAACAAAGGTAGGAAAAAGGGTGGAATTACACTTCAGAAAGGGGCGCTTCGTCTAACAGGGCGGCCCCTTTCTTTCGCATGGCTTTTTTCTGGCCCTGCGCTTTCTTCTTTTGCAGGCGGACTTTCGGTTTAGCTTTGAATTCCACTGGCCCGGTTCGGGGCGCTTCCGCTTGCAGGGCGGTTTCGAGCAGTTCAAAAAACCGGTTGACGGCCTCTTTGCGGTTTTTGTGCTGGGAGCGGAACTGTTCCGCTGCGACCAGCAGCACGCCTTCCTGGTTGATGCGGTTGGCCAGGCGCTGGAGGACGAGTTCTTTCTCCTCCTCCGAAAGCCCCATCGACCCTGCCACGTCGAATAATAGTTCGACGCGGGTCTCGACCTTGTTGACGTTCTGTCCCCCTTTCCCCGATGCCCGGGAAAAGCGGAAAGTGAGTTCTGATGATAAATTGTCGCGGTTCATATCAAAAATTTCTACCAACCACCCAACGACCCAACAACCCAAATAGTTCCGATTTGACGCTATTTTGACCAACCAAAGCATTTTCCCTGTGTTGTAGCGGAACAAAAGGGATAGACATGCACCGTAAAAGAGCGATAGTCTGGTTCCGCAACGACCTGCGTTTGCACGACAACGAGGCCCTGGCGGAGGCATTGAAAAATGCCGAGGAGGTAATACCCGTATTCGTCTTCGACGAAAGGATATTCAAAGGGCATACCCGGTGGTTTGGATTTCCGAAAACGGGGAAATACCGGGCCCGCTTCATCCTGGAGAGCGTGCGCGACCTGCGCGAGCAGCTCCGGGCGATGGGTAGCGAGCTGTACATCCGCGTAGGCAAGCCGGAGGAGGAATTGTTTCAAATTGCCCGGGAGTGCAAGACCAGCTGGGTCTTTTGCAACCGCGAGCGCACGGAGGAAGAGGTATCGGTGCAGGACGCTCTGGAGCGCAGGCTCTGGACTATCGGACAGGAGATGCGCTATTGCCGGGGCAAGATGCTTTTCTACACCTCCGACCTGCCATTTCCCATCACCCATACTCCGGATGTGTTCACCCAGTTCCGCAAGGAGGTGGAGCGGGCGACGCCCATCCGCGAACCGCTTGCCGCGCCCCTTGAAATGCCGAAGCTGACTTGCGATCTGGAAAACGGCCGCATGCCGTTTCTGGAGGATTTCGGCCACGAGCCCTTTGAGCCGGATTCGCGTGCGGCGCTCGAATTTAAGGGAGGCGAGCGCGAGGGCCTGAAGCGGCTGCGCTACTACCTCTGGGAGTCTGACCTCGCCGCCACCTACGAAGAGACCCGCAACGGCCTGATCGGCGGCGACTATTCCACCAAATTCTCCCCCTGGCTGGCGCAGGGTTGTCTTTCTCCGAAAATGATCTACCGGGAGTTGCAGGCCTATGAAGCCACAAGGGTAAAAAACAAGTCAACTTACTGGATATTTTTCGAATTGCTCTGGCGCGATTTCTTCCGCCTGCAGGCCAAGAAGCACGGCAACAGGATATTTCTGAGAGGGGGAACCCGGGAGCGTCCCGACACCTCGCTACGCAACGACCGGGACTTGCTGAACCGGTGGATAGATGGCCAGACCGGCGTACCATTCGTCGACGCCAACATGCGGGAGCTGAAATACACCGGATTTATGTCGAACCGGGGGCGGCAGAACGTAGCTTCCTTTCTGGTGAAGGATATGGGTGTCAACTGGCAGATGGGGGCAGAGTATTTCGAGTCGGTGCTCATCGACTACGACCCTGCTTCCAACTGGGGCAACTGGAACTACATCGCCGGGGTGGGTAGCGACCCGCGCGAAGACCGCTATTTCAACATCGCTACCCAGGCCGTCAAATACGATCCTGAGGGGGAGTTTGTGAAGAGGTGGGTAACGGCGCTGGTGACTAGCGGTCATTGATCAGGAGGCCATCCACCATCGTCAGTTTCCGGTCGCTCATGTCGGCCAGCTCTTTGTTGTGGGTGACGATGACGAAGGTCTGGTTCATGTCCTTGCGCAGTTGGAAGAGCAGTTGGTGCAATTCCTGCGAGGAATGGGAGTCGAGGTTGCCGGAGGGCTCATCGGCAAAGACGACGGAGGGGCGGTTGACCAGGGCGCGGGCCACGGCCACGCGCTGTTGTTCGCCACCGGAGAGTTGGTTGGGCTTGTGGGTGAGGCGGCCGGAAAGCCCCAGGTAGTCGAGCAGCTTTTTCGCCCGCTCTACCGCCTCGCTTTCAGGCGTGTGACGGATGTAGGCGGGGATGCAGACGTTCTCCAGAGCGGTGAACTCCGGTAGCAGGTGGTGAAACTGAAAAACGAAGCCGATGTGCTCGTTGCGGAATGCCGCAAGTTTGTTCCCTGAAAGCTCCGACACCTCTTTGCCGTCGATGACCAGTTGCCCCGAATCCGCCTGGTCGAGGGTGCCCAGGATGTGCAGCAGGGTGCTTTTCCCCGCCCCCGATTTCCCGACAATAGAAATGATCTCGCCTTTGCGGACCGTCAGGTTGACGCCCTTCAATACGTGCAGATCGCCAAAACGCTTGTGTATATTGCTAGCTTGAATCATAGTTGAGAGTTGAGAGTTGAGAGTGGAGATACACTTTCAACTCTCAACTCTCAACTGACACAAAGGAAATAAAAAAGAGCGAAGAGTTAACAACTACTTCGCTCTTGTAAGAAATCACCCGACTGTTATTATGAAGGATTTAAGCTAACCCTCATGAAATACGGGACTGTACTACCATTAAAGAAACCATTTAACCAAAAAGCCTTTATTGGGGCCCGCGATGACCGGGATTTATTCCGGTTTTTCGAAGGCAGGGCAAATACCCTTTTAAGAAAATGCAAGAGTGCTTGCCATAAATTCTATGCCAATATAATACATTTCTATAAAATTTGTACAGATGGCGTGAGAATTTTTTTAGGCAGGGTTTGGAAATGGTATTTTTTCAAGTAGCGCTTACTCTCCTCCCACTCGGCCGGCTTCTTCTTCTAGGCCGGTATTTCTTTTTCTGGACTTCACGTTTTGGTTGCCAAAATTGTAGCTCAGGCTGAGGTTCACCCTGCGGCTATCCCATCGCCCGGATCCCTCGGAGATCAATCCATTGAATTCGGAGATGCCGTCCCAGCCCGATTCGTAGAAAATGTCGTTGGCGTTGATGCGGACATTCAGGCGGTCTTTCAGGAATTTGCGTTGGAGGCCCAGGTCGAGGCTCCAGCTGGGTTCGTAGAGGAAAACCCCTCCCCAGACGCCGGGGCCGGAGTACCAGCCTGAAATCTCGCCTTTGAACCCGAATGGCAGGTCGAAGGTATGTTGCTGATAGATGTTGTAGGTAAAGGCCTGCACGTCTACGACCGCGCCATCGCCGTAGTCGGCCTGGTTGTCGAGGTGGGAGGCGCTGAGGTTGAGGTAGGCGTTCCACCATTTCAGTATCTGCACCGGGGCGCTGATGTTTGCACTCCAGACGGTTTGCATGGCCAGGTTTTCCCAGGTGATAAAATTGGCCCTGGGGTCGTTTTCGTCGGGACCGATCAGGCGGGTGATCTGGTCGGAGGTGCGGCTGTAGGCTACTTTGAAATTATAGCGATAGGCCAGGGTATAGCCCAATTCCAGGTTGTTGACGATTTCCGGCCGCAGGAAAGGGTTGCCCTTTTCATAGGAGAGCTGGCTGAGCTGGTTTTTGAAAGGGTTGAGCACGTGGTAGTCCGGGCGGTTGATCCGGCGGCCGTAGTTGAGGGCAAGGGCATGTTTGGGAGCGAGCTGCCAGGTCAGGCCGGCGCTGGGGAACCAGTTGAGGTAATTAAGGGTTACGGGCGGTTCCTGCAGTTCAGGGAGGAAAGCTTGCAGGTTTCCGGTCACATCGGTCTGCTCGGCGCGGACACCGGCGGAGAAGTTCCATTTTTCGCCCAGTTGCCTGGCGAAGTTGACGTACCCTGCGTAAACGTTCTCCTCGTAGTCGAAAAGGTTGGAGGAATAGTCGTTCCTGACAGGCGAGCCGTTCGTTTCATCGTAGACGAGGAAGGCGTTTTTGGAGGCGACCTGGCTGAGTTTGGCGCCAACACCTACCGTGCCACCCAACAAGCTGGTTTCGTAATCGGCTTTGGCTGTATAGATATCGATATCGGTGGGCGTGTCGAAGCTGGTAATGGTTTCTGACAACAAGGTTTCCCCGGCTGCATCGAAGTACCTGTTGGGTTGGTACCTGTCGCTGCGGTTGCGGTAGGCGCCGTAATCCAGGTCGATATTGAGGGTTTGTCCTTTTTTGTTGTCGAAGCGGTAGTTGAGGTTGAAGGTGTTGCGGCCCCTTTGATCGTCAATGTTCGTGTCGGCCACCAGTACGCTGTCGATGGCAGCGGGCGTTTGTTGGGGGGAAATGGCGATCCGGTTGAAGGAAGTGCGGTCAGAGACGGAGTTTCCACCGCTGACGAGGAAACCGAGGGTATGGTTGTTGCCGATGAAAAAGTCGGTCCCTGCCCGGTAATCGTAATAACGCCAGTGGTTTTTGTTGAGGAAGGTCTCGTCGAGCACCAGCTCATTCTGAGTGCTGATGAACTCCATCCTGTTGAAGCCTCTTCCTTCGCCAAGGCCGAGCGCGCCAAACGCGTTGAGGGTTTTATTGCGGTAATTTGCATTTCCAGATAGGTTGCCCCTGCCGTACTGCCCCTGGTTGAAATTGCCGCTGACCGATCCGTTGGCGCCCATGTTTTTATCCTTTTTCAGAATGATGTCGATGATGCCGGCGTTGCCTTCGGCCTCGTATTTGGCGCCTGGATTCGTGATGATGTCAATCCGGTCTATCTGGTCTGCCTGCAGGTTTTGCAAGTAGTTGCTCAAATCCTGGCCCCCGAGGGGCAGCCTTTTGCCGTCGACGTACACGATTACACCCGATCGCCCCAACACGTTGATGTTGTCGTTGTTGTCGACCGTTACGGAGGGGGCTTTGCGCAGGAGTGACAAGGCGTCGGAGCCGGTGCTGTTGATCGTGCCCTCCACGTTGAAGACCGTGCGGTCGGGCTTGATCTCCACCAATGAGCGGGATGCGGTGATGGTGGCAGTCTGCAGATCGATGATGGCGGGCGAAAGGACCATGACCCCGAGGTTGGTCTGTTGGCCTTCCTGGAGTTGGATGTCGTTTTTCACCAGGTCTATCGACCCAACATGCGTAGCCACCAGATAATAACTGCCTGAGGCCATGCCGGAAAATTGGAAGCCCCCTGTTTCGTCGCTGGTTTCCACTTTGACAAGGGTGCTGTCGGCAGCCTGGTAAAGGGCGAGGTTGGCAAATGGGACAGGTTCCTTTTCCGGGTCCTGTAGCTGGCCGCGGAGCAGGGCGTTTTGGGATTGCAGAGAAAGGGTAACAAGAAAGACGAGTGCGGAAGTAAGGATTGTTTTCATGACATTAAGGTGACATTAGGTGGTAATAACCCCTTTTCTCGTCAAGGGTTGCATCAATTGCACAGACGATTCCAAACTTTTTTGCGTTCATTTGCAAAATGAATTCCATGAATGTATTCCTCTACGCGGGTATCTGCCTCTCGCTCTTCGCCGCCACGCTTTGCCCTGCTCAATCCATCAGTATCGGGGTCAGTGATGAACAGGCCACGGCCCTGACAGGCGCCACTGTCCAACTGACCCGGATGCCCGACTCTACCCGGTTTTTTGGCGTTACCGATCAGGCGGGGGTCGCGGTCATTGATGGAGTCATTGATGCGGATTATTCCGTGTACATCAGTTATATCGGGTTCCAGTCGCTGGAGGATACCATTAGCGTAAGTGCTTATAACAAGCGTTTTTCGTTTCAATTGAAAGAAGAATCGATCGCGCTGAACGCCGTGACTGTCACCGGCCGCCGGCCGATCATCACCCAGGACGGCGACAAGATGATCGTAGACCCCGAACCGCTGGCCAGCATCAGTTCCAATGCGCTGGAATTGCTGGAGGCGGTGCCCGGCTTGTTTGTCGACCCCGAGGGCGGCATTTTTATGACCAATGCCACACCAGCCCAGATCTACATCAACGGCAGGGAGCAGCGGATGGGGCAGCAGGACATGTCGGCTATCCTGCGCAGCCTGCCGCCGGGCAGCATACAGCGCATCGAGGTGCTGCGCACGCCTTCCACCCGCTACGATGCGGCCAGCTCGGGTGGTATTGTCAATATCGTCTTGAAAAAAGGCGTGAAGCTGGGGCGCTATGGCTCGGTCAACGCCGGTTTCAACCAGGGCGTCTACGGCGACCGCTTCGCCGGGTTCAGCCTCAACGACAGCGGCGACAAGTCGGCTTTCTACCTCAACGCCAACTACAACTATAACGGCGCCGAAGAAACCGGGAACCTTTTCAGGCCCTTGGTAACGCCCATCAACCTGAAGCAGGAAACCCGCACCGTCTCCCGCAACCACCAGGGCTATGCGGGGTACGGCCTCAGCTACGACATTAACGACAAGCTCATGTTCTCCTACGACGGCCGCCTCAACGGCGCCATCAACCGCAGCGACAGCCGCAATACCCAGCTCATTGTGGAAGGGGAGGAAAACCCGCCCAGTTCCGAAATCGACAACCGCACGGAGAACTACAGTCCCTCCCTCAACCTGACGCAAGACCTGGGGCTGATCTGGAAGCTCGACACCACGGGTTCGGAGTGGGAAACCAAGGCCAGCTACAGCTATCGCAACGGCACCACGGAGCAGGATTTCCGGGCCGACATCCTGTTTCCCGCGCTTGATCCCATCGTGGGCGAAGGCCTCAACCGGCAGGGGCGGCATTTCACCCTGCTGCAGTCCGATCTCACCTACCAATTTCCCGACAAAACCAAGATCGAAACGGGGCTCAAAACCACCTGGCAGGTCTTTGACAGCCGGGCAGACTACTTCCTCCAGGAAGACGGCGCCCTGAAGCCCGACGAAGATCGCACCAACGCCTTCGACTACCAGGAGCGCATCAGCGCCGCCTATGCGCAGGCCTCCCGGCCCCTGCTCTGGGGCATCGTGCTCAAGGCGGGCCTGCGCCTCGAACACACCTGGATGCGCGGCAGGCAGACCGTACCGGCAGACACCAGTTTCCTGATCAACCGCTTCGACTTGTTCCCCTACCTCTACATCAGCCGGCCCATCATGAAGATCGCGGATTTCGACGTGACGGGTTTCCTGATCTACCGCCGCACCATCGACCGGCCGGGGTATCAGAACCTGAACCCCTACATCCGCTATATCGACGAATTTAATTACGAGACGGGCAATCCGGGGCTGCAGCCACAGTTCACCCAAAACATTGAGGCCAATGTCAGCGTCAACGACATGCCCCTCTTTGCCCTGGGGCGCAATTTCACCGATGGCATCCAGTCGAGCGTGATCTATCCCGATGCAGAGCAGCCGGCTATCACGGTGCGGACATACGACAACATCGGGCAGAGCAGGGAGACCTATTTCCGGGCCGTGGCGGGTATTCCGCCCGGCGGCAAGTATTTCTTCATGGTCGGCGGGCAGTACAACCTCAATGAATACGACGGGGTGTACAACGGACAACCCCTGGTTTTCCGCCGGGACAGCTGGCGGATTTTCTCCTTCCACGCCCTCAACCTGACCAAAACCACCCGGCTCACCCTGAGCGGCTTCCTGTGGCTCAACGGGTTGGTGAACTTTTCCGAATTGGAGAACATGGGGCAGTTGAACCTCAGCGTCAATCAGTCGTTTCTCAAGAAGAAATTGCAGGTTTCCCTCTTTGCGCGCGACGTGCTGCGCACGATGGAGACGCGCTACCAGCTCGACCTGCCCGGCCTGTTTCTGAGCGGCGACCGTTACAACGACGCCCGCAGGATAGGTTTCCGCATCCGCTACGACTTCGGCCTCAACAAGAAGGAGGACCGGGGGAATATGATGCGGTTTGATGGGGGGGAGTAAGGGAAAAAACTTACTTTTGGGAAATGGCCTATGAGTTTTACGATTGAAAACTTCCTGCTACTTGGCTCCGTTCTGCTGCTGCTCAGTATCATCGCGGGCAAGACCTCTTATAAATTCGGCGTCCCGACCCTGATTTTGTTTCTGGCCATCGGCATGCTGGCCGGGTCTGACGGGATAGGGCAGATACACTTCGACGACCCGAAGATCGCGCAGTTTATTGGGGTGGTTTCCCTGAATTTCATCCTCTTTTCGGGCGGCCTGGACACTAACTGGTCGGCGGTGAAGCCCGTGCTGTGGCAGGGCGTTTCGATGTCGACCCTCGGCGTTTTGATCACTGCCTTGTCGTTAGGCGCTTTCGTTTGGTACGTCACCGACTTCACTCTTTTCGAGAGCCTGTTGCTGGGCGCTATCGTTTCCTCGACAGATGCGGCGGCGGTTTTTTCCATATTGCGCTCCAAAAGCCTGGCCCTTAAGTCCAACCTGCGGCCTACGCTTGAGTTGGAGAGCGGGAGCAACGACCCCATGGCCTACATGCTGACCATCGCCTTCCTGTCGCTGGTGGTCAATCCTGATCTGAGCCTTTGGTCGGTGGTACCGCTGTTTTTCAAACAGATGATCCTGGGCGCCATAGCGGGTTTTGCCTTTGGAAGGCTCAGTAAATACATCATCAACGAGATCAAACTGGATTTCGAGGGCTTGTATCCCGTGCTGGTTATCGCCTTGATGTTTACTACTTTTTCTGCCACCGATTTCGTGGGGGGCAACGGCTTTCTGGCCATTTACATCTGTGCCGTGTATCTCGGCAACCAGGACCTGATCCACAAGAAGACCATTTTGAAGATGTTCGACGGACTGGCCTGGCTGATGCAGATCGTGTTGTTCCTCACCCTGGGGCTGCTGGTTTTTCCCTCCGAGATACCGCCCGTCATCGGCATCGGCATGCTCATCTCGCTGTTTTTGATCCTGGTAGCGCGCCCACTGGCGGTGTTTATCAGTTTGATCCCCTTCAAAATGAAGGCGAGGCGGCGCTGGTACATTTCCTGGGCCGGCTTGCGGGGCGCCGTGCCCATCGTGTTTGCAACCTACCCTTTGCTGGCGGGGATTGAAAAGGCCGACATGATCTTCAACATCGTGTTTTTCATTTCCCTGACATCTGTCCTGATACAAGGCACTTCGCTAACGCGGGTAGCCAAATGGCTGCACGTGGCGCTGCCGGAGAAGGCCAAGCCCCTTTCTCCGACCGACAAATTGCTGACCGAGCACCCAAAGGCGGCTATGAAGGAGGTGCAGGTCGATGCCTCCTGCCATGCCGCAGGTAAAAAGATCGTAGACCTGGCTTTTCCCAAAAACGCCATTATCGCGATGATCCACCGGCAAGATAAATACCTCATCCCGAGCGGCTCGACGGTCATCGAGGCGGGCGACATGCTGATTATTCTTTCCGACAATGAAGAAAGCCTGAAAAAGGTGGATGATCACCTGAGAGGGCATTCACCGGTTCCCCTGCCCACGGCCTGAAAAAGCGATTCGCCCTTTTTTCTAACAAACGGCTGGCGGTTTTTGCTCCTGTTTAGTATCTTTAACCCACTTCATTACCTCATTGCGGTTGATTCCAAGTGTATGAAATCACCTTTTTATACATTCCGCCATGAGAAATATCCACCTGCTGTTATGTTTGCTAATCAGCTGGCTGCCCCTTTCCGCCCAACTCGACGACGGATGGGTCGAAGCGGGCAATGCTGCCTATAATTCTTCACTTGTCAGCGTTGAATTCCTCTCCGACGATGTGGGGTTTGCGGTGGGCGCCGGCGGGGCTTTTCTCAAAACGACCAACGGGGGGCTTAGCTGGACGGCCTATCACACCGGCTATCCCTATTTTTTTCGTGAAATATTTTTCCTCGATAACAACCTGGGTTTCCTGGTGGGCAACCGATACGAGGAAAACCACGGCAGGCTGCTTAAAACCACCGATGGCGGGGCAACCTGGGTGGAGATATTCGGGATTAACGACAATATGTTTTTCACCGTGTATTTCTACAATGCCAGCGTGGGCTATGTGGGATCCAGCGGCATTTTCTACAAAACCCTCGACGGCGGGCTGAGCTGGCTGTCCAACTCCAGCATCAACAGCCAGATACGGTCTTTTTATTTCAAGGACCTGAACAACGGCTTCATGGCCGCCGCCCTCAACGGCACGCCTGCCGGAGGCTACAAAACCAGCAACGGCGGCGGTACCTGGACCGAATTCGAGCCCGAGACCTGCGAGCAGGTCTTTTTCGTGGATAACAACACCGGCTACCTGGTGCGGTCGAATATTTCCACCCTCAAAAAAACCACCGACGGCGGCCAGACCTGGACCGAAACCGGGAACACCCAGATGAGCGGAGGCATGAAAAAGGTCTCTTTCAAAGACGCCCTGAACGGCATCGCGCTGGGCAACGCCAATGGCCATATCGCCCGCACTACCGACGGGGGCGAGACGTGGACCCTGGTGCAGAACCAGATGGATTTTAAAATCTACGGCATCAGCCATAAACCCAATGGGGACTACTACGCCGTGGGCCAGAGCGGCCGTATCCGCAAGAGTACCAACAATGGCGTTGCCTGGACCCAGGTGACCATGGGCGTGCTGCACCACCGCCTCAACGACGTCTGTTTCCTCAACGATTCCACCCTCGTCGGCGTGGGAAATGCCGGCCTGCTGGTCAAGTCCATTGACCGCGGCACCTCCTGGACCAACCTCAATTCAGGTCAAACGGCCGACCTGCTGGGCATTTGGGCGGTGAGTCCTTCAACCCTGTTTATCGTAGGCACGCAAAATACCCTGCTCAAATCGGTGAATGGGGGCACGACCTGGCAATCGTCCAACACAGGTTTTACCTCCGGCGCGGAGAGTTTTGGCGACATTCGTTTTCTCAATTCGACAACCGGTTTTGCAGGGGTGGAAAAGCTCTACAAAACCACTAACAGCGGCGCCAGTTGGTCGCTCGTGCTGACTCCGGCCCAGGCGCCTTTGTACGACATGGCCTTCCCTACAAGCGATACCTTGTACGCAAGGTCCAAATACTACGTTTACCGGAGCGTCGACGGGGGCAACGGCTGGTCGCCGGTGGCCCAGAACCTCAACCAATGGCATTGCGGCATCGATTTTCTTGACCGGAATACGGGGATTACAGGCAAAAACTACGACGTTGTCAAAACCACGGATGCCGGGGCAAACTGGACTGACTCCTATCTCGACAACATCGGCCGGGTGAGCGATGTGAAGATGAAGTCGCCCATTTCCTGGACCGCCATAGGCTGGGACGGCATGCTGGAGAACACCGAAGACGGCGGCGCGACCTGGGAGCAGGTCAACAGCCAGACCACCCGCGATTTGTATGTGCTGACCTACGGTCCCGACGGCACGGGCTACATCCTGGGCGATGAAGGCCTGTTGTTGCGCAAGGCCGTCGTGCCGACCTACACCCTCACCTTTAACCTCTTCACGGCTTTGGGCGATCCGATCAGCGGGGCCAGCATCACGCTCAACGGCACGCCGTATCCGGCAGGGGTGTATGCTTTCCCCGGCTTGTTGGCAGGGGTATACAACTGGACGGTCAGCGCGCCGGGATTCTGTCCGGAGAGCGGCAGCAGCAGCGTGTCCGCCAACACAACGGAGGTGGTGATCATGGGCGGGTGCTATGAGGTATTGGTGGAGGTGTCCAATGTTTTCAGCCAGCCCGTGGAAGGAGCGGAGGTGACGATAGGCGGGGAGAGCAAACTGACCTCATCGGGCGGTACCGCCAGTTTTTTCAGCGGTTCCGGAAACGCTTCGCTGGAGGTGGTGGCTTCCGGGTACAAGATCTATTCCAACACAATTTCGATTCAAAGCGATATCATTCTCCCGATCACCCTGGCCGCCGACCTCGACGCGCCCGCGGCCAATGCCGCCACGGACATCGCCGACCACAGCTTCGTAGCCAACTGGCAGTGCGCTTCCAACGCCGATTCCTGCCTGCTGTACGTTTCTGACGATAATTTCACCACCTATTTGCCAGGCTATGAAGGACTTGGATTTGCAGGCAATCAGGCTGAGGTCGTTGGGTTGGAAAAAGGAACAGTTTACAGCTACCGCCTGAAAGCGAAAAACGAATACGGCCTCAGCGATTATTCCAATGCCATTGAGGTGACGACGACCACCACGGCGGTGGATGAGCCAGCATCAGCGCCCCTGAAGTTGTATCCCAACCCTGCGGACAACTGGCTCGTGCTGGAAGCGCCGGGCGCCGGGCAGGCGGTTGTGGAAATCGTCAATTTGCAGGGTCTTGTCGTTTTGCGAGTGGAGGCCACGCTACCGCGGGTTGTGAGAATGGACGTGTCGGGGTTGCAGTCGGGGGTGTATGTGGTGCGATTGGGAGAAAGAGCTTGTTACTTTATTAAGCTATGATTATGAGCTATCTTTGGTGAAAGTTGATCCAAATGCCAAAGAACAATTATTTCTCTGAGTTGAAGAGATATTTCTTCGAACTGATCGTGATCGTCACCGGCATCAGCATCTCGTTCATGGCGCAGAACTGGCGGGAGGCCTCCGCCAGCCGCAAGCTGGAAATCCAGACACTGGAGCGCATCCACGCCGACCTTGCAGCCGATACCGCCGCCATGCACTCCAGCCTGCAGCTGGTCGATCTGATCGTCAGGGGCGCCAAGGTGATCCTGACATCCGGGGCAGAAATAACAGCCAACGACAGTCTTAACATGTTCTTGCTGACGCAGCTCAACTTCTCCTGGTTTGAGAAAACGGATATCGGTTATCAGGCGTTGAAACAGAGAGGAGGAAGCGGTTTGATCTCCAATAAAGAACTCTCGGAAATGATCATCCGGCAATACGCCATCAATTACCCCGGCTATGAGGCCTGGTTTGAAACGGACAGAACTTTTCTGCTGGACCAGTACATGCCATTCTTCCACCGCAGTTTCCCCTACCTGAACGACTACGCAGGAAATTGGGAGAAAGTCGAACCGGTGGTGCGAAGCGATGAATTTCGCAATCTCCTCCGCTCCAATGTCATCATCAAAAGCCAGGTAGCCAATATTTTCCGGACGGGAATTGCCTCTGCCACAGAGTTGATGCAGGCCATTGAAGACGAGTTGGACAAGATTGAACAGGATTGAACAGGATTACGCCGGATCGTCAGGATTGGTTGTATTGAACTGAAAATTGAAATCCGAAAATTGAAAACTAAAAAATTGTCATGGCTCAAAAACAATGGTACGAAGCGCTGTTCGAAAATTACGGACGGCGATACGACGAGGAGTCCTTCACCCAGGGAACGATAGGGGAATGCGACTTCATTGAAAAGGAATTGAACTACGACAAATCCCTGCGCATCCTCGACGTGGGCTGCGGTACCGGCCGCCACTCGGTCGAGTTGGCGAGCCGGGGTTATGTAGTGACGGGTATCGATCTTTCTGAAACGATGCTGGAAAGAGCTCGTGAGAAAGCCAGAAGCAGGAATCTCCATATCGATTTCATGCTGCACGACGCCCGGAATTTGCCCTTCGAGGGCCGTTTCGACGTGGCCATCATGCTTTGCGAAGGCGGTTTTTCGCTCATGGAAACCGATGAGATGAACTTTGAGATCTTGAAGAATGTGACCAAGGCGCTAAAACCAAAGTCGAAATTCATTTTCACCAACCTCAACGGCCTCTTTCCCCTTTTTCATTCCGTAAAAGAATTTATGGAGGCAGAGGACAAGGGGGGCGGCGCCACCTACCACAACATCACCTTTGACCTGATGACCTTCCGCGACCACAACATCACCAAGCTGGAGGACGATGATGGCAAGCTGATGGAACTGGACTGCAATGAGCGCTATTACGTGCCCAGCGAGATCACCTGGCTGCTCAAATCGCTTGGCTGGATCAGCATCGACATCTACGGGGCAAAACTGGGGGCTTTCTCCCGCGAAGACAAGCTGACAACGGAGGATTTTGAGATGCTTGTCATTGCTGAGAAGTGAGGTTCGGGTACCCCAAGGGGGCGCCAAATTTATTTGGCGCTTGGTTTGCCTAATTTATTCGGCACGAATGCCAGGATTCCCAATTGTTTGCACCGAATAAATTCGGCGCACCGCTATCGCCAATAAATTGGCTCTACCCTGCGCCAAATAAATTTGGCGCCCCCGTTTAACAACCCGAACCTCCCGTTAATATAATCCTGACGATCCGGCGTCCATCCTGTCCAACCCCGTCAAAAGATCCTCCCACAGCCACTCCGGGTCTTCCAGCCCGATGTAAAACCGCACCAGATTCCAGGGCAGGGCGCTGTCGGGGCGGCCGGGTATTTTGTAAAATGCCGCGGAGGGCAGGATCAGCGATTCGTGCCCGCCCCAGCTGACGGCCAGCAGGAAGCGGCGGAGGCTGTGGAAGAAGTCCTCCATCTGCTCGATCCGGGTTGCCTTGAAATAGACGGAGAACAGCCCGCCGGTGCCGCTCATCTGCTTTTTTGCCAGTTCGTACTGCGGGAAAGAGGGGAGGAGGGGGTGCAGCACCGACTCTACCGCGGGGTGTTGCTCAAGGCGTCGGGCGAGCAGCAGGGCGCTCTCGTGCGAGCGCTGCAGGCGCAGGGGCAGCGTGCGCAGGCCGCGCGTGACGAGCCAGGCGTCGTGCGGACTCAGGATGCCGCCCAGGGTCATGAACTCCGACTCGAAGAGTTTTTCAATCATGGCTTTATTGCTGGCCAACACGCCCAGCACTACGTCGCTGTGGCCGTTGAGGTATTTGGTGCCCGAGTGCAGCACGATGTCGATGCCCCATTTGATGGGTTGCTGGTAGAGGGGCGAAGCGTAGCTGTTGTCGATGCAGGTGACCAGGTTGTGCCTTTTGGCGATGGCCACGCAGGCTTCGAGGTCTTGCAGCTCGAAAGTCAGCGAATTGGGGCTTTCGAGGTAGAGCAGGGTGGTATTGGGCTGCACCGCCGCCTCGATCGCCGCGGTATCCGCGCCATCAACAAAGGTATGGGTGACCCCGAAGCGGGGCAGCAGGCTGGTGAGCAGCAATTTGGTCCAGGAATAGGGGTTTTTCACGCAGACCACATGGTCGCCCGCCTTGACGTTGCCGATGATGGCCGCGGCAATGGCGCCCGACCCGCTGCTGAACACCAGGGCGTCGTCGGCCCCTTCCAATGCCGCCAGTTTCTTGCGCAAGATCTCAACCGTGGGGTTGTTGCCGCGGGTGTAGATATGGCTCTCCATCTCGGTGGAAATGGCGTTGCGGAAGTCGTCGAGCGTGCGGAACGCAAAGTTGCTCGACTGAATAATGGGCGGGGAGACGGCGTTGAAGTAGTTTTCGCGGTCTTCGCCAAGGTGGTTGAGGATTTCGCTCAGATGCATGGAACGAGTTTGAGTGGTGGCGGAATTAGGGGGAATTAGGTATCTTGTGAAATTTTCAGCAGGGGAGCAAATTTAAGCGTTTATCGCTTTCGTAAACGCTCAACGATAAACGATAAACGAAAAGAAAGATGTTCGGACAGAAAAAAATCGAGGTATACGAAGACTCCCGTTCCATCGGCATCACGCTGCGGTGGTTTACGCCGATCGCGTTTTTCCTGCTGTTTTTCAGCATTGCCTGGGACGGCTTTCTCATCTTCTGGTATTCCCTGGCCTTTTCGGGCGATGCGCCCTGGATCATGGTGCTTTTCCCCATCCTCCACGTGGCAGTCGGGGTGTACCTGACGTATTACACCCTTTGCCTTTTTTTCAACAAAACCTTTATCGACGCCGACAGCCAGTACCTGACGGTGGTGCACAAGCCCATACCCTGGTGGCGCGGCAACCGGAAGATACCCACCAGACAGGTCAAGCAGCTCTATGTGGTGGAGAAGAAATCGACCGGGAAAAACGGGGTGAACTACACCTATGAGCTGCGCGCAAAACTCCTCGACGGCAGCGAAAAGGATCTGCTGGCTCTCGACGGCGCTTCGAGCGAGGACGTCCTGGCCATCGAGGAACACCTGGAAAGATTCATGGGCATAGGAGACCAGCCGGTAAAGGGTGAATACGGTAAAACGAGGGAAAAGTCCAGGACCGAAGAACCCAGGCGGCAGGGCAGGATATTCATCGAGCCCTCGCTCAGCGCAGTCTACTTTGCTAAAGAAGGCGATGCGATGGACATCCGGGCCGAAAGCCTGGAGGTGGCCGGCATTACCCAATACGACTGGAACGACGGCAACTCAGACAAACTGCTGCAAACCGTCAATTCAGGAAGGGAGGAGCGGCTCGTTTTTCTCGAACAGAAAAGCGCCCTGCTCAATGCGTACCTGGAGAGGGAGCTGAATATTTTCGAAACCAACCTCGGCAAATTTCGTCCCGACAACCCACCTCCCTCACTTAAAGTGGAAGGCCAGGAGTATTTCCCATCCCATTTCAAGACGGGAAAAGGCTTTGTGGCGGGCTACGCAAAAGGGCTGGAGGTCAAGCAATGGCACTACGCCACCCGCGACCAGCAGTCTTTTGTACGCATCGTCAGTTTTGAGCAGACCATTTCCCTGTACAAGGGAGAAAAATTGCATGCTGCCGACTTCGGCTCCTCGCTCGACCTCAACAAGCCACCGCAACGGGATATGGAAACCCGGCAGCAGGAGTGGAGAGAAGAAGATTTGGTATAAATTTCAAAAACCCCGCCAATGAAAATCACCCTTATCGCCCTGGGCATAATCGCCCTTGTAGCCATTATCTATTTTTCCACCCGGAAAAAGAAAGACGAAAGCGTCACCGCCTCCGTGGAGTATGGACCCTTTGTCGTGAAGACCGAAGGCAGGACGGGCTCTAGCTATAACATGAACTACGGGAGGGTAAAAACCAGATCGGTGCTGTACTCCGTCTGGCACGAGGGAAAGCCCGTGCAATTTCCCGGCGCCTTGCAGGTCAATACCGGCCTCCCCTACCTGTGGAAGGTTTACGCCCTTGAGGGCGCCCCAAGTCCTACGCTGGTAGCCGGGAGCCAAAGCCTGTACCTCATCTCCCTGGAAAACGGCGAGCCGGTGGTGAAGCCCCTTTACGTGCAAAGCAGCGACTTCGCCAAGCTGCAATTCCTTGACAGCCAGGACGGCCAGCCGGGCAAGGCTTCTGAAGTCTTTGCCGCGAACGACTTCTCCGCGGTAGGCAAGCTCGATACCATTGCAGGCGGGCGCTACCTGATGGTAGGGGAGCATCTGGTGCTCGATGTGAACACCATGGAAACCTGGCTTTTCAACCCCAGCAACTATGGTATCGACAACTACTCGCCATCCTCCTACAAAGGCGCTCTCAGCTTTTCTCCCGACCGGCGCGGCATCGTCTTTGTGGGCAGTTTCCAACACTGGAACTCCAACACGCCACCCGCCTTCGAACACGCCCTCATCGTCTACGACTTTCTGGAAGACAGCGCCTACACCGTGCCTTTCGACGACACCGGCACCCGGATGATCAGCATCGATGAGATCGATCTGACCTGGTTTCACACTTTTTTTGAATGGAAAAACGAAGGCGGGAGGGATAAGCTGCATTTGAAAAAACTGGACAAGTTGCCCAACTGGACCGGGCGGTATACGAAGGATCACTACTACAATCTGTATCCCGTCAAGCCCGAGATGTTTGAGGTTTTCCTGGATTTTGTGCTGGAGCAGATGGGCTGGACCCGCGATCACATCGTCGAGGACAAATACCATGAATACACCGGCCGGCAACTACACCTGAGCGACGGGTCTATCGAGCTGGGCCTGGGGATCAAGGAAGACGGCCTGAGCTTCAGCAAATACCTCTACGCAGAAGACGATCCGAAGATCACGGAGCAGGTTAGCAGGATAGCCAAGGCGTTTGATGCGGAGCTGGCGGCGGGGAAGTATCAGGAGTATTTTGGGCGGATTGTGCATGAGTGATCACCCGTCGATCTGGATGCACTGTCCGTAGGGAGGGGAAAATCCCCGGGCATAGCTGTTGTAATTGGCGGTGAGCACCCATAAGACCTCATAGGGCATGGAGGTTTGGGGGTAGTTGATAAATCCGTCGGTGATGACGATGGCGCGCTCGACTTCCTGGTCTTCGGCCAGGCGTTGCATCGCCGCGCTCATGTCGCTGCCGCCGAAGCCGCCGATCTGGAAACTTCCCAGTTGAGAGGTGTCCACCCATTCATCGGCCGTCACCGCCGTATCGCATTGGATGATGTGGATGGTTTCAATTTGCATGAGGGAGCAAAAGGATCCGATCACGCCGAGGGCTTTTGGCAGCACGTTGCTCATGGAGCCGCTGGTGTCGAGTACGATGTGGAGGGTTTGGCCCTCCCGGGTCTTTCCCGGCCGCACGAAGTCGGGATACTGTCCCCGGCGGCTGGGGCGGGCGTAGGAACGGGGGCCGGGTGAGGTGGCTTCCATCCACTGCTGCAGGGCCATTTGCCAGGGCGGGTTGTAGTGGGTTTTGAGCGCTTCGTAGGTGTACTGGTATGCGCCAGATTCATTTCCCCTGCCCTGGCCCTGGAATCCGCTTTCGACGCGCTCCAGGAGGTCTTTTGTGCCGATGGATTCATAGACCTTTTCTTCTGTTTGTTGGGCCTTTGTCCTCAGAGCTTCCCAGGTTTCTTCCGGATACCATTCCAATTCCATTTGGGGGGTCAGTGCATCCATGCCTTCAAAGGGCTGTTCATTGGGAAGGGAAGGGACGCTAACCAGGTCTTTCAGGGCTGTGGCGAGTGCGGTGTCACTGGTTTTTTGCTTGACCGAAAGCCATGCCGAAGCCCTCCGGATATCCTTTGAGTCTGGTTGTTGAAGCAAAGCAGCCAGAGTTTCCAAAGGCATGTCTCTCTCGAAATCATTCCAATACTGCCGGGGCAGATAGTCGCGGTAGGTAAGCCCGTTGGCCGGCGTGCGCATTTCGAGCTCATTTTCAAGAAGGTTGTTGATAATGAGGTCGTGGGCCACATTGAAAACAGGTGCATTGCCTTTGTCCATCCGGCTGTGGGTGAGCAGCATGAGGTGCATGAGTTCGTGTGCCAGGATGAAGGTAGCCTCCCGGAGGCTGAGTTGATCAAACCATTCCGGGTTGAACACCAGGCGCCCTGATGCAAATATGCCAGCCGTGGAAATGCGGGGTTCTGCCTGAAGCTTGATAGTCTCCACCAATCCGGCGAGGTGGGGCATGCTGATCAGGACGTTTTGCAAAGCCAGCTTTGCCTGATTCAATATGTTCTCCTGCGATTCCATTATTGCAGGCCGGTTACCTGCAGAAGCGATTCGAACAGGGCATGGTCTACTCCCAATCGCCCCCATTCATCCACGTCATTGACCAACAAGACACAGCGGTGCTCCAGCGGCAGGGCCAGGAGGAAGTCGTTGAGCGTCTCCGGTGTAAATTGGTCCAATGCGCCCTCTCTAACCCTTTTTTTGATGCCTTGCAGCACAAACCAGCAGGCGGCTGGGTCGGACGGGACATCATGGGGATGTTCGAGGTAATGATCCAATGGCTTGAGATCCTGGATCGATCCCTCCGCCATGGCGCAGAAAATGGCCGCGTCTTCCGCGGAGACCCTGCCGAAGGCCAGGGCGCGGCGCAATTCGCGGTTGAGGACCCCGTCCTTTTCCGTCATGTCGAGCGCCTGCGACAGGGAGGCCCAGGCTCTGGGCGTGGAGAAGGGCGAGGGGCTGTTTGGCACCGGCCGCATCAGGGCTTCCGGCATGAACACGATGAAGGAGATAATGTCGTGCCGCACGCCGTTGGCCTGGGCCCATCGCAGCCATTCCTTCACATCCGCGCGCACATGGATGAGGAAAGCCCGGTTGACTAGCGCGCTGCTCATCTGGCGCACCAGTGCCCGGTCTTCCTGCCGGTTGCCGGCGGCCACCACCCAGGTGCCTTCGGGCAACTGGTGCTCGCCCAGGCGCCTTTCCAGCAGGAGGGCGTAAAGGGCTTTCTGAACGTCCGGCCCTGCGGCAGGGAACTCATCCAGGAACAGGCAGAAAGGCTCTGGTGTCTCCGGCAGCAGGATGCGGGGCGGGCAAAACACCGACCGCTCATTGATGATGCGGGGGATGCCGCTGACGTCCTCCGGGGCGATCTGGGTGCCCAGCAGGGAGCGCACCGGCAGGCCCGCCTCTTGCGCCGCCTGCCTGACGATATCTGACTTGCCCACGCCCGGTGCAGAGAGCAGCAGGATGCTTTCCCTTGAAGCCATGGTTTTGATGAGTTCCTTGGCCTGGCTGAGCGTGATCTCTATATGGCTCATGGTTTGAATATTTGCGCTTTCAATTTCTTCAGATCATAAATTTGATAGTCCGAATAGCCGACAAACCACAGGTCGCCTGATACTGCAGCCCCCGAGAACTTTTTATCATACAACATCAAAAGTCCGGTTTCTATTTCCCGGAATAACTTCCCGGTAGAGCCTGAAGGCTGCCAGTACATTCTCTCCGGTCTTTTCATTTCTTCCGGATCAGGCAGCGTCGAAGTTTCCCCGATGAGAAAGGGGGCGGCCGTTTCCCTGGTGACTATTGCGCCCTCCATATACCATTCGTTGTAGCGCATATGCCTTGCCCAATAAGGCAGATCGATCTTGCCAAACAAACGGGTGATGGGACTCATGCTGGAGCCCGAGCCCTTTTTGCCGGGAGCATCCCGCAGCATCCTCAGGACCCGGGCGCCTTCCGGGCCTGTATGGATCAGGAATGCATCCAGGGCCTGCTGCAGTTGGTCGTCATTTGCCAGCAAGTGCACGGCGTATGTCCCGGGGTCGGACTGCCGTTCCCTGGCGAAGTGAAACAGCAATAAGCAGGCCGAGAGGCGGACATTTCCTCCCAGGGCCATGTCGAAGTGGAGTGAATGCTCCTGCCAGCCCTCCTCCCGGAGGTAGCGCTCCATATACCGGATCACCATTCCCTGCAGCTGGTATAGCTGCCTGATCCACCAAAAGGCTTCGCGGTTCGGATATTCATGCATGGGCTTGCTGCCCAGGATCCAGTTTCGCAGACGCCTGCGCTGCTTTGGGGGTAGAAGATGGGCTGCCTGAAAGCAGGCATCCAGGTAGGCCATGTTCAATACGGAGTCGGTCAGCGATTTTGCCGCGTCGTATTTGTTCAAAAGCCCCCAAAGTTTCCGGTGCAACTTCTGAGTGTCCCAGACGATGGGGGAGGACAGGGCTTTGCGGACCCGTTCCAGGCCTTTCACCCCTGGGAGGCAGTTGTACATACCTGCCAGGTCTTTTTCCCACTCGGGGATGTACTTTTCGAGCAGCAGGGCATTGAAGGCGTCGAAAGAGAGCCTTTCTTTTCGCTTTTTCCCTCCCTTACCGCTGCGCTGTTGGGCGTACCCTTCGTTGAGCGACTGGGTGGTGGTCGCATAAGGCAGGTCGTCGATCCAGTCGAGATCCCATTTATCCGAACCTCCCCGTTCCTCGTGTTCATCTCCGAAAAAGTACTCGTAGTCTTCCGGAAGGATTTCGCCGTCGAGGCGGCCTTGATAAAAGCCCTGTTCCTTCAGGTACAGGAGGTCTTCCCTGCTGAGGTCATACTTGAAGTATTCTATGAGTTCGCTGACGACTTTCATAGGGCTGATAAAGAGGCAAAATATGGAGTTTTAACTGATATTTCCGGAAATTGGTTCCCGGGCTTTACAACTCATATTTCGCCATCCACTCCATGCGGCTCCGGAATTCAGGTTTTTCAGGATTATGAAACTTACCGCAATCATAGCGGATGTGATGCGCGATCCACATAAAAAATACCCGGGCTTTTTCCTCATCTGTGGAAAGAGTCCGGGTCAGCTTCAGGGCCAGGTCTTCGACATTTTCGTAGGGTTCGGCGAATGCCGCGGCGATGGAGTCTGCTTTTTCGAAGGGTGTTTGGGCGGGGGCGGGGAAGTGGCAGAGGGCTGCGAGGAGCAGGATGATGGTGCGGATCCAACCAACGCTTTTTCTCCATTCGTCGGCTTCCTGCCTTCTTTTCTCCACGTCAGCCGGAGGGGATTGGTTTTCAGCTTTGGCCTGTCTTCTAATGATCTCCGTTTGTTCTTCCAGGGTGTTCAGCCCGATGGATTTTCGCCTTTCGTTGACTTCGGACGGGTCGTCGATGAGGACCGGGCTGAGTTCGCCGTTTTCGTCCCAATCAAATTGAGTGCCGTAGCGTTGCTGTTTGCCTTCCAGTACTGCTATCCGGTCGGTCAGGTAAGCCAGATTCTTCGGGTCGGCAAGATGCTGGTTAACGGCTTCTTCTAATAGAGCCGCACACTTTTTCATAAAGCCGGGTTGTCCGATCGAATGTTGGATGACCAACCAGGCCGCTTGGTGGGCTTCTTCGCCTACTTTGTCGATGGTGGGGTAGCCGATGGCGTCTATCATGTCATTCAATATCAACGCATTCCTGTTGTGCAGATCTTTCATGTCTGCATGGTATCCCTCACCGAGCTGACCGGTTTGAGCCAGTTTATCCCGGAGTGCCAGATCTGCATCTTTCAGGGCGATAATTTTTGCAGCGATGAGGGGGTGGGTCATTTCATTTTGATTGGTATCCAGATTTCTTCCTCTGAAGTCGGGTCGTTGTTTTTCAAGGACTATTACCACCATGTTTGTCAAAAGAGCGTTGTTTCATGAACCGCCGTATACCAGGTCGGTACGTACGGTGGTGTGAGAGGGCTGGGGTGGGCGCTATGGCTCACCTCTCCCTACTCGATTAGGAGCTGCCTTTTCATTTTAATTCTTCAACGATTCTTTTAACCTGAACCTTAAAGACGGGAAGATCACTCTGTATTACCTCCCAAATCACCCTGATGTCGACCCCAAAATACTGGTGAATTACGATGATCCTCAAGCCAACAATCTGACTCCAGGGCACTTCAGGGTACTTCTCCCGCAATTCAGGAGATACATTCCTGCATGACTCTCCGATGACTTGAAGCTGCCGGATACAAGCATCCTGCATCATCAAATTATCGGAAAAAGCTTGAAAATCAGCAACTGTTATATACCCCTCAATAGTCTCAATAGCATCAAGCGTATGTTGGAGCCGGATCTTATCACCAAATTTATCGGGCATAGATCAGCTCTTTTTCGCGGTCTATGATGGGTTTGATGTACTTGGAGACCCCATTGGCCGATACCAAATCAACCTCTTTATGTAACAACTCTTCCAGGTCTAGCTTCATTTGGACGAATACCAGACCTATCTGCTGGGTATAATCCAACTCAACAAGGATGTCCACATCGCTTCCCTTCTTTGCCTCGCCACGGACATAGGAGCCAAACAAGTAAGCTCTGTTCACCGGCTTATCGGCCAGGTATGCCTTGATTAGTTGGATTTGTTTCTTGCTCAGCTTCATGCTTCAGTGACTTGACAACTCTTCAAGGCTTTCCGGATGCCTTTTGGTTCCCAAGTTACAAATTTTGGGGGAGACTCGCCAGTGTCTTTCTGGGGGGGTAGCCACTAACGTTTTGCGTGTTGCCGTAGTTGGCGATTTCGGAGCACTTCACTGTCAATCTGCACTAAAGTTTGATAGGAGCACTCAGCCTCAATTTTGCATGTCACCGCCAATTGAGGTAACACGCTGTTGTGCGTAGGTTTTCTATTGGAAGTCAATGTCAATACCGTCATATTTCGCAATTAATTCGGGTAAAGTCATCGTTTCAATCTCTAACTCTTTACAAATCGCAGGTATCTTTTTGAAAAGTTTGTTGTCGTTACTGCTTTCCGTTTCTTCTGTTACTATAATTACTTGCTCGCCTTGGTTTTTTAAATCCAAGGCCAAGATTACTTGTTTCATATCAGCACTTTCAATGAAAGAGTTCTTTTGATTTTCAAACTCTACTTCTGTAAGTTTTCTTCTAATTGGTGCGTTCACGAATACAGTATTCAACTGGTGAAAGAACTGCCTTGTATTTGGGACAAGTAAGCTATCAGTTTTGTAGGGAACTTTTGAGTCTTTCAAAAAAGTTTTGTCTTTTAGGTAGGGTAGTTTGGAAAGAACGAGTCCTTTTGAACTGTAGGTGCATTCATCAAGAACTTTGTCAATAATGATTATGTCACCGTTCTCGATTTTTGATTTGATAAATTGAAACAGAACCCCTTTTTTGTCAAATGGCAAGTAGTAACGAACCAACGACAAGAGCGAATTTGTGTCGATTACTACTTTCATTGCAAATACTTTTCTAGTTTATCAGGTGAAATATTAAGAGTTTTACAAACATCATATTCGTTTATCACTCCTTCGTAGAAAGCAGTCGTTATGGTTGATATGAGCAAAGGCGAATTAATAGGTTTGGGTGTTGAACCACCTTTTTGAATACCCTTTAATTTGTCAAGTTTTCTTTGCTTCTTCTCTTCTTCCTGACGTAATCTGTATTGCTCGTCAAAGTCTGCTTTGATGTTGTAATAGTTGTCTTGAGAGATTTTTCTTTGAAATAGAAGTTTTGTAAATAATGCAATTTTGCTTAAATGTGTATGCTTTGAAATGCTTTCAATCAGTTCAAAGTGATAGTCATTTGTTCCGTCCGCTTTATCAATTTGTTCAAATGCTTTATTGTATTCTCCTGCTAAGAAATAATATGCAAAGTCATTGCACCATCTTTCGATGGCTGAAAGTTTATTGTTTGCTAAGTTCGAAATATCAAGTTCTTCAATTTCTTCTTCGTTAAGTAAATAGTGTCCTAATTCGTGTATAAGTGTAAAAATCTCTCTCCTGAAAGAAGATTGTTGTCTTTTTAGAACTATTACATTTGGTGCAAGAAAAAAGCCGTCAATATTCGCTTTTTCTTTTTTATTCCAAGTTTCTACAAACTCAAAAACCAAAATATTTTTCTCAGCAAATTTTGAAATCAATGCCCGTAAAAACTCCTTAGGTATAGGGTTGAAATCAGGATATAATTCTTTTCTGATTTTTGTTGCAATAGACTTCGGGTCGTCTTGCGCTGAAAAGATTGGTAAAGACCTGTCAATATTTATCTCAGCTAATTTTGAGATTGCTGATAGCGATATTTTGAATTCTTCAAATTGGTTTACAATTTTCTTTGCACCAATATTAAGTTCTGTTCCAAACTTGTTTTTCCTAAAGAAAATACTCGCATCCTTGGAAACTTCTGGAGATTTTGGATCTAAATAGTAATGAAGTCCTTTGTTAAAAACCTTATCTATCCGTTTTAAGTGACTGACGTTTATCTCATTTGATAAAATGTCGTCCTTGGTTAATGGTTTTTTAAGTCCTTCACTTACAGACAATAACAAGTCTTCTACTGTCATTTTGTACAATGTCAGCAGGTATTTAAGTCTTGATATGTTCTGTTCTACTTTCAAGAAGTCTTTATTTGTTATACTGAACTGATATAGGTTTTGTGCAAAAGGCTGATTGGGAAAAAGCGAGTAAGCATGGTAAATTTGAGTTGGACAAACACAAATACCGATGCTTACTCTCAATATCAGCCAGGCCGATATTGT
>JBAQQB010000034.1:0-4755 GCA_049306275.1 Saprospiraceae bacterium | reverse complement strand
GGAAGATGATCATTCTCGAATAAGAAATAACCGAAGAAAGGGCAGCCGTTCGGCTGCCCTTTCATAAAAAGCTTAAATCGGTTTTTGGGATAGCCTCTCTCTGTTTTACAGGGAGGGGCTTTTTTTTTGGCAAGGTTTTTGCCTTATACTAGTTGTCGCCTGCGAAGGGACCGTGCTTCTGGCACGGAAGCGGGCAAAAACTATGGAGTGATAGCAAATACAAAGCCGAACCTATGCCCTGCCGGGCAGAAGGAATTTGGCACGGTACTTGCTTTAAAGAGAAACGAACGGTAAATCGCCGAACGGGTTAGGCATACTATGAGAAAACAAGTATTCCTTCCTTAGGTACGATTTCCCCTTTTGCTGTTTTAATTTTTCGATCTGTGCAAGGCCTGCGCCAGTGTGTGGCAGGGCATTCATCACTGCTCATGGCTGTTGACGGCTGTGCTTGCACGGAAACTCTTTTGGCTATCGCTTTTAAACTGGCGAGAGAAGCCCTGGCTTTGCCTTGCCCTTAAATAACCCATGGATATTCAGGATTTTAAATTGAAAAAAATGGAAAAAATGAATGGGAATCAAAAAATCACAAAGGCTCGTGCGAAATGGTTGAAGCATTGGAGCCTTTTACCTGTCTTGTTGTTTTTTGGACTATACGCTGCGAATTTGAATGCTCAATGCACCCTTGTGTGCAATAGTCCGTTTCCTTCTTCGCCGCTTGATGCGGCGGTAGACCAGAACTGTGAAGCGGTGATCACCGCGGATATGGTTTTGGAAGATCCGGATGCCTGTCCGGGACCGAAAACCCTTGAGGCGAGAACGCTGTCCGGTTTTTTGATTGTATCCGGGCCAGATCCCATCACCATTCCGGGATTTTACCTGGGCAATGTGATCGGGGTGACCGTCATCGACGATAATACCTGGAATCAATGTACGGGGTACTTGCGGCTGACAGACGGGCTTGAGCCCTTCTTTATCACCTGTCCCAATATTGAAGTGAGTTGCGCATCGAATACCGATCCTTCGGTGGTGGGTTATCCGATAGTCGACGACAATTGCGACAGCGACTTGACGATCACCTATACCGAGACCCAGACCAACCCCAATTGTACTTCACCATCCCCTTACATTTCGGTCATCACGCGGACCTGGATCGCCACCGACGATTTCAACAATTCGGAAACCTGCACGCAGACGATCAGCCTGCTCAAGGCAGATATCGACGATGTGGAGTTTCCTCCCAACGTGAGCCTGAGTTGCGAAGCTCCAAACACAAGCCCCAATTCCACAGGCTGGCCTGCCATTGACGGAACGCCTATCCAAACCGGGAACGTATGCATGTTTTCAGCGACCTATGTAGATGTTATCGTGTATTCCAGTCCGCCTGCCACGCATGTTTATACTATCCTGCGCACCTGGACAGTGATTGACGGGTGCTCGTCGCCGAACATTGTTGAAACCCATGTTCAGCAGATCAGCGTAGTTGACAACGCTGGCCCGATTATCTCCTGTTTGCCCGTGATCAATGTAGGAACGAACTCCAATACCTGCGACGGAACCTTTATCCTTCCTGCTGCCACCGTTAACGACAACTGTACGCCGGGAGGGAATATCACGGTTTCCGTGGTAGGAAGCTTTGGAGGCTCTGGTCTGGGGCCCCATTACAATGTGCCTGCCGGTACTTATACAGTTACTTACACAGCCATAGACCAGAGCGGAAATGTCACCAATTGCCAGTCGACACTGGTCATTTCCGATGACAGCCCGCCTGTTGCTGTTTGCGATGAATTTACGGTTGTGAGCATCAATGCCGGAGGAATGGCAGTCGTGCCTGCTTTCAACCTGGACGACGGCAGTTACGACAATTGCGGCCCCATTACCTTCAAGGGAAGCCGCAACAACGGGTTGACTTTCAATGACAACCTGACTTTCACCTGCGCTGATATCGGCACGCCGGTCAATGTGATCCTGCGGGTTTACTCGGCGATAAACCCCAGCTCCTTCAACAATTGCCAGGTCGTCGTCAACGTCATGGACAACCTGCCTCCGGTGATTATCTGCCCCAACAATCAGACCATCGATTGTATCGAAACCTATCCCTTCGACCTCTCCGTATTTGGCATGCCTATCGTGGGCGACAACTGCGGGTACGACCTGACCGTTGATACGACCATCAACCTCAGCAATTGCGGCGAGGGTACCATCCTGCGTTCTTTCACCGCGACCGACGCCACCGGAAACACCGCTTCCTGCACCCAGATACTGACGGTACAAAACCTGACGCCATTCAATGGCAACCAGATCCAGTGGCCTGCTGACTACACCGTCAACGACGCCTGCATTACGGCTGACTTTTTGGACCCCGAAGACCTGCCGGCTGCGCCTGTCAACTACCGCGAGCCCATCCTGCCGGATGTCAACTGCGCTTTGCTGGCAACCAACTATTCCGATCAGATATTCTTCATCGCCTATCCGGCCTGTTACAAGATCGTACGCACCTGGACCGTCATGGACTGGTGTTCCTATAATCCCGCTTATCCCAATCAGGGGGGCATCTGGTATCACACGCAAGTCATTAAAGTAAACGACAACACTGCACCAACCTTCGTAGTACTGCCGCCCGATGAGGTCTACGCCAGCGTTGACGCCAACTGCCAGTTCGGCCCCGTCAACCTGCCCACGGTGACGGCGACTGATTGCAGCCCAAGTCTTACCATTACCAACAATTCGCCCTATGCCAACTCGGGCGGAGCAAACGCGAGCGGCATGTATCCGCTGGGCGAGACCATCGTGAAGTACTCCGCAAAGGACGGTTGCGGCAACACCGCGATTCACACGATCAAGGTCATTGTCGAAGACAATACCTTCCCGGGCATGGTGTGCGAAGACCTTGTCACAGACCTTACATTCCAGCAGGGAGGCGGTATTTCATCCACGGTACAAGCTGTGTCTTTCCTCGAAGAATACACGGACAACTGCACCGCTACGCCAGATCTGGACGTCTTCATCCGTGCCAACAGCCCGCAGGCGCCGTCAACGCCGCCGACTGCTACGTCGCTCACGGTGACATGTGCCGATGAAGGTCCGCTCCTGGTCGATGTATGGGTAGTGGATGAAGCAGGCAACGCCAATTTCTGCTCCGTGTACCTGATCGTTCAGGACAACTTCAACATTTGTCCGCCCAATGCTACCTTTGCTGTTGCGGGCCTGATCGAGACAGAGCAGGGCGATGAAGTTGAGAACGTCGATGTAACCCTGTCAGGGTCGTTGCTGCCGTCAACCACTGGAAGTCCCTTCATCTTCCACAACCTGCCTTCGGATAATGATTACACGGTGGCGCCGGAGAAACTCGACGACCCGGATAATGGTGTGACGACCTACGACCTGGTGTTGATCAGCAGGCACATTCTGGGCGTACAGCCCCTGAATTCGCCCTACAAGATCATCGCCGCCGACGCCAACCGTTCGGGCAACGTCTCTACGGTCGATATGGTGTCCATTCGCAAGGTCATCCTGGGGCTCGACAGCGCTTTCCCCGCGAACACCTCCTGGCGATTTGTCGATAAGAACTATCATTTCCCGAACCCTGCCAATCCGTTCAGCCAGGTATTTCCGGAAGTGATCAGTATCAACAACCTCAGCAGCGACCAGCTCTACGCCGATTTTGTGGCGGTGAAAGTCGGCGACGTCAACGGCAGCGCCGCACCGAGCCAGCTGACGGGTGAAATCGAGGAGCGTAACTTCGCCGGCGTGCTCGAGCTCATGCTCGGAGAAACGCAGATCGAGAAGGGACAGCGCTATGAAATACCCGTCTACGCACGCAACTTCGACGATATCCTGGGTATGCAGTTCACGCTTAACTTCGACCCCGCCGCCGTGAAATGGCTGGGCGTGACTTCCTGCGACCTGCCCGGTCTGAGCGTCGACAACTTTGGAGAACAGGGCGCAGCAGAGGGTCAAATCACCTTCAGCTGGAACGTAGCCAACGGCGTCAGCCTGACGCCTGAACAATGCCTCTTTACCATTCAACTGGAAGCTATCCAAACTTGTAATCTCATGACAAACACCCACGTGAGCTCCGCGCCGCTGCGCGCGGAGGCTTACAGTGGAGACGCCACCCTGCGCAGCGTCCAGTTCAGCGCGCCCCAGTTGTGGGAAGAAGGCCGGGTGCTCTACCAAAACCGCCCCAACCCCTTCGATCACTCGACTGTCATCGCCTTCAGCTTTGACCAGGCGGCGGAGGGAGCCCTGGTGGTCTACGATCTCTCCGGCCGCGAGGTGTTGCGCTACAACAATACCTGGGAGCCCGGGTACTACGAAGTTACCATTCAGCGCAATCAGCTGCCGCAGTCGGGCATGTATTACTACAAACTCGAGACAAACGCATGGACGGAAGTCCGCAAAATGATAATGGTTGATTGATCAACCGAAAGAGCCCATTCATTTAGTTTAGGTTATCCTCAACAACGCACCCAGCCCGCCGGGATTCCCGGCGGGCTGTTTTATTTTGGAGCTTTAAAGGGAATTTTTCCACCCCCCGGCCCCCACCAGCGCTAATCTTGTAGGGGGTGATTAGTGGGGCGCCAAATTAATTTGGCGCAGGGTGCCGACAATTTATTGGCGGCAGCGGTACGCCAAATTTATTTGGCGACTGAATTGACGCGCAATGAACTGATATTCAATTGCTTTAAAAAAGCAACCCTCTGCATTGCTCCGTAGCGAGGATTTTGAAAATCCTCGCTACGGAGCAGTATAGGC